>NVUQ01000003.1 GCA_002401955.1 Flavobacteriales bacterium | reverse complement strand
CGATCGAAATACCTCGAAAGCTCTGCTTCGGGGATGATCGTTTCAAGAAATTCTTTTATTTTCAAAACACCCAACAAAGGTTTTTGTATAATGCCGATAGATAATCAAAGCCAGAGAATGAGAGTAACGAAATTATAGGGCATTTTGATTACAAATCGGTATGAAATAGGAATTTTTAAATCAATTGGTGGTGGTAGAAGTACAGCTTATATTATTCAGTTTGTAGAAGTGTAATATGGTTAATATACCTTTTAAAAATTAACGCTCGAATTTTTCGAGTTAATACAAAAAACCAAACAACCATAGGGGTATTTTATTTTGATAACCAAATTCTATATCATCGGCAGCAATAAAAGCATTTTCTATATTTTCTATTTGCTTATTTGTTTTGTTTTTTCCTCCAATTTCAAATAAATAGGTTTCATTAACTAAAAAATCTCCTTTGTCGGGATAAGTAATTCTATGCTGCTCAGCTAATTGGTTTAAAAAAAAAGTTTCTCTTACGCTGCCAATATTAGGAGCATCATTTTTAATAGCGTACAAGTAATTAGGGTTTTCTAAAAATAATTTTTCTGGCTTCTGTAATATGCTTATTCCGTAGCTGCTTTTGTAAATACTATTAAATACATTAGCATCATCTAAATAGTTAAAATACTCTAATAATGTTTTACGTGTAATCTGTATTTTATTAGCTAAAGAAGTAATGTTGGGTTTAAAAGGAACGGATTGACTTATAACATATATTAATTGTTTTATTTTACTAACTATTGATAAATCTGTTTGTCTAAGAAGAGGTAGTTCTATTTCAATAATCATATTAATTATTTCTTGTAATCTTTTGTAGTATAAAATTTCATTTTGATTATAAAACGGAAAATATCCCGTTTTTAAATAGTTATCAAAGTGCTTTAGAGGCTTTATTTCTTTGCTAATTTGCATTGCATAATCAATATGATTATTTAATAAATCATTTAATTTTATAGGTTTAAAATCAGAATTTGTATTCAGATTTAAATATTCTCTAAAAGACAGCCCTTGCATATTATAAACTAAAGCTCTTCTACTTAAGTCGCTTCTAGAATTTAAGATTTCTAATAGCGATGAACCTGTAAATACAACCCTTAAATTAGGGTATATGTCATAAATGTTTTTTAATTCTATCGACCAATTTTTATATTTATGAACTTCATCAATAAATAAATGTTCACCACCTTTAGCAACAAAATATTCAACAAAATCGATTAGCTTATTTTCAAAAAAGTATAAATCATCTAAAGAAATATATAAAGCTTTATCTGATGTGTTGTAGTTCTTTTTAATGTATTGTAGTAATAGGGTTGTTTTACCTACGCCTCTGGACCCTTTAATCCCTACTAATTGTTCTTCCCAAGGCAAGTCATTAATAAGATAGCGTTGAAAAGATAAGGAAGTATTTTTAATTAAATTTAAATGTCTTTTAATTAATTTTTCCATATAATTTGTTTTCTGAATAAAACAAATATACTAATTAATGTTTATCCTAGAAAACATTTTTGTTGTTTTTTAGTTTTCTAAAAGAAACAAAAAATTAATAAGCTAATATCTAATACCAATTTAATTTCACAACACCCAACAATGGTTTTTGTATAATGCCGATAGATAATCAAAGCCAGAGAATGAGAGTAATGAAATTATCGGGCATTTTGATTACAAATCGGTATAATACTACTCAATAAATCAATATTCTAATATTGAATTTTATTTGTCTCATTCAAAATTCAACACTCATCATTTCTTCACTCCACAAAGCCAAATTGCTCCTCGTAAAACGGATGCTGTAAATACCATTGCTTGGAGGTAGTATTGCAGTTCACTTTCAAACAAAAACCATGAAGAAAATTTTACTAAGTCTTTTAACTATTACGGCATTTGGCTTTAGTACTAAAGCTCAAATAACCGATTTACCTGTAACTGCTAGCCCTACATTGGTATGTTCTGGTAGTAATTCTACAATTACTACAACAGGTTCTCAATTAGGTGTTCTTTATACATTAAGAAACAGTAGTAACACAATAATTGATGGACCAATTGCGGGAACAGGTAACGATTTAGCATTTTTTACTGGGGCAATTAATTCCGTTGAAACATATAATGTGCTTGCTGAAAAAGGTACAACTGCTTTAAGTTTTGATGGGGTTAATGATTATGTGAACTTAACCGCGCATAGTAGAAATATCTCTGGATTGGTTACAATTTCTTGTTGGTTAAAAACATCATCTACTGGTACTACAGAAATATTCTTATCAAAATATGATGGTGTATCAAAAGGATATTATTTATTCTTTGATGTTAATGGAAAGGCTGGTTTCTCTGGTAGAGGCGGACAAACTGGCTCAACTGGTGCTAGGGGTTCTGGACTTTCAACAACTTCTGTAAACGATGGTCAATGGCATTATATAACAGGATCTGCTAATATTACTACAGGTGTATGGAGTATCTATATAGATGCGACATTAGAAAATTCTACCAATTTTGGCAGCAATTTGTTTACAAATGATTACACAATGGCTTCGAGTGCTAATTTCTATGTAGGTGCATATTCTAATTTTTATCTTATGGGAGAAATAGATGATGTAAGTATTTGGGATAAAGAATTAACACAACTAGAGATACAAACATATATGACAACTTGTTTAACAGGGTCTGAAGCTGGAATAAGAGGCCTTTTTGATTTTAATGAAGGAATAGGATCTACGGTAACTGATCTATCAATAACTTCTTTTAACGGATCATTAATAAACATGCTTCCAGCAGGTTGGACTAATAATTTAACTTCTGTTTGTGCCAGTTCATTACAAATGACACAAACAGCTCTAGTTAGTTTAACTTCAATTAGCGATCAAACTCTTTCTGGAGCAACATCTATATGCCTAGGAGATTCAGTAGTAATCAGTACTGGCAATTCAGAAACTGGGATTAATTATTCATTAATAGATGCTGCAGGAAATCGTATTGATGGTCCCATCACTGGTACAGGGAGTGCACTTAACTTTAATACTGGAACTATAGCAACTTCGACCACCTACAGTGTTTTGGGAGAAATATATAATGGAACTATAAATAATGCTCTTCGTTTTGATGGTATTAATGACCTTCTTAGTCTTACCTATCAAGGAAGAAATATATCAACTCAAGTTACTGTTTCGTGCTGGTTAAAAACTAGCTCAGCTGGAACTACTGAAATTTTTGCTTCTAAATACAACGGCTCTTCCGCTGGCTATTACTTGTACTTTGATGCTAATGGAAAAGCAGGTTTTTCTGGAAGAGGAGGCCTAGCGGGTTCTTCTAATGGTAGAACTTCTGGTATTTCTTCTACTGATGTAAATGACGGACAGTGGCATTATATAACAGGATCTGCTAATATTACTACAGGTGTATGGAGCATCTATATTGATGCAACATTAGAAAATTCTGTCACCTATGGAACAACTTCGGATTTTTCCTTAGCTTCATCTAGTAATTTTCTTGTTGGAGGATATTCCACTACATTTTTTCTATCTGGTGAGGTAGATGATTTAAGTATATGGGATACTGCACTAAATCAGTCTAGTATTCAATCTAACATGAATAACTGTCTTTCTGGTAGTGAGAATAATTTAGTTGGGTTATTTAATTTTAATGAAAATAATACTATTTCATTAACAGATTATTCATCATTTAGTATTGATGGAGTTTTATTAAATATGAATTCATCAACTGACTGGATGCCTAGTACTGCTTCTAGTTGTAATTCAAATAATGTTATTTGTGACTTCACAATGACACAAACGGAAACTATAACAGTTTTACCATCATACAATCAAACAGAAGTTCTAAGTGTTTGTTCAGGAGGTAGTTATACATTTCCTGATGGCACCACTCAAAATAACATTACATCACAGGTAATTTATACTAGTAATTTACAAACAGTAAATGCAGGGTGTGATAGTATTATTGAAACTACTGTTAATATTAATCCTATTTATAACCAAAGTGAGTCTGTATCTGTTTGTTCAGGAGGTAGTTATACTTTTCCTGATGGTACAACTCAAAATAATATTACAACACAGGTAATCTATACCAGTAATTTACAAACAGTAAATGCAGGGTGTGATAGTATTATTGAAACTACTGTTAATATTGATCCTATTTATAACCAAAGTGAGTCTGTATCTGTTTGTTCAGGAGGTAGTTATACTTTTTCTGATGGCACAACTCAAAATAATATTACATCACAGGTGATTTACAATAGTAATTTACAGACAGTAAATGCAGGATGTGATAGTATAATTGTTACTACGGTTAATGTATTTAGTGTAATAGATACAACTACCAGTACTAACGGAAATGTTATTACTGTAAATCAAACAGGAGCTACTTACCAATGGTTGGATTGCAATAACGCTTATGCACTTATTATTGGGGCAACCTCACAAACATATACGGCAATAGCCAATGGTAACTATGCAGTTGAAGTAACAACCAACAGTTCTTGCGTTGATACTTCCGCTTGTGTTACGATAGCCAGTGTTGGGCTTTCTGAAAATAAATCTAGTAATAAACTATCCATTTATCCCAACCCAGCAACTACACATTTAACCATTGATGTAGCTGCACAAATTGAAAGCATCCGTATCATTGACTTAAATGGAAAAATCGTAAAAGAAGAAACACAAAATACACGGGTGGTAGCTATAAACAACTTACCCAAAGGACTTTACTTCTTACAAGTAAAAACCGATAAAGGTTTAGCAAATAGTAAGTTTATTAAGGAGTAAAACGCTGGTTAATACCAATGTACAATACTGAGTAGACCTCCGTACAAATAAAAAAATGAGTTTTTTTCAGAGGTGATAAAAGCCTATTCTACAAATGTAGGGTGGGCTTTTTATATGTTTTATGAATTCAAATTCCGCCCTCCACAAACCCAAATATAAGAAGCTTCCGACACCTTTGTTAACTTACTCATAACAGAGCGTAAAAAAATAACAAGGTTTGATGTTCATCAAGATTTATTTCCATAATTTTAAAATTAGATGGACAAGAACAACAAGCTAAAAAAAACCTTAAGCCCACTCATGTTATGGGGTCTTGGTGTAGGTTATGTTATCTCTGGGATGTACTTCGGATGGAACCTTGGCTTGGCAGAAGGAGGGACGTACGGATTGGCCATAGCCACCTTCTTTATCATCATCATGTACCTTACTTTTACCTTTAGTTATACCGAAATGGCTTGTGCAATACCAAGAGCCGGAGGGGCTTTTGAATATGCCAATAGAGGACTCGGAAAAAAAATGGGCTTTGTTGCCGGGATGGCACAAAACATCGAATTTATTTTTGCTCCACCAGCCATTGCTGCAGCCATTGGTGCATACCTAAACCTTTTATATCCATCTGTTGATACCATGATATTTGCCATTGTAGCCTATTTAATTTTTACTGCCATTAATATTATTGGGGTTAAAATTGCCGCCTCTTTTGAATTGATAATTACGATTTTGGCCGTTATTGAATTGTTGATTTTTGCAGGAGTAACCTTGCCTGAGTTTGAAATGAGTAACCTTCAAAAAAATCCATTACCCAATGGTATTTCAGGCATCTTTGCGGCCATACCTTTTGCCATTTGGTTTTTCTTGGCCATTGAAGGAATAGCCAATGTTGCTGAAGAAGCAGTGAATCCGCAACGCAGTGTTTTAATTGGCTTTAGTGCTGCAATTTCTACCCTAGTAATCTTGTGCATCATCACCTTTTTAGCGGCTGTGGGTGTGGGCGGTTGGGAAGCAATTGTTTACCCAGTTGACAGTATGGAAGCATCGGATTCACCATTGCCATTAGCTATGGGTCAGGTGGTAGCAAGCGGACACATCTTATATAAGTTGTTAATCGGCATAGGTCTTTTAGGTTTGATAGCTTCTTTTCATGGAATAATATTGGCCTCAGGAAGAAGTACA
Source organism: Flavobacteriales bacterium (assembly GCA_002401955.1). Taxonomy (GTDB): domain Bacteria; phylum Bacteroidota; class Bacteroidia; order Flavobacteriales_E; family Vicingaceae. The sequence continues at coordinate 108,021 of NVUQ01000003.1, read as the reverse complement.
TTTGAGTTTGGTAGAGTAGGCTATGCTCCCAAAGCTTTGGGTAGGGTGCAACCAAAATTTAAAACCCCAGCAAACGCATTAATGGTAAACATGTGTATTGGAATAGTCGCCTTATTTACAGGGAAAACGGGTGAGATTATTATCATTGCTTGTTTTGGTGCCTTAAGCCTATACATTATTTCCATGCTGGCCTTTTTTGCATTGCGAAGGAAAGAACCTGAAATGCCTCGCCCCTTTAAAGTACCCATGTATCCTTCATTTCCGTTAATTGCCTTAATCATAGCAAGCGTAGCTATAATTGCCATGACCTATTACAATTTAATAATAGCACTTATATTTTTTGGAATTATAGCTTTTTCTTATTGTTGGTTTGTACTGTTTGTTGATCAAAATGAAGAAAAAATAAAAACCTAAATTTATACTTAGAACTAAGCTTATGACTAATGACGAAATAATAGCAGCAATCAAAGAAAGCACACACAGCAAAATAAAAGTTGCTATAGTGGATATTGATGGTGTTTTAAGAGGGAAGTACATGCATAAGGATAAGTTTCTTGCTAGCCTAGCAAGTAATTTTGGTTTTTGTTCAGTAGTTTTTGGATGGGATATGGTTGATGCTGCTTATGATAATGCGAAAATAACTGGTTGGCATACTGGCTATGCAGATATTGAAGCACACATCGATGTTAGCACTTACAGGAAAGTACCATGGGAAGATGATGTTCCCTTTTTTTTAGCAGATTTTAGAAAAAAGGATGGAGAACATTTTCCTGTGTGCCCTAGAAATTTGTTGAAAAATGTAATTGTTGAAGCCCAGGAATTGGGGTTTTCTCCGATGTTTTCGCAAGAGTATGAGTGGTTTAATTTTATGAAGTCGTCAGATGAACCCAATGAAGATGCTGTTGAGCCGAATGCACCACCAAAACCCCTAACTTCAGGGATGTTTGGTTATTCCATGTTAAGAGCATCAGAGAACAGTGCTTTTTTTCATGACCTTTTTGAGTTAATGGGTGATTATGGTATTCCATTAGAAGGATTACATACCGAAACAGGCCCAGGGGTTTATGAGGCGGCTATACAATATGCTGCAGTGCTGGAAGCGGCAGATCGATCGGTGCTGTTTAAAAGTGGCGTTAAGGAGATCGCCTATAAGCATAATGTGTTGGCAAGTTTTATGGCCAAACAAAGTAGTGATCTACCCGGTTGTGGTGGGCATATTCACCAAAGCCTTTGGGATGCAAACAAGAAAAATAATTTATTTTTTGATGCTACCAAAGCAGATCATATGAGTGACCTGATGCAGCATTATGTCGCTGGACAATTACATTGTTTGCCATATATCCTTCCTATGTTTGCCCCAACCATCAACAGTTATAAAAGACTGGTTGAAGGAGCTTGGGCACCAACAACACTTTCTTGGGGGATAGATAACAGAACAACTGCCTTGCGAATACTGGCTCAAGGAGAAAAATCTGCCCGAGTGGAACATCGAGTGGTAGGATCAGATGTAAATCCTTATTTAGCCATGGCGGCTTGCTTAGCCAGTGGGTTGTATGGCGTTAAAAATAAACTCAAACTGAATATTCCTAAAACAATAGGCAATGGTTATGAAGAAGAAAATAAGATAAAATTGCCTAGCAATTTATTTGAAGCATCCGAGCAAATGAAAAATTCAAAATTGGCTAAAGAACTATTTGGTGAAACTTTTGTTGATCATTTTACCGGCACACGTGAATGGGAATGGAGACAGTTTGGTAAAGAAGTGACCGATTGGGAATTGAAACGATATTTTGAAATTATTTAAATAAAATGCTAGACCTCAGTACGATATATAACTTTAACTTTCCTGCTCCCATACGATTTGGCATAGGAGTTATCAAAGAATTACCAGCCTATTTAAAAGACTACAAGCTTAATCATGCTCTTTTGGTTACCGATACGAATGTTGCTCAATTGCCTTTTTTTAAAGCAATTGTTGATGATTTAAAACGGAATGGGATTGCGGTTGATGTATTTAATGACATCCATAAAAACCCCATTAAATCTGATGTCATTGCAGGAGGAGAACTGTTCCATGAAACAAAGTGCGATGCGATTATCGGAATAGGAGGAGGCGTGGCGATGGATGTAGCACGAGCTGTTGCCCTTCGCTCCTATCATAAAAGAGATTTGTTTGATTATGATGACCTTATAGGAGGCGATCAATATGTAACCGAAGCTGTTCCGCATTTTATTACGGTACCAACAACCTCTGGTACGGGGAGTGAAGTAGGAAGAAGTGCCATTATTTCTGAAGATGAAACGAAGAAAAAACGAATATTGTTTCACCCCAAATTAATGGCAAAAATGGTATTTGCCGACCCGATGTTAACCATGGATTTGCCTCCTTTTATTACCGCTGCTACAGGTATGGATGCCTTAACACACAATATGGAAGCGTACTTAGCCAAAGGCTTTCACCCTATGTGCGATGGAATTGCATTAGAAGGAATAACATTAATTGCTGAATCCCTAGTGGAGGCAACAAATAACCCAAACAAAACATCAAGGTTTAAAATGATGCTTGCATCACTCATGGGAGCAGTGGCTTTCCAGAAAGGCTTAGGTGTAGTGCATAGTCTGGCACATCCGCTATCGAGTTTGTTAGACACCCACCATGGCTTGGCGAATGCCGTGAGCCTACCTTATGGAATGCGATTTAATTATGAAGGCTTTGAAAATCGCTTTGATAAAATGGGAGCAGCTTTGGGCTTAGGAAATCAATCAGGAGCACAAATTGTAAACCATCTTTTTGAAATGAATAATCGTATTGGTTTGCCTACTAAACTTGCTGAAATTGATGTGAAACAACAACATATTGAAGAATTATCTCGGCTGGCAGCAATGGATTTCTGTCATCCTTCTAACCCTAAACCCGTGAGTAGAGACGCATTTAGGAAATTGTATAATGAGGCTTTATAAGAAATGACAATGATTAAAATTGGAATAAGTGCTTGTTTTATGTATCCGAATTTGGAGCGGGATTATTTTGGTCCTAAAACATTGAGTTACATTGAAAATGAGATGATGAATTACCTTACACGTAAAGGAATTCTTCCAGTGCTTATTCCAGATGTAAAGGAGGAGTACCTCAAAGATATCTTGGATGAGATGGACGGTTTTGTATTTCAAGGAGGAGCAGATTTGGCACCGATCACCTATGGCGAAGAGTCAATTGGTAAGTGGAAAGGAGATGCTTACCGCGATCAATACGAATTAAAGATTCTCGATTATGCCATTAAAAACTCGAAACCTGTTTTAGGAATTTGCAGGGGTTTACAGCTTATGAATGTATATTTCGGAGGGACGCTATACCAGGATACCCAAACACAAAATACAGCTGCAAATAATCATCGTTCCGCAGCATTGTACGACACCATTAAACATAAGATTATCTTTACAAAAGGAAAATTATTAGCTGAATTGTATCGAGAAGAAAACGACCCGCATGTGAATACCGTCCATCATCAGGCCGTAAAACAATTGGGGAAAAATTTAGAGGTGTATGCCACTTCACCAGATGGGTTAATAGAGGCTTTTGGTTATTGTAAAGAACCCGAAGGAAAGGTGATGGGCGTTCAATGGCATCCCGAATTTTCTTCAACACTAAAAGGGGAGTTGATTGATGCCGATAAACTATACGATAAATTTCTTAGTCATATAAATTAAAATAATAACATCATTTTAAATGGATTCATGCAAATAATAAACCCAGCAACCGAAGAAATTATTGATAGCCTTGAAATGGATGTTCAGGAAAGCCTTATGGCTAAGCTAGAAACCCTCAAAGAAGGACAACGGTCTTGGAGCAATCAACCGCTAGCACATCGGCTAAAATGCATAACAAGGTTTGGTGAGTTGGTACAGGAAAATACAGCCGAGCTTGCAGCTATAATGACGGCTGAAACGGGGAAACCCATACAGCAATCAATTAATGAAATACAGGGAGCACAAAATAGAATAGACCATTTAAACAAATATGCCGAGCAATACTTGGCCGATGAAGTGTTATCGGAACAAGCCCCCATTGATGAAAAGATAACTTATGAACCTTTGGGCGTTATCGTAAATATTTCTGCTTGGAATTTCCCATACAATGTAGGGTACAACATTTTTTTATATGCCTTGGTGGCAGGAAATGCTGTTTTATATAAACCTTCAGAATATGCTTCCCTTACGGGAAAACAATTTGAAAAATACCTGTGGCTAGCAGGAATTCCTAAAAATGTTTTTCAATGTGTTATTGGAGCGAAAGAAGTGGGGCAATGTTTATTATCTTTAGATGTGCAGGGATACTTTTTTACTGGATCTTACGCAACAGGAAGGGAAATTGCCAAAACAGTAGCACATAAGCTGCTTCCGGTTCAGCTGGAATTAGGAGGTAAAGATCCCTTGTATGTAATGGATGATATTCAAGACATAAAGTTGAATGCCATTAATGCTGCTGAAGGGGCTTTTTACAATAACGGTCAAAGTTGTTGTGCGGTGGAACGCATTTATGTAGCAGCAAATATTTATGATTCTTTTGTTGAAGCATTTGTAAACGAAGTAAAAACCTATGAAATAGGTGATCCAACAAACATGAATACCTTTATTGGACCCTTAACAAGGAAACAACAGCTTAAGGTTTTAGATACGCAAGTTCAGGATGCAATAAGTAAAGGGGCAGAACTGAAATGTGGGGGAAAAATGCTTGATGGTGATGGCTATTTTTATGAGCCAACAGTTCTTGTTAATACCAATCATGCTATGAAAATTATGCAGGAAGAATCCTTTGGACCTATCGTTGGAATTCAGAAGGTAGCCAATGATGAAGAGGCCATTGAGCTAATGCTCGATACGGAGTATGGACTAACTGCTGCCGTATTTTCAAACAGTTATGACCGTGCAGCAGAGGTATTAAAAAAAATGAATACAGGAACGGTTTATTGGAATTGTTGCGATCGGGTTAGCCCTGAACTTCCATGGTCGGGACGAAAAAATTCAGGGTTTGGATCTACCCTTTCATCACAAGGTATTCGTGCATTTGTTCAGCCCAAGGCCCATCATATGAAGAAAGCCTAATGGCTGTTATGCAGTTGATTTGTATGCCTAATGTTGTAGTGAATACCATTAACTAAGGCGAAAAATTGAACCAGATGATAGAGAGAATAAAATCAGTAAAATCATGGAATAAAAAAGCCCTATGGATTATAGATAAAGGCTTTTTCTATAGCTTTGTACACTAAATCAACATTATGTCAGTAATACGTATTACCAAAGAATTTCAGTTTGAAATGGCTCATGCCTTATTAGGTTATGATGGTCCATGTAAAAATATACACGGGCATTCTTATAAATTAGATGTAACTGTTTTAGGAAATGTAAAAGAAAATACATCAGATTCTGATGAAGGAATGGTGGTTGATTTTGGTATCATCAAGGATATTGTTAAGGAACTTATTGTTGATGAATATGATCATTCTTTGGTGTTGAACGAAAAGATGAAGATTGATAAATCGCAATTTGAGTTTATGAATAAGTTGATAATTGTTCCTTATCAACCAACTTGCGAATTAATGTTGGTTGATTTTGCTAAAATGATAAAAGAAAACCTTCCAGCAAATATTCAACTACACAGTTTAATGTTAAGAGAAACACCAACTTCTTATGCGGAGTGGTTTGCTGCAGATAATTAGATGTTGAAAATTTGAAATTAATGTTTGAATTTCTAATATCAAATTATCAATTTTAAATTCAACTCATTTTTGTAACTTTACGGCACAATGAATCTTTATATTCTAAAATATAAAACAAGAGAAAAACAAGAACTCAAGAGAAATCCTGAATGATTGATGGCAATTACTAATTATCAATTACTAATTATTAATTAATTTTAAATTATGCCACGATATCATAAATTAGGAAACATTCCTAAAAAAAGACATACCGTATTTAAAAGTCCAGAGGACAAATTTTATTACGAAGAATTATTTGGTACAATAGGGTTTGATGGAATGTCATCATTACTTTATCATACACAACGACCAACACAGGTTAAAGAGGTTGTTAAATCATATTCTGTAGCACCTAAAGTTGCAGTAGAAAAGAATATGAAATCTATCGCTTTAAAAGGGTTTAAAGTTCCGCCAACAGATGATTTCTTAGAAAGTAGAAAGACAGTATTATTTAATAAAGACTGTCATATTGTTTTGGCTAGTCCAAAAAAATCATTAACAGCATACTTTTATAAAAATACCGATTCTGATGAAGTTATTTTTATTCATGAAGGAACAGGTAAACTAAGAACACACTTAGGTAATATTGATTTTGAGTATGGAGATTATTTGGTAATTCCGAGAGGAATGATCTATCAAATAGATTTTGATACAGAAAAAAATCGCCTGTTCATTGTTGAATCTAAAAGTCCAATTTATACACCTAAAAGGTATAGAAACTACTTCGGTCAGCATTTAGAACATTCTCCTTATTGTGAGAGAGATATGCATCCTCCAACAGAGCTAGAAACTTTTGATGAAACAGGAGAGTTTTTGTTAAAAGTTAAAAAAGAAGATATGATGCATGAGTATATTTATGCAGCACATCCTTTTAGTGTAGTAGGGTGGGATGGATATAATTATCCATATAAATTCTCTATTCATGATTTTGAACCCATTACAGGAAGAGTGCATCAACCGCCTCCAGTACATCAAACATTTGAAGCTGCTGGTTTTGTAATATGTTCTTTTGTGCCTCGTATGTATGATTATCATCCACAATCGATTCCGGCACCTTATCATCATAGTAATATAGATTCTGATGAAGTGTTATATTATGTTGATGGAGATTTTATGAGTAGAAATAACATTGATAAAGGACAAATTACATTGCACCCAGCGGGAATCCCTCACGGGCCACACCCTGGAGCGATGGAGCGTAGTATTGGACATACAGAAACAGAAGAGTTAGCAGTTATGGTAGATACTTTTGCACCTTTAAAGGTAACAGAAGAAGCAGTTAAAATTCAAGATGGAGATTATTTTCAGTCATGGCTTGGGTAAGATGCAAGATTTGTAGATAACAAGATGCAAGACAAAAAAGATTTATAATTGATGAATAGACATAACTTTAAAAAGTTGAAAATTTGGCAAGATGGATTAGGTCTCGTTGTTAAAACGTATAAAATGACTAATACTTTTCCTTCTAAAGAAAAATATGGTCTAATAAGTCAATTAAATCGTTGTTCGGTATCTATTCCTTCAAATATTGCTGAAGGGACAAGTAAAAGTTCTGAAAAACATTTTAGAACCTTTCTTGAAATAAGTCTTGGATCTGCTTTTGAATGGGAAACACAAATTATAATTGCAGAAAAATTAAAATATATTTCTTCGGATGAATTCGAAGATTTAGAAAGTAGAATAATACAATTACAAAAAATGATTTCTGGATTTATTGGCAAGTTAGACTGCTAAAGTCTTTACTCTTGTCTCTTAAAATCTTGAGTCTTTAAAAAAAAGAATTATGAGTGATATAAAAAACGTAGAATACGGATTAGAAAAAATATTTGAAGGAGCACAAGATTTCCTTCCACTGTTAGGAACAGATTATGTAGAATTTTATGTAGGTAATGCAAAACAAGCAGCGCACTTTTATAAAACAGCCTTTGGCTTTCAATCGCATGCATATAAAGGATTAGAAACAGGAAGTACAGATTCGGTTTCTTATGTGTTAACACAAGATAAAATCAAGTTGATTTTAACAACACCCTTAAATTCAAAATCTCCAATAAACGATCATATCGTTAAGCACGGTGATGGGGTTAAGGTGATTGCTTTATGGGTAGAAGATGCAAGAAAAGCTTACAAAGAAACGACTTCTAGAGGAGCAAAATCATACATGGAACCAACTGTAGAAACAGATGAACATGGTGAAGTTGTAAGAGCAGGAATTTACACTTACGGAGAAACAGTGCACATGTTTGTAGAACGTAAAAATTACAAAGGTGCATTTTTACCAGGATTCGTAAAATGGGAATCTGATTACAATCCAGAGCCTTGTGGTTTAAAATTTATTGACCATATGGTTGGTAATGTTGGTTGGGGTCAAATGGATGTTTGGGTAAAATGGTATGAAGATGTAATGGGTTTTGAAAACTTCTTATCTTTTGATGATAAACAAATTCACACAGAATACTCTGCATTAATGAGTAAGGTAATGAGTAATGGAAATGGTAGAATTAAATTTCCGATTAACGAACCAGCAAAAGCAGCTAAAAAATCTCAAATTGAAGAGTACTTAGATTTTTATGAAGGTTCAGGAGTACAGCATATTGCTGTAGCTACCGATGATATTATTGGTACTGTTGGTAAATTAAGAGCAAGAGGAATAGAATTTTTAAGTACACCACCTGATGAGTATTATAGAGCTGTTCCTGGAAGGTTAGAAGAACATAGTCATGAATTACGTGAAGATATAGAAACTTTAAAAGGTTTAGGTATTATGATAGATGCTGATGAAGAAGGGTATTTATTACAAATATTTACAAAACCTATAGAAGATAGACCAACCTTGTTTTTTGAAATTATTCAACGAATGGGAGCAAGAGGCTTTGGAGCTGGAAATTTTAAGGCATTATTTGAATCTATAGAAAGGGAACAAGAAAAAAGAGGTACTTTATAATAAAAATAAAATCGGAACTTTTTGGTTCCGATTTTTTTATATCTTTATCGCTTCAAAAAAATAAGATTATGGCAAAAAGTAAAATAATAGCATTAGTGATTTTGGCAATTGTAGTATTCACCTTTTTTCAATGGGCTTTTATCGGCTTTTCTGTTGAGACACAATTATTACAGGCTTTATCAATGGCAGTAACAATTATCGCAGTAATAGTCGCTATTTTTCTGTTTAACAAAGGAGAATCTTCTCACTAGGTAGAATTCTATAAAATATTAACGAAATTAATTTTCGTATATAAAGCATCTTAAGAAATTAAGGTGCTTTTTTTTATATAGCTAATCCTCAAACAACTCCCCAGCTTCTTTCCATAGAGGATCTTGTGGGTTGGGTTTAGCGACTAAGCTAAAAGGTTCTTTTCCTACGGGATGTAAAAACTCTATTTTACGAGCATGTAAACTAATAGAAGCATCAGGGTTGGATCGATTAAAGCCATATTTTAAATCTCCTTTTATAGGACAACCAATAGTAGATAGTTGTACTCTTATTTGATGATGCCTTCCTGTTAAAGGTTTGATGTTGAGCAGGTAGTAGTTGTTGAATTGATGTTTTATTTCAAACTCCAATTCAGATCGTTTGGCATCTTTATACTCATGACTATAAGCAAAGGACTTATTTTTCTGTTTGTTTTTTTTGAGATAGTGAACAATCGTATCTTCACTTTTTTGTGGCTTGTTTTTTACAATAGCCCAATACGTTTTTTGTATTTCTTTATCATGAAACATTTTGTTCATTCTGGTTAAAGCCTTACTTGTTTTTGTAAAAACAACAATCCCACTTGTAGGTCTGTCAATTCTATGCGGACTCCCTAAAAATACTTCTCCGGGTTTATTGTGTTTAATTTTGATGTAATCTTTAACAATATCTATTAAAGGTTTGTCGCCTGTTTTATCACCTTGTACAAGATCTCCAGATCGTTTATTTACAACAATAAGATGATTGTCTTCGAATAAAATATCAATATTAGGAAGTTGTTGAGACATTCTTATTTTTTAGAAGGCTCAGGAAGATCAAAAGAAACAGTAATGTTTTGCTTCTTTTCTTTTTTGTACTTGTTTCTACCTAAAACATTAAAAGCTTTTTTAAAGTAACCTTGTTCAGGAACATCTATATTAATCTCATAATTATTAGGAGGAAGAATCATAATGAAACTTCCATTGGTAGTATTCACTTCGTACAAACCATAAAGTTCATCCGTTTTTTTATCAAAAACTTCAATCGTTAAAGGAGTCTTAAATATATTTGAGTCGGCATCTAAAACATAGCCTTTAATAGTAGTGTAAGAAGGATCTGCATCTTCAAAGTTAACTTTATAAAGGTCTAAATCACCATAAGAGTCTTTTCTATATGTAGATACATAAGCATATTTTTTGTTTTTAGTAAAGCAAATATTTGTGTTGTTATAAGATGTGTTTAGAGGGTAACCAACATTTTTAGGTTTAGACCATTCTTTTTTGGAGAAATCAAAATGAGTTACAAAGATATCGTATCCTCCCATTGAATTATGCCCTGTAGAAGCAAAATATAGCGTATGTCCGTTATTTGTTAAATAAGGGTATGACTCATCGAATGTTGTATTAATGGTGTTGCCCATATTAATAGGTTCTGCCCATTCTCCATTGGGTAATTTTTTACAGATGTATAAATCCTGTCTTCCTGTTCCTCCAGGTTTATTACTCGAAAAAATTAAATAACTTTCTTCATTAGATATTGTTGCTGACATCTGCAAGCTGCTTCCATTATTAATTTCCTTTGATTTAATTAGAGTAGAACGCTTAAAGGATGACCTACTTTTTTTCGAAATCTGTAAATTGTTTTTGCTTTTAGGATTGTTAACGTAATAAATAACAGATTTTCCATCTTCAGAAATTCCAGCAGTTTGCTCATTTCCATAAGAATTAGGAGCACCAACAGATCTTGCTTTGCTCCATTTTCCATATTTGTATTTTGCAAGAAAAATATCGGCAGTGTAGTAACCTTCTAAATCATAAATTCTACCAGTAGTACCTTGTCTTCTAGTACTGTATAATAACATGCTTTCATCAGGAGTAATCATTGGTAGATATTCCCTTCCTGCTGAATTTACTCGTTTTCCTAAATTTTCAAATGATATATTTAAAGGTTTTTGAACGATTATTTTCGCATTATTACACATCTCTATATTTCTATTAGATCTGTCAATTAACTCTGCTTTAGCTCCTGAAATTCCATTATATTTTTGATACAATGTAATGGCTTTATCATATCTGTTTGATAAATGATAACCACGGGCAAGATAGTACCATACTTCAACAGGGGTAGAAGGTGATTTAGAAATTGATTCTAAAAATTTAATACCATCAGCTAATTCGTAAGTGTTAATTAAACAAACACCAAACTTGTATTTTATTTTTTCGTTAGAAAGGTCTTTTTTGTATTTATCACGATAAATTTCTTTTGCTCGTTGAAAATTCCCTAAATCAAACATTTTATTAGGGTTATCAGAAATTTCATAGTTCAATTTTTGAGCAAAAATAGTGCTCGAAAAAGAAACTAAAACCAATGAAAATATAATGTGTTTAAAATTCATTTTCGCAAGATAATTAATTAAAAAAGAAGGGTTATGGTTAGTTAAAAAAAAAGTTTTAAATGTGATGTGTTAAACTTTAATACTGTTCTTTTTCGTTAGGGAAATCTTGAGATTTTACATCTTTTATATAAGATTCAAAAGCACCTTTCATTTCCTCATAAAGATTATGATATCTTCTTAAAAATCGAGGACTAAAATCATGAGTAATACCGAGCATATCGTGTACAACTAGTACCTGACCATCAACACCATTTCCGGCACCAATACCAATAACAGGTATCTTTACTTCATTGGCAACTTGGGCTGCTAGTTTAGAAGGTATTTTTTCCAGAACTAAAGCAAAGCAACCAGCTTCTTCAAGTAATTTTGCATCTGCAATTAATTTTTGAGCTTCCTCTTCTTCTTTAGCCCTTACCACATAAGTTCCAAATTTATAAATGGATTGAGGTGTTAACCCTAAATGTCCCATTACTGGAATACCAGCAGACAAAATTCTGTTAACAGACTCTAAAATCTCATCTCCACCTTCCATTTTTACTGCGTGAGCACCAGATTCTTTCATTATTTTAATAGCAGAAGATAATGCTTCAATAGAATTTCCTTGATACGTACCAAAAGGTAAATCTACTACAACCAATGCACGTTCTACAGCTCTAATAACAGAAGATGCGTGATAAATCATTTGATCTAAAGTAATAGGAAGAGTGGTCTCATGACCAGCCATCACGTTAGATGCAGAATCACCAACCAGTATAATATCAATACCAGCACTATCAATAATTTTTGCCATAGAAAAATCATACCCAGTTAACATGGATATTTTTTCGTTTCTCAACTTCATTTCTTGAAGAACATGAGTTGTAACTCTTTTTACATTATTTGTATGAATAGACATATAACCTTTCCTTTTATTATTATGACCGTTTAATAGCAATAATTACCATTGGTGTTTTTATTTATATGCAAAGCTACAAAAACTACTGGTTTATCATTAAAAATGATATTTTTGTATTTAGATTTTAAAATTGAGTTATGAATAAATTACTTTATATTACAACTGCATTAATTTTAACTACACTTTACTCTTGTGAAACAGATATTGATATAAATGCACCCTATGAAGATATTACTATTGTTTATGGTATTATTAATCCAGGAGAAACAAATCATTACATCAAAATAAATAAAGCATTTTTAGGAGATGTTAGTGCATTAGATTTAGCTGCTAACTCAGATAATTTTAATTACGGAGCTAATGAATTAGATGTCACAGTAGAAGAATTTAATGGAAATGGAAACGTTGTTAACACTTATAGTACAGGTGCTGGAACAGTGATTCGAACAACTGACAGCATACCAAAAGATCCTGGAGTTTTTGATAACAGTAGTAATGTGTTATATAAGTTTGTTGAACCATCTATCAATATTAACAATACCTACAAACTTAAAATTATTAATGCAGGTTTAGATAAAGAAGTTACATCAGAAACAAGAATTATTGGGACTACATATGTAGCTTTTCCTACAAGTACTGGTGCTAATTTTAAATTTTGGGATGGTCACCCTTCAACAGGTAAAGAAATTGATAATACTAAAATTGGTGTTACAACAGGTCCTAATATTGGAAGAGCGGGAGCCACTCTTGTTTTCAAATATATAGAACATTACACCACAGCAAGTATGAAACCCTCAGTAGAAAAAACAATTTTAATGCCTTTGGGAGAAGTTAGAGGAACAACTTCATTAGGGAACGAATCTTTAGAGTGGTCGATTACAGGCGGTACTTTTTTTGCAAATATTTTTGCTAATGTTAGTGATCCTAATAGTGTTACTGATTTTTCTCATAGAGAGTTAGATAATATCTCTGTAGATTTTTTATTGTCAGGAACCGAATTAAGTACTTATATGGCTGTGAGCGCACCATCAAATACGGTTAATCAAGATAAGCCTGTTTACTCTAACATTAATAATGGTATCGGTATTTTTTCTTCAAGAGACAACCTTTCTTATACCTCATCGAAAGTTACAGCAAATGGTCATGTCAATATTCATCCTGAAACGATTAAGTATTTAAAATCTAGAAATTTAGGTTTTTGTTTTGGAATATCTGATCCTACTTATAAATGCACTCAGTTATAATGATTTCTTACTGAATAACACAGCTAGATAATAGCATATTTAATCAAACAAAGTTATTTTTGTTTGATTTTTTATTTTAGTATAAATGTTCTCCAACCTTATAAACAATAGTATTAGTTTCTTTTCTAAAAGGAAGGTATTGTTTGCCTTTAGCTTAATGGTGATGTTGGGCGTTTTTGTTTTAGGGATATTTAGAATAAACATCAATGAGAGTATATTCTCTATGCTTCCTAAAGGAAATTCGTTTTCTGAATTTAGTAAATTAATAGATCAAGGAGACCTTACCAATCAAGTGGTTTTTACATTAGAAGTAGATGGAAGTGAGCAAGAAGAAATATTAGCATTGGTTTCTTCTTTTTCAGACTCTTTAACCAAACATACGGCTAGTTATTTAAAAAATGTAATAATAGAACGCCCCAATATAGAAACTAAAGTGTTTGATTATTTCTATAGTAATTTTCCAGCATTTATTAATGAAGAATATTATGAAGCTATTGATAATAAAATTAATGCAGATTCTATAATCATTCATTTATCTAATGCACAAAGAAGTTTGTTAGCACCAGGCGGCTTTGTGTTTAAGGAGTTTCTACTTAAAGATCCTATTTCTATTTCTGGTGACTTTTTTCAATCGCTGAATAAACAAAATAACTTATCTAACCTTAATGTTGAAGATGGTTTTGTTTTTTCAGAAGATAAAAAGCAATTACTGATTACTGCTAAAACAGTATTTAATGCAACCGACAATGAAAAAAATATTGCGCTTTACAATTCATTAAACCAATTAAAAGAAAATTGGAATAAACAAAACCCTAAACACCAATTTAGTTATTTCGGAACATTTCAAATAGGAGCAGAAAATGGAATACAGGTTAAGAAGGATACATTTTTAACATTGCTGATTACACTTATTGTTATTCTACTTATACTTTTTATTTTTTATAGAAAAATATTAATTCCTATCTATTTTATGCTGCCTTTGGTTTTTGGGGCAACCTTTGCTTTAGGAATGATGGGGTATTTTAAAAGCGAAATTTCTGGGATTTCTATTGCAACTGGAGCTGTTGTATTTGGTATTATTCTAGACTATTCTTTTCACTTTTTTACACATCTTCAACATACTAAATCAATATCAAAAACGATTAAAGAAATAACTTCCCCTTTATTAACAGGCGGGTTTACTACCATAATGGCTTTTGCAGCTTTATTATTCACTAATTCTAAAGTGCTACAAGATTTTGGCTTATTTGCTGCTCTTAGTTTAACTGGAGCCGCATTTTTCACCTTAACAGGATTGCCTATTGTACTTAATATTTTTAAATTCAAATACACAGCAACTGGTAAAAAACCACTTAGTTTAAACATTACCATTCCAGATAAGTACAGAAAGTTATTTGTTATGACTGTTGTTGTATTAACAGCTGTATTTCTTTTTTTCGCATCAGATGTTCAATTCGATGGAGACCTTGATAATTTGAGTTATCATAGTCAAGATTTAAAAGAACAAGAAAATAAGTTAATAGGAATTAACCCTGAAACAGAAAAGAAACTTTACCTTTTTGCCGAAGCAGATAGTTACGAAGCAGCAAATCTTGCCAATTTTAATTTGTATTCTAAAATTAAAGAGTTTGAAGCAAAAGGAAAAATAAAATCTTCTTTCTCTACAAGTAAATTTATTATTCCTGATACCATTGCTAAGTATCGTTTTAATTATTGGTCAACCTATTGGTTAAACCATGAGGAAAAATTTCTGCATACTTTTAATCAAGCTTCTAATAGTTTAGGGTTTAGTGATGATGCGTTTATAAAATTTAAGCAATGGATAGGTGCCGAATCAGCCAAAGAATCTAACAATAGTGAACTGTATGCTGCTTTGGGTTTAACCGATTTTATTAGTCAAAAAGAAAATAAAACCACGTTTATAACCACAGTTGTAGTTAATAAAAATCTAATAAGTGAGATTCAGAAAGAATTAACTAAAATATCGGGTATATCAGCATTTAATAGAGCAGAAGTAGCAACTGAATTATTAATTACAGTAAAAGACGATTTTAATTTTATACTTCTCGTATCATCATTACTTGTATTTATTAGCTTATTAATTATTTATGGAAGAATAGAAATGGCGTTATTCACTTTTATTCCTATGGTAATTAGCTGGATTTGGATTTTAGGAATAGCTGCTATATTTGGACTTAAATTTAATTTTGTAAACATTGTTATTGCTACATTTATTTTTGGATTAGGTGATGACTTTAGCATTTTTGTAACCGATGGATTACTTCATAAATACAAACACAAGAAAAATACATTAGGTTCTTACAACATGGCAATTATATTGTCTGCACTTACAACGATGGTAGGAACAGGCGTGTTATTTTTTGCAAAGCACCCTGCTATACATTCTGTTTCGGTAATAAGTGTTTTAGGTATTTTATGCGTACTGTTGGTTTCAATTATTGTTCAACCATTTTTATTTGATTTATTTATTCAAAAAAGAATTGATAAAAAGAAAGCACCACTTACTTTTATAGCCTTTGTCGTATCTATTTTTGAATTCCCTTGGTTTGTATTTGGATGTATTGTAGCTTATATTGTGTTGGCTATTTTATTTGTATTGCCTATACAAAAAAGTAAAAAAAGATACATGTTAAATATTATATTATCATGGTCAGCATGGAGTGTTATTTATTCAGCACTGCATGTTAGAAAAAGGATTTATAACAAAGAAAATTTAGACCTATCTAATCCTTCTATTATAATAACAAACCATACCTCTTTTTTAGATATTTTGATGGTCTTATTAATCCACCCTAAAATTCTTATTGTAGTTAAGGATTGGGTTTATAAATCGTTTTTGTTTGGTCCAATTGTAAGGTATGCAGGTTTTATTTACATTGGCGATGGACCAGAAGAGAATTTAAATATAATTAAAGAGCGAATTAAAAATGGATATTCAATTCTAATATTCCCTGAAGGTTCTCGTTCAAAAGACGATAAAATTAGAAGGTTTCATAAAGGAGCTTTCTTTTTAGCCAAAGAGTTGGATTTAGACATAACACCCCTTTTAATTCATGGAGCTTCCTATGTATTACCAAAAACGGAATATTTTGTAAAACACGGAAGTATAAATATAAAATTCTTACCAAGAATAAAAGCAGATGATATTACTTGGGGAGATACATTTGGTAAACGAACAAAATCTATTTCTAAGCATTTTAAAGAAGAATATTTAAGGTTTAAAGATGAACAAGAATCTGCTAAAGAACTATTTTCACGGGTTTTTGCTAATTACCTTTATAAAGGACCATTACTAGAATGGTACTTAAAAATTAAATGGAAATTTGAACGTAAGAATTACGACCATTACAATACTTTACTAAAAGGAAAAGAAAATATAGTTGATGTGGGTTGTGGATATGGCTATTTATCCTATTTCTTACATTATAAAGATGAAAATAGAACCGTTTTAGGGTTGGATTATGATGAGGAGAAAATAGGAATTGCAACTAATGGTTTCGATAAAACAGAGCACTTAAATTTTGAGGCTGTTGATATTACAACCTACCAATTTAATAAATGTGATGCTATTTTGTTAAACGATGTATTACATTATTTTTCGGAAGAAAAACAAACAGAATTATTAAAAAAATGTGCTTTATCTTTAACTGAAAATGGAATTATTATCATTAGAGATGGAATAACTGATTTGGAAGAAAGACATCAAAAAACGCAACTTACGGAGTTGTTTTCTACCAAACTCCTTTCTTTTAACAAAAAAGAAGACGATTTTCATTTCTTTTCATCAGAATCTATTAAGATTTTTGCAAAAAAGTATAACTTGTCGTACCAAATGGAAGAACAATCAAGTAAAACTTCCAATGTGTTATTTATTTTGAAGAAACAATAAATGTCAGTAGAAGAAAAAGAATATGACTTTGTAATTATAGGAAGTGGTCTTGGAGGTTTAGAATGTGCTTATATTCTTGCCGAAGAAGGCTATAGTGTTGTGGTACTTGAAAAGAATCATCAAATAGGAGGTAACTTACAGGTATTTAGTAGAGATAAAAGTATTTTCGATACAGGAGTACATTATATTGGTGGGCTTGATGAGGGTGAGAATTTAGATCAATTTTTTAAGTATTTCGGAATGCGAGATAGCTTAAAATGGAAGCGAATGGATGAAGATTGCTTTGATTTGATTCGTATTGAAGGTAAGGAGTTTAAATATGCACAAGGGTATGACAAATTCTCGAAATCTTTAATAGCTCAATTCCCTGAAGAAGAAGAAGCTATAATGAAATTTTGCAGTGAGATAAAATCTATATGTGAAGATTTTCCATTATACAATTTAAAATCAATAACCAAGGATAATATTTTTGGAGATATTGATATGTTAAGTCGAAATGCTTATGATGTTATAGCATCAATAACATCTAACAAGTTATTACAGAATGTATTGGCAGCAACAAATGGACTTTATGCAGGAGAAAAAGACACTACTCCATGGTTTGTACATGCTTTAGTATTAAATAGTTATTTAACAGGAGCATATAGATTAATGGATGGAGGTTCTCAGATATCAATACATTTAAGTAAAGCTATTAGAGCTTTTGGAGGAGAAGTCTTAAAACGAAAAATAGTAACAGGAGCTAATTTTCATGAGGACGGAAAAATTAAAGAAGTAGTTTTAAGTACTGGGGAAACAGTTAAAGGGAAAAATTTTATATCTAATGTTCATCCCGCTGTAACCATAGATATATTTGGAGAAAAACGATTTTTAAAACCTTATGTAAGAAGAGTTAAGAACTTACCAAATACAATTTCGTCTTTTATTACTCATATTGTATTTAAAGAAAACACCTTTAAATACATGAATTACAATACGTATTGTGTTAATGATAAAGATGTTTGGGATTGTTTAAATTATAACCAAAAAAACTGGCCAAAAGGAATTTTTGTTTGTACACCAGCAAGCTCAAAAAGTGAAGAATATGCCGATTGTATGTCGATAATGGCATATATGGACTATAAAGAAGTGGAGCAGTGGGAAACAACATTCAATACTGTTGCTCAGAAAGGAGAAAGAGGCGGGGAATATGAAAAGTTTAAGGCTACTAAAGAAGCCAAATTGGTTGAAGAAGTTGAGAAAATGTATCCAGGAATTAAAGAACATATAAAATCGGTACATAGTACTACTCCTCTAACTTTTAGGGATTATATTGGAGATAAAACAGGTTCACTTTATGGGATATTAAAGGATAGTAACAACCCCCTTAAGTCTGTTATTAACCCTAAAACAAGAATTAAAAACTTATCCTTAACAGGGCAAAATATTATTTTACATGGCGTTTTGGGAGCTACAATTGGTGCTTTTGTCACTTGTTTTAATCATGTTGATAAACATAAGCTAATTGATAAGGTGAGGAATAGTTAATATGGTAGACTACGATGTAATTATTATTGGAGCTGGACCTGCTGGAGCAGTCTCATCAGCTTATTTAAATAATAAAGGAAATAGTGTTTTAGTGATTGAAAAACAAATATTTCCAAGGTTTGTAATTGGGGAAAGCCTTTTACCTCATTGCATGGATCATTTAGAAGAATCCGGATTATTAGACGCGGTAAAAAAAGCAGGATTTAAGAAGAAGAAAGGTGCAATTTTTAACAGTGAAAATAAAAAATGTGAATTTTCTTTTTCAGAGCAGTATAGTAAAGAATGGGAGTGGACATGGCAAGTGGAAAGAGCTAAGTTTGATCAAGTATTAGCTCAAGAAGTACAAAACCAAGGAGTAGAAATTAAGTTTAATACTTCGGTTAAAAATGTTTCGTGTAGCTCTACCATCCAAGAAGTAGAATATGAAGACGAAGGAGGAGACATCAAAACATTAAAAGCTAAATTTGTTATTGATGCTAGTGGTTACGGCAGGGTATTACCAAGGTTATTTAAATTAAGTGAACCTTCTGATATTGAAGCTAGAGGATCAGTTTTTACACACGTTTTAGAAAATTCAAGACAAGAAAAAGGTGAAGAAAATATTATTGTTCATTCTTTTGAAAACAACAAAGCTTGGATCTGGATAATACCCTTTCCTGGTGGTCGTACCTCTGTGGGTTTAGTTGGAGAAGAAGACTTGATCAAAGATTATGCTGAAAATAATGGAGAGAAATTTAAAAAACTCATTTCAACCTTTGAATGGTTAAATGAAAGGTTTGTAGACGTTCCTTTACTATTTGATCCTAAAATGATTTTGGGATATTCTGTAGGAGTTAAACAAATGCATGGAGAGGGTTATGCACTTTGTGGCAATAGTACTGAGTTTTTAGACCCTATATTCTCTTCAGGTGTAACATTAGCTACTTTTACAGGGCTTAAAGCAGCAAAATTAGCACATCAACAAATTAATGGAGATACAGTTAATTGGCAACGAGATTATGAAGATGTAATAAAAAAAGGAATAGATGTATTTAGAAGTTATGTTAAAGCTTGGTATAATGGCGATTTTGGTAAAATTCTTTTTGCAAAATCTATAGAACCTCAGTTTAAAAATCAAATATGTTCAGTACTCGCTGGCTATGTTTGGGATCAAAGTAATCCTTTTGTTAAAAAGCACAAAACAATTATTCCTGTTTTGGCTAAAGTAATTTCAATAAAAGAAAAAGCAGGTAAAAATTAAATCAACTTCTCTGGGTTTTTTTTATATATTGTGGTTGATTAAATAAAACTTATTGTAGTTTATATACGGAAACAAGGATATTATAATAATAAAGAGTTGTTAAAAGCCCACCGAGATTAACAAATATTTTAGGCTTCTTAAGCCTTGTAAATTTAAAATAAATTAAAATGAAGATTATACAGAAATATTATTTAAGGCTAATAACTGTTGGGTTTATTTCATTATTTACCATAGAAATAAACGCTCAGTTTAGAGTTATGGTTTCACCAAGTTTAGAAATACCCATGGTTTTTGCTAATGATCCAGGATACAATTCAACTTTTGGTTTTAAATTAGGTGGTTTTTATGAAGCAAGTAGATTGTCAATAGGACTGAGTGTTGGTTATCATTCGTTTTCTTCTAGTGAAGGTATTTTAAATAAAAAAGGTCTTAACTCTTTTCAATTGGATTCTGACCCAACTGAGTCATCATCAATATATAGTTCATCATATGGAGCCAGATCCTGTGACACTTGTACATATACTGAGGAATTTGGAGATTTAACTGTAATTCCCATAATGATAGAATGGAATCAGTACCTCCTTAAATCAAGGAAAGTTAAAATCTCAACAGGATTAAATGTTGGCATTAGAATTTATTCTTACAGTCATGTTATTACATTTGATGAACAATTGGCAGAATTCGGTTATGATCCCTATGCTTATCCTTTAACAGAACCAAAATTGATTGTTGGTACGATTACAACTGATAAAACAGATACTAGATTAAGTTTTTCACCCAAAATAGCTTTCGAATATCTAATTAGCTCTAGGTTTAGTGTATATTTTGAACCAGCTTTTAATCTTCAAACACCTTCAATTAACAATCTGCTAGGGCCAAATGATCCTTTCGATTTATTCTTTAGTGAAACAAGTGTTTTACCTAATAGTTATAAGGTAGATCAAATGTTCTCAATGTCACTTGGGTTTGGGTTTATTTATAATTTTGGACGTTCGGCTCTTATAACTGAATAATAGATGATAGAATTATAGACATGGTTTGAACATAAACCAACTTCTCTTTTTACCTTTCTTTCTATATTGTGGTTGATTAAACTAAGATACTATGAGAAAAATAAACCTTTTATTTTCGATATTATTTATAACTCAAATTGTATTTGGGCAAGGAAGTAAACTACTACCAACTGAAAATGTACAGATTGGAAAACCTTATTTATATAAAAATGAAAAAGTAAAACAATATTTTAGTTATGAAGGGGGAATGCTTGCTGTAAAAGCCTCTGGAGGTAGAGTTACTATACAGACTTATGATACAGATAAGCTAACACTAAAAAAAGTAAAATCTTTTACGAATTTTCCGGCTGGGTTTGTATTTGAGGATTGCATAGAATTAAAAGGACGTTTTTTCTTATTTTATTCTAATTGGGATAAAAATACAAATAAACAGCAGTTGTTTGCAAGAGAAATAGATCTTGTTAATTGTGATTTAAAAGGAGAAAAAAGCATATTCAATATTGAAGGAAAAATAAAACGTACACCAATTTCCAGTTTTGCTAACAAGCTATATCCAAGAAGATTTAAGATAATTACTTCTCTTGGTAAGACTAATTTAGCTATTATTTATATAAAGAGTGATGTCAACTCTAGTGGAGGTATAGAGTGTCTAAATGTTTTTGATGTAGATCTTAATATAAAATGGGAAAAAGAAGAATGGACTATAAGTTCTTCCTGGCCAGATTACATTATAGATTCACAAGAAAGTATCTATTCATTTACTGATAACTACTTAAGTAGTAATATATCTAAAAATATAAATATCACTAAATACGATGCGAACTTAAACTGGGTTAGTAGTTTGAAGACAATAAAGCTTAGAGAGAATACTATGGGGAAAGGGAAAGTGATTGAGGTTGATAGAGTTGTTATGTATAGTGGCGGCTATACTAATTTCCCAAAAAAATCTCTAACTCATAATATTAAATATAATAATAAAATGAATGGTATTTTTTATGTTGATTTAACAAATTGGTATAAAAGTTCTGAAATACATTATTTTGATATCCCTTTAAAGCTAATTAATGAGAATATAAGTCGTGTTGAGATTAATAAGAATATAAAAAATGAATTGGAGGGCGAGGTGATTGTTGGAATGGGTGAGCTTAATCCTTTGAAAATAGAAAGATTAAAAGATGGGAGTTTAATATTTTTTAGAGAAGAGCGTTCAATTAAGGAGCATTCTAACCAGCATGGTGATTTAAGACCAACATTTTATTATAAATATTTACTTGTTTCAAAAGTGAATAAAGAAGGTGAGCATCTTTGGATAAAAAAGTTGCCTCGTAAATTTTATTCCGCTAATAAATACGAATCGACTATTAGTTTTATTCAAGGAAATAAGAATGATTATATTGTTTATATCGATAATATTAAAAATTTAAACCCAACCTCTTCAATTCCTCTTATGCAAAATGGTTCGGATGGTTATTTATCTGCTTTTTCAATAAATAAGGAAACCGGAAATTTTAAAAAAGTATTTTTATTTGAAACAAAAAAGATTAATAAGTTGAACATCTCTGACTTTAAATTATCAAAAATCGTTTCAAAAACCAAGGGTGAATTTATTTTTGAGGTCTATAAAAAGAAAAAAGAGGATGTTTTAATAAAAGTAAAATTAGATTAAACATAAACCAACTTCTCAGGTTTTCTCTTTTCCTGTTTAAAAATCTGTTTGTTTAGATGTTCGGTATCAATGTAGCGTAAATCTGGGGTTACTCTTAGTTTAGATTTAAATAACGTTTTTACTTTTTTATGAAATTCTCTATTATCTAGGGTGTTTGGTAGAAGAACCGTAATATGATCGTTACCATATTCATTTTTAGAAATTTCTACTTGGTATAGACCAATTTCAGGCAACATATCTAACACATCAAAAATAGCAGGAGGGAAGATGGTTGTTCCCTTAAACTTTATCATCTGTTGTTTCCTTCCCATTACAGGTCCTAAACGTGTAGTGTTTTTACCACAATTACATTCATCATAATAAACATGACATAAATCACCCGTTTTATAACGTAATAGTGGCATTCCCTCAACCCCCAAAGTAGTTACAATTACTTCACCTATTCCTCCATTTTTAACAGCATTTCCTTTCTCATCAACTACTTCAAGTATTAATAAATCTGGATTTAAATGACCTCCAGTTCCTTCGGTACATTCAGTAAATGCAGCTCCCATTTCTGTAGATGCATAGGTTGAAGCCAATTGAACATCCCAAAGCGAAAGAATTCGCTTACCTAATTCATTGGGAGAAAAATCTTCGTTTCGTATTGGTTCTCCTATACAAACAATAGATTTAATGCTAGTGTTTTTATAATCAATACCATTTTCAATAGCGTAATCAATCAATTTTGGTATAAAAGAAGGAATAGCAATTAAAACAGTAGGAGAGAAGCGTTGAATAGATTCCCATTGTAAAAAAGGCGCTCCTGGTCCTGTACGAACAATACCAGCTCCCATTTTAAGAATTCCTGCCTGATAAGCCAAACCAGCCATAAATCGTTTATCAATAGTTGTCATTAATTGATAAATATCATCAGAAGAACCTCCTGCACATCTTAATGCTTGAGCTTCGTTTTCTGCTAATCGATCTATGTCTTTAGCTGTAAGGTAAAAGGTAACTGGATCACTCAGTGTTCCTGATGTGGTTACAAAATCGGCAACCTGCTTTTTGTCAACACATAAAAAATCATCATTGTATTTAGCTAAATCATCCTTACAGGTAAATGGAATTTGTTCTAGATCATGAAGAGAAGTAATAGTGCTAATATCAATATTGTTCTCAGAAAATATACCTTGATAAAACGTTGAGTTATCTTTAAGGTAATGCAATAAGTGCTGCAATTTACTTACTTGAGATGCTGTAATATTTTCAATGTTTTCGATCGTGTTACCCATGCTCTATTTTTCTTTTAACTCAAGCTGACAAGATACTATTTTCTCTTTAATTATATTTTCTTCTTCAATAGAAGCAACACTCTGTTCTAATGATTTGATATAGTAATCAATCGCTTTTGGGTAGTTCTTATTTTCTGCATGATAATCTCCCAAAACCATATAGGTGATATAGCTTTTTTGGTTTGTATTAATAAACTTTAACTCCTCTTTTTCAGAAATCGAAAAAGGTTTTCCTATCATAACAAACTTCTGTATGCGTTGTTTAATGTTTTTGTAAACCTCATATTTTTTATAGTCATTGCTTTGAATGAAAGAATCAGAAGCAACTTTTAAAGAATCAATATCAGAAAATTGCTTTGTTCCATTAAATACTTTATTTAGATCATAACAAATAAAATTGCCTAATTGATAGGGTGGAGTAGATATCCAAAACTGACGTTGATGTGGTTTAAAGATAATTCCATGATGTGCTATTAACTGATTGATTGCTTTTGGATTACCATAACCAATAAACTCATCTTTAACTCCTTTTTGATTTCTTAAAATGCTAATGGCGTTGGTATAGTCAATAGGGTAGTTTTTATTTAATAATTCATTGGTTCTATCATAGCGATGTTTAGAATCAGAATTTTTAATGTTCTTGATGTTTATGGAGTCATTTAAGAAGGTATCACTTTGGTAATGATTAGCACAAGTTACTTGATTATTCTCAGAATCATAAACATCCATTTTTTGTGGAGATTTTTCAATAAGGATGGTCTTGTTATCTATAGATGAACCTATCATTAAAGATTCGGAAACAAATGTTTCTCTTTTTTCTGCTATAGCAATTGCTTCTTCAATATTTTGAGCATATTGTAATATTTCTCTAGCCAATAAAGATATTGGATCCTTAGCCGTAAAAGGAAGGTCCGATTTTGATGCATTTAACGTTACAGTTAAGCCTTTTTCATTCATACCAGAAACAACTCCCGTTAAGCCAGCCCATGAGTAGGAGGAGAAAGCATAACCATTAGAAGGTTTTACAAAAAGAATGAGTTTATCTTTGGCAAATTCATCTCCCATGTAAAAATCAAAGTTTCTAGCAATCAATAAAGAGCTGTCAGCCGATAATTCATTGTTCACAGAAAAAGAAGTACAACCAACCATGTTTAAGTCCTTAAGGGCATGACCTATGTCATGAGCGGCATGGTAGTTTAAAATACGATAGTATTTAGGACCAATATAATCGTACTTATCAGAAAATGATTGTGAAACACCATAAATCTCTGTTAAATTTTCTTCAGGAATATACTCGTTAATATCACGATTAAACCAAGCTACAAACATTTTTAAGAAGAATTGAAAAAACTGATTAGGAACAATTTCGTCAATCTGATTTACAAAATAGATCTCTTGCTTTTCCATGAGTTCTTTTGCTAATACTCCATAGATTAAACCTCGTTCATAAGGTTCTCCCTCTAGGTACATTTCCCAAATGCCATATTTGTTCTTTTTTAACCAACAATCATTTACAGTATAATGATTTGGGGCTACTTCAATTCGTTCATAATTTTCTATAGATAAATTTTTATCTATTGTTGGTGTAGGCATTTTAATCTCCCAAATAAAATAGATAACGAATACAACCAGTAGAATGGCTGTTAGTTTTAGTAAGAATTTTAATATCTTTTTTATCATTATTTCTTTTTTCTTTTCCCGCTGATATCGCTGATGTTCGCTGATTTTTTTGTTTTATATCTCTATAGTTATTTCATTAATTTTTTCTGCGTTAATCTCCGTGATTTACGGGAGACATTTTATTATCTTTTTTTGTCCCGCAGATATCGCTGATATTCGCTGATTTTTTTGTTTTTTATATCTATAGTTGTTTTACTAATTTTTTCTGCGTTTATCTCTGTAATCTGCGGGAGACATTTCATTGTATTTTTTTGTCCTGTTGATACCGCTGATGTTCGTTGATTTTTTTGTTTTATATCTCTATAGTTATTTCATTAATTTTTTCTGCGTTTATCTCCGTAATCTGCGGGAGACATTTCATTGTATTTTTTTTTCCGCTGATATCGCTGATGTTCGCTGATTTTTTTGTTTTATATCTCTATAGTTATTTCATTAATTTTTTCTGCGTTAATCTCCGTAATCTGCGGGAGACATTTCATTGTATTTTTTTTCCGCTGATACCGCTGATGTTCGTTAATTTTTTTGTTTTTTATATCTATAGTTATTTCATTAATTTTCTCTGCGTTAATCTCCGTGATTTACGGGAGACATTTCTTTGTATATTTTTTGTCCCGCTGATGTTCGCTGTTTTGTTTTATACCTCTACAGTTATTTCATTAATTTTCTCTGCGTTAATCTCCGTGATCTGCGGGAGACATTTCATTGTATATTTTTGTCCCGCTGATACCGCTGATGTTCGCTGTTTTGTTTTATATCTCTACAGTTATTTCATTAATTTTCTCTGCGTTTATCTCCGTGATCTGCGGGAGGCATTTCATTATCTTTTTTTGTCCCGTTGATATCGCTGATGTTCGCAGATTTTTTTTGTTTTATATATCTATTTTACTAATTTTTTCTGCGTTAATCTCCGTGATCTGCGGGAGACATTTCATTGTATTTTTTTGTCCCGCTGATACCGCTGATGTTCGCTGATTTTTTTATGCTTCTACAGTTATTTCATTAATTTTCTCTGCGTTAATCTCCGTGATTTACGGGAGACATTTCATTGTATTTCTTTTCCCGCTGATACCGCTGATGTTCGTTAATTTTTTTGTTTTTTATATCTATAGTTGTTTTACTAATTTTTTCTGCGTTAATCCGCGTGATCTGCGGGAGACATTTCTTTGTATATTTTTGTCCCGCTGATATTCGCTGATTTTTTTTATACCTCTACCGTTATTTTACAAATTTTTTCTGCGTTAATCTCCGTGATCTGCGGGAGACATTTCTTTGTGTTTTTTTTGTCCCGCTGATGATCGCTGATTTTTTTGTTTTATACCTCTACCGTTATTTCACTAATTATCTCTGCGTTAATCTCCGTGATTTACGGGAGCCCCCTTTCTAAACATTTTAAACATAAGTAGCGAAAAACCTGTAGTAACTATTCCTGCAACTATTGCTAATAGAATAGCTCCAATAAAATATTGAACAAAATTTAAATGTATCGATTCCTTAGTTAAAGAACTAAATGAGGTAATTTGAGTCTCGTTATTTACAAAAGGTTTTCCAAATAAGTAGCTAAAAAAGATTACAAACGGAATAAAAGGAGGAATGCTAATGTTCGCAGCAGCTACAAAAAGCACTTTATTTAATTTAAAGAAAAAAGCTAAAGGAATTCCTACCAACAATTGGAAACCCCAAATAGGAAATATTCCCATAAAAAATCCAAAACCTATAGATAGTGATTTCTTTAAATTGCTTTCATCGCTTTTAATGGCTTCTTTTTTAATTACGTTGATAACGCGAATAGGTAGATGCCATAAGAGCGTTAGTGTTACCAAGTAAGTATTTAAGATACTTATTCTAGTAAAATCCTTAAAAGGTCTAAAATGAGTCACTCTTTCATCAGCATCATAGAGTACATCAATTTTAATTGGAATAAATTGTACTTTTTTCCATGCTAATTTTACGATTACTTCAATTTCGGTTTCAAACTTATTGGTAAAGAGTTTTATTTCTGAAATAGGCTCTAAAGGGTACAATCTAAACCCAGTTTGAGTATCAGGAAGTGTAATGCCAGTTTCTACTTTAAACCAAAAGTTAGAAAACTTATTGCCAAAAGAACTTTTACTCGGAACACCTTCTTGTTCCATATTTCTAGCCCCCATTATGAGTGCCCCAGGATTTTGCTTTGCAGCATCAATAAATAAATGAATATCTTCAGGGTAATGTTGACCGTCAGAATCAATGGTAATAGCATTTTCAAAACCCATTTCCCAAGCCTTAGCAAAAGCTTTTCTTAATGACATTCCTTTACCTTGATTAACAGGGTTTGTGATTAACGTTACTTTAGATTGATAATCTTCAAGAATTTTAGGCGTATCATCTGTACTACCATCATTAACAATAATAATAGGGTAGTCTAAACCATGTTGAATAACACCATCAATTACTCTTTTAAGAGTTTTACAATTGTTGTATGTTGGAATAATAATACAACAGCTCAATTCTTTTGATTTGTCCCCTAAACTAATATTTGTTGAATTATCTGACATGCAATGCAATTAAGCATATTTTGCATTAAACTTAAAGAAAGTAACGCTCTTATCTATTGATGATCCCTGAGCTGAAATTTTCAAGATATCATCTTCAATACTATGTTTTAAAACGATATTAATCTCTTTGTTTTCATTAGGATTAAGAATAGCCATGAATTTGCAACGCCCCATTTCTTTTAGCAAACAAGTTCTTTCTAATACACTTTCAATAATTTCTTTTACTATCTGAATTTGAACAACTCCAGGAGTAATAGGGTTTTCAGGAAAATGACCTTCAAATATTTGATGAGAAGCATTCAATTGAATTTTTGCTTCGATTGTTCCTTCTTCATTATTTACATCAGAAATGGTAAAGAAATCGTTAATTAGCATGCTTAAAGAGTATTAAATATAGATTGTTTAATAGAAGTGTTAAATTTATCATTAAAAAATTTCATAACACTTTTATCTCCAGATTTTTCGAAAAATGTAAGTGTATTTAATCGAATGGTCTTTTTAGAAAATGTAAGTTCTATTGTATTAAACATGGATTGAAGCCTTTTACTCTTAGGTTTTAACACAATAATGTAAGTGTTAGAATAACTGAAGTAACTGCTTTCAAAATCTTTGCTATTAAATATTTCACCATTAATGAGACCAATCATTAGTTTGTTAATTTTCCCCATCATTTTATTAGCACCTTTCAAATCTTTCTCTCGCCCATTATCTTTAATTCGAATTTTACTTTCATTAATCAATAGCACGTATGGATGAGGAGATGTTTGTTCCCATCTCATTTTATTTTGTTGTTGGTAATAAAATTTCCCTTTAGAAATTTGGGCTTCCTTCATGAAGCTTACATGTTTTTCTTGGGTAAAATCGGATACAATAGATTTTGTGGCATCAGATTGATTAAGAAGCTTCTTTTTAAGTTCTGTAGGGTTTTTTATTAATGTTCTTTCTTGAGTAAAAGCATTAAAAGAGAAGAATACTAAAAATGATAATAAGATAGTGTACTGTTTACTCATAGCTTTTTTCGTTTATTAACTCCGGCAAAGAAACAATATTTATGCCGTTGTTTTTACAGTACTTAATTATTTTAGGTAATACTTCTACTGTCACTTCTTGAGTATCATGAAATAATAGAATAGAACCGGTTGAAATTTTCTTAATAGTTCTATTATAAAGCTTTGCAACATCATTTGTCTTAGTATCCAAAGAACGAACAGACCACCCAATAGACATCATATTAAGATTTTTAATTGCTCTATTGTACCTTGGATTGGTAACGC
The DNA here is from genome assembly GCA_002401955.1 of Flavobacteriales bacterium. GTDB lineage: Bacteria > Bacteroidota > Bacteroidia > Flavobacteriales_E > Vicingaceae. The sequence goes on along the minus strand of NVUQ01000003.1, from coordinate 78,444 downwards.
CAAAAGGAGGCCTGAAAAACAGTGGGTTTTCATTAATAACATTTTTGATAGTTTCGGAACAAAGAGAAAAATCTTCTATCAACTTTTTTGTTGAACTAGTTGTTAATTGTTTAGTGTGTGAAAATGAATGGTTCCCAATGGTGTGTCCTTCACTATAAATTCGATTTAGTAACTCTTTTTGTTCTTCAATTTTATGTCCAATCACAAAAAAAGAAGCTTTAATGTTTTCTTTAGCTAAGATGTCTAAAATTTGTGGTGTGATAATAGGATTAGGACCATCATCAAATGTGAGTGCTATGCCTTTGTTTGTACCTTTATTTATTGAATTTACAAAGTAATTGAGTTGTATTAATCCTGATCCAAAAACAAGCGTTAGGAAGTAAACAAAAATGATACCTCCAATTAAAAACAAAAAATAAGGCTTGTTAGAATAGAAATAAGCAGAAATTATCAGTGCTATTACAGTAGATGCTAATGTTAACTTATGCTTCAAGAGATTGGAGTAGAGTGAAACCAATATTGCTATTGTTAAGTGTATTGTAAATCAATATTCTTTTAATTGTTGAATCTTGATTTAGTGTTTCTGTTGCTAAATGCATACTAAAAGCAGCATTAGTAAGATGATAGCCAGTATATTGCTCTACTGGTGTAACTTTAGTAGAGTTGAATAATTCTTCTATCTCACTGATATTAATACTTCCAAAAGAATTTGAGAGTACTAAATCAATATTATTTAAAGAGGTATTATTCTGTTCTAAAAACTCATTTATTACTTTTTTAGGATCAGAATTATTTAAACCAACAGTATAGCTATCAATTAACTTAGCTTTACTCGTATTGGTTTTATTATTAGAAAGCATAAAAAAAGAAGCTCCAGAAGTCATGTGCTTACTTATTTTTTCAAATCCTAAGTTATCAATTATTTCTCCTAATAGCGGAATAGCTTCATCTGCACTACCAACAAGAATATTAGAATCTTCTTCGTTTAAACACAAAATACTATCAATTAAAGCATGTTCAAAAGAGAGACTGTTTTGAGTGTGTGTTACGTTATAATTGTGGTTTTTTAACGCTAAAGAAATCTGTCCAGCAATAGTATTGTGTGTTGATTGTATGAATGAGGTAGGAGGTATTAATCCTTTTATTGTGAGAGAGTTATCTAAAAACTTTTCTGTATCAGCTAAACAGCCTAAACCAGTACCAACAATTATTGCATCTGGATTTTCTATGCCAGATTGTTCAATACAATCTTTACCACAAGCCAAGCTCATTTTAATTATTTTACTCATTCTGCGTAAAGCAGTAGGAGTAATAAATTCTTTATAATTAGGTGTAATTAATTCACTTTCATCATTTAGTAATGTAAGTTCATTAATCCAGTTTTCATTTTTAAATGAATTTTGGTGTGATATGGTTGAACAGGCATTAATGTACATCTTCTACCTTCTTAAAAATTACAGTTGAATTATTCCCTCCAAACCCAAAAGAATTGGATAAAACAGTCTTTACTTCATTAGTATCATTCCAACTCGTTTCTGGTACTAGCTGAGTATCAGCAATAGGAGTAGAGTAGTTTAAATTAGGATATATTACATTGTTTTGTAATGCAAGAACGGCATAAACAGCTTCAATTGCACCAGAAGCAGCTAATGTATGTCCTGTATATGCTTTTGTAGAGCTAAACGGAGGAACATCCTTTCCAAACACATTGATTAATGCTGTAGATTCAGAAAGATCGTTGTTAGGTGTTCCTGTTCCATGTGCATTGATATAAGAGATGTCAGCAGGTTTTAAATTTGCGACTTTTAATGCTTTAGATACTGCTAAAGTAGCACCTTTCCCATCTGGAGAAGAAGCTGTTTGATGATAAGCATCAGCAGTATTACTCCAGCCAGCTAAACAAGCTAAAGGTGTATTATTGGTGATGTCTAAACTCTTTTTGTTTTCTAATAAAATAAAACCGCCACCTTCACCTAGGTTTAGCCCATTTCTATCATTATCAAATGGTTTAACCCATTCATCAGAATAAATCATTAAAGATCTAAAGCCTTTTTCTGTAAAATTGGTAAAGCTATCAGACCCACCAACTAAAACTCTATCGAGCTTGTTTTGCAGCATTAATCGTGCTCCTAACATAATTGCATTTGCTCCAGATGAACAGGCTGTAGAAATGGTATTAATGTAACCAGAGATACCTAATTCGGATGCAATTCGTTCTGTTGTATTACCACTATCATGAGTTGTAATCAAAGAAATATCTTCTTTTTCCTTATTTAGTCTTTGCTCGTAATATTTTTCTGTATTGTCCATTCCGCCAACAGAAGTAGCAGAAATAAGGCCTGTTCTTATATTAGTGTTGTGTTCATTTCCGTTCCAAGCTTCTTTAGCAGCAACTAAGCCAAGCAATGAAGTTCTAGAAATAGGAGAAGTAACGTTTTGTTGAGTAATTAAGTCTTCGTTACTTAATTTAACTTCTCCAGCTAATATTTCTTTTTCTGAAGGAAAAAAACGGAGGGGTTTAATTCCTGTTTTTTGATCTTTGAGTGACTGATAATTCTCTTTAACATTTAATCCAATAGCTGAGATTACGCCTACGCCTGTAATGTAAATACTCATACTTTGCTTAAATTAATTATAAGTTCTTATTTTTTGTTTTTAGAGATGTAATCAGCCATAGAGTTAATGGTAGCAAAAATATCTTTCCCTTCTTCAGGGTTAGCTAGTTCAATACCGTAACCATTTTCCATTAAAACAATTAGTTCCAAAGCATCAATGGAATCTAAACCTAAACTTTCTCCAAAAAGAGCAGTATCATCCCCAATATCAGAAACTTTAATGTCCTCTAAGTTTAGAAGTTCAATAATTTGTTCTTTTAATTCTCTTTTTAATTTTTCCATTTTAATTTAAAATTAATCTTGCCTGTAGATTTTTTCTAACATATTTGAATCAAGCGGCAAATTTAGCTGTTTTAAATCTTTTTTAGTAACAAAAAAGAAGAAAGCTTCAATTTTATCGTCATCTACATTTATCCAACCACAAAGTGCTGCTTCAGCATTCTTTTTAATCAATATATTACAATAGTTAGCGTAATATTCAGAATCAAAAATACTTGAAATGGTAAACATATTTTCTCCATACCATTTGTTTCTTATCGCTATTTCCCCAATAAGAATATTAGGGAGTGTATAAACAAATAATGAAGGACTTGGGATGCCTCCATTTTGATAAGATTCTTGAAATTTAATATCTGTATCTGCACTAGATCTACTATTGGAAAATAACAAAGCAATGTCATTTTCTCCAGATTTTGATATTTCAGGATTTGCCTGCTTTATTAATTCTGTTCCAATAAAAGCGATCTTAGATAGCTGATCCATTTTATGAAACTTAGAATATTTTAGCTCTAGAGAAAGGTAGAGCTCACGAATAATTTCTTCAATTGAGTCAGAATCAATAGAGGTGGAGTTTTCTCCGTTAATCTTAACGGTATCATTAGAAATATGACAATATGAATTAATATAGCTCATTAAATATTTCTAATAATTGCTGAAGCATTACAGCCTCCAAAACCTGATGCTGTTTTTAAAATAGTACTTACTTCTTTTTCTAAATTTTGGGTAAGAATATTTATTCCTCCAGATGTTCCTTCAGCCTCAAACCCTAAACTTTTAACTAAAGTGTTCGTTCTGATAGATTGCATGCTTATTGCAGTTTCAATGAGTCCGGCAGCACCTAAAGTGTGTCCAAAATAACCTTTAAGGCTGTTTAAGGGAATATTATTCATATTAAGTCTATCAAAAGCTATCGACTCCATTTCATCGTTAAATAACGTCCCTGTTCCATGTGCTGAGATGAAATCTATTTCGGATGATTTAATATTAGCCAATTCCATTGTCTTTTGAACTGTACGATATAATCCTTCACCAGTTCTTGATGGTCCTGAAATGTGATTTGCATCATTAGAAGAAGTTCCTTCAACAAACTCTAAAGCTTCTTTTTTGAATACAGAAGATTCGGAAGACATTAAAACTCCAGCAGCCCCTTCTCCGAGTGAAATTCCTTTTCTTTCTTTATCGAATGGTTGACAAACCTCATTGCTTATTGCATATAAAGATTGAAATCCAAATAAAACAAAATCACTAATAACATCTGCACCAATAACAAAAGCATGTTTGTAAATATTGGATTGGATAAAATTATTAGCTGTATTCATTGCTAAAACTCCAGAAATACAAGCGTTAGAAATAACTAAAGGCGTATGGTGTAATTTATAAGCTACTTTAATTTTTTCAACAGAAGATTGAATAGGAGCAGTTAAGTTTTCTTGAATATCAGCTTTAGTTGTACTCAATATAACGATTGTGTCCTTAGAATTAATAATGTTATCTGATGATTCTTTTATGATTGAGTCGAGACATTTCGCTAATAAAACATCAAACTTGTTGTTATCAGATAATGTTCCAATCTTAGAGAGGTAAAGATCTTCTTTATCAACACCTATTCCTGAGAAAAGAGAAATGCCCGTCTCATTATTTTTAACTTTTATAAAGTTTTCTCTAGCAGAATCTCCAAGAGGAGAAATTATATTTTCGGAACCAATGTATGTAATCATTTTATTAGCCCCATTTTCTTTTTCCAATCAACATAAAAATCAGGAGCATAAAGCTCTAATTCTCTAGATTCTACAGATAGGAATATTTGAATAGTTTGACCTATTGCACTTACTTTTCCAGTAGAAAGATTAATAATTTCATAATCAAATATCATTTTAGCAGCCTTGCTTGGAACAAGAGTAGTAATTATTTTAGCACTTTCTCCATAGTTGATTGGAGACTTGTGGTCTATTTCAGATCTAACAATAGGAGTAAAGTATCCTTGTTTGTATACATCTAAATATTCTATTCCAAATTTTTTTCCAAAAGCTTCACGACCATCTTCAAAAAATTTTAAATAATTTCCATGCCAAACAACACCCATAGCATCTGTTTCGCTAAAGCGGACATCAAATTCTATTTCATCACTTAGTTTCACTCTTGAACTACAATTTTCATTTCACATTCTACCAATAAATTCCCATTAACATAGTTTTCACCTCTAATAAGATAGATGTTTTCAAATTTATGTAAATGAGTAACTGTTGTATTTATTTCATCACCAATATTAGGTAGTTGATGCACTTTTAATTTAGAAATAGCACCAATAAAGCCAATTTTTGGAGGCCCACCTTGCTGTTGTCCAACATAACTAAACCCTGCAGCAACAGTTTGTGCAATATTCTCTATTAATGCAGGCTCTTGTAGTTTTCCATTTTCTGAAAAAATATTTTGTTCCATTGCTACAAAAGAAGATTTAAAATCTATTTCATTTGCCGATAATAAGCTGTCAATCATTATGAAAGGAGCTTTTTGAGGGATGATTTCAGTAGTTTGTTCTTTTGAAAGTAACATTAATTAAAAAAGTTGAAATAGTTAAACCATTGTTCAGGATGTAAAGTAACTTTATTTTCTAATTCTTTCACGAATTTTTTTGCAATTTCTTCTGGTGGTAATTTTTCAGTAATAGGAGTAGTAGCACTTAAGAAATACTTATAGGTACTTTCTTTAACGGCAAAAACAAAAGTTACTGGAGCATTAAATTTTGATGCTATGATAAAGGGACCTAAAGGGAACTTGGCTTTTTTATTGAGAAAATCAATTTCAATAAATTTTGAACCTTCCATATATCTATCTGCATGGATTGCTACAAACTCATTTCTTTTTAATGCTTGATGAACTCTAATAACATGACTTAAGTCATTTTTAATAGGAATAATATTAAAGTGAGAGCCTCCTGTAGTAGAATCTGTGTAACTTTTTATTTTCTGAACTTCTTCATCGTACATCAATACATTAATTTTAGAAGTAATTCTTGATTTAAGAAGGTTTCCTGCTGTTTCCCAATTTCCAACATGGCCACTTAATAATATCCCTCCTTTACCAGCATCTTTCATGTCTAGTAAATATTGTTCGTTGTTAAATGTATAGGAGTATTTATGCCCTTTCCCTATTAAAAAGGCAAATCGATCAACAAGAGTTTGTCCAAAATAATAGAAGTTTTTTCTTGTGATTTTATTAACTTGATTGTTAGGAAGTTTTAATGCGTTTAAATAGAAATCTTTAATCGCATTTCTATTCTTTGAGGCAAAAATATAGTAATAAAAAGTAACGAATCTTAAGATAAGATAGGTTAGGGGTAATCCGAGAAATTTTATAGAATTTAGAAAAATTTTATAACCAATAACGGTTCCTTTGGTCTTCCCGTCCCACTGACTCATCCACTATTTTTCAGCTAATTTCTTTTCTACGAGATCGTAAAAATCGTTAAAGGAAACAACCCCAACAAAGTCTTCACCAGTAACTTTAAACCCAAAGTTTTCCTCAATTACAACCACTAAATCAACATAGTCAAGACTATCTAAATCAAGTGTTTCTTGTAGGTTAGCTTCTGGTTCTATAGTAGATTTTTCAACTTCAAATTCTTCTGATAAAAATTCTTTTACTGTGCTAATAATTTCTTCCCTACTTGCCATTTATTTTAATTTTTTAATAATTAAGCTAGAGTTTGTACCTCCAAAACCAAACGAGTTAGAAAGAAAAGTATCTATCTTTTGCTCTTTAGTTTTTGCAATAATATTAATTTTTGCTGATATTTCATCAGGATTTTCAAAATTTATATTAGGAGCGATAAAATCATTTTCCATCATAAGCATAGAATAAACAACTTCACTTGCTCCAGCCATCCAGCATTCATGCCCCGTCATTGATTTAGTTGAACTTACACCAACTTTACTTCCTAAAATATCATAAATTGCTTGAGCTTCAATACTATCACCAACAGGAGTAGAGGTTGCATGAGCACTAACATAGTCAATATCTGATGCTTTAACATTGGCTTGTTTTAGTGCCATATTTAATGAACGATGTTGCCCATCAAGGTTTGGGTTTGATAAATGATCTCCATTTGAAGAAAATCCATAACCTAAAAGTTCTCCTAATATTGGAGCACCTCTTTTAACTGCAGATTCGTAAGACTCTAACACTAATGTTGCAGCGCCTCCTCCAGGAACCAAGCCATTTCTATCTCTATCAAATGGTCTTGAAGCTTTAGTAGGATTATCTTCTGTATCAGAAAAAACACTTAAGCCATCAAAACTACCCATTGCAGTTCCGTTAATTTCTTGAGCTCCTCCACAAATTACTCTTTCTTGCAACCCTTGCTTAATTAATAGGTATCCCATTCCAATAGAGTGAGAACCTGATGCACACGCTGCACTAATTGTGAAATTTATCCCTTTCAATTTAAAAATTGTAGAGATATTCATATTTACAGTACAATTCATATTCTGAAAAATTGCACCACTACCTAATAGTGTAGTGTCCTTTTTTTCTCTTAGCTTATCTACAGTTTCCATAATAGAACCTGCAGTACTGTCGTTTCCAAAAATAACTCCTGTTTCAGATTGGCTTAACTGATCAATATCTAATCCAGCATTTTCAACAGCTTCTTTAGTAGACATATAAGCATACATCGCGGGTTGGTGCATTCCCATTCGTTGCCTTCTGGTAAGAAACGGTTTAAGGTCTGGATCTTTAACCATACCTGTTAAAGCAGATCTAAATCCCACATCTTTACGCGGAGCATCAAAGATAATTCCGCTTCTTCCTTTGTATAAAGAATCTTTTACTTCGCTTAAGTTTTCACCTAAACAAGAGTAAATTCCTATACCTGTTATTACAACTCTATTCTCCATTAAGAATAAATTCCTCCGTTAATATTAATTACTTCTCCTGTAATGTAAGAAGATTTTTCTGAAGCCAAGAAACTTACCACATGAGCAACTTCGTCAGCTCTTCCAAATCTATTCATAGGAATCATCTGTTTTAGCTGATCTACAGGTAAATCATTTGTCATATCACTTTCAATAAAACCTGGAGCAACAGCATTTACAGTAATTTTTCGTTTGGCAACCTCTTGTGCTAATGCCTTAGTTGCAGCAATCATAGCTCCTTTTGCTGCTGAATAATTGGTTTGACCAGGAACTCCTTTTAATCCAGAAAGAGAGGCTACATTAATAATTCTACCTGTTCTTTTTCTTACCATTTTTTCGATAAGATTACGGGAAACATTAAACATTCCTTTAGAAGAAACATTGATAACATTATCCCAATCATTTTCTGACATAAATACAAAAAGACCGTCTTTAGTAATTCCAGCATTATTTACCAGTACACTAATAAACTCATCAGGATTATCTTTCGCCCATTTATTTAATGCATTGTCAACAGCTTCTTTATCTTGAACGTTAAATTGCATTATCTCTCCCGAACCACCAGCTTCTTTAATTTGACTTAAAGTGTCTTCAGCAGCTGTTTTGTTTGAAGAATAATTAATAATAATATGCAAGCCTAAATCTTTAGCTAATTGCAATGCAATTGCCTTTCCCAATCCTCTTGAGGCTCCTGTTACTAATGCGTAATTCATATTAAAAGTTATTTTCTTTGATGTATTCTTTTACTTTTCCTATGGCTTCTGCCTGAGGAGTATCATCCTTAACAAATGAAGCTATTTTTCTGATGTCTTTGTGTACTTTTTTAGTTTTAGATGAGAGTTTTTCTTTTGCTTCTTCATCTAATAAATCAATCCCTTGGCAGATTGCCATTAAGTGAACAGACATTACTTGGAAGCTGTTTTCTAGCACTTGTTTCGCCATTAATGCACTATTAGTTCCCATACTAACAATATCTTGATTGTCATTATTGTTTGGAATACTGTGCACATACATAGAGTTACTTAAAGTTTGATTCTCTGCAGTTGTAGAAGTTGCTGTATATTGAATTCCTTGAAAACCAAAGTTCAATCCTAATTTTCCAGCATTCAAAAATGGTGGAAAAACATTGTTTAAATTATGATTTAATAAAAAGTTTAACTGTCTTTCCATTAGCATAGAAAGTTTTGTTAAAGCAATTTTTATTTTATCCATTTCTAATGAGATGTAATCACCGTGGAAGTTTCCTCCATGGAAAACATTTTCAACATCAACATTTACAATAGGATTATCATTTGTAGAGTTTAACTCATTCTCTACAACCATTTTAGCATAATCTAATGTATCTACGATAGGTCCTAATATTTGAGGCACACATCTGATAGAGTAGTACTCTTGTATTTTCTTTTTAAACTCTACTCGTTGGATTTCAGCATCATCCTTAAATAATTCGTCTCTTTTTCTGATTAAGCGACTATCACTTAAATATTCACGCATTTTAGCGGCAATGTAATTTTGGCCTCTATGTAATTTAACTTCGTTTAATTCTTTAGAAAATGAATCATCGAAAGATTCAACAATTTCATTAATAATAGCAGAAGCAGTAATGGCGTGAGTTACTAATCTTTTAGCATAAATTAAATTAAGTGCTGCAATACCTGTCATACAGGATGTTCCATTAATTAACCCTAAACCATCTCTTAAATTTAATTCTAAAGGCTTAATGTTGCGCTTACTAAAAACATCGGATGTTTTTTTTCTCTCTCCACTTTCATAAACATGTCCTTCTCCAATTAGATTTAATGCTAAATGAGAAAGCTGAACTAAATCTCCGCTTGCTCCAACACTGCCATGCTCATATATTTCAGGAATTACATCTTCATTTAAGAACAGCTGTAGTTGATCTATTACACCTGCGCTAATTCCAGAGTTTCCTTGAAGAAAGTTGTTCAAACGAGCCAATACAACACTTTTAGCATAAGGAGTATCAAGTGGATTTCCTGTTCCACTTGAATGGCTTCTAATTAAATTGTATTGTAACTGTTCTAATTCATCTGGTTCAATTCTAAATTGAGCCATAGGCCCGAAACCAGTATTTATACCATAAATAATTTTATCTTTAGAAAACGAATCTAAAAATGTAAATGATTTTTCTACATTTTTATGTGTTTCTTCATCAATCTCAAATTTCTTCCCCTCAAATACATATTGGTAAACTACGTCTAATGTTAATTTATTCATCTAAATAATCTATCACTTAATTTTAAGTCAGCAAAAATAATCTATATATTTAAGAATTAATTGGATTTAAACCAATAGTTTTAACAATCCTGTTGTTAAAAATAAGGAGGTTCTGTCTAAATGTCATTCTTTTGTCAGTAATTAGATTGAAGAAAACAGTAAAACTGCCAATATTTCTTTAAATACTCGCTAAAATGCAATGGCATATTGTTTGACTATTGTTGATTAGAAATAATTGATAATAATTAAAACAATATATTATGAGTAAGATTATAGGAATAGATTTAGGAACAACAAACTCATGTGTTTCCGTTATGGAAGGAAATGAACCGGTTGTAATTCCTAATGCAGAAGGTAAAAGGACTACACCTTCTATCGTAGCATTTATAGAAGGAGGAGAAAGAGCGGTTGGTGATCCTGCAAAACGTCAGGCAATTACTAATCCTGAAAAAACAATCTCTTCTATAAAAAGATTTATGGGGAATACGTTTGATCAAGTATCAAAAGAAATTAAACGTTCTTCATATAAAGTAGTAAAAGGAGATAACAATACACCTAGAGTAAAGATTGATGATAGACTTTACACTCCACAAGAAATTTCGGCAATGGTTCTTCAAAAAATGAAGAAAACAGCTGAAGATTATTTAGGGATGGATGTTAGTGAAGCTGTAATTACAGTTCCTGCTTATTTTAATGATGCACAAAGACAAGCAACTAAAGAAGCTGGTGAAATTGCTGGTTTAACAGTTAAAAGAATCATTAACGAACCAACTGCAGCTGCATTGGCTTACGGATTAGATAAGAAAGACCAAGATCAAAAAATAGTTGTTTTTGATTGTGGTGGTGGAACACATGATGTTTCTGTATTAGAATTAGGAGATGGAGTTTTTGAAGTGAAGTCTACTGATGGAGATACACATTTAGGTGGAGATGATTTTGACCATATAATAATCGATTGGTTAGCAGAAGAGTTTAAAAAAGATGAGTCTATTGATTTGAGAGAAGATCCAATGGCACTTCAGCGTTTAAAAGAAGCTGCTGAAAAAGCAAAAATTGAACTATCAAGTACAACAACAACAGAAATTAACTTACCTTATGTTACTGCAACGGCTTCAGGGCCAAAGCACTTAGTTAGAACATTAACAAGAGCTTCTTTTGAGCAAATGGCAGATAGTTTAATTAAAAGAACCATTAAGCCTTGTGAAGCAGCATTAAAAGCGGCTGGATATAGTAAAGGTGATATTGATGAAGTAATATTGGTTGGTGGTTCTACAAGAATTCCATCGATAGTTGAAGCAGTTAAGAAATTTTTTGGAAAAGAACCATCTAAAGGAGTTAATCCTGATGAAGTGGTTGCTATTGGAGCAGCAATTCAAGGTGGAGTATTAACTGGAGAAGTAAAAGATGTATTGTTATTAGATGTAACACCACTTTCTTTAGGAATTGAAACTATGGGAGCTGTTATGACGAAGTTGATTGAAGGAAATACTACAATTCCTACTAAGAAATCTGAGACTTTCTCAACTGCAGCAGACAATCAACCAGCTGTTGATATCCATGTTTTACAAGGAGAAAGACCAATGGCTAACGATAACAAATCTTTAGGAAGATTTCAATTAGCAGATATTCCACCAGCACCAAGAGGAGTTCCTCAAATTGAAGTAACTTTCGATATTGATGCAAACGGAATTATGAACATTTCTGCTAAAGATAAGGCAACTGGAAAAGAACAAAATATTAGAATTGAAGCTTCTTCTGGTTTAAGTGATGATGAAATTGCTAAAATGAAGCAAGATGCTGAAGAAAATGCTGAAGCTGATAAATTAGCTAAAGAAAATGCTGATGTTGTTAATCAAGCGGATAGCTTAATTTTTCAAACTGAAAAACAGTTAAAAGAATACGGTGATAAATTGCCAGCTGATAAAAAAGCTCCAATTGAAGAAGCTTTAGCTGAATTGAAAAAATCTTACGAAGCGAAAGATTTAGAAGGAATGAAAGCAAACACTGAAAAATTAAATACTGTTTTCCAAGCAGCTTCTCAAGAAATGTATGCTCAACAGCAACAAGAAGGAGCAACAGGAGGAGAAGAGAGTTCTGACGGTGGAGAGAGTGAAGTAACTGATGTTGATTTTGAAGAAGTAGTAGAAGAGGACGAAAAGAAATAATCTTTTCTTAGAAATGTTGAAAAATAGCCTTGCCAATTATGGTGAGGCTATTTTTGTTTAATTACTTTCACAAAATGCAACAAGAAAAGGCACTAGCTATATTAAAATCAGGAAAAAATGCTTTCCTTACTGGTTCTGCAGGAACAGGAAAAACCTATGTGCTCAATCAATACATTTCTTACTTAAAAGAACGTAAGGTTAAAGTTGCTGTAACTGCATCTACAGGCATTGCTGCTACTCATATGAATGGTATGACTATTCATTCATGGGCTGGAATAGGGGTAAAGGAATTTATTACTCAGGGAAATTTGAGAAGTATGAGTTCTAAAAAGTACTTGAAAGATCATTTAGAAAAGGCGAAAGTGTTGATTATAGATGAAATATCTATGTTGCACAAAAACCAGATAAATGCAGTAGATGTAGTGTTACGTTATTTCAAAAAAAATGAAGAACCGTTTGGAGGCATCCAGATAGTTGTATGCGGAGATTTTTTTCAACTTCCGCCAATAGGAAGTCAAGGGGAAACAAGTAAAGATAAGTTTGCTTTTATGTCGGAAGCTTGGGTCAAAGCAAATTTGGCAGTTTGTTATTTAACTGAGCAATATCGACAAAGTGATAATGATTTAAACCTTATTTTAAATGAAATTAGAACGGGAAGTATTTCTAAAAAAAGCTACGATACGCTACAAAAAGCTTCAGAAAATAACTTAGAGAACGATAAAGAGCGAACAAAACTATATACTCACAACTATGATGTTGATAGAGTAAATGCACAGCATTTATCTCAATTATCTGGAACACCTAAAAAGTTTAAAGCCAAAACTTCAGGAAATAAAAAACTGATAGCAACCTTAAAAAACTCTGTTTTAGCAGGAGAGGAGCTAGTTTTTAAAATTGGTGCCAAGGTAATGTTTGTGAAGAACGATAAAGAACACCGTTATGTAAATGGTTCTTTAGGTAAAGTTTTAGGTTTTACTGATAAAGGGTTTCCTTCGGTAAAATTATTGAACGGAAAAACCATTACAACCGAAGTTGAGAAGTGGGCCATTATAGATGATAATGGTAAAACCTTGGCAAGTTATAACCAGATACCATTGCGTTTGGCTTGGGCAATAACGGTGCACAAATGTCAAGGCATGACTTTAGATGCTGCAGAAATAGACCTATCTAAAACCTTTGAAATGGGGCAGGGTTATGTGGCATTATCTCGTTTAAAGAAGTTAGAGAACTTACAGCTAATTGGTTTAAATGAAATGGCTTTAAGAGTTGATAATTTGGCTCATAAAGCAGACCAACGTTTCCAAGAATTATCTGAAGATGCTGACAATGAATTTGTATTGGATGAATTAGAATTAATTGCCAAAACTTTTATTAGAGATATTGGTGGATTAATTGATAAAAAAGAAATTACCAAACACAAGAATCGAGTAAAAGAAAAGGAGAGAGGTAAGCTTTCTACTTACGAAGTAACTTTAATTCATTTAAAACAAAGTGTATCATTAAAAGAAATTGCCGAAGCACGTGGATTATCTGTAGGAACAATAGCAGGACATTTAATTAAAATACGAAAAGACAATCCAGATGAAAATCTGAATTTTTACAAACCAAAAGCCACAGTTCTAAAAAAGGTACAAGCAGCTTATGATGAGCAGCCTAAAAGTACTCCAGTAAGTTTAAATGCCATTTACGGTAAGCTTGGAGGAAAAGTAAATTATGATGAAATTAAGTTGGCTATAGCGTTTATTGATTAGACCTTGTTTTTATTCAAAAAAACATTCAATTTACCCTAACTTATATTTCGGGCATTCGTAGAATGAGGTATAAACCCCTTAAATCTAGTGCGATGAAAAAAAATAAAAATATTTTGGTTTATGCACTTTTAACGTATTTGTCTTTAGGTGCATATTTTTTAGTTGTAGAATCGTTAGGCTATAGTGATCAAACTTACTTACGATTGTTTAATGGAGTAATTGTATTGGCTTTTATGAATCATTTTATTAAATCTAATTTTCAGAAAGGCCTTAACGGTTATTTAGAGAATTTTAGGTCGGCATTTGTGTCAACTGGTATAGCAGTTGTTTTGAGTGCCATTAGCTTAATTGTCTTTTTAAATTTTAAAGATGCGGCTTATGTTAATAGTATTGCGGATGGCTTAATGTTAGCTGGAGCTCCAACATCTTCTCAAATAGGAGGAGCAATATTAGTTGAGGGCTTAGCCTCAACAATGATTTTCTCTTTTGTATCTATGCAATACTGGAAAGGAGTAAAATTACCAGAGAGTGTAGCCTAAACAGTTTCTATAATTGATAGCCCGATGTTATTATCGGGCTTTTTTGTTTCAAAAATTGAAAAAAAGTAAGCTAGGATGATATTAAGTTGGCAGTAGCTTTTATTGATGAAGAATTCTTTAAAATTAATAATTCATGCTGACGCTCTAGTGCCTCGTTTGTCGAATACTATTTTCAACAGATTCCTCTGTTCCTCCCGATAGAAAAAATCGGGATCCAATCGGAATGACACAGATTTGTAATCAAAATGCCCTATAATTTCGTTACTCTCATTCTCTGGCTTTGAATCTCTATCGGCATTATACAAAAACCATTGTTGGGTGTTTTGAAATTAAATTGGTATGACATTTTTAATTCAAAAGAATTCCTCGAAAGGCTCTGCTTTAATGTTATTAAGTTAAGAGTTCTGTCTCTTACTCCTTACCCGCGAAATCGGGTATCCAGATGCAGTAAAATGAGTTTGAAGCGTTGGACATTAGAAGTAACAAAAAAAGAATTTATTCTTTTACCTCTCTAACTATTTTTAAGAGCTCTTGAGGAGAAATACCTTTAGGAATAAATGCTGCTGCACCAGTTTTTAACATAAAACCCATAAACGATTTATTATAATGCGATGACATAATAATGGTATTTATGGTAGGATAGCTTTCTTTTAAAACTCCTAAAACATCAACACCACTATTTTCTTTCATTTTTAGGTCTAACACCAATACTTCGGGTAGTGTTGTTTGCTGAGCTAATTCCTCTAAAAAATCTTCACCACTGTTACTGGTTAAGCAAACCTCTATGTCATCTTGTAGCGTAAAAAAGTCATTTAAAAGTGTAACAATTAAAGCTTCATCATCTACTAGTGCAAGTGCTATTTTTTCCATAATTACTGGTGTTTAAATAAAAATATTGAAGAAGTACCTTTGTTTATTTCAGATTGCATACGGTAACTCCCTTTTAAGTAATGTACTCTAGATTCAATATTTTTTAAACCTAAACCTTTTTTTTGATTGGCACTATTATAACCAATTCCGTTATCTTTAATAGTTAAAATAGTGGATTGGTTAGATTGCCTATAATGAACATTTATTTCACTCGCATTGGCGTGTTTATCTATGTTGGTAATCACTTCTTGTATAATACGAATAAGCTGTATTTTAAATTCACTACTGTGGCTATCCTCGTTTTGTCTGATATCAAAAAAAGGGTTAATACTCAATTTAGTTTTCCAAGGCTCAAAAATTTCATAAATAAGATCGGGTAAAGGAGTGTACTCTAATAACGGAGGGCTTAAATCATGAGATATGCGCCTGGCAGTTTTTATACACTCATTAATTAAATTGATTGATGCTGTATCTGTACTGTTGCTTACCTCTTGCTGTAATTTAATAACAGTTAATTTGCCAATTAAATCATCATGTAAATCGGAAGCAATTCGTTTACGCTCTTTCTCTTGTGTTGTAATAGAACTTTTTATAAGATCCTGTTGGTGCTCTAATTTTGCTTTAGCTTCTGCTATTTTAGTTTTTACAATTTTTTTAATAATAATACGTACCAATAGAACAATAAAAACAAGCAAAACAGTTAAAAGACCTGCTATTATTGTTATCCATAATACTAGCGTTTCTGGGCTCTTCCATTCTTCCATATTAAATAGGTTAGGTTAGCGTAAAATAGTATTGTAATAAAAAGGAGTATTCTCCAAACGTAAAAAATGAGTTCAGAAGTTTCATCTATTAAAAAAT
The DNA here is from genome assembly GCA_002401955.1 of Flavobacteriales bacterium. Lineage (GTDB taxonomy): Bacteria > Bacteroidota > Bacteroidia > Flavobacteriales_E > Vicingaceae. Next base: position 62,213 of record NVUQ01000003.1, on the reverse strand, counting down.
TGATAGGCAACCAAAGGATCATATTTAATGTGAAATATATGAGTATGCTATAATTAAGGTGTAGGTTTTTCATAGCTGTATCTTTTTTTAGCTGTTCTAAAAAGTAGATTAAAGCCATTAGAACAATTAAAAAAGAACTGACTATTTTTGAATATGATTGGAAATTAGTTGTGTCGTTAGGGTCGATTAAAATTATTTCGGATAGGATATAAATACCTCCAATAACAGATAATATCAATCCTATTTTTTTTTTAGTAATGTTGGCATAGAGTTTTAAGAATATTATAAGTTCTACAAGGCTAAGGTAGAGTAACAACATTAGGTTATTGAGTGAATAAAAAATAAGAGATCGAGCAATGATATCAATAATTAAACAAACAATTATATAAGAAAATATAAGACGATAAACTTTGTTTAGCCATTTATAGTAATACCCTCCACAAATTACGGCTAAGATTAAAATTAGTGGAGAACTATAAGTAATCCAAAATATCATTGATTTTAATTATTTATAATAATGATATGGAGGAGATGGAGTGACAAGATCTTCTAAGTTTACAGTTTTGTTCAATATTAGACCTGTTTCAGTATTAACAATTATCAAATCGGCTACAGGTCCATTATCTGGATAAGTAGTGCTGTACCTTAAAGACAAATAACAATCATGATTTTCTCCGTAAGTAATATCTATAGCATCTATAACAAAATAATGAAAAATTGAGGTATTATTATTACTTATCCAAGTAGCTCGAGAAGCATCATCTTTCCACCTATTAATACGTGTATTTGCAGTATCTATCGAAATGGCGTGTTTGTTATGTTCATTAGTAAGATCTATTCCAGATAGGGTATCCATTGTACTGTTTAGAGTGGAATAAGCAATACAAGAATCGTTTGATGAATTTATAATGTAAAAACCAAATTGACCTGCAGAATTAAGACTGGCTTTGGCTATAATAGCGTCTGTTGAGCTAGTCAATGTAAAAGAGAATTTGTTACCTCCACTAAGGATATTTGCTACGGTATCAGTATCAGAAGTTTGCCATCTCACAGTTGCTTTATCATCTGTTGGGCACGAAGGGGCTTCTTCAGCTATTGGAGTTTCTTCAGTTGTTGTTTCTTTTGGAGCATTTTCAGTGCCAGAAGAACAAGAGTTTAAAATGGTTAAACTGCTAATTGTTATTAATGCGATTAGAATTTGTGTGTTTTTCATTTGATAATATTAAGATGTATTAAATTACAGATTGTAAAATTAACATATTTTATCATTAAAAAAATTATATACAAGAAAATATTATCTCCCCAGCCATATTTATCTCTTCCTCAGTTATAGATAAAGGAGGAGACAGTCTAAAAGCAGTAGGAGTGGAGAGAAACCAAAAGCCAATTAAGCCTTTATCTAAGCAATTGTTAACTACTTGTGCTACTTTATCAGCAGATTCCATTTCTATGGCAAAAAACAACCCTGCTCTTCGAATTTCTTTTATTTCTGAGGCTTGAGATAAAATATTTTCTAACAATTGTCCTTTTTGTTCAGCTTTATCTATCCAGTTTTCTTCTTTTAACACATTAATACAAGCATTTGCAGCAGCACAATTTATCGGGTGCCCGCCAAATGTGGTAATGTGCCCTAACATAGGGTTGTGTGTTAAACTGTACATTATTTTTTTAGAAGAAATAAAAGCTCCAATTGGCATTCCGCCACCTAAAGCCTTTCCTAAAGTTAAAATGTCTGGTATAACATTGTAATGCTCAAAAGCGAACATTTTGCCTGTTCTCCCCATACCAACTTGTACTTCATCAAAAATTAATAAAGTACCTGTTGCTGTACATTTTTCTCTTAAAGTGCTAATGAATTCTTGTGTTGGTTTAACTAAACCAGCATCTCCTTGTATTGTTTCTATAATTACACAAGCAGATTTCTCAGTAATGATATTTAGAGATTCAATATTATTAAATTCAATAAATTGAACATTGGGTAATAAAGGTTTAAAACTGCTTTGTTTTTCTTTATTACCAGTAACACTTAAGCTTCCGTGAGTACTTCCGTGATAAGAATTTTTACAGGAAATAATTTCTTGTCTGCCAGTATAACGTTTGGCTAATTTAATAGCTGCTTCGTTAGCTTCAGTTCCAGAATTAACAATGTAAGAACAACTTAAACTATTAGGTAAGATAGAGGCTAAATTCTCTGCCAAAGCCAGTTGAGAATCTTGAATATATTCTCCATAAACCATTACGTGTAAATGCTTGTCTAATTGCTGCTGAATAGCCTTAATTACTTTTGGATGTCTGTGCCCAATGTTGTTTACTGCAACACCAGCAATCATATCCATATATCGTTTACCTGCTTTATCCCAAATATAAATACCCTCAGCTTTTTCTACATCAATTAAATACGGACTTTGGTTGGTTTGTCCTTGTAGTTTTAAGAACTTAGTTACTCTTTCTTCTTTTGTTTGGGAATTTGATTTGGTAGACATATTTTCTTTTTTAAGAAATGATTGAATGCTATAATGATTAAATAATTTTTCTATTAAAGCATTTACTCATTCTCACATTTTAATCATTGATTCTAAGCTCCAAGCTTCTGCTTTTTTAATAAATAGTGGTTTAGTAACAGCCCAAACAGATTTAAATAAATCGGAATGTCTGTAATTATTTAAATGATCTTCAGATTCCCAAATACTGTAAGTAAAATAAATATTAGCGTTGTTTTTATCGCTGAGTAATTCTAGATGTTCAACACCATCAAAAGCTCTAATTTTACTTTTAACTTCTTCAAAATTAGCTAAGAACTCATTTACCTTTTCAGGGTTAAAAGTCATTTTTACGATTCTAATCATAGAATTAAAGATAATTTATTTATTAAAACTAACCGCAAAGAGAACAAAGTTTTCGCAAAGAACACTAAGGCTCTTCTTATTCTTTAAGGATTTAAGAAAGTAAGGTTTTCTTTTCTCTGGGATTTCTTAAAATTATTAGCGGTTAAAAAAGAGTATTACTAATCATAGAATTCTATTCTAATAATATCACCTTGGTTAATACCAAACAATTTGCTTGCATTGGCTTTGTTAATGGCTATTTCTATATATCCTGTAGAGCTAAATAGAGCAACTCTTTCTCCATCTACAACAGAAGAGTAGGCGAGACTAATTTCACTAATCTCATATTCAGCACTTCTAAAAAGGATTTTAAATTTTCTACCATTACCATAGTTTTTAAATAAGCTTTCAGAAATGTTAGAAATTACGTTTCCGTAATGATCAATATAAGTAGCAATACCTTTAATAATGTTGTTTTCAGAAACGGCTCTAAACATGGTTCTAACAGCAAGTTCTTGTTTGGTTGCTCCGATAATTTCTAATGTTCCTCCCCTTGCAATATGACAGGCAGCTTTTACAAATACATCTTTTGTTGGAAAGGTTATTCTATCAGTATCTTGAGAAATAGTTAATTCAACCACTTTTTCTGGAGGGTTATCAAATATTAAAGAGAAAACCCCATTATCTGCACCAATAAAGTAATGACCATTAGCTAAAAGAGCTACATGAGGAATGTCTACATCAGATTCTGAATTAACACCTATAATATGAATGGTTCCTTCTGGGAAATCTTGATAACAGTTTCGTAATACAAAAGCAGATTTTTGTAAGTCAAAAGAGGGTATTTCATGGGTGATATCAACAATTGTTGTTTCGGGTACCTCCTTTAAAATCGCTCCTTTAACAGAAGCAACATAGTTGTCTACTAGTCCTAAATCGGTTGTTAAAGTGATTATTGCCATCTAAAATAGTTAATAACTAATATTCGCTACCTGTAATTTCTTGTATCTAAATATTGATATTTATCGTATAGATAAAGAGAATTCAAAGGTATAAATTAAAAACAAATTATTTGAGCGAAAAAGTAATAGAAATTTCTGGCATCAACCCAGTTGAACTCTACGGAGTAAACGAAAGTAAATTAAGTGTAATCAAAAAGTATTTCCCAAAATTAAAAGTTATTGCCAGAGGCGATGTACTTAAAGCTATTGGCGATGATCATGAAATCTCATTATTTGCGGATAAAATTGGTTTAATGATGAAACATCTATTAAAGTACAAACAATTAACCGAAAACAATATTGAACAGTTGATGGATGAAGATGCTGCTACAGGAAAAAGTAGCACATTAAAACATGATGATGAAGCTCTAGTTTATGGAAATGGTGGGTTGGTTGTAAAAGCAAAAACAGCAAATCAACGTAAGTTGGTAAAGGCATCAGAAAAGAACGATTTGGTTTTTGCAGTTGGTCCTGCTGGAACAGGCAAGACCTATACAGCCGTAGCATTAGCTGTGCGAGCTCTTAAAAACAAAGAGGTAAGAAGAATTATATTAACCAGACCCGCTGTTGAAGCTGGAGAAAATTTAGGTTTTTTACCGGGCGATTTAAAAGAGAAATTAGATCCTTACATGCAACCTTTATATGATGGGTTAAGAGATATGATTCCTTCAGAAAAGTTAGCAGAAATGTTAGAAAATGGAATTATACAAATTGCTCCATTGGCTTTTATGAGAGGAAGAACTTTAGATAAATGTTTTGTTATACTTGATGAAGCTCAAAATGCTACAGAAAGTCAATTTAAAATGTTTTTAACTAGAATGGGGAAATCTGCTAAGTTTATTATAACGGGAGATCCTAGCCAAATAGATTTACCTAAAAGACAACCATCTGGTTTATCTCAGGCTTTAAATGTGTTGGATGGAGTAAATGATATTAGCGTAATCATTTTCGATGAAAAAGATGTTATTCGCCATAAGTTGGTAAAAGCCATTATTGGAGCCTATAAAAAAATAGAAGAGTAAATTCAATACTAGTTAATTTGTTTATTATCTCAGTTTATATATATTTGTTTAACCACAAAATAATATAGCATGAGTTTTAAAACAGACCAACAAGATAATTATACTTTAATTAAGTTTAGTACTGTTCACCTTGATGCTATTGTAGCTCCAGATTTAAAATCTGAAATTGTTTTAATTAGTAAACAAGGAGCAAAAAATATTTTAATTGATTTAGAAAGCGTAAAATATTGTGATTCTTCCGGATTAAGCGCTTTATTGGTTGGTCATAGAGTTTGTAAAGAAGCAAATGGCATTTTTATTTTAAGTGCATTACAACCAGCGGTAGAAAAACTAATTGCTATTTCTCAATTAGATTCTATTTTAAACATTAAGAAAACAGCCCAAGAAGCTATTGATACAGTTTTGGTGGATAATTTTGAAAGAAACATAGGGACTGAATAATTTAGATGACTAAGTTTAGTATTCTAATATTGGGTAATGCATCAGCATCACCAACTTTAACAAGAAATCAAACTTCTCAACTTATAAATGTAAACGAACAGTACTATTTAATGGACTGTGGTGAAGGAACGCAGCTTAAATTACGTGAGCATAAGATAAAACTCCAACGAATCAATCACATCTTTATTAGCCATTTACATGGCGACCATTATTTGGGATTGATAGGGCTAATTCAAACCATGCATTTATTAGGTAGAACCAGTGAGTTAACTATTTACTGTCCTGGTAATATTAAAGAAATAGTAAATGTTCATTTAAAAAATTCTAAAAGCCATTTAAAGTATCCTATTATATATAAGGAGGTAAATGCTAATGAATCGGAATTGGTTTATGAAAATGATAAAATTGAGATTATTTCTATTCCTCTTGAGCATAGAATAGCTTGTTCGGGCTATCTTTTTAAAGAGAAACAAAAACCACGTAGAATTAATCCAAAAGCATTAAAAACTTTTGAAGTGCCTAAATATCAAATAAACAAGATTAAATTAGGTGAAGATTATATTACTGAAAGTGGCGAAACAATCAAAAATATTAGGTTAACAACAGAGCCTTTGCCTTCTTTTTCTTACGCCTTTTGTTCCGACACCAAATATTTAGAGTCAATTATTCCAATTATTAACGGGGTAGACTTGCTTTATCATGAAGCAACTTTTACTGATGAACATGCTGATAGAGCAAAGAAAACCTATCATTCTACAGCAAAACAAGCTGCAGAAATTGCACTAAAATCAGAAGCTAAAAAACTGATTATCGGACACTTCTCTAATCGTTACCCAGATTTAAACGTGCTTTTATCTGAAGCAAAAACAGTTTTTGAAAATACAGAAATTGCAGTTCAAGGAAACACTTTTGAGATTTCATTTTCTGAATAGAATTAATGTTAATAGCTTGTTAATAACTATCTAACAACATTCAAAAAACCTATATAAAATCTACTAAATTTGATTTCAATATTTATTAACAATTAAAAAATTATAATTATGAACAAAGGAGAATTAGTTGATGCAATCGCTAAAGATGCAGGATTATCAAAAGTTGACGCAGGAAATGCTTTAAATGCATTTACATCTAACGTAACAGGATCTTTAAAGAAAGGAAACAGTGTACAGTTAATCGGATTTGGAACATTTTCAATTTCTGCAAGAGCTGCAAGAACTGGTAGAAACCCTCAAACAGGAGCTGCTATTCAAATTAAAGCTAAAAAAGTAGCTAAATTTAAAGCTGGTAAAGCATTAGCTGATACAGTAAAATAATTAGATTTTATATCTAATAAAAAATCCCTCTATCAATATTGATAGAGGGATTTTTGTTTTTATACGAATTATGAATTAGGTGGCAATTGATTATTGTCATCTCCACTTTTATAAATTACCGAGAATATAAACAAGATAATTGCTGATGCAATAAAGATGATAAATATGGAGTAGAGCGATTTCCACGCTATATTTTTTACTTCTATTACCTCCCAAACACCTAAAATTGCTAATGTTGCAAAAAATAAAGTTAGAGTTGCTAATAATACTGAAATTCCTTTCCTGAACATAGATTTAAGTTTTTGTTTTACCAAATTTAAGAATAAACTAGTTAAGTGCTTGATTTTAAATGTTAAGGATTGTTAATCAAGAGAATTCCTCGAAGCTCTGCTTCGGGGTTTCCAAACACACCTTTCCTTTCGGAGAGGTCAAAACTTTGTAAAAGTTTTGGGTGAGGCAAAATAAGTGAATTTTGGATTTTGACCTTTAGGTTAAAATGAAACGATCGAAATACCTCGAAAGCTCTGCTTCGGGGATGATCGTTTCAAGAAATTCTTTTATTTAAGAAAGGAACAAGTTTGTAAAGACGGTAACAATTAAGTAGGTGTCACTTACAACTAAAACACAGATGTGTTTTAGTTATAAGTTAACATTTTGTTTGAGGAAGATTAATAGATAAACTTAATCTATTCTTACAAATTTCGATTTTGCAATTCCATTTTCTGTCTCAACATTAATCAAATAAGTTCCTTGAGGTAATTGCTCAATTGAAAATGAAGCATTAAATGCTGTTTGTACCAACTTTCCATTTAAGGTGTAAATCATCACTTTATTAATTTCTTCATCCATATCAATAGATAAGCGTGATGAAGTTGGGTTAGGGAATAATTCTATTCTGGGCTTTAAAGCTGTAACTTCCATTACTCCTGTTAGCGTTGTTATGCCTAAAAATTGTTGTAAATATACATTGGTGGTTGGTGCTCCTTGGTTTCGTACAAGAACGGTAGCAAATCCTGTATCTACTGAGGTAGAATAAAAAGAAAAATCAAAATAAGAAGAATCGCCTGCTAAGATTTGTATCATTGTGCTGTCTTGAGTTGGTGGGTAGCAAATATCTGTACAAATAGAAGATTGCCATCCCGAGGGTAAGTCATTTTGCACTCTAATAACATCAATAACAACAGAAATGGGTCCTGTGTTTTTTAATTTTCCGAAGATCATTAACGTTGAACCTGATGCTCCATATTTTACACTGTCATCATCTAAAGTAAAAGTGTAGGTACTTTGACCGAAATTGTAAGTAGAGGTGCATATTAAAAGAGAAAGGATAAAATATTTCATGGGTGCTGTTTTTAGTTAATGATTAATTTTTTGGTATAGGTTTTTCCGTTATCCGCTGTAATTTTCATAAAATAAACACCTTGTTGAAATAATTTCTCATCCAATCTAAGGCTAGCAGTATTGTTTAAAGTCATGATCGTTTTTCCTGTAATATCAATTAAATCTATAGTGTAGTTGCCCATTTCCTTAGGAATACTCAGGGTTATATTTTTTCCAGAAGCCACAGGGTTAGGAAAAATGTTAATCTTCTGTTGAAAATATTCAGTTGTTCCTAGGTTTGGATTGGCTGCAATATAGGTAGCAACATCTGCAAACATATCGTCTGGAAATTTATCGAACCAAACTTGTTCTATTTCAACAACTCCATCCGGATTTATCAAAAAACCATCATTGGGTGCTTCGCCAAATGCGTGCCACCATTCATTACACGGCCCATCAATGTATACCGGAATACCACTAATTTCTACCGTCATGCTATCAAGAAATTCTTGAACCGCATTTTTTCTTTCGAGGTAAGTTGTAGGTTGAAGAAATGAAGCACTGGTGCCAACATTGTTTGCTTCATTAACTAGCCCAGAGTAAGGGCAAAGGTCTGGAGTTTTAGGGTGTGCTTCAACCACATAAATCATCATTACCTCAAGTTGCGTTGGATACATAGCTGCAATAGTTGCTAGTTCATCAACTTTATTTCTAAAAGCGGGGCAAGTAAAGCTACCACACATAATTAATACTGCCTTTCCTTGTTGTAAGGTTGAACCGATGTCCATTTGAACCCCATTGATGTCGTATAGTTTAAAATGGGGAATAGTGTCTCCAACGAATATATTACTGCTAGATCCACCAACCATTGGTATGGTGCAAATAGGATCTGAATCAGAAGGTAAATTTCCAACTCCAATTGTTGGTAAAAGAGCAGGTTGGGCGGAAATTGAAAAAATTATCAATAAATTAATGAGTAAGCTATAGTATAGTTTCATAATAGATAAGAGTAGTTTTTTAACTTGTTTCAGGCCTTAGACTTTAACAAATCTAAAAGGTTTAATCAGGTTAATTATTATTGATAGCTATAGTCAGATTACCAACATTATTGCTTCAAAGCAAAAGCAATGTAGGTATCCTAATCTTACCACTACTAAATCTTTTTAAGGGTAAAAGCGGTTTTAAAACTACGTGAACTCCAGGTATTACTCACACCGTTTGTTTTTTTACAAACAAACATCATTGTTGTGTGTTTTGAAATTAAATTGGGATAACGCTTCAATTTTGGGTGGCCCATTAATATAGAATAATTATGATTAGGTGTAAATACCCGATTTTAAAAAGGGGTGTTTATACGCTAAAATATATTCTAGTATCTACAGATATTTGTTAGGTAATCAAAAACAAATTATTCGATTGGGTAGCTACTATCAGTTTTTAATTACAAAGGCGGTATCCGAAAAGCCTATTTTAAATAGAGTAGGAAAATAAAAAAAGTAGAGATGTCAAATAATACAACAGTAATTACAGATACCAAAACAATTGAAGGTACTTTAGGAATTTTATTTAATTTAAACGAGGCTTATGTGAATTTCACATTAACACTCGATGAAGAAGAGCACAAAGTGCATGGCACTGTGAAAATTTATTTAAATCCACCTGTAGAAAAACCATTCATAGGTAATGTAACAGGGACTATTTATTCTACAGGATACGGGGTATTTGTTCAAGGAATAACCTTACAAGGATATATTCCTTCCAACAATCCAATAAATCCAATTGAGTTTCCTTTTAATGCTTCACTACACTTAGAGTCAGATAATAAAGGTATAGGAAGCTTTCAATTTCAAGGGAAACATTTAGAAGGTCTTCCTGTCAAAATTATGACAGAGCAAACTAACCCCATACCTTTTATTGGAATGTGGGAAGATTCAAATGGAACAGAAATATCGGTTTCTTTCAAAAATAAACCAGGTGATGAGTATACCATTAAATATGGTGATGGTAGAGGGCCTTTTATTGGTTATTCTAATATATCTCAGCATATTCAACCTATAACTATTGAGGTGGATTTTACAGATGCCACAGGTGATGAAAGGGGGACCCTTTCTAAGGATGGGTTAGCAATAAAATGGACCAATGATACGTCATGGAAATATCTGGGATAGTAGCATTTTTAGATGCACGATGACTTTTTGTAGCTTTCTTTTTTTTAAACAATTCTATATTGGATAGGTTCTAATTAAAATTGTAAGTTTTGGGAAAGCCACAAATTGTCGTACTGTTATCTATTCCTCCTGTTTTTAGTAAAAAATATTTTTATCTACTTATTTAATACGATATGATGACTTAAAAAAATGACATCAATTTAGAGGTAAAAAAGCAACGTTGTTATACCGATTTATAATCAAAATGCCCGATAATTTCGTTACACTTATTCTCAGGCTTTGATTATCTATCGGCATTATACAAAAAACATTGTTGGGTGTTTTGAAATTAAATTGGCATAACTTATAACAAAACAGAACTTTCTTTTTCTACTGAAACAATTTTTTTAATTCTGAAGCATCTTCAGGTTTCATTTTTCCTGATAAAATTAGACTGAGTTGTCTTCTTCGTAAAGCTCCTTCATAACGCTCTTTTTCTTGTTCTGTTTCTGGAATTAATTCTGGTGCTTCTATTGGACTTCCCATTTGATCTACAGCAACAAAAGTATAAATGGCATCGTTACACTTTGTTTTTTCACCTGTTCTATGGTCTTCAACAAAAACCTCTATAATTACCTCCATAGACGTGTTAAAACACCTAGAAACTTTTGCTTCTAAAGTAATGATATCACCTAATTTAATTGGGTGAGAAAAAGAAACGTTGTTTACCGAAGCTGTAACAACAATTCTATTGGAACACCTATGGGCAGATATTGCAGCACAAATATCCAACCAGTGTAATAGCCTTCCTCCCATTAAGTTTCCTAGGGTGTTTGTGTCGTTAGGTAACACTAACTCTGTCATTATTGCTTTTGTAGATTCTGCTGTTTTTTTTCTCATAAGTCTTTATTATAGCTGCAAATTTAGTTACAAATCATTTGCAAAATCACGAATTAGCCGAAAACAAGTTTCAAATTTTGTTAATGGAAGTGTTTTAGAAATATCATACACATCATGATAAGCTTTTATTCCTCCCATAGTGTACATAAAAAAAGAAGGGACTCCTTTTTCACTAAACCAATAGTGATCGCTATTAGCAGCTTTTCCTCTTGATTTTATAATGGGTAAATAATTATGTTTCTTATTTATGGCAACTATTTTATCGTAATGGTTTTTATAAACTTTTCCGTTTACAATCATAGCACCTTCACTGCCTGTTCCCATTAAATCCATATTAAAAACAAAATTAATTTGGTTTAACGGTATTAGCGGATTCTCTACAAAATATTTAGACCCAATAATTCCTGCCTCTTCTGCTCCGAAAGCCATAAAAACCATTGTTTTTTTAGCTTGTGTTTTCTTTGAATAGTGGTCTGATAAATTTAACAACATCGCTACTCCACTTGCATTATCGTTCGCTCCTGGAAAATATACTTCATTCCCCATTCTCCCTAAATGATCATAATGAGCACAAAACACAATAAAAGAATCTGGATATTCGCTGCCTTTTACATATCCTATTACATTTTGTGATTGGTAATTTCTAATAAATAGTTGATCAATTGTTAAGGTAATAGATTTATAATCTCGGGTTATACTTTCTCTTTTTATTCGTAAAACAGCAAACTCATTATGGGTAGAAGAAAGGTGTTTTGTTAATTTTTTATTTTCAATAAAAATGATTCCTGCAGCATTATAAATATTAAGTTTTAAGAGCGGAAACGATTCGTTTTCTTTATCAACTCCTTCATCATCAATAACAATAAATTTATTATCGAAAAAATTACGACTCGCTAGTTTTTTTAGTTGTTTTTTTGAAGGGAAATTTTCTTTATTATACCAAACCAACTGAAAAGTTCCACTTATTTTTCCAGAGGCTGCATCAACCAAATAATCTTTACCTGCAATTAAATTTACATTATCAAAACTAACATTAAGCTCCCCTGGAAACGTATTAATAGGAAAATTAAACTCTTGAAAAAAAGAATCACTAAACGGTTTTAATCCTTGAGTTTTAAACTCATTTGCAATGTAGTTTGCTGCTTTTTTTTCGCCATCAGAAACGGCACTTCTTCCTGCAAATTGGGATGAGGTTAGTGTGTCAATAATTCTTCGAGCATACTCAATATCTTGAGCAAAAAAAGAAAGAAAAGCAAACTGAAAAAAGAGAACAGCGATTATCCTTTTCATCTTTATAAAAATCTCCGTTCAACCATGTTAGTAAACGACAATACTTGCTCATTTTCATCGTTCCAACTTAAAGGAACAAGCAGTGCTTTTGCTTCGTTTAATGACAAGCAATTGTCTATCGATTTAACCAAATTATTAAATGCATTCATGTCTTTATCAAAAAGCTCATTAGCATATAAATACCTGTCGTTTAATGTTAATGCATCAGTTAATTTTGCAATTGAAGGTTGTTCAAAACTAATTACCTCCGAATCCATTTCTTTTTGTTGAGCAAGAGGCTCAATCTCCTCTTTTGTAATTATAGCTTCCGGCATTTCTTCTTGATCAACAGTAATTTTTACATCAAAGTCTTTTTTTAATCCATAAGGATTTTGTTTTGCTAACTTTTCTCGCTCTTCTAACAAATACCTTAATACAGACATGCCTTCTTGCAACCTACTAATCTTAGTTAACACAGCCCCTATCTCTAATGAAGGAATTGCTCTTTCTTCTGTATACCTATTAGAATGTTCAAGAATATTGTCTAATAATTGTGTTAACTCTTTGCGCATGTGTTCAATTTCCATAACTTCGAAACTTGTAAAAAAATATTAATAAATATCTAGAATAAAACTAATAAAAAAAAGGTAGGTTTTGTTACTCGTCTTCAATAATAAAAAATTATGTTTTTAGAAAACACCATAAATCCAAATAAAAAAAAGGGCTGGATAGAAGTCGTTTGTGGATCTATGTTTTCTGGAAAAACGGAAGAATTAATCCGTAGAATGAAGCGGGCAAAATTTGCCAAACAAAATGTAGAAATTTTTAAGCCCGGAATTGATACTCGTTACGATGAAGAAATGGTGGTATCACATGATGCAAATGAAATACATTCAACACCCGTACCATCCTCATCTAACATTCCTATTTTGGCTACCGATGTAGATGTTGTTGGTATTGATGAGGCTCAATTTTTTGATGATGGCTTAGTTGCTGTTTGTAACCAGTTAGCTAATAGCGGAATAAGAGTTATTGTTGCTGGTTTAGATATGGATTATAAAGGTATTCCTTTTGGTCCGATGCCAGGTATTATGGCCAATGCCGAATACGTAACCAAAGTACACGCTATTTGCATGAAATGCGGTGATTTAGCCAACCATTCTCATCGAATTATTGATAAAGAAGAATTGGTTTTATTAGGTGAAGTTGATGAGTATGAGCCGCTGTGTAGATCATGTTTTAACGAAGCCACAAAAAAATAAATTATTAAAGCACTAGTTTACGATACCACCCTAGAAATTAACATGAATAATTTAGTTTCGAACTTAAATTATTTCAAGTCATTGTTAAACCCAACCACCAAAATAATGGCAATGGTTAAAGCTTTTTCTTATGGTTTAGGAACTTACGATGTGGCTAAGTTATTAGAAGAAAACAAGGTTGATTACTTAGGTGTTGCCAACACTTACGAAGGAATAGAATTACGAAAAGCAGGAATCAAATTGCCAATAATGGTAATGAAACCTGAGTTAGATAGTTTTGATTTAGTGGTTAAACACAATTTAACACCAACTATTTTTTCTCTTCATGCCCTAAAAACTTTAATTAACACCTTAAATAATTCTATTCCGATTACTATTAGTTTAAAAATAGACACAGGGATGCATCGTTTAGGTTTTGATGAAGGCGAAATTTTAACGTTAATTGATTTACTTAAAGCACATCCTTTTATAGTTATTGAAAGTATTTATTCTCATTTGGCAGCTACCGATGAATCAAAACATAATGAATTTACCACACAACAGATTGAAGTATTTAAAAACATTTCTAACAGCATCTCAAAAGAGTTTGATTATTACATAGAAAGGCACATTTTAAATTCTAACGGTATAATCAATTTTAATAATGCTCAAATGGATATGGTTCGTTTAGGAATTGGTTTATATGGGGTCTCTTCTGATGATAATTCACAAAAAAAACTAAAATCCGCAAGCACCCTAAAATCTAAAATTGCTCAGATTAAATGCATCAAAAAAGGAGATAACATTGGTTATAATAGGCTGGGAATTGCGCATGAGAATTTAACGATAGCAACCATTCCTGTAGGTTATGCAGATGGATTAAGTCGATCTTTAGGAAATGGCAACTGGGAAATGATAATCAATAATAAAAAAGCATCAATTGTTGGCAATGTTTGTATGGATATGGTAATGATAGATGTTACCAATATCAAATGCCAAGAAGGTGATGAGGCTTTTATCTTTAGTGATGAAAACCCTATTACAGAAATGGCAAAACGTATTGGCACCATTCCTTATGAAATTTTAACTTCGTATTCGCCAAGGGTGTTGAGGGTTTTTAAATATTAATTAACCCCTACTTTAAGCGAATTAATAATGAAAAAAATTAGTCAACTTTGTTAACTAGTTATTGTGGTCTTTTAGAATAGAGTTCAATAACATTGTGTAAAGCATCAAAAATTTATAATAAACCGCACCTTGTGTTTTGTTACATTAGCAATAATTTAGAAGCAATAAATGATTAAAGAAGAAGCGTGCGGCAATAAATCATAAAAAAACATAACTAAACATAGGCTTTTTTAGTGTTTTTTAATATTTTTGGGTTTAAACTTAAAACTAAAATATTATGAAAAAAATTACAAAATTATTTTCTTTGTTGGTCTTTATCACCTTTGGCTGGCGACAAGCTAACGCACAATTTACTGAAGACTTTGAAGGAACATTCCTTCCTGTCAATTGGTCAAAAGACACATATGATGCTGCCAATGACATTACACAAAGTACTTCAGAAAACCACACTCCTTCAGGAGTAAACTCAGCAAGATTCAGTTCTTACAATTCCGCATCCGATTACAACCAATATCTATTTACTCATCAATTTACAGTAACCGCTCCAAATACAGAATTAAGGTTTTGGCATATTAAACCTTCTGGATCTGATATTTTAGAATGGGGAGTTTCAACAACAACTGATACATTAACTGCTGTAACTGCATGGAATTCAGTAGTTCTTTCTACAGCATGGACCGAAGAAGTAGTTGATTTATCATCTTTTGTTGGGCAAACTATCTATTTTGCTTTCCATTATTATGGTAATTATCAATACTATGTGTATTTAGATGATGTTACATTAAGTGCACCTCCAACCTGTATTCCTCCAACAGCACTTATAACTGCGAACCTCTTGGCTACATCAGTAGATTTATCTTGGTCTAGCGCTGCTACTTCTTGGGAAATTGAATATGACACTACAGGGTTTACTCAAGGAACAGGAACTGCTGTTGTTACAGCAACAAACCCACACTCTTTAACTGGGTTAAACGCTACAACATCTTATGACTTTTATGTGCGTGATATTTGTGGAGCTGGAGATACAAGTACGTGGGTTGGTCCAATTAACTTTGTTACCCCATGTGCAGTATTCACACCCAATTACTTAGAAGACTTTACAACTTTTACCCCAGCGTGTTGGAAGGTTGCTGGAGGAGGAACCCCTGCAACAGGGCCCACTGGTCTTGGCACTAGTGGCTGGCGCCATACAAATTACTTAAATACTGGTGGAGCAAACGATGCTGTAAAAATTAACCTATATACTACAGGTTCTGAAGAATGGCTATTATCTCCCACTTTCGATCTTTCTGCAGGCGGATGGGAATTAGTAATTAACTCTGGAGTTACAACATGGAATGGTACAGCAGCTATTAACATGGGGTCTGACGATACAGTTCAGGTTTTATTATCAATTGATGAAGGATTAACATGGTCTACTATTCACTCTTGGGATGTAAATAATCAGCCAACAAATACAGGGTCTTTTACGTCAATAGATTTATCAGCTTATACTGGTACAAACAATCAATTTGCTATTTGGACAACTGAAGGGGTTATTGATGATCTTGAAGATTTTGATTTTCATATCAATGATTTTGAAATCCGAATTCCCCCAACCTGTATTCCACCAACAACCCTTATGACTGCCAACCTCATACCTACATCAGTAGATTTATCTTGGACTAGCACTGCTACTTCTTGGGAAATTGAATATGACACAACAGGGTTTCCTCAAGGAACAGGAACTGCTGTTGTTACAGCAACAAACCCACACTCTTTAACAGGATTAACAGCAGCAACATCTTATGACTTTTATGTACGTGATATTTGTGGAGCTGGAGATACAAGTGCGTGGGTTGGTCCAATTAACTTTGTTACCCCATGTATAGCACCAATTATTTCAGCTTTTCCTTATTCAGAAAATTTTGATTCTGAAACAGCTCCTGCTATTCCTTGTGGCTGGACAAGAGCAAATGATAATGGTGATGCTAATCAATGGATGAGTTCAACTGTAATTCCTAATTCAGGGACAAATTCTCTTTACTTAGAATATGATTTCTCATTAGCATCTAATGATTGGGTATTTACTCCAGAACTACAGTTAACAGCTGGAATTACATATGACATTACTTTTGCTTATAGAGCAAGAAGTGCAAATTTCCCAGAATCGTTAAGCATGTCTATAGGTATGAATAGAGACTCTGTAAGTATGACAACTGTTTTATTTGACAGTACTAACTTTTCTCATAATACTTATGATACTATAACTGTTAGTCACACTGCCGCTACTACTGCTTCTTATTTTGTTGGTTTTTTTGGGTACAGCTCTGCTAACCAATTTGCAATTGGAGTAGATGATTTTTCTATTGATATTAGTACAATTACTACTATTTCTTCAATAAACAAGAGTATTGTTTTAGAAGCATATCCTAATCCAAACAGCGGTGTATTTACTTTAAACGTAAACACTACTAATATTAAGGAATTAAACATTCAAGTAATGAATGCCCAAGGACAAGTTGTATATACAAAAAACAACTTTAAAAACATTGCTAATGTTAATGAACAAATTGACTTAAGCAACAATGCTAAAGGAATTTACTTCATTAACGTTACTTCTGACAAAGGAGTTAAAACACACAAAGTAATTGTTCAATAAGAACACCTCTCTAAACAAAAAGGGCTTGAAGCAAATGCTTCAAGCCCTTTTTACTAGATAAAAAAGATTTAATTAATAACCCAATCTTTTTCGCACTCTACCAACAACATCTTGAGCAACAACTCGAGCTTTATCAGCCCCTATTTTAAGTTTATCATCAAGCTCTGGCAGATTCTCCATATAATAATTATAAAGCTCTCTTTCTTTCTTAAAACGCTCACAAATTAGCTCAAACAATTCTTGTTTGGCATGTCCATAACCATAATTTCCACCTTCATAATTGGCTTTCATTTTAGCAGTTTGTTCTTCTGTAGCTAATAATTTATATAGAGCAAAAGCATTACACGTCTCCGTCTCTTTTGGGTCTTCTAATGATGTACTATCTGTTTCGATAGCCATTATTTGTTTTCTTAATTTTTTATCTGCTAAAAAAACATTAATCAAATTTCCTTTTGATTTACTCATTTTCTCTCCATCCGTTCCAGGAATTAACATGGTATCCTCTTGAACGCTTACGTCTGGCAACACCAATGTTTCTCCCATTTTATGGTTAAATCTACTTGCAACATCGCGTGTCATTTCTAAATGTTGCATCTGGTCTTTACCAACAGGAACTATTTCTGCATCATATAATAAAATATCTGCAGCCATTAACATTGGGTAAGTAAATAACCCTGAATTTACATCTTCTAAACGGTCGGCTTTATCTTTAAAAGAGTGTGCCAATGTTAAACGTTGGTAAGGATAAAAACAACTTAAATACCATGTTAGTTCGGCACATTCTGGCACATCAGACTGGCGATAAAAAACCATTTTTTCGGGATCTAACCCACAAGCTAACCAAGCAGAAGCAGTACTGTAAGTGTTTGTTCTTAATTCTTCGGCATCTTTTATTTGTGTTAATGAATGTAAATCTGCTATAAACAAAAAGGTTTCATTTTTAGGGTCATTACCCATTTCAATTGCAGGTAAAATTGCACCTAACAAATTTCCTAAATGTGGTGTTCCTGTACTTTGTACTCCTGTTAAAATTCTTGCCATTCAACAAAAATAGTATTTATTTCTATTCAAAATAGAATTTATAATCTTCGCTAAAAACAAGCATTTTTATACCTTTGTCTCTCTAATGAAAAAGATAAAAGAAATATTAGGCGGGCTTTGGAAAATTTATGTTTTACTATGGTTTACCATTTTGCTTATGATTGCTTATCCTTTTTACCTCATTTTTTGTTTAAACGAAAAGCACTTTAACAAAGGGTTTAATTTACTGGTAGCACACACTCGAGTTTTAATGATTTTAACCGGAATTTTTATGGATGTGAAAAATAAGCACTACATAAAAAAGGGAGAAAGTTATGTTATTGCTCCCAATCACTCTTCTTATTTAGATATTATAATTTTATACCAAACCTTTAGCCAATACTTTGTGTTTATGGGTAAAAAAGAGCTTGCTAATGTTCCTGTTTTTAATGTGTTTTTTAAAAAAATGAACATTACTGTTGATCGAAAAAGTATTAGAGATGGTAAAAGATCAATGATTAGATGTGGGGAAGAATTAGACAAAGGGCACAGTGTAGTATTGTTTCCTGAAGGCACCATTTCGGCAAAGGTGCCAACAATGCTGAGATTTAAAAATGGAGCATTTAAATTAGCTATAGAAAAACAAGTTCCTATTATTCCCATTACCTTTCTTACCAATTATAAACGATTAGAAATGGCGGGTTTATTTTCTGGAAAAGCAAGCCCTGGAATTGCTAAAGCGGTTATTCACGAACCAATTCCTACCAAAGGAATGACAGAAAAAGATATTCCTTTTTTAAGCGATAAAGTATTCAACATTATTAATGATGAATTATTGGCTTATCAGAATAGATAAATCTCGTAAAACACTCTCACACTTAGAAATAATAATGACCCTATTGCGTTATCACTTGATGAAATCATCCGTAATATCCTTACTTCTTATTTTCAACTTCTCTTTTGCTTTCTCCCAAAATTTAGTCTTAAACGGAAGTTTTGAAGAAACCAAAAAATGTCCACAGTCAACAGGGTTCAAGTTAAAAAAATTAGAGCATGGAGTAAAAACAATAAAGGGTTCTCCAGATTATTACAATACTTGTGGTTCTGCTTCGGTAAACGTTCCTCAAAATATTTCAGGCTATCAAGAAGCTTATAACGGAACAGCTTATTGTGGATTAACACTAACTACTCAAGAGGTATCGGAGTGTGAAACCCGAGAGTTCATTCAATTAAAACTAGTAGAACCATTAAAAAATGGATATAAATATGACGTTTCATTTTTTATAAATTTAGCGAACAAAAGCGGGTATTATACAGATCAAATAGGCCTCTATTTTAGTGCTACCGACCTTTCTAAGAAGAAGACAATTAAACCTTTTTTAGGAAAACAACAAATTAATAATTCCAATAATAATTTTTTAAACGACACTTTAAACTGGACAAAAATTAGTGGAATTTATAATGCTAAAGGAACCGAACGTTATCTTATAATTGGAAATTTTCAGGCCTGTAACAAAACCAGCAGAAAAGCTTTAATAACAAATAAAATAGATGGTGTTTTAACCAATCTAAAGAACAAAAATAAAGGCATAATTCATCAACAAATGAATGGTTCTAAAAAAGAAATAGATAAACATTACGCTTTGGTTGAAATGAATGATCTCGCATATTATTTAATTGATAATGTTTCTGTAAAATCAATAGGGGAAAACAAACGTATTACATCCTTAACAAATGAGTTAGCATGTTCGTCTTCACAACCAAAAACTACTGAAAATTTAATTTTAGACGGAGAGTTTAATCTTAATAAAAGCGAAAATGCTATATGGAAAAATGCTAGTAACGGAACCCCTGATTTTCTAAAAGGTGCTACAGGAATTTATTTACACTCAGCAATAAATAAAAACAATAGAGAATACATTACCTCTTCTTTAAAAGAAAAACTAAGCCCTTGTAATAGATATTACTTTGAAATGAAAGTAAAGAGAAATAAAAACTATATGTATAGTGTAGATCAAATAGGAATAGCTCTGGTTGATTCTTTTAAAATTGGAACCGGGAAGAATGTCTTTTCGCTAAAATCTGCATTTCAATCTCCAAAAAACAACTTAATCAACAATACAGAAGACTGGATTAAACTCTGTGGAGAAATTACTCCTACAAATTGCAGTTCATCAATCGTTATAGGCAATTTTAGTACCGACAATGAAACATTTATTTACTTAAATAGCGCCAGAGATGGTGGCCCCTTTGCATACTATTTTATTGATGATGTTAAGTTGTTTAAAATTGATACA
Source organism: Flavobacteriales bacterium (assembly GCA_002401955.1). GTDB lineage: Bacteria > Bacteroidota > Bacteroidia > Flavobacteriales_E > Vicingaceae. Next base: position 41,648 of record NVUQ01000003.1, on the reverse strand, counting down.
AATCAAAATTGTATTAACCCATGTTATAATGCTATTGTAAACACTGTTGTTGACACAAATAAAACCAACGCTCGTTCTTTCAGACCTATGTCAATCCAGTATGAAACGGGCTCAACAACACCATCTAATTTAAATAATAATTGGATTCAAAATTTGAAAAATATTATTAGTGAAAACCCCTTGGCGAAAATTTTAATAGAAGGACATACTGACAGTATTGGTTCTCAGCATTCAAATCAAAAACTATCTAAAATTAGAGCTCAAAAAATTTATACCTTGCTAATAAACCAAGGGGTTCCTGAAAATAATATAAGCTATAAGTATTATGGGAGTAAACATCCTAAAGTAAATAATAACTCGGAAGAATCTAGAAAACGAAATAGACGTGTAGAAGTTAGTGTTGATCTTTAACGTATCGTATTACTTTTCTATTTCCTTATAAAACTTCTCTGAAGCAAATTGCTCTGCTTGCTTTTTGGTGTAAGCTGTCCCTTTTCCTTTTGTCTCGTTGTTAACTATAAGTTCGGCAGTATAGAGTCTTTCGTTTTTGGTCTCCGATTCTGATATTTTAAACTCAAAACTTACTTTTTCTTTTTGACACCATTCAAGAACCCTACTCTTAAAATCTGTTTCTGTTTGAATAACGGTTTCAATATCAATATGATTTTGTAGTAGTTTTTCTTCAATAAAATTTTGAGCAAAAGCATATCCTTTGTCCAAATAAATGGCTCCAATTAAGGCCTCTAAGGCATCTCCAGAAACAGATTTTGAAACACGTGCAACATTTAATTGCATGATTTCTTGCAGACCAATTTTAACTCCAAGACCATTGAGGTTGTGTCTACTTACCAAGCGAGAACGAAGTTTTGTTAGGTAACCTTCGTCCTGCATAGGAAACTTATTATAAAGATAGTGAGAGATAACGCTGTCTAAAACAGAATCACCTAAAAACTCGAGCCTTTCGTTTGTTTCGAAAGGCTCGAGTTTATTATTTTGTTTTAATGATTTATGTAAAAAAGCCTGTTTGTATATCGAAATTTGATCAGGATAAAATCCTATAATACGTTCTAAGGTTAACGCATAGTCATCTTTTTTTCGAAAGACGTTTTTAAAAAACAAAGGTTTAGAACTAAATAATTTTCTCATAAATAACGCAGAAATTTTGTTCTTATAGAAGGCGAAAAAATTGCGAATAGCATAGCTCTTTTAAAGTTTTTATAACGATGTATAAGGACTAAAGAACTAGTCAGAATGAAAAAATTATTCCGTTCTAAACCTTATATTAAGCTTCGTATTTCTTAAACAATACTGATGCATTATGCCCACCAAAACCAAACGTATTACTTAATGCAGCCCTTACTTCTCTTTTCTGAGCTTTATTAAATGTAAAATTCAATTTAGGATCAAAAGCTTCATCATCAGTAAAATGATTAATCGTAGGAGGAACAATGTTTTCTTTAACCGCCATTAAGGCTGCTATAGATTCTAACGCTCCTGCTGCACCTAATAAGTGACCTGTCATGGATTTAGTTGAACTAATATTTAGCTTGTAAGCATGATCTCCAAACACTTTTAAAATAGCTTGGGATTCAGCAATATCTCCTAAAGGGGTAGATGTTCCATGAACGTTAATGTAATCAATTTCATCAGGGCTCATTCCTGCATCGCTTAATGCATTTTTCATCACATTGGTTGCTCCTAACCCTTCTGGGTGTGGTGCAGTCATGTGGTGAGCATCAGCAGACATTCCTCCACCAACTATTTCTCCATAAATTTTAGCTCCACGAGCAATAGCATGTTCGTATTCTTCTAAAATTAAAGCTGCTCCACCTTCTCCCATAATAAAACCATCTCTGTCTTTATCAAATGGTCTAGAAGCCGTTTCTGGCGAATCATTTCTTGTAGATAGTGCATGCATTCCGTTAAAACCTCCCATTCCTGCTTCGTAAATTGAAGCTTCAGAACCTCCAGAAACAAAAACATCTGCTTTTCCTAATCTAATGTAATTAAAGGCATCAATCAACGCATTAGTAGAAGAAGCACAAGCTGCAACTGTTGTAAAGTTTGGACCTCTAAATCCGAATTCCATAGAAATTAATCCTGATGCAATATCTGCAATCATTTTAGGAATAAAGAAAGGGTTAAATCGTGGTGTTCCATCTCCATTAACAAAGTTAGTTACTTCATCTTGGAAAGTTTTAATACCACCAATTCCTGAACCCCAAATAACACCAACCCTATCTTTGTCAATAGTTTCTAAATCAATTTTAGAATCCGCTACAGCTTCTTTAGAAGCAATTATTGCAAACTGCGTGTAAGGATCAATTTTTCGTCCTTCTTTTCTTTCAAAATAATCTGCAACGTTGTAATCTTTTACTTCGCAAGCAAATTGTGTTTTAAATTTTGACGCATCAAATCTGGTTATTGGAGCACATCCGCTAACACCAGCCTTTAAATTTTTCCATGTTTCAGGAAAAGTTTTACCTAAAGGTGTTATTGCTCCTAACCCTGTTACTACAACTCTCTTTAATTCCATTTAAAGATTGATTAAATTTGTTTGTATAAAGTGAAATAGCCTTGAATAGAAATTCAAAGCTATTTCAATTAATCTATAAGAACGCTAATTACTTTGCGTTTTCTGTAATGTAAGTTACAGCATCTCCAACTGTACCAATTTTTTCTGCTTGATCATCTGGAATTGCAATATTGAATTCTTTTTCGAATTCCATAATTAACTCAACTGTATCTAAAGAATCAGCTCCCAAATCATTTGTGAAACTTGCTTCCATTGTTACTTCGTTTTCGTCAACTCCTAATTTATCAACGATAATTGCTTTTACACTTCCTGCGATATCTGACATGTTCTAATTTTTTTTAATTGTTATTAAGGTGCAAAGGAAAATATTTCTCTTTATATAATCAAGTTATTTTTGATTAATCGTAACTAACCATTATTTCATTTAGCGTTTTCCTATGTAAATCAGGCACTTGAGCACCTTCTGCTGCGAAACCAATTGGCAACAATAAATATGCTCGCTCATTTTCTGGTCTTTCCAATATTTTGGTTAAAAAATTCATTGGGCTTGGGGTGTGTGTTAATGTAACCAATCCTGCATTGTGTATGGCAGAAATCAACATTCCACAAGCAATTCCTATAGATTCATTTACATAGTAATTGTTTCTTTTTTCGCCATCAATCGTTTCGTGTGCTCTTTTAAAAACAACAATAATATAAGGTGCTATTTCTATAAATGGTTTTTCCCAAGTAGTACCTAAAGGCTCTAAATCGGCTTTCCATCTGTCACTCATTCTACTTCCATAACTCAATTTTTCTTCTTCTTCTGCTGCCTCTCTTATTTTCTTTTTAAGCTCAGGGTTAGAAACCACACAAAAAGTCCATGGTTGTTTATGGGCTCCGGAAGGCGATGTTCCTGCAGACTTTATAATGTTTTCTATTACTTCTAAATCAATTGGTTGATCAGAAAAATCTCTAACTGATCGTCTTCCATCTAAAAGATGGTAAAAATTTTTACTATTGGTTAATTGCTCGCCTTTTGTTAATTCTTTTTGTTTGAAAGGAATAAATTTATACGCCATCTTTTTTATTTTTGAACGATAAAGATAACAAACCGAATGACACGTATTGCAATTTTTGCCTCAGGAAGTGGATCTAATGCCGAAAACATTAGCAATTATTTTAAGGATAACTCTAATGTTGAAATTTCATTAATTTTAACAAACAACCCTAATGCTTTTGTAATTGAACGAGCTAAAAATTTAGGCATAGAATCGTTAATTTTTAGCAAATCACAATTTTCAGAAACTGACGAAATTTTAGAATTTTTGGATAAAAATGACATAAATATGATTGTTTTGGCTGGTTTTTTGCTAAAAATACCCGAAAACTTAATAAAAAAATTTCCTAATAAGATCATAAATATTCATCCGGCTTTGCTTCCAAAATATGGCGGAAAAGGAATGTATGGAGATAATGTTCATAAGGCAGTAATTGAGAATAAAGAAACAGAATCTGGAATTACCATCCATTATGTAAATGAAAATTACGATGAAGGAAAGATTATTTTTCAGGCGAAATGTCAAATTACCGATACAGATGATTACTCAGATTTAGCAAAAAAAATTCATGAATTAGAATATAATCATTTTCCGAAAACTATTGACTTTCTCCTAAAAAACAGCGAACTTCGTTAACACAATGTAAGTCGTATTTAAACGCGACCATCAAGTAGATTAACGAAAATCACTTAACCACATCAAAAACAAAGCCTTTATCTAAAAGATATTCTATTGACTTAGGTAAGGCATATTTTAAATTTTCATGTTAACATAGCTTTGGTGCTTTTGAAACAACTTCTTTTTTGAGTGAGGGGGTGTAGCTTTTTGCTTGGTATGATTGTTCAGTTGCCAATGACAATATGTAAAGCAATATGGTAAAATTGGGTTGCCATAAAAAGTGTGTTGTAAAAAAGCTTTTGTGTGATGGATGGGGAACAAAATAAAGGCTTGTGAAAGTTTTGAGCTTTTGGGAAAAATGAAGCTTTTATTTTGTGGGGAGTTATTTAATCGATTTCTGTCTAGCTCCTCTAATGTTAATTAATTGAACTTGACTCTTCTTTTCATTAACTCGATAAGTCAATAATGTTAATTTGTTTATCGGACCTCTTCTTAATCCTTTCTTTTTTGATTCTTGTAAAATGTAAGGCTGCATACTTAGTGTTGTAAAGAAGCTTTTCATCTCATTTTCAAAATGCTCTACCTCTTGTTCAGTCCATTCATCATCAAGATATTTTAAAATTTTTGAATATCCTGCTGCTGCTTTTTTTGACCAAACAATTTCTAGTTCCATTTTCTAGGGTTAGACATTACTTCTTTATGAGTGAGAACATCACCATTATTTAGGTCTTTAATTCCTTGCTCTATTTCTGATTTCTCTTCTTGAGCTATTTCAGTCCACCAATCATATTCTGTTCGATTATTTTTATACTTTACCATAGATTTTAATGCTTCTATTAAATTCGGGTCTTTTATTCTTGCTATTTCTGACTGCAACCAACTAATATCTGCTTGTATGTTCATAATATAAATGTTTAGGGTTATTACAAATTTAACGTTTTTCAGCTCATTTTGTTCTGCTTTACACTAAAAAGGATGAAATTTGCCAATATATTTCTATAAATATTCTGTTTGATTTACTAAATAAACTTCATTTTGATTACAAATCGGTATAAGCCAAATAAAATGCGATGAATAAGTCCATTTTAGGCTATCATACCGAGTGAGTGTATACTGAGCTCGTTTTACGAAAGTAAAAGCCTCGAAGTGAGGTTTCTTTTGAGTTTTTAGTGCATAGTTCAAAAGATTGACTCATTCTTTTTTATTTCTTTTGGTATTCGTGAAGTTTATTGTAACAGAAAGTAAGCCGTAGCTGAACATAAAAAAAACCTAACAGCTCTGTAAGGCTAACTCTTTAAACAACCCATAATACCACCTAAACCAAATTAAAACATTGGTTTAGCCTAGGGCGTTAACGAAAATCATTTAACAACATCAAAAACATACCCTTTCTCCAATAAGTATTCAATCGCTTTTGGTAAGGCATATTTTAAATTTTCAGCAGCTTTAATACTATCGTGAAAAACAATTACAGACCCCGACTTGGTGTTTTTAATCACATTGATATAACAGTTTTCGGGAGTGGTTTTCGGGTCAAAATCCCCACTTAATACATCCCACATAATAATTTTATAGTCTTTTACCACTTCGGCTATCTGACTCTTTTTTATCCTACCATAAGGTGGTCTAAAAAGCGGTGATGCAAACTTATCTTGACATTTTTTAATGTCTTCTAAATAATAACTATCCTCAGCGTACCAACCATTAACATGTGTATTAGAATGATTAGCAACTTGATGCCCTTCTTTTAAAATTCGTTGAAATATTTCTGTATGGTTTTCTACATTTTTCCCTATACAAAAAAAAGTAGCTTGTATGTTGTGTTCTTTTAACACATCCAACACCCATTCTGTTATTTCAGGAATTGGACCGTCATCAAAGGTTAGATAAATTTTATTTTCATCATTAGGAATATCCCAAACTAGTTTGGAGTAATATTTTTTTACTATGGCTGGTGATTTTGCTAAAAACATTATTGAGTTACAACTGCATCAGGTCCTAAAAGATTCCCTACTATACGTTGTGCTATAAGCGGAAATTGAACTTTAATAATTTTATCCATATCATTTTGATTAGACGGGAAACGAGATTTTATTGCTCCGCTACTTACTTCTTTTCCAGCATTATCAAAAATAGTATAATGTACTTTTATTTCTCTTTTATATTGTTCTTCTGATGCTACATAACGTTTATCTGCCGATCGTTTAATGTCTAATTGGTTGATAAAAATATAATGTGATGCCTTGAATTTTTGATTCAAATTTGGTAAGAGTTTTTCGTTTGGTAACGTAGTTTTCATATACTTTTCTCGGTTATCGACTTGCGAAACAATTTCTCCGTTTCGAATACCTGCTTCTATATACTCTTCTTTTTTTTCTTTTTTCTTGAATTTACCCATTAACTTTTTACCTGCGGTTTCTTTTTTAACCACAACTTCTTCTGGAACAACTTCGTATTTATATCCAATAGAGTTATAGATATATCCCAATTCTGCTCTAGACTCTTGGGGTTCTATAGCGTAAAAAGATAGGGGGTTGAAATAGGGTTTAAGTGCTATAAATATTTCTCTATCTAAAGCAGCTCGGAATTTTGCTTTAATCTCTTGAAAACTTAACTCGTTTTCCTTCCCTAAGTCTCTATCAATATCTGATAAATACATTTTAGTTTCGAAAGGAATGACTAGAACTGAGGTTTTACCACTTACCCCTGAGCTTTCTAATTTTCCGGTAGTAGAATTTTGTGCTGAGGCTGTTAAAATACTCGCCATAGCGAATAAACAGATAACGATCTTCTTCATTTTGTTGGATTTAGTAGTCAATTATATAAGTAAAACTACTTTAATCCGACAATGATACTACAGAGGAAAACACTGTTTTTAAACAGTAAGAAGTTAGTAAAAAGGATGCTTATTTAACCTGTAACGGCTCTAAATACATCCATGCCATTAGCATAAAGCATAAACCCTAACAATAAAAGCATTCCTCCTATCTGAGCATATTCCATTAACTTTTCGTGCGGCTTACGTCTTGTAATCATTTCATAGGTTAAAAACATCACATGCCCTCCATCTAAAGCAGGTATTGGCAATAAATTCATAACAGCTAACATTACAGAAATCATGGCGGTCATTTCCCAAAATCGCTGCCAAATCCATTCTGCCCCATAAATTTTAGCAATAGTTCCAAAACCTCCTAATTGAGTAACTCCTTCTTTAGAAAAGATAAGTTTAAACTGGTCTGTATATCTTTTAATTACATTTCCTGTTTTATAAAACCCTGCAGGAATTGATTCGAAAAAACCGTATTCTTTAACTTTAACTATCAATAATTCTGTTGGTATTTTCCTGTCAACACCAATCATTCCTGCTGCAGTTGTAGTAACATCAATTAGTTTTTCTTCATTATTTCTTAATACCGTAAATGAAACTTTTTCACTAGTTTTTCCTTTAAGTAATTGAGTGGAATGAACTAAACCTGAAACCCTAATGTCGTTAATAGCAACTATCTTATCGCCAACCATAAATCCTGCTTTTTCTGCAGGATTATCAGGCAAAAGAGAATCAATAACAAAAGGAATTTCCTCCGTAAACAATTCTTTAGCTCCTACTCTTAATACTGTTTGTGGAAAGTCTTCAGGAATGGCAATGTTTACTTTTTGGCTATTTCTATTTACAGTAACTTCTTTAATTCCATCCAACAATAGTTGAATTCTAATTTCACCATAAGTAACATCATCATCAATTGGTTTTCCATCTAGCGCAACTATTCTGTCATTATGATTAAAACCTAAATCAACCATTAAAGAGTCGCAGTAAATTCCATAAGTTGCATTGTTAGCAGGTATGTACTTTTCTCCCCATGTAAACAATACCATTGCGTAAATTACAAAAGCCACAATAACATTTACAATTACTCCTCCCAACATTATAATTAAACGTTGCCAGGTCGGTTTAGAACGAAACTCCCATGGTTCTGGATCTTTTGCTAATTGCTCCTTATCCATGCTTTCATCGATCATTCCAGCAATTTTTACATAACCTCCTAAAGGCAACCATCCAATACCATATTCAGTATCTCCAATTTTTTTCTTCCAGATAGAAAACCAAGGGTTAAAGAAGAGGTAAAAACTTTCTACTTTGGTTTTGAATGCTCTTGCAGCAATATAATGTCCAAATTCGTGTAAAACCACAAGGATTGATATCCCTAATAATAGTTGTCCAGCTTGTATAAGGTATTCCATTTATAGTAAAAATATTTCGAGCGAAGTTAGGAATTTTAATAGAAACTTATTCTGAAATAATTAATAGCTCTACTCTACGGTTTTCTCTTTTCCCTTCTTTTGTTTCATTTGTTGCAACAGACCTAGATTCACCATAACCCTCATAGGTTATTCGGGCCTTATCAATTCCTGTTTTTATTAGATAATCAGACACACTTTTAGCTCTTTTGTGCGATAGAATAAAATTATTCTCATCATCTCCATCACTATCTGTATGTCCTTTTAAATGAATTTTTATTGAGCTATTTTCTTTTAACAACTCTGCTATCTTATCTAAATAAGCATGTGAGCTTGATATAATATTATGTTTTCCACTCTGATAATTTACATCAGTTAAAACAAATTGTTTTCCCGCAACTGCTTTTTTCTCAACTAATAGTTGTTCTACATTTTCTAATGAAGAAGCTTCTGCAATTTCTGTTGCAGCTCTATTAAATGCTCTATTCGATTTTACCAATACCAACTCTCCTGGCACACATCCTTCTGTTTCTGAAGTATAAGATCCTTTTAGTTTTTGTTCTGATGCATTGTAATCAAACCTTGCCAATAAAAAACACCAACCCTTTCCACTTTCTGTATTTTGATTGACAATTTCCTTTTCTTTAATAACAACATTGTCTCCATTTATCTTACCAATAATACTCGATATTTTATAATAAGGAGAATTCGCCTGTTCCGACCGAAAACTCCCTTTTAGTTGGGGGCCATCAACTATAAGTTCTACCCAAATAGCAAAATTTGTTGTTGTTCCATTTTGATTGTCTTGAATTAAAACTCCTTGCCAAGAACCATCAAGCTGTGCGAAAGTTGTTCCGCATACGAATAATAAAAGTAAACTTTGAAAATATTTCATCTATGAAATTAAAGATAACGCAAATGCTCTTGTTTTAGTATTGGTGTCAACATAATCCTCGTATGTTGGTGTTTTGATAAAAGAAATTTCTTCCATACATTTTTGGTTTATTTCAGCAATCTCCAAAAACTTGATTTTGTCTTTTAGAAAAGCATCTACAGAAATTTCATTTGCAGCATTTAAAATACAGGCCAAATTCCCTCCTTTTTCTAAGGCTTGATAAGCCAAAGAAAGGTTTAAAAATGTTTCTTTATCAGGTTGCTCAAAAGTTAATTGAGGGTAATCCATAAAATTAAATCGAGGAGATTTAGATGAAAAACGATAAGGAAAAGATAAAGCATATTGAATTGGATGTTTCATATCAGGCAAGCCCATTTGGGCTTTCATACTTCCATCTTCAAACTGAACAATAGAATGAATAATAGATTGTGGGTGAACAATAACATCAATTTGTTCTGGTTGTAAATCAAACAACCATTTGGCTTCAATTACTTCTAACCCTTTATTCATTAGGGTTGCTGAATCGATAGTGATTTTAGCTCCCATATCCCAATTAGGATGTTTTAAGGCTTGTTCTTTAGTGATGTTTTTAAGCTCTTCTGTTTTTTTTCCTCTAAAAGGACCTCCCGAAGCGGTTAAATATATTTTTTCAATTTTATTTTGAATTTCTCCTGTTAAACATTGAAATATTGCACCATGTTCAGAATCTACTGGTAAAATTACAACCCCATTTTGAGCTGCTAATTTGGTAATTAATTCTCCGGCAACCACCAATGTTTCTTTGTTAGCAAGGGCAATATTTTTCTTCGCTTTTATTGCATTTATTGTTGGAAGTAAACCTGCGTAACCAACTAAAGCTGTTAACACCATGTTAATAGCCTCCATTTCAACCACTTGAGCTAAAGCTTCTTCTCCCGTAAATGTTTTGATATCGTGTTCCCACAATTTTTCAGAAACCTCTTCAAATCGAGTTTCGTCTACAATAACAACAGTGTTTGGTTTAAATTTTATGGCTTGCTCAATTAGTAATTCAGCATTGGTATTGGCTGTTAATACCTCAACCTGAAATTTGTCTGAATGCTCTTCTATAACCTCTAGTGCTTGGGTGCCTATTGATCCTGTAGAACCAAGTATTGCGATTTTCTTCTTTATGATTTCTTCCATTAAAAAATGAGATTGCTTCACTTCACTACGTTACTTTCGCAATGACGCATTTTTTATTTTTTTCTTGAGTTCTTTTTAATTTCATCCATCAACACGCTTTTTGCTTGTTCGTAAGATTTAATATGAATGTAATGCCCATTTCCTGTTTTGGCTATTGACGACATAGATTTAACAGTCCATTTTTCATTCTTTACCCCCACAACAGAAATTGTTACTCCTTTTTTAAGGTTTGCCTCTACATTTTTTAATATGCTCTTATCTCCTTTATTTAAATTAAACGCGCCATCTGTGGCAATAATTACTTGGTTATTTCCGCCTTCAATTTTATTTTCTCGAGCTACTTGATAAGCTCTTTTAATCCCTTTCCCTCCAGCAGTATAACCTCCAGCTGTTAAATCCTTAATTAATTGCGTAATGCTGGCTTTGTCTTTTACATGTTGTGATTCTAACACCACCTCTGTTGAAGAGGCATAAGTTACGATTGCCAATTTATCAATAGGTCTAAGTCCATTTAAGAGCTCAATCATAGAGGCTTTTAATAAATCTAATCGTCCTTTTTGTTTCATAGAAACAGAAACATCAATACAAAACACCACATTGTTTGGTGCAAATAAATTAACGGGTAACTCTTGCGTTGAAACAGTGTCCTCAGGTTCAATTACCACAATTTCTTCAACAACAGTATCTTCTTTTGCAGCAATTATTTCTTCTTCTGTTGGTTCGCCTAATTGAAATTCTAAATAATTATTTTTCTGATTAACGTAAAAATCTTGTTCTTTAGTTCCATACCCTTCGGCATCAACAACAAAATAATAAATGTCCCATTTTAAATTTTGGGTTACCATTCCTTTTTTATCTGTTTTTAGTTGCTTGTAATTTAATCCATCCCAAATAACCTGAACTGTTGCATTTTTAATAGGTTTTTTTGTGTTCACATCAATCACCTTAATTTGCATGTCCGTTTTTAAATTTTTTGGTTTTGTTGTCGTTTTAAAATCAGGGCATTTTAAAGATTCGTTAATATCAAATGTTTTTGCATCACCTTCAATCGTTAACGTTATGGGTTCATTATTTACACTTATCCAAACTGGAACATCTTTTTTAAACTTTCCTTTCTTTTTAGGGGTGTATTTTATTCTGACAATGATAGTGCTATCAGGTAAAATCTCTTTTTTAGAAAACTTTACATCTATTCCATAAGGCTCTTCTATTCTTAACAAATGAGCCGTTTGCTTTCCTGCATTGGTTAATGTAAAATCAAAATACTTTTTGTCTTCCTTATTTATCTCTCCTAAATTATGGTAAGAGGTATTAAAAACAACCTGTGCATTGAGGTTGTTCAGCAAGAACATTGTAAACAATATGGTAATTAATCTTTTCACAGTTTTTTTATGGCAAATTTATTGCCAAATGAAAGTGATGTCTATTTTTTAAAATTTCACACAACAAAGTTACTATTTGTTTTTACAAATTTATAGATGAATTTATTCTTTAAAACAGCCTCATTTTTTTCAAAAATCAACCAGTTTTCGCTCTATTGTTAAATTCTATTGTTTTTTGTATATTTGTGCAACATACCTTTAGCTTATTACGTCTTACCGTATAGTTAGTTATATTATTTTATGAAAAAAATAATTCCCTTATTTATCCTATTATCCTTTGTGTGTAGCTTTTATGCTCAAACCCATGAGGTATTAGTTGGTTCTGAGGAATATCACAAACTTAAAGTTTCGGGTGAGCTTGGGGACTTAATTGTTTCTAACAAAATAAAAATCACCAGCCCCAAAATAAAAACACTTGAGGTCAAAAAAAAAGCAGGTTCTTCTTCAAAAACCTCATCAAGTTGTTATAAGTATTTTCCTCCTAACGGACCACCAACATATCTGCCTGATGATACCTCAATACTGGTTAATCTTCCTTTTACGTTTGTTTTTTATGGAACTTCCTACACTGCTCTTTGGATAAACGATAACGGAACAGTCTCTTTTGATTTTCCACACCCATCGTTTTCTGTTATAGGGTTTCCTTATACCAATGGAGGAACTGCTGCAGAACAAATTATTGCTCCTTTTTGGGCAGATTTTCATCAAGCAGGAGCTTTGAGCGGCCCAGCTTATTACGAAGTTTTACCTAATGCTTTAATCGTGCACTGGGTAGAGGTTGGTTATTTTAATGCTCAAGATAATAAATTAAACACAATGATGCTGATTTTAACAGACGGAACTAGTCCGCTACTTCAGCCAGGAGCTAACGTAGGTTTTTTCTATGATGATATGCAATGGACAACAGGAAGTGCATCTGGAGGTGTAAATGGTTTTGGTGGAACTCCAGCGACTGTTGGTGTTAACAAAGGTAATGGCTTGGATTACATCCAATTTGGAAGATTTGATGGACCAGGAACAGGGTATGATGGCCCTTTTAATTCAAACGATAGTATAAGTTGGTTAGATAATAAAACATTCATGTTTAATGTTGGCAACTCAAACAATATTCCTCCTATAATTGCAGGTCTTGATCTCTGCGACACCCTAAGGGTTTGTGTAGGGGATAGCCTACCCATAAACGCCTCTTTTTTAGCGCCTGAAGCAAATCAAACAACATGGGTTGAGGTTGATACTACTCAAGCAAATGGTTTTCAAATAACAAACCTTGTTTCAGGAACTAATAGTACAGCTCAATTAGATGCAATATTTGTTGCTAGCTCTACTAACCTTGGGGTAAATATTGTTACATTTCAAGTATATGATAATGGTGCCCCTCCTGATACTATTCAGTTTGATTACATCATAATGGTAGATTCTATGCCTTTTACACCTGTAATTACGGGTGATACTAGTTTTTGCCAAGGAGATACTGTTACTCTTGATGCAGGAGCAGGCTTTGATGCTTATATATGGAGCAATACCGACACCACTCAAACATCAGAAATAACTACTCAAGGCAACTATACTGTACAAGCGTTTTATGGTGGATGTTCTTTTACAACAAATCCATATAGCGTTATTGAGCTACTTAACCCTGTTGTGGCAATTACAGGTGACACACTCTTCTGCCCAGGGGATAGTGTTCTATTAAATGCTACACTGGGCTTTGATTCCTATCTATGGAGCAGCTCTATAAATGACACTTTAGATAGTGTTTATGTCACTCAAGGAACTTTTACGGTTACTGTTACTGATACAAATGGCTGTCAAGGAATTTCAAATTTAATAAAGGTAAAAGATTTTGATGATATAGGAGGTATAGTTGGTGATACAAGTTATTGTTTAGGGGATAGTGTTTTATTAGATGCTGGTGCTGGTTTTGATTCGTACTTGTGGAGCAACGGAGATACTACTCAAACAACCTATGTAACACAAGGAGCCCATACTGTTGATGTAACTTTATTTTCTTGCCTAGCCACACACCTACACACTGTTAACTTAATAAATGTTCCTATTCCTATTATTACTGGAGTGCCTTCTTTTTGTTTTGGTGACTCTACACTTTTAGATGCGGATAGCATAGGAATAGGGTATGATAGTATAACATGGAACACTTCTTCTGTTCAAACATCTCAAACTATAAATGCAACAACACCAGGGACTTATTCTGTTGCTGTTATGTTAAATGGTTGCCCTGCCGTTTCTCAACCTTTTACTGTTACATCAAACCCACTACCAACACCTGTAATTATTGGAGATTTACACTTTTGTTCAAACGTTAGCAATGGAACAATTTTAACTACAGCTAATAGTTATAGTTCTTACAATTGGAGCAATAGTGATACAACTTCAACAACAGTTGCTCTAGCAGGAAACAATTGGATTACCGTAACAGATTCTAACGATTGTCCAGGAACATCTCCCCTTGTAAATGTTGGTAGTTCTGCACCAGCTAATTCAGTTACTGGAATTGTAGGAGTTTGTCCTGGGGAAGAAATTACTATAAATGCTTCACCTGGTCATGATGCTTATGTGTGGAGCACAACTGAAACTACAGATAATATTACCGTTGGAGATGGTTCGTATTATGTTGTTGTGTTTGACATCTATGGTTGTTTTGATACTACAGATTTTCTTATCCCTTTAAACCCTAAGCCTGTAGCTAATTTTACTATTTCGCCTTTAGGACATAGCCAACCGAACCAACCTGTTACCTTTACAGACTCTTCAACCATTAGTTCGGGAAACATTAGTTCTTGGATTTGGGATTTTGATGTTACCAGTTTAGGTGGTGCAAACCCAATGTTTGGTGCTGGTCAAGGCCCTCATATTGTTGAATATAATATTCAAGGAACTTACACCGTTTCTTTAGAGGTTAGATCAGACAAAGATTGTCGAGACTATATTACTAAAGAATACCTAATTGTTGAAGATATTATTAGTTCAAATATAATGACTCCTAATGGTGATGGAATGAATGATTTCTTAGTTTTTGGAAACTTAGAATATTACTCCAACAACAGTTTAGCCGTTTTTAATCGTTGGGGGATCTTAGTGTTTGAACAAGATGCCTACCAAAATAACTGGGGTGGAGGAAAGCTAAGCAAAGGAACTTACTTTTATGTTCTTACTGTTGAAGAGCTAGAAAACCCTATTAAAGGTTCGTTTACCATTTTAAAATAACTTTTTATCAATAAATTACAATGCTCTAATCTGTTAAGAAATAGGGTTTTGTCAGCTCCTTTTGTTAAATTAATTTGTTTTATACTATCTTCGTGCAACTTTTTAACAAATTAAGTCGTCCAGTACCAAAACAAATACAAAAAATATGAAAAACGTATTATTGATTATCTTCCTTTTTACAGTCTCTTTATCTATTACTGCACAATCTGCCAGTATTGATAAAAGATTATTAGCTAAATACAGTAGTGAAGAATTAAAAACGATTCAAAAAGAAAACCCTGATGAACTAAAATATTTAACTTACTGCATTACAAATGCTTTTTACTTAAGCAATGTTACTCAGGAAAAAATTAATGATAACCCAACTCTTTTTAAAGAAATAAAGATTGATAAAGCGTCTGTTTCCAACTTCTATGAATTAAAGGTTGAAATCATGGAAAACATAAAGCAATACTTTATTATTCAAGGAACAAAAACTCTTATAATCGTTAAGTCTAAAAAACAAATCTTGACTGAATTAAATTTATAACTCTTATGAAAAAAATAATTTTACTTATTACAATTTTGATTTATTCATCAGTATCTTTTTCTCAAATATTGATAACGGATCCTGATTTAGACACCAATTCTCCACTAGATTGTGCTGCTAACCCCTTATTATCTATTAATTTTTTTGATTCGGGAAATAATAGTGCAAATTACGGGGCTAATGAAAATGAGACAATTGTAATTTGTCCAGATTTCGCTGGGGGTTCTTCAAAACTTCGATATACCGTAAGTACCGCAACCCCTTTTATCTTTGATGTAGATGCCAGCGATACAATTTTTGTATATGATGGAAACAATACATCTGCCCCTCTTATAGGAAAATACAACTCAAACTCCCACCCTACCGGCTTTACAGTGACTTCAGGATTTACTGGAAACCCTACAGGGTGTTTAACAATTCAATTTATTTCAGATGGAACTTCTGAAGATGCAGGGTGGGAAGCAAATATAGCTTGCGTAGCTCCACCCCAACCTTTTGTAGCAAGTATGCAGGGGTTTTTAAATGGTACAGGTGCCGACATTATCACTCCTTCTGACACTGGTTATTCTGATATTTGTTTTGGAGATTCCATCTTATTTATAGCTTCCGAAACATTCCCTTACTCACTTGAAAATACTGGTGTTGGATATTCACAAAACGGTAACAATGTAACATACGAATGGCAAGTTACCAATGGAATACAAGCCACTGGTGACAGTCTCTGGTTCAAACCTCCTGCAAGAAGTGGTTATGTAGTTAGTTTAAAAATTACTGATTCTTTTCCACAAATACAATCTGTAACTTCTAAAGTTAGAGTTTCAACTATTCCAAGCTTTAGTGGTGTTTTAATTACCAGAGATGATATTTGTGTTGGAGACACTACAGTTATTATTGGTGCAGTGACAAGTTCGGACACTTCAGGAGTTGATCCAACTAGTGCAAGTTTTGAAGCGGGAGGAACCTTTGCAGGACTAGTTGAGTTGCCTGATGGGAATGGAATTAACTTTTCTGACACAATAAACATCAGTAGCTTTATTCCTGGTCAAACTATTACATCTCCTAGTGATTTAGATAAGCTAAATATAAATATGGAACATTCTTATTTAGGAGATTTAGAAATGATTTTAACTTGCCCAAACGGAACTGATGTAACTATTTTTAATAGTTACAGTGGAACAAACCCTGGTTTTTTGGTTCCTGGTGGATTTGGTGGTGGTGGCACTTTTCTTGGAAACCCTTTAGATGACCCTTCTATACTACCGGGTACTGGGAGTACTTACTTATGGTCAACTGCTAACGCAACCTGGGGCGACTTTGCTACTGAATTTGGAAATGGAAATACAATTGCTGCAACTCAGACTGTAGGTCTTTCAATGAACCCCAATGGAATTTATCTGCCAGAAGAAACATTTGGAAACTTAGCTGGTTGCCCTATTAATGGTGATTGGTACATTACAGTAAGAGATAATATTGGAGCTGATGATGGTTACATTTTTGAGTGGGGTTTGCTTTTTGATCCTGCGATTAACCCAAATAACGAAACATATACCCCTCAAATCGTGTCTTCTCAATGGTTAACTGCTGCTACAATATTGCCAGGTTTGCCTACAGATACCTTTATTGTTGTTTCTTCAAATACAGCCGGACTCTTAGACTATACCTTTGAAGTTACTGATAATTTTGGATGTGTTTACGATACTACGGTGTTTATTAATTATGTTGAATTACCATCTGTTTCTATTAATGGAAGTTCAAGCGTTTGTCAAGGGGAGTACCAAGTAGCAGGAACAACTTCATTTTCTGGAGGAATATGGACCGCCTCTGGCCCTGGAAACACTTCATTTACCCCTAATTCTAATAATGATAATCCTCTTGTTAATGTTGATGTAAATGGTACTTATACTTTTACTTATACTGACAATCGATGCAATAAAAAGGATTCTATAGAAGTTTATTTTGCGGATTCCGTATTTGCAATGATAACTGGTGCTGAATTTTGTGTAGGAGATGAGGCTATAATTGATGCTACATCTCAGGTTCCTGAAGCTACATATTTATGGAACACAGGCTCTACATCAGAATCAATTACAGTTACTGATTCAGGATCATACTACGTTGAAATAACTGGGCTATGTAATTCTAATAGTGATACAGCTTTAGTTACCACAACAATTTGTGATATTACTTACCCAACGGCACTAACACCTAATGGTGATGGAAAAAACGATGTTCTATTCTTTAGAGGGTTAGACCATTATCCAGGAAGTCTTTTAAAAGTATTTAATAGGTGGGGAAACCTGCTCTATGAAAGTAATGATTATCAAAATAATTGGGAGCCAACAAATCTGGCAAAAGGAACATACTTCTATCTTTTAAACCCTGGAGGAGTATTAGAATCAGAAATCAAGAACAAAACATTTACTATATTTTAGTAACTCTGAAAACTCTAAAACAAAAAAAGAGGCTTGAAATATTTCAAGCCTCTTTTTTTGTTTTCTACATGTGTTAAAACCCTAGTATTTTAAGTTCCTTACCTCTAATTTACCCTTTGTTCCACTATTAATCAAAATAACCTGCTAAAACAACTGTTTTCTTAAACGACTTCACATTTCCGTCTAAATCAAAAGCTTCTATAAAAATAATGTAAATACCTATTCTTGCTTTCTCGTTATTTTCAGTTATTCCATCCCAACTAAATGTTCCTGAAACACCTAGTAGTTCATTTTGAATAAGATTCTTAATTAGTCTTCCTTTAGCATCATAAATAACAACACTTGCAACAAAACCTGCAGTAGAAAAATTATACGAAATGTTTACCACATCATCTACCCCATCATTATCAGGAGAAAATGTTAACGGAGAAACAACAATTTCTCCTCCTTCTGTATCGGTTTTCATGTATTGAGAATTCTCATAACCTGGAGTAGCAAAACCAACGTCTTCTGCTGCAGAATGCCAATTGCTTTCGTCAATTGTTGGTCTATTATAGTCTATTCGCTCTAAGGAAACACCATCGTTACTGTTTAACAAAGCAAAATGCATATCGTCATTATAATGAAAGCTATCCACAATCATATTTAAATTATTAACCAAATAAACACTTCCTTCATCATTACTATAGGTTGGCAAACTTTCCATTTGCAAAAATGTTGATGTTACGGAGCCCATATAATCATTATCTACAGCTTGTCCATCTTTGGTTAAGAGAACAAATTCTCCTGGTAAAATTAATTTTGGTTGATCAATTAGTGTTTTATTATTATCAACACTATCATTCTCTAAATTGGCTAAACTCCAATCTTGAAGATTAATAAACTTATTAGAGTTATTATAAATTTCAACAAAGTCAGAACCTCCTGTAAGGGGGTCAAACAATACTTCATTAATAATTAAATCTTCATAAAACCCTTGTTCTGGTAAGGCAAAAATTACCGTGTTATCTGATCCAATAACATTACCAACACAATCGAAAGCCCCAGTTACGGTAACAACATATTTAATTTGAAAAACAAGTTTAGTACTTAGATTTAACTGTACATTTTTATTGTCAATCACCTGTATTGATCCTATTACAATCCCATTATCAATAGTATAAATTGCAGCCAACATTCCATCATTATCAATAGCTTCGCTAAAGGTAATAACAACTGTAGAATCATCTATGGCATTTGCTTCGGTAAGCATTGGTAAAACAACATCTGGATTGGCTCCATAAGCTGTATTTTGAGTTCCTGGAGTTCCACCAAACCATTTAGTAGAGGCAATCCAGTTATCTTCTTCGCCACAAGGGTTACTTGGGTCAATCATTTCTAAACTCCAACCACCGTCTTTTTTATTATCATCTCTATACCAAGTGTCATAATAATAAATTTGATGTACCAAAGAAGTATCGGGAGCATACAAAGTAATTTCATCATCGGAATTGTTAAGTGATGGGAAACTATTTACCGTAATCACTTTACCAAATGGAGAAAATTGATTTTCGAAACTATTGTCACAAATAATTACATGTTCTCCTGGTAATATTTTACCCAAATTGAGTTGGTCCATACTCGTTAAATCTGAAATCCAACAATTAGTTAAATCAATAATCTTATTGGTGTTGTTGTATAATTCTAAATAATCTTCTGTTGGCAAACCATTAGTTGGAGAAGGGTCTGCAAATAGTTCGTTAATAACAATTTCATATTTACTAGGTGCTTTTCCTATTCCAAAATCTATTGTTGTTGGATTTAATAAATTCCCCGAGCAATCATTAGCTCCTGTAATTGTTAATGTATAAACAGTAGAAGAATCTAATGCAGGAGAAACGGTAATTGTTGTTCCTTGATTATTGTTGTCTACTGTAAAACTAAGAACTGTAATTCCTCCAGAAATTCCGTAAATCGCATTGGCCAAACTGGTGCTATCCATTGTTTCGTTAAACAGAACATTTATTTGGTTGGTGTCGTTGATGTTAACCATAGTAATAGTTGGTGACTGTGTGTCTGGTAAAGTATCAAAAACAGCGTTTTGTGTTCCTGGAGTTCCTCCATTAACATTGGTAGAGGCAATCCAATTTAGAGAATTACTACATGGATGAATTGGGTTTATTCTTTCTAATGTCCAACCACCATCATCTTTAATATTATCTTGATACCAGCTAATATCATAATTTACTACATCTAAAACATTATTATTATCATCCATTAAGGTTAAGCTATCACCTCCATTTGTTAGTGCAGAAAATGAACTAATTCCGATTACATCTCCATAAGGAGAATAAAGATTAGTATCATTTACATCACAAAGAACTACATAGCTGTTGGGCGATAAAATAAAGTTTGGTATCGTTTTAGATGTTGTTGTATTCACGAATTTCCAATTGTTTAATACAAAAGCATTATTAGAAGTGTTGTACAATTCTACAAACTCTTCTGTTGGTAAACTCAGCTGTGGACTAGGGTCTGCAAAAATTTCATTAATAATAACATCTCTTATATTAGGGGTAATAACTACCAAATAAATGAATGGTTCTACAGCAGTTGTTATTGCATTTCCTGTTGTATCTTCAACATTAATAACTGTTAGATTATAATTTTGCCCATTAGTAAATGCTGTTGCAAAACTTAAATGAACCAAAGAAGAATCTGAGACATCTCTGACTGCTGTACTTGGGTTTCCTATTCCTAAATCAACAGAATAATTGGTTAATGTTTGAGCTGTAGTAATATTTACAGGTTCGTTAAAATAAACATCTAAATTATTAGCATTAACAACTATTACAGAATCTATTTGTGGTGCGGATGTATCTCCGACAATTGATCCTGCACTAAAATTATCGAAGAAATGGCTGTTAACCGGACTTGCTGCTCCAGATTGAGTTATTGCAATTCCAAAGAAACTAGAAGTAGTAATAGAATTATCTATAGCTGATCCGATTAAAACTAAACTGCTTGCTGCTCCATCATCATAAAACAAAGTCCAGTTGTTTGCTAAATCTCTTGTTACTCTAACATCAAAAGGATTGTTAGAACTGCTATTTACACTTCCATCAGGCCCATCAATTAAAATTGTTGGTGTTCCTGAAACTATTTTATATAAAGAAACTTCATCTGGTGTTCCTCCTATTCGCACAAAATAACCATCGTTTGGAGTAGTTACATTCGCAACATCGGATGTTAAATAAACATCTACATAATTTGCTCCAGAAGTGCTAAACTTCATATTAAAATAAAAATCCCACTGAGCATTTAAAGCTAAAGTTGATGGTGTGCTTAAGTAATAAGTAGCTGCACCAGAGCTTTGAGAGTTCAGTTCGTTTGTTGTTGC
This sequence comes from Flavobacteriales bacterium, assembly GCA_002401955.1. Lineage (GTDB taxonomy): Bacteria > Bacteroidota > Bacteroidia > Flavobacteriales_E > Vicingaceae. Next base: position 20,212 of record NVUQ01000003.1, on the reverse strand, counting down.
TGTAAACAAAACGTTGTCTCCCGACCAAACAGGATTCAATGTAAAATCTCCATCAGAAAAATCATCAACGAATTGAGAATGACCCACGTGGACATAAAGTAACATTAAAATTATAATTCCAGATTTTTTTAACATCTTATAAAAGTAGCCATTTTTCACAAAATTAAAATTTACTTTTGCCAAGCAATGCCTATAAATAATTATTGAGGTAATGTATGGTGTCTATTTAGTGACTACCAAATGTTTAATTTTTATATACTGAATTATGAAAGTAGCTGTAGTTGGTGCCACCGGGATGGTTGGCACAGTAATGTTAAAAGTTTTAGCCGAAAGAAATTTTCCGATATCGGAATTAATTCCTGTTGCTTCAGAGAAATCTGTTGGAAAACAGATTGAATATAAGGGTAAGAAATATAGTGTTATTGGTTTACAAGATGCTGTTGAATTAAAAGCTGATATTGCTATTTTTTCTGCTGGTGGAGATACTTCTTTAGAGTGGGCTCCAAAATTTGCCCAAGGCGGTACAACAGTAATTGATAATTCTTCGGCATGGAGAATGAACCCAAATAACAAATTAATTGTTCCTGAAATTAATGCCGATCAACTAACTGAAACCGATAAAATAATTGCCAACCCTAATTGTTCTACTATACAAATGGTATTGGTAATGAACCCATTACATAAAAAATATAAAATAAAAAGAACCATTGTTTCTACCTATCAATCTGTTACGGGTACTGGTGTTAAAGCTATTGAACAGTTGAACAATGAAAATAAAGGTATTAGTGGAGAAATGGCTTATCCTTACCCGATAAACCAAAATTGTTTGCCTCATTGCGATGTGTTTGAAGATAATGGTTACACCAAAGAAGAAATGAAATTGGTAAACGAACCTAAAAAGATTTTAAATGACAATAGCTTAAAAATTACTGCAACTGCTGTCCGTGTTCCTGTAGTTGGGGGACATTCTGAATCTATCAACATTGAATTTGAAAATGATTTTGATTTAGCAGAGATTCGTAAAATTTTACACGAAACAGAGGGAATTACTTTACAAGATAATTTAGACACCAATACTTACCCAATGCCTATTTATGCTGAAGGAAAAGATGATGTTTTTGTTGGTAGAATTAGAAGAGATGAGTCTCAAGCAAACACTATAAATATGTGGGTGGTTACAGATAACCTTAGAAAAGGAGCCGCAACTAACGCTATTCAAATTGCAGAATATTTAGTTGAACATAAACTTGTAAACTCTGCTTTAGAAAAAGTGTAACTTTTTGTTTTGGCACTTTAATTGATAATACAAATTCATTATAACCACCTAAAAAATAAATCTTATGAAATTAAAGACATTATTACTCGGATTAACATTTGTGCTTTTTTGTACTGTTGGGTTTGCTCAAACAGCGAAAAAGAAAGTAAATAAAAAACAGACAAACCAAAAACAAAGAATTACTCAAGGAGTAAAATCTGGTACATTAACAAAAAAAGAAGCGACAAAATTACGTGCTCAACAAAAAGAAATTGCTAAAACTAAACATGCTGCTAAAGCTGATGGTGTTGTTACTAAAAAAGAAAGAGCAGTAATTCATCAAAAACAAAAATCGGCAAACCAAAACATTGTTCGTAAAAAGAATAACGATGTAAAAAAGAAAAAATAAAGTTTCAGTGTTCAAGTACTGAAGAGCCTGTCGCATTAATTTGTGAGGGGCTTTTTTAACTACAATTTTAATCGTTTGTCATCTCGACCTTGTGGAGAGATCTATGCAACCTCAGGTAAAGTAGATTTCTCGGCTACACTGCGTTTCGCTCGAAATGACATCGTAGTAAAAAGAATAACGATGTAAAAAATATATTTTCAGTTTTTCAAGTGCTGAAGAGCCTGTCGCATTAATTTGTGAGGGGCTTTTTAGCTACAATTTTAATCGCTTGTCATCTCGACCTTGTGGAGAGATCTGTGCAACCTCAGGTAAAGTAGATTTCTCGGCTACACTGCGTTTCGCTCGAAATGACATAAGGGATTATTAGTCCCCAAGAAAGTCATCGTTTAAAAAATTCCACTCAAGATTTGTTGTGCTTATTAACCATTCTTTCTTTTTCCTGCTCCATTTTTTCAATTGTTTTTCTCTATCAATAGCTTGATTTACATTTGAATAATGCTCAAAATAGATTAAGTATTTACAATTATATTTATTTGTAAACCCCTTCGGCTCAGTATTATGTTCATTTAGCCTCCTATCCATATCGTTAGTGACACCTATGTAAATAGTAGTTTTCTTAAAATTAGTAAGGAAATAAACGTAATAATTATGATTAAACATATTATCAAAGATAACCTATTTGAAAATAAATAGATTTCTCCACAAGGTCGAAATGACATCGTAGTAAAAAGAATAACGATGTAAAAAATATATTTTCAGTTTTTCAAGTGCTGAAGAGCCTCTCGCATTAATTTGTGAGGGGCTTTTTTAACTACAATTTTAATCGTTTGTCATCTCGACCTTGTGGAGAGATCTGTGCAACCTCAGGTAAAGTAGATTTCTCGGCTACACTGCGTTTCGCTCGAAATGACATCGTAGTAAAAACACAACGAAAGAAAAAAGAAAGTTTCAGTGTTCAAGTACTGAAGAGCATACCGCATTAATTTGTAAGGGTTTTTTTAGCTACAATTTTAATCGCTTGTCATCTCGACCTTGTGGAGAGATCTATGCAACCTCAGGTAAAGTAGGTTTCTCGGCTACACTGCGTTTCGCTCGAAATGACATCGTAGTAAAACACAACGAAAGAAAAAATAAAGTTTCAGTGTTCAAGTACTGAAAAGCATACCGCATTAATTTGTAAGGGTTTTTTTAGCTACAATTTTAATCGCTTGTCATCTCGACCTTGTGGAGAGATCTGTGCAACCTCAGGTAAAATAGATTTCTCGGCTATACTGCGTTTCGCTCGAAATGACATCCTGATAAAAAATAAGATGCCCAGTCAATCCTTCAAAACTTTTATTTCCTGGGCCCCAATTTCTAGGAGAACTATTTGTCTCACAAAAAAAGAAAATACTATCTTCGTTACCTTACAATTTTTAGACCTATGAAAAAGTACCAAACCCTAAAGGAACTCATTGCAATTGATTCACCAACAGGTTATACAGATAATGCAAGTAAATACATTTTTGATTTATTAACAAGCTATGGTTATTCTCCCGAATACACTAATAAAGGAGCAGTTAAATGTGCTTTGGGAACGAATCCAACATTAGCTATTGCTGGTCATGTGGATACGTTGGGGGCAATTGTTTCTGGTATTAAACCAGACGGAACATTAGCTTTTTCATTGTTGGGAGGACTATCATTAACAGGAGCTGAAGGAGAATATGTAAAAATTGTTACTCATTCGGGCAAAACATATACTGGTACAATCTTGATTAACAATCCTTCGGTACATGCCAATAACGAGAAAGAAAAAACACAGCGGAGCATAAAAAGTATGCACATTAGAATAGATGCTGAAGTATATAACAAAGAAGATGTAGAACAACTTGGAATTGAAGTTGGAGATATCATTTGTGTAGATGTTAAATATGAGGAGCTAGAAAGCGGATTTATTAAATCTCGTTTTTTAGATAATAAAGCTGGTTGTTACGTTTTGTTTGAATTAGCCAGAAGATTAAAAGAACAAGGTAAAGAAGTGCCAGTAGAAATTTTCTTTTCTAATTATGAAGAAGTAGGGCATGGAGGAACGGTTGGTTACTCAGATGGGATAGAAGAATTATTGGTAATTGATATGGGAGTTTTAGGAGATGATTGCCAAGGAAATGAAGTAAGCTGTTCTATTTGTGCAAAAGATTCAAGCGGGCCTTATGACTATAATTTTAGAAAAAAACTGGTTGACTTAGCCAAGCAAAATAACATTCCTTACAAAGTGGATGTTTACCCACATTACGGGTCTGATGGCTCTGCAGCTTTAAGAGCTGGAAACGATTTTAGAGTAGGATTAATAGGAATGGGTGTAGCTGCATCTCACGGAACAGAACGCACACACATTAAAGGAATAGAAGCAACAATTGACTTGTGTTTGGCTTACATAAATAATTAATCTAATAATTAATGAATATACCCTTGATAATTATCTTAATTGGCTTGCTCATTTTCGGAGCACACCTTTTTAACGGACTTTTTAAATTTACAAAAATTCCTAATGTATTAATCCTGTTAATAATTGGTATTGTTACTGGCCCTCTTTTAGGGTTTGTAAACGAAGGTCATTTTGGTAAAATTGGACCAATTTTCACCTCTATAACTTTGGTTTTAATTTTATTTGAAAGTGGTACTAACCTTAAAATAAGAGAGCTTTTTAAGTCAATAGGTTCCGCTTTTTTATTAACCCTCTTTAATTTTTTTGCAAGTGCCATTATTGGAACAGCTGTTGCGGTAACGTTCTTTTCTGATATAGACTTTTTAAGTGCTACTTTTTTTGGAGTAATTATAGCCGGAACATCTTCTGCGGTTGTAATTCCAATTATAAAACAATTGAAGATGAACAAAAAAGGCTATACCACTTTAATGTTAGAGTCGGCTTTAAGTGATGTTTTGTGTTTGGTTATTGGTTTAGCACTTTTACAAGCCATGAAACAAGGAGTCTTTGAATTAAGTTCTATTTTAAATGCTATTTGGCAATCGTTCTTATTTGCCTTTTTAATTGGTTTCGCAGGAGGTTTCGTTTGGTCTATCATTATAAAATTTACTCGAATTTTAGAAAATTCTAAAGTGATGAATTTAGCTATGGTTTTCATTATTTATGGTCTTACCGAATACTTAGGTTTAAATGGAGGAATTGCAGTTTTGATTTTTGGAATTACATTAGGAAATGCACACTTGTTACAAAATACTCCTCTTAAAACCATTTTTCCATCTAAAGAATTACTAGAAAATGAAAAAGACTTTTTTAGTGAATTGGTATTTATCATGTCAACCTTCTTTTTTGTTTATGTTGGTATTTGTATGAAATTCGGAAGCATTGGAATTTACGCTTTAGCGCTTCTTATTGTTGTAGCAATTATTTTAATTCGTCCGATTTCTATTAAGTTATTGGTTAAAACAAAAATGTCTTTTAAAGATTTAGGAATTATGTCTATAATGGCACCAAAAGGGTTAGTTCCTGCTATTTTAGCCTCAATTCCTATACAATATGGTTTAGCTGGTGGAGAGAACATTCAGATGCTTTCTTTTGCTGTTGTTTTACTAAGTATTATTATCTGCTCTATTTTGGTAATCATCCTAAGCAAAAACCCTTTAAAAATAGGTTATCTAAAAAATGTGTTAGGGCACGAAGAGGAAGAAGAAAACAATTTAGAAGAAGAGACTTCAGAAAATGATAGTCCTGTAAAAATTATCAATAAAACAGAGAATAGTTCAGAAAGCAACACTTCAAGTAATGAGTAAACCAACTCCTTTTCATTTAGCAATTCCTGTTCAAAACTTGCAGGTTTGTCGTGCTTTTTATCGAGATGTTTTGGGATGTGAAGAAGGAAGATTTAGTGATAAGTGGGTAGATTTTAACTTTTTTGGTCATCAGTTTGTTATTCATGAAGCAGACATAATAAAAAACAATAAAGCTTCGAATTCTGTTGATGGTCACCAAGTTCCTGTTCCCCATTTCGGGGTTATTTTAGATTGGAACGATTGGGAACAACTATCTAAAAAACTACAGACTCAAAACATCGATTTTATAATAAAGCCATACATTCGATTTAAAGGAGAAGTTGGAGAACAGGCAACCATGTTCTTTTCAGATCCCGAAGGCAATGCTTTAGAATTTAAGTCGTTTAAAGATATGTCTCAAGTATTTGCGAGATAAACTGTAACAAAATACGTTGTTAAACCGTCTTAAATAAAATAGTTATTTATCCTTTTTGAAACAAGTAGTTTTTACATACCTTTTAATCTGTTTTTCTCTTTACGGAATCGCTCAAACCTGTACTTTTTCTGGGGCTATAGAAAATGCTAAAGGAGAACCTATTCCTTACAGTAGTATTTATATCTCCAAATTAGCTACAGGAAAAATGGCAAACATGAATGGTAAATACAGGATGAATTTACCTTGTGGGGCTTATAAAATTAAAGTGCAATGTTTGGGTTATGAAACCAAATTTATCACCATTGATGCCTCTAAATCAAATAGCACAAAAATAATTGTGTTATCGGCAAAATCATTTGCAATTAAAGAGGTTACCGTAAATGCATCAGATGAAGACCCCGCTTATAATGTAATGCGAAAAGCAGTGGTAATGGCAAAATATTACAAAAAACAAATACAAGAATATGATGCTAAAATCTATATTCGGTTTTTCTACTTTGCAGACAATGTTCCCAAATTGGCTAAGCTTTTTGCAAATGAAAAAGACCTTAAGGAATTTGCTGCTGGCGACTTATCAGAAACATTAATTCAATACAATTATAAACGTCCGAATACGGTTAAAGAAAAAATAATATTTACCAGAAGTGCAAAAGGAGATACATCAAAAGGACGCTCTCCTTATCTTAACTTTAGTTTTTATGACTTAGGGGGAAACTCTATTATTTCTCCTTTAAGTAGAAGTGCTTTTACCGTATATAAATTTGAGTTGATAAGTGCATATTATGAAGGACAAAGGCTCATTCATAAAATTAAAATAATACCTAAACGTAAAGGAACAGATTTAATGAGCGGCCACCTTTATATTAATGATGGAACATGGAATATTAACAGTGTTGATGTAAAATTTAAACAACAATTTGTAAATGTTCATTACAAACAAATTTATGCTGAAGTTGCTAAAAATGTTTGGATGCCAACTAGTCATGAAATAAAAGCGAGAGCAAAAGCTATGGGGTTTAAAGGTCATTTTAAACACATTGTTTCTATGAGCAATATCAAACTAAAAACTGACCCAAAAATAGATGCTAAAATACAATCGTTAGTTGATATTCCTGTGACTGAAGAATTTAAAGAAACTGAATCCAAACCTAAAAACAGCCCTAAAAAAGCATCAAAAACGGAAAAGAAAATCCAAACGTTAATGGACCAAGAGAAGTTAACCAGAGGCGAAACAATGAAATTGGTTCGACTGGTAAATAAACAAGCCAACGATGAAGCTAAAAAGCTTCCTAAAGATTCTGTTTTGGAAATTACAAGGAATCATAAAACAGAATATTCCGACAGTGCTTTTGTACAAAACGATAGTGTTTGGAATGCGATTAGAGAAACCCCTTTATCTGAACAAGAAACGATTATTTATAAAACTAGAGATTCGTTAACTCGTGTAGAAAACGGAGATACAATTGCAAATAAAGATCAATCACTTATGGGTAAAGTTTTATTTTTTAATGGAAGATTAAAAAGCAAAAACAAGGGCAATGTTGTAAAAATTCCAGGGTTACTCTCTAAGCTCAGTATAAACTTTAATACTGTTGATGGATTGTTACTTAGAAAAAAATTATTTTCCTATAAAAGGAAATATGACAATGGTAAGTTTTGGAAAATAGAACCTTCTGTTCTATATGCTTTTTCTAGGGAAGCTGTAATGGGGCAGCTTGATTTCAAATCGCAATACAACATGAAAAAAAGAGCTCGGATAACCTTTTCTGGAGGGCGAATTAATAGTGATTATAACGCCTTATATCCTATGCCAAATTTCTTTAACAGTTTTTCTACTTTGTTCTTTATGGAAAATTATAAAAAGCTGTATCAAAAAGACTTTGCAAAAATCGGCCACTCGTTTGATATAACGAATGGTTTAAATTTAGATGCTTCGGTAGAATATGCTGATAGAAAACAACTTTATAACTCAACCGATTTCACACTTGTGAAGTGGAAGGATAAAGAATATACATCAAACACTCCTACAATTTTAGATAGTAGTAGTTCTTATCTTTTTGGAAACAATAAAGCCGCCACTTTATCTGGCACATTAACTTATACTCCTAAACAGCCGTTTAGGTATAGAAAAGATGAAAAAAGAATGCTGCGTTCGAAATACCCAACATTTGCAGTTAAATACAAACATGGTTTTAAAGATGTATTAGAAAGTCAATCTGATTTTGGTGTTCTTAAAGGAGCTATTTACCAATCTAAACCCATTAACTTAATTGATAAAGTTGCTTGGTACGTTGGTGGTGGAAAATTTACAAATAACAACACACTGTATTTTGCTGATTATGAAAATTTTAGCACCCAGCCTTTTTACTTTATTGGGAATTCAGCCATTAACACTTTTAAGTTGTTGGATTTTTACCGCTACAACACTAATGATTACTTTTTTGAAGCTCATTTTTCTATTGAAGATAACTTTTTACTCCTCAAAAACTTACCGCTGTTAAACACTTCCTTTTTATCTGAAGGCTTATATGCCAATTACCTATATACCAATCAACAAGATCATTATTATGAATTTGGTTATGGTTTAAAAAACGTATTTTTATTGTTTAATGCCGAAGCTTTTGTGAGTTTTAAAAATAAAAACTACAATGCTTTTGGGGTTAAGTTGAGTTTCAATTTTATTAATAATAGCGACTCTTTTGATTAATTATGATAAAAAAACACCTAATAGTTTTGCTTGGAGTTCTTTCTGCTTCATTCTCTAGTTATAGTCAACAAACCATTAATGCATCTATTACTCATGGAGGAATTCAACGAGATTACATTCTGTATGTTCCGGCAAATTATACTGGAACCAATCCTGTTCCACTAGTACTTAATTTTCATGGATATACAAGTAATGCTAATGCTCAAATGTGGTATGGCGATTTTAGAGCTATAGCAGATACTGCAGATTTTTTGATTGTTCACCCCCAAGGAACTCTTTATCAAGGCAACACACATTGGAATGTTACAGGGTTGTACCCAGGAAGTACCGTTGATGACCTTGGTTTTACAAGTAATTTAATTGATTCTTTATCGGCTAATTACAACGTCAATTCTTCTCGAATTTATTCTACAGGAATGTCTAATGGAGGTTACATGAGTTTTTATTTAGCTTGTCAGTTGAGTAATAAAATTGCTGCAATTGCCTCGGTTACTGGATCTATGACTCCAACAATGACAAATGCATGTAACCCTCAACATTCAACTCCAGCCCTTCAAATCCACGGAACTTCAGATGCGACTGTTCCTTATAATGGTAATACTTGGACTAATCCCATTATTAATGTAGCTCAGTATTGGGCCAATTATAATAATTCTACAATAACCCCTACAATAACAAATCTTCCAGATATTAACCTTCTTGATAATAGTACTGTAGAACACTACCTCTATCCTAACGGAAATAACGGTAGTACTGTAGAACATTTTAAAGTAATAGGTGGAGGTCATACTTGGCCAGGCAATATTATTGGAGGAACCGGAACAAATTATGATATTAATGCCTCTGCTGAAATTTGGCGATTCTTTTCTAAATATGATATTAATGGGTTAACTACTTCTGCTGAAATTCCTCAGCTAACTGAAAACACTTTTTCTATACATCCCAACCCTACTAATTCCTTTATTTTAATTGAAGGAGATTTTACATCAGTAAAACAATATGAAATTTTATCTATTCAAGGAATACGTGTACAGTCAGGGCTTATTTCTGAGAACAACAAAAAAATCAATCTAGAAACGCTAGCTCCTAACCTTTATTTTATAAAAGTAGAAAATAGCGTTTATAAAATATTAAAGACACCATAATTTGAGCAACTTTTTAAGCAATGAATTACCTCTTTAAATCAGAACGTTTAGGTTTTAGAAATTGGGTTGATTCCGATATTTCTTTGATGACTGATATCAGTGGTGATGCTGAGGTAATGAAATACTTTCCGGCAGTTGCAACACCACAACAAACAGCAGAATTTATAGTAAGAATGCAGGTAATGTTTACAGAAAATGGTTTTTGCTATTTTGCTGTTGATGAATTATCAAACAATCAATTTATTGGTTTTATAGGGTTATCTCATCAAGATTATGATGTTGAATTTGCTCCTTTCATAGATATTGGTTGGCGTTTGGATAAAAATTGTTGGGGAAAAGGGTTTGCTACAGAAGGGGCTAAAAGATGTTTAGAATATGCTTTTAATGATTTAGGTTTAACTAACATTAAATCAACGGCTCCACTAATTAATACCAACTCCATTAAAATTATGGAGAAAATAGGAATGACTAAACAACTAGAATTTCAACATCCAAAATTATTAGGAAATAAAAGATTGGAGAATTGTGTTTGTTATGAGTTTAATACTGATCGATCACTAAAAGCAATAGGTGTTTTTGATAAGTTGGCAAAGCTTTATCAAGAAAAATTTATGGATGTGAGCATCTATCACAAGTCTTTCGATTTGTTTTGTGATGTCATAAAAAAAGAAAGACCTGATGTTTTAGAGTTGGCTTGTGGTCCTGGAAACATTACCAAATACCTTCTTCAGGCACGACCAGACTTTAACATTTTAGGAACAGATTTATCGCCTAATATGATAGCTCTTGCCAAAGAAAATAACCCTTCTGCTTCCTTTCAAATTATGGATAGCAGAAACATGAATCAACTCACAAAAAGGTATGATGCTATTATGTGTGGGTTTTGTTTTCCTTATTTAGCAATAAATGAGATTGAACAATTAATTGGACATGCAGCAAAAACACTAAATCCTAGTGGTGTTATTTATATAAGCACAATAGAAGATGATTACAGCAAGTCTGAATTAACAACAGGTAGTACGGGTGATAAAATGTTTATGCACTATTATTTAGAACAAGATCTCATTCCAATCCTAAAAAAGAACAACTTTGATACTCTTAATATAGAACGAGTTTCTACCCCAGACCATCCAACTAATGACTTAATTATTATAGCACATCTCAATGACTAACCCAGTTGTTTCTTCTCAATGGTTGTTTGAAAACCTCAACAATCTAAATCTAATTGTTTTAGATGCTAGTCAGAAAGCTATTACTTCTGATAAAACAGTTGAGAATAATTTACAAATACCTGGAGCGCGACATTTTGACCTAAAAAACAACTTTAGAGATAGTAGCTCTGATTTACCCAATATGCTTCCAAGTGCAGTTCAATTTGAGTTAGAAGCTCAAAAGCTAGGGGTTAATAGCTCAAGTATAATTGTTGTTTACGATAATTTAGGAATTTACTCAAGCCCGAGAGTTTGGTGGATGTTTAAAATTATGAGGCACAAAAACGTTTTTGTTTTAAATGGCGGTTTGCCCGATTGGCTAAAAAACAACTATCCAACAGAAGAAAAACAACCTCAGCAATACGAGTTAGGAAATTTTAAAACTCAATTTAATTCAGCAAATGTAAAAGATTATGATTTCATCAAAGCTAAGCTCAACAACGAAAAAAATATAGTTATTGATGCTCGTTCTACTGGTAGATTTAACGGAACTGCTCCAGAACCAAGAGAAGGCTTAAGAAGTGGACATATTCCAAACTCATTTAATATCCCTTTTGGAGATGTTTTAGAAAACGGAAAATATAAATCGAAAGAAAAGTTAGCTAAAGTTTTCTCCAAAATAAACCCCGAAAACAAAGAGTTAATATACTCTTGTGGTTCAGGATTAACGGCTTGTATTATTTTATTAGCGGGTGAACTTGTTCTTCCAAATACAACATCCGTTTATGATGGTTCTTGGACCGAGTGGGGGCAAAAGGAGTAGCTTCCAAATGGCATTCGTATCAAGAGCAATGTTATTCCGATTGAAGAGACGAAGGAGCAAAACAGAGGAATCTATTTGATAGTAAATAGATTCTTCGACTGCAATTTGTAACTCGAAACAAGTTCGAGACAAATTATTGCTCAGAATGACAAAAAGGAAAACCTTTAATCATTCAACTTTAAAACTGCTAAAAATGCCTTGGGCGGTACTTCAACATTACCAATTTGCTTCATCTTTTTCTTACCAGCCTTTTGTTTTTCTAAAAGTTTACGCTTACGCGATATATCTCCACCGTAACATTTAGCAGTTACATCTTTACGTAAGGCAGATAAAGATTCCCTAGATATAATTTTTGCTCCAATTGCCGCCTGTATTGCAATCGCAAACTGTTGTCTTGGAATTAATTCTTTTAATTTCTTACAGATTTTTTTACCTAATTCGTAAGCATTGTCTTTGTGAACCAAAGCAGATAAAGCATCTACCATATCACCATTTAACATCATGTCCATTTTTACCAAATGCGATTCTCTAAACCCAATTGGGTGATAATCAAAAGAAGCATAACCTCTAGAAATTGACTTTAAACGATCGTAAAAATCAAAAACAATCTCGGCTAAAGGAACATTAAAATTCAATTCAACTCTATCTGTTGTTAGATAAACCTGGTTCGTTAACTCCCCTCTCTTCTCAATACATAAACTCATAATTGGGCCAACATAATCGGCCTTTGTAATGATAGAAGCCTTAATGTATGGCTCTTCCATTCTGTGTATCATACTTGGGTCTGGAAAATCTAATGGGTTATTTACAATAATAGGCGTTTCTTTATCTCGGGTTAAAAACGCTCTATACGATACGTTAGGAACTGTAGTAATAACAGTCATATCAAACTCACGTTCTAATCGCTCCTGGATAATTTCCATGTGTAACATTCCTAAGAATCCACATCTAAATCCAAACCCTAATGCAGCAGAAGATTCTGGCTCAAAAGTCAATGAAGCATCATTTAATTGCAATTTTTCCATTGCATCTCTCAACTCTTCAAATTCATCAGTATCTACAGGGTAAATCCCTGCAAAAACCATTGGTTTTACATCCTCAAACCCTTGTATTGTTTCTGCCGGATTCTCTACAGTAGTAATTGTATCTCCAACCTTTACCTCTTTAGCTACTTTAATTCCTGAAAAAATGTATCCAACATCTCCAGTTTTCACTGCTTTTCTCGGCTCTTTTTTTAATTTCAGCACCCCAATTTCATCAGCAAAATATTCTTTATCTGTATTGATAAATTTTACTTTTTCACCTTTTTTAATCTGCCCATTTAACACTTTGTAATAAGCACAAATACCTCTGTATGAATCAAAAACAGAATCGAAAATTAATGCTTGAAATGGAGCGTCAGGATTTCCAGTTGGAGCAGGAACTCTTTCAATTACTGCCTTTAAAATTTCATCAACTCCTAAACCAGTTTTTCCACTTGCCGAAATAATATCCTCTCTATCACAACCAATCAAATCAACAATCTGATCCTTAACCTCTTCTGGCATTGCACTTTGTAAGTCCATCTTATTCATTACCGGAATAATTTCTAAATCACTCTCAATAGCCAAATAAAGATTCGAAATTGTTTGTGCTTGTATCCCTTGTGTTGCATCAACAATTAATAGAGCAGCCTCACATGATGCAATAGATCGAGAAACTTCATAAGAAAAATCAACATGTCCGGGAGTATCAATTAAATTCAAAACATAATCCTCTCCTTCATAAGTGTGCTCCATTTGGATAGCATGACTCTTAATGGTAATACCTCTTTCTCTTTCAATATCCATATCATCTAAAGTCTGCTCTTGCAAATCTCTATCAGATATTGTTCCTGTTGTTTGTAATAATCGATCAGCCAAGGTGCTTTTACCATGGTCGATATGTGCGATAATACAAAAATTTCTAATGTTTTTCATGCTTCACTTATAAGTGCACAAACTTACTCCTTTAAATGGTGCTTTACAATAGTGTTATTTTATCATTTAGATGAAATTTAATTTCGTTTTGATGTCTCCACGTATTACATTTGCAAACTAAATTTGGCGGGCAATGCCCGCTTATTATTATTGAGTAGTCATTAGCTAATAATATTAACTACGATTAAGACAATACCATGAAAGTAACAGAACATTTAAAAAAGGCGAAAAAACCATTATTCTCTCTAGAGATTCTTCCTCCTTTAAAGGGGAAAGGAATACAGTCTATTTATGATGGTATTGACCCTTTAATAGAGTTTGGGCCTGCTTTCGTTAATGTTACTTATCACCGAGAAGAGTTTGTTTACAAAAAAAGAGAGAAAGGTTATTTAGAAAAAATATCGATTAAAAAAAGACCTGGAACAGTTGGTATTTGTGCTGCTATTGTCAATAAATACAAAGTAGATGCTGTTCCTCACATTATTTGTGGTGGTTTTACCAAAGAAGAAACAGAAAATGCTTTAATCGATCTCGATTTTTTAGGAATTGATAATGTTTTATTGCTAAGAGGAGACCCTATTAAAACAGAACCTGCTTTTATTCCAGAAAAAGACGGGCATCATTATGCGGTTGATTTAGTAAACCAAGTTGTCGGGCTAAACAATGGAGAGTACATGGATGAAGATTTACAAAATGCTGCTCCAACTAATTTTAGTATTGGTGTTGCGGGTTATCCTGAAAAACATTTTGAAGCTCCCAACATGAAAAATGATTTAAAATTTTTGAAGCAAAAAGTGGATGCTGGTGCTGATTATATTGTAACACAATTATTTTACGACAACCAAAAATTTAAGGACTTTGTTAAATTGTGTAGAGAATGTGGAATTACAGTTCCTATCCTTCCTGGATTAAAACCTATTTCAACAAAAAAACAAATATTGGCACTCCCTAAATTTTTCCATATAGATTTACCAGATGAATTGGTTGATGCTATTGAAGCGTGCAAGGATAATGATGAGGTAAAACAGGTTGGTATTGATTGGGCTATTAAACAATCTAAAGATTTACTTGATTTTGGTGTGCCTTGCATCCATTATTATACTATGGGGAAATCCTTAGCTGTAAGAGAAGTGGTTAAAGCTGTTTTTGGGTAATCAAGTTATCTTGAAGCAATAACTTCGCTTAATATTTCTAGTCCTTCTTTAATAGAATATATTCCTACTCGCAACTTTTTATTGTCAGGCATGGTTTTTATATCTGTAGGATAAACAATCGCCATTTCTTCATTATCTATTACTGTCCATAAAATAGTTGCGCTATTTTTATAATACTTTGGTCCCTTATAAACCTGAACAATTGCATTTTTACTTAAATCAACAACGCTATAGTTCTGGTTGTCAACCTTTCTTCCCTCACCATTCTTTACAGCAATTAATTCTTTAATAGTACCTCTAGGGTTGAAAATTCCTGGCCTATCACAATTGTATATTCCAAAGCCGTTTAACGTCATTTGACGAGTAATAGTTGCTTGTGCAGACATAGAGGAATTGTATGTAATAGATGACATCGCATACACATCAAAATCGCTTCTCTCTTCTTTATTGTCTTCTTGTTGTTGCTTTTCTTTGTTATATTTTGCAATTGCTTGGTGATATTTTTCTGATTTTATTACTGGTTTTACGTCAACAACAATTGAAGTATCTTCTTTAAAAAGCTCAAGTACATAATGATTCCTACTTTTCCGTTCTATTCCTACTTTATCCCATTGAACATTATAGTATGTCGGATTAAAAACTCCCTTTTTTCTTACTTCAAAAATAGTTCCTCCATAAGTTTCTAATTCCGGATATTGCTTCTTATTTACATCAACATCAAAAGCATAATTTGTTGTATTTTGAGAAATAGGTTTAATCAATTTTTTCACCTCTCTTATTTCTGTTATTGTATTTATAGGTGTTGTTGTTATTTTCATTGGCTCATTTTCATTCGTCCAAACACCTGTAGATTCATCAAAACTGTAAAAATTAAAATCTGTTTCATTACTTGTAGAAAATAACT
This sequence comes from Flavobacteriales bacterium, assembly GCA_002401955.1. GTDB lineage: Bacteria > Bacteroidota > Bacteroidia > Flavobacteriales_E > Vicingaceae. The sequence continues at coordinate 4,517 of NVUQ01000003.1, read as the reverse complement.
CAACATCCATTTTTTTCCCTTCTTTAAGGTTTAACAATTCTCCTTCCTGATAGGCTTTTAACTCAAACATTCCTGCTGTTTCAAAAATATATTTTGTTCCTGCAGAATCGTATTCCATAGGTATTCCACTTAAATAAATTTCTAAAGGGTTATGAAAATCTCTGTATTCAATTTTTACTTTTCCTTTTACCGTTTTGCCATCAAAATCGACAATTGTGTTCTTATAAAACTTTATTTTAGACCCACTTTCTGTAATTATTTCCTCATCTTTTTGAGCATTAATCATAAAAGTTTCTTGCTCAATTTCTCTATCTAAAAAAGGAGGTTTAATAAAACTAAGATTATCATTAGGCATATAAGTTAAATCTGTAGAGCCCTCTGTTATTGGCTTTTCTTCTTGGCAACTTATTACAGCAATTGAAAAAATAACAAAGATTAAAAGTGTTTTATTAAGCGTCATAGTCTAATAGGTTTAAAAGTTTAACTGATCTCTAAGGGTTTGTACCGAAGCGAATTTTTTATTGATAATATTTAGTGTAATTAAGGATTGTCCGTTTTTATTTACTGATAGATTACGTAGTTCTTTCTGAGTTAAAAAACCAACATTTCCATTTCTTAACCAAACAACCATAACGTTGTTCGTGTTTTCTGGATTATCAACCTTTATTACTTTTATTCCTTTAGAACCAACATATTTTTTATACGTTTTTGCCTCCACATCAATCATTAAAACATCTGTTATTGCCAATTTTTCTTCCTTCTTGTTTTGATACAGAGTTTTAATTGTTGTAGAATCATTAGTTGCAAAAAATACAGATGAGGCCTGTATTTTATAATCATCTATTCTAATACTTCTTATAATATTCCCTAATGTAGGAGATGCATTCCCCATTGCTTTTCTTTCATTAGCAATTACCTTATCATAATATCTTAACCACTCTTCTCTAGGCAATTTACGTTCCTCTTCTGTCATGTAATTTTTTTGGAACGATTTCCACAAATTTTCATCATACTCTTTAATCGACCTATAAAAAATGTTTTTCCTTTTGATAATGTTTTTATCAAACTTCGTTTTCCTTCTTTTCAAATATTTAAGATATCTCGCATTGTTTTTCTCATATCTCTCTTGTGATTCTCTAATATCTCTACTCAGAGAGGTGTATCGCGGGTAGGCTTCTATTTCTATAAAACCATTCATGTTTTTTAACTGAATGGTAAAAGACTGTGAAGAGTTGTGGTAATAAAGTCTAAAATCTGTCCATTGTTTTCGAACTTTTCGTTTTAAAAAAGATTTTCTTTTCTGGTATATAAACTTATCCTCAAATTCTTTATCTGATAATGTTCCTTTATAAACCCATGCCATTCCAGTAAATGAATTAATCTCTGGGTTTTTTCTTGATAGCAAACTCGCATACCCTTCGTTCTTCTTAAAAACAAACCAAATTTCATCTTCTAACCCCTCTCTCAGATCTAAAGCTAGTGTTTCATATACTCTTGGGTCTCTATAATCGGGATCAATTTTTATAGTGTTTGCGTAGGTAGTATCAATAAATCTCTCCTCAAAAGAAGTAGTGTCAAACTGTGCTTTTCTATCAAAATCTCTAAAAACTTGCGGATAATGAATATAAGCCTGAGAATAAATTTTTAAGTCTTTTTTATCGACTTTAATTTTACCATAGGTAGCATTTTCCCCTTTATTCTGAGAGAATAATAAGCATGGTAAAAAAAGAACAAAAAGAAGCCAGTATTGAGTCATCAACATTATCAACGTATTTTAACGATAAATAGTATTTGCTATTTTATCATCAACCATGCCACATACTTATACCGATTTGTAATCAAAATGCCCTATAATTTCGTTACTCTCATTCTCTGGCTTTGATTATCTATCGGCATTATACAAAAACCATTGTTGGGTGTTTTGAAATTAAATTGGTATAATACCATTCCTCCTTTAAAACTAAGTATTTACCATAACTTACTATAATTTACTATAATTCACCATGGTTTATCGTAAATATTTCCTATTATTGTAAATAATTAAAAATAAATGGCCATTATTTTATTAGCCTCTATTTTGCTTAAAATATTTAATTACAGAAAAATGAAACAAACAATTTTAACATTAGGACTTTTAATAGGGGCAACTAGTTTAAGTTACGGACAATGGGTTAGTGAAAGTGTTGCAAGGTTAACTGTATCAACTGCTCAAAAATTAGGAGTAGGAACCGCCTGGCCGCAAGAAGATTTAGATATTAGTAGATATACACCAAATATTCTATTGAGAAATTGGTCTCAATCAGAGTCTGGATTAATCATGAAGGATCAATGGACTCCAACGGAATTTGGTAAAATTTCATGGAATAGTGGAGGAGACAACGAATTTGATTTTTATATAAATGATAATACAACACCTAAAATGACAATCAAAAGTAATGGGAATGTTTTGATTGGGAAAGATGTTAATCCATTACATGATGTAAGATTGTGGGTGGAGACAGCTTCTGATTATACTGGAAAAGTTGGGGTGGTTTCGAAATCAAATTATTCAACTCCTTGGGGGTATGGTTTTTTATCAGCTTTTCCATCAAGTCAATTCAAAGCCTTTGTTGCAACAGATTTAAGTACGAATAAGGAAGTATTTGTTGTACATGGTGATGGGCATGTATTTGCTCAAGAAATTACTGTACAACGAGCCCCTTTTCCTGATTATGTTTTTGCAAAAGATTATGAATTGATGACTATTCCTGAATTAGGTAACTACATCAATGAAAATAACCATCTACCTAATATGCCTAGTGCTAACGAAGTAGAAAAGAACGGAATGGGTGTTGGAGAATTACAGACTAAATTAGTCGAAAAAGTAGAGGAACTTACACTTTATATAATTGAGCTAGAAAATAGGATCTTTGAGTTAGAAAAGAAGTAATAATTCTAAATTTGAATGAAATATTAAAAAAAATTTAGACTTATGAAAAATTTATTAATACTTATACTTTTATTTTCCCAATCGACAGCTTTTTCCCAATCCTGGCAATTGGTTTGGGAAGATGATTTTAACAGTCAAAGTGCCTTTCATGCAAGGTGGGATGTTTATCACAATCATAATGGACATGGAAAAAAGGTGCTAATGAGAAATGAGAATGTCAATTTAACTGGAGGTATTTTGCATATTACAACAAAAAAAGAAGTAAGCCCTATTTCCTATAATTCAAATGAATCAATTAATCCTCCTGGCCAAATTATTCCTAACTGGGGTGCTGGAGAAGTTTATCCCATCACGAGTGGGTGGGTTAGTTTAAAACCTTCCTCTAATATTCACTACGGAAGAATTGAGGCAAGAATAAAACTTCAAGGTCATATAGCTGGTTATTGGCCAGCGTTTTGGACCTGGAAAGGAGAAGGAATTGTTGCATCAAACCCAAATAAACCGGCAAACGAGATTGATATTTTTGAAATGGATCCATACCTACCTTCTACAAAAATCACTACTAATTATCATTACCAATATGATGATCCGGCCACAACAAATAATGAGCATTTGCCAAACCCTGATCAAATGCATCATCATATAGAAAAACCTAATACAACTCCTCCATTTGTAGTTTTAGGGAATCCGACTGAATCATATTCTCTTCCTATAAATTTTGATTATGCTGATACTTGGCACACGTATCGTATGGATTGGTCTCCAAACTCATTAAAATGGTATGTAGATGGCACCCTAATTAGAGTTGTTTTGAATCATTCAATTGTTGATCCATCCCGAATTATTCTATCTGCAGTTGTTAAATCTTCAGCTATCACATCCTACCCATATACATCTCGAACAATGGAAGTGGATTGGGTAAGGTTTTATGAAAAGACTTGTGGAGCAATAGCAAATGTTTCTGGAGCTTTTGCAGGGGACCAAGATTATGTGGATAATATTTATTTTCACACGAATGCTATGTTATTTGACCATCCTCTTATAGGAGGAAGTACGGCAGTTACAGCTACCAATAAAATAACTATGTCACCTAGTACCTATATAGCTCCAACTGGTCAAAATGTTTTTCACGCAAGCATAGATCCCGATATGTGTATAAACCTTAAAAAAGGAAATTCAGATCAAGTTAGTAGTGATGAAATTACTCAGCATGTAAAGGATGATAACTTGTCCCATAAATTGTTTAACATTTATCCAAACCCTAATGTGGGTCAATTCACTATTGAATTATTTAGTAATGAAGATAATGTCCGAATAGAGGTTTGTGATTTAATGGGTAAACAAGTGTTTAATTCAATGATGAATGCAACATCAAAGAAAATTGATATTTCAGCGGAACCGGAAGGAATTTATTTGGTTAAAATTATTATTGGCAACAAAGTCATTAATGAGAAAATAGTCTATCAATAATTAAGGAAGCTTTTGCTTTAGTTAGTTAGTTAGTTAGTTAGTTAGTTAGTTAGTTAGTTAGTTAGTTAGTTAGTTAGTTAGTTAGTTAGTTAGTTAGTTGGTTAGTTAGTGGAACTGC
>NVUQ01000061.1 GCA_002401955.1 Flavobacteriales bacterium | reverse complement strand
ATTATCAATTATCAATTATCAATTATCAATTATCAATTATCAATTATCAATTATCAATTATCAATTACTTGTACTGAGCGTAGCCGAAGTATCAATTAATTCAACTTCTGCAACGCCATGGATAAGGTACTCTTTTTTTGATGAGATTTCTTTACACAAATAACGAGTTCGTCTTTTTTTTCCTTTGATAAAAAGACGTTTGTTATTGAGGCTAAACTTACTTCCTTCTGCAATTTCAATGAGTTGAATTGTGTCATTTGAAGCATCATATTTCTTAAGCTCGTTAATTAAATTGATATCTCTTGCAGATGAAGCTGGTGGGTTTTTTAGATGTTTTTGAAGAACTATTTTTAAGTGTTCAGGGAATATATTTTTAACAATAAGTACGTTCATTAGTGTAGCAAATTCTGTTTTCCATTCTAAACCGTGTGCTTTTACTTTGTGTTGATGTTGAAGCCAAACTAGTAGGTGAGCAAATTCATGTGTTAGCGTTATCAAAAAAGCATATTTATTTAAATTAGAATTAACACTTATCCGATTAGATGATTTTCTGATATCAGCTCTAAAGTCGCCCAATTTTGTGGTTCTTTTTTTTGATATTTTTAATTCGAACGGACGTTGATCAAACCAATTTTGGAGTATTGGCAAACTTTCTTGTGGAACGTAATTTTCTAATATTTTAAAATCAATTTTCACTATGAAAAAATGGAATAAACGAGTAAACTAGAGAAGTAGGCTAAGGCCCCCATGTAAACAACTTGGATTATTGGCCATTTTATTGAGTTTGTTTCTCTGTAAACTACCGCCAATGTGGCCATGCATTGCATAGCAAAAACATAGAAAATTAGTAAAGAAAGAGTGGTTGCAGTTGTATACAGTTTTTCTCCTGTTTCATGGTTTTTTGCGGCCATCATTTTTTCTCTTATAGACATCGTATTATCTGCATCACCAACACTATATAGTGTTGCCATTGTGCCTACAAAAACTTCTCTGGCAGCAAATGAAGTAACCAAAGAAATACCAATTTTCCAATCGAAACCTAACGGTTTTATTGTAGGTTCTATTATTTTACCAATAATTCCAGCATAAGAATGCTCTAATCTCTCTGAAGCAATTAAAGTGCTAATTTCTTGTTCGGAATATTGTTGTTGACTGGTTTCTGAAGTGTATTTTTTAGAAATATCTTCAAATTTATTTCCTGGAGCATAAGATGATAAAACCCAAAGTACAATTGAAATGGCAATAATTATTTTACCTGCATCAAATAAAAATATTTTTACTTTGCTAAGAATTTCAAAACCAACATTTTTCCATCTTGGAGTTCTGTAAATAGGCATTTCTAAAGTGAATGTGCTTTTTTGCTTAGATTTAATGATTAGCTTCATTACCCAAGCAGAAAGAATTGCTGCAACAAAACCAAGTAAATATAACCCCATAACCAATAATCCTTGTAGGTTAAAAATGCCGTAAGTCTCCTCTTCAGAAACAATTAATGCAATTAAAATAGTGTAAACAGGAATTCTTGCAGAACAGCTAATTAGAGGAGCTACCATAATGGTGATTAAACGCTCCTTGTAATTGCTTATCGTTCTGGCTCCCATTATTGCAGGTATTGCACAGGCTGTACTGCTTATTATTGGAATAATTGATTTTCCATTTAGACCGAACTGTCGTAAAATTCTATCCATCAAAAAACTTACACGAGACATGTATCCAGTATCTTCTAAAATGGTGATAAAGGCAAAGAGAATAGCAATTTGTGGAACAAATATTACTATCCCACCAAGCCCTGCAAGAATTCCATTTACAATTAAATCGTTAAGTATTCCTTTAGGAAGAATGTTACTTACAAAATCACATAAAAAACCAAAACCACTATCAATTAAGTCCATTGGATATGATGCCCAAGAAAATATAGCTTGGAAAATAAAAAATAGAATACCTAAGAAAATGAGATAACCATAAATTTTATGGGTGACTATGTTGTCAATCTTTTTTGTGAATAGATAAGATTTGTCTTCACCATCTTTAGTTAAACAATCATCAACAATAGTATTGATTTTACCGACTCTTTTCATGGTTTCATCAATAGAACTTGATGAAGAATCGGAATCTAAAAAAATGTTTTCTTTCTGTTGGTAAGAAAAAACGGCTTCTTTTAATTTTTCAACACCCTTGTCTAGCCTTGCATTAATTGGGATAATCGGACAGTTTAATTTCTTGGATAGTTTTTTGAAGTCAATTTCTTGCGTGTTTTTTTGCAAGAGGTCCATCATATTTAAAACAAGAATAACTTGTTTACCTAAATCAACAATTTGAGTAAATAGTAGTAAGTTTCGTTTAAGGTTAGTTGCATCCGCAACAACAACTATTATGTCATTTTGATTCGTTTCTTCAAGGTAACTTTTTGCAATTCGCTCATCCTCAGAGTTAGGAGAAAGACTATAGGTTCCTGGCAGATCAACTACGTTAATCTTAGTTTCCTTATAGTTGAAATTCCCCGTTTTCTTATCTACAGTAACACCAGGGAAGTTTCCTACTTTTTGATTTAAGCCTGTTAAAGAATTAAATAGCGTAGTTTTTCCTGTGTTAGGGTTTCCAATTAAAATGATATTTTGAGGATCCTTATTAGACAATGATTTCAATGTTTTTTGCATCAGCATTTCTAATGCTAATGTAACTTGATCCTGATGTTATTAAAATAGGATCCTTTAAAGGAGCAATTCGTTCTACTTTAATTTTTTCGCCTATAACAAAACCCATTGAAAGTAATTGAATTGCTAAATCTTCATCATTAATTTGTTTAATGATTCCTGACTCATTTTCTTTTAACCGATCTAAAGTCATGTTTAATGATTTCCCCATTTTGGGCAAGAATTACATTTGTTTTTTCCAGCATGGCATGATACTAGAAATAATGAAAGTAAAATTAGGGTTATGTAAACTTTGATGCGAGATTTCATAATACAAAGGTAAACAACTTCAGTAATAAATATTTACTTTTATGTTTTATAACTATTTAATGTTATCAATATTTCATCATATCGGAAAATACTTTCTCTTGTTAGGGAAAGTCTTTAAAACGCCAGATAACTATAAGTTAATCCGTAAGCAAATCATTCATGAAATGATGAGTTTAGGGATAGGTTCGCTAGGACTTATAGCTATTATTTCATTGTTCATGGGAGCGGTTGTTACGCTTCAAACAGCTTCTAATTTAAATAATCCGTTATTGCCAGCATACTTAATAGGTTATGCTACACGAGAATCGTTTATTTTAGAGATGGCACCAACTGTAATGAGTTTGATTTTGGCTGGTAAAATTGGGTCTAACATTGCATCCGAAATAGGAGCTATGAGAATTACAGAACAGATTGATGCTTTAGAAATAATGGGGGTAAATTCAGCTTCTTATTTAATTTTCCCTAAAATTATAGCTGCGCTTGTTTTTATTCCAATTATTGTTATTTATAGCATGTTTCTTGGGGCTTTCGGAGGGTTTATTGTTTCGCTTTATAGTAGTGGAATGACAATAGAATCATACATAACAGGGTTGCGTTATGATTTTAAAGCATTCTCTATTGTTTATGCAATGATTAAAACGGTATTTTTTGCTTTTGTAATTACAAGCATCCCTTCTTATCATGGTTATTATACTCAAGGAGGAGCTTTAGAAATAGGTAAATCCAGCACAAAATCCGTAGTTTATACAAGTATTGTTATTTTGATTATTAATTATGTTTTAACTCAATTACTATTATTATGATTGAGGTTAAAAATGTAAATAAGTCTTTTTCTGGCAAACAAATATTGAATGATGTTTCTATTGCTTTTAATAAAGGTGAAACAAATCTTATTATTGGTGCTAGTGGATCTGGAAAATCAGTCCTTACAAAGTGTATTATTGGTTTACATGAGGTGGATAGTGGTAGTGTGAGCTATGATGCTAGAGAGTTTACGACTATGAATTTTAAAGAAAGAAAAAACATTCGTAAAGAGATTGGAATGTTGTTTCAAGGTTCTGCTTTATTTGATTCGCTAACAGTAGAAGCGAATGTTCGGTTTCCATTAGAGATGTACACTAAAAAAAGTGCGGAAGAAATATTAGAGCGAGTTAACTTTTGTTTGAAGCGTGTTAATTTAGAAAATGTAAATCATTTGTATCCAGCTGAGTTAAGTGGTGGTATGCAAAAAAGAGTGGGTATTGCAAGGGCGATAGCATTAAATCCGAGCTATTTGTTTTGTGATGAACCCAATTCTGGTTTAGATCCCCAAACAGGAATTGTAATTGATAATTTAATTCAAGAGATTACTCACGAATACAATATAACTACAATAGTAATAACTCATGATATGAATTCTGTAATGGAAATAGGAGATAATATTTCTTATATCTATAAGGGTAAAAAATGGTGGGAAGGAAATAAACAGGAGATTCTTAAAACGGATAATAAGGAGTTGAATGAGTTTGTGTACTCATCTCGTATTATGCAAAAATTCAGAAATATATAATTTCTTTTTGAAGAGTATTTTACTAAACGATTAAAAAGAAGAAGCCCGATTAGAAATTTCTAATCGGGCTTCTTTTATGTATTAAATATAGATTTAATCTACAATTAATTTAACAGTTTCTTTACCAATAGTTAAGAAGTAAACTCCTTTGCTGTAATCAGTTAATGAAATTGTGTGAGTTGTATTACCAACAACACTTACTGTTTCGTTAATAATTGTTTGACCAACCACATTTTTAACAGTTAATGCAACATAGTTAGTTTCGTTTGATATTAAGTTAATGTTAAATTCACCAGTATTACTTGGGTTGGGGAAAACGTTAAAGTTAACATTACTTGTTTCTACAGCATCAACTCCAACAAATGGAGAAATGTGTAATCTAACCATAGGAGTTCTACTTGTATAGAAGTTTGCACCAGTAGCAGGAGCACTCATCGTAGGATAATAAATTAAACTAGTTGGACCACCTTTACTTGTAGGTGTATTAGCAGGAGAAGTTCCACTTGTTCCGTAGTAAAACTCTGAACCACCACCGTAAGCATGAACGCAAGCAAAATAATAGCTTCCTGCAGTAAGAGCTGGTGTATTAGGAAGAGGAATACTCATCCATGCGCCTAAATCTCCCGCAGCAATAACAACTGGGTTAGAAACATCTACTAAAACAAAACTTCCTGAAGTAAGGTCATATAATTTAACCTCAATAGCTCCACCAACATCACTGTCAGTGTGAACCCATACATCTATAGATAGAGCATTAGTATTAGTATACATGTCATAATAATTACCAGCTTCAAATTCGTCTCCATGTGTTGAGTGAGTACCACCACCACCACTAGTAGCGGCAACATTATCATCTTGTGCATATTCACCAGAAGTTACTTCAAAAGGATTGAATGTTACAGTATTATCACTTGGAGAAACATCTGTTGAATCCGTATTAACAGTTAATGTTACCGTATAAGGAACTGCAAACGTTGTTGGAGGAGTAAATGATGCTGTAGTAAATAAGCTATCTGTTGAGCCTGAAACAGTAGCACCAAACACTAATGCTGGAATTGTAGTTACTGCACTAGTTGCTGTAAATAAACCACCATTAATATCAGCAGTTAAAGTAGCATTTTGATCTGCTGCACCAACATTTGTAGTTTGTACAGAAAAATCAACCGGTGCAACTTGAGTTGCAGGTATTCTAGTGTACGGTACGTTATCTACTCCATAATAGTTTTGGAAAGTAATCATGTCATTATCATAAGATTCAATTACTGAGATGTCATCAATCATCCAGAAATAGTGACTAGCTCCTAAATTCCAGTGGAATCTAATCCATATTTTTCCAGTATAACCACCAAAGTTGTCACTAATATTAATAGAAGTAACTAATGGATCTGCAGACATAGAATTGATAGCAACACCTCTTCTTGCATCGTAAGTATATGCCCCTGTTGCAAATGTTGAATCAGCACTTACCACTATATTAAGAGCAGCAGCACTTGCACAACATAAACGGAACTTTTGTTCGAAACGAACAGTATGACTTAATGCTCCAACTAAATCAATTGATGTAGTCTGAAACCAAGAATCTCTGTCAGTAAAACCACCTTCATTTCCAGCAAAAAATAACATGTGGTTACCTGCACTAGATGAAGCAATAGGTCCTGTGTTAGTAAATCCGCCAGTACCTTGATTGTTAATAGGGTTTTGATTAATTACCCAGCTAGACCCATTGGGGCCACCTGTAGTATATCCAGTAGGCATACCACCTGTAAAGTTTTCGGACCAAATAACTTGACCAGGTGTTTTATCACCATTATTTATATTTTTAATTGTGTTTACATCATCATTTTGATGAGTTAACATAGCTCTTGTAGGTGTATCGAAAGTACTGAGTTGTCCAAATGAAATTGAACCAACAGAAAGTGCGATAGCACATAAGTAAATTTTTTTCATAATTAATTAATATTATAGTTAGTATAAGCGGCAAGATACGAAAAGAACAATAATATTAACGAGTATTTTAAGTTCATCTAATTAATAGTTAATATTCAAACTAATTTTTGATTATTTGTTAGAACTTATTAAAAACAAGAAGCCCGATTAGAAATTTCTAACCGGGCTTCTTTTATGTGTTAAATATAGATTTACTCTACAATCAATTTAACAGTTTCTTCACCAATAGTTAAGAAGTAAACTCCTTTACTGTAATCAGTTAATGAAATTGTTTCAGTTGTTTTTCCAGAAACATTTACTGTTTTATTAATAATTGTTTGACCAACTATATTTTTAACAGATAATGCTACGTTTTCTGTGTTTCCATCTAAAGTAATGGTAAAATTACCGTTACTTGGGTTAGGAAATACAGAGAAATTAGTTGTCTCTTTAGCTTTTACAACACCTAAGGTTGGATCAAAATTTAATCTCACCATAGGTGTTTGAGTAGTGAAATAATTTTGACCTGTAACTGGATTATCCATTGTTGGATAGAAGATGTAGCTTGTTGGGCCAGAAACAGTTGTTTTGTTAGGAGAATTTCCACAAGTAGCGTAGAATAATTCACCACTACCACCACCGTAAGCGTGTACAGCTGCAAAATAAGTGTTTCCAGCTGTAAGTGCTATTCCTGCAGGGAACCTTAGTTGTAATTCATTACCTATATCACTTGCACTAATTACATGAGGATTAGATGCACTTCCAACGGGTACAAAACTTCCTGAAGTAAAATCATATAATTTAACATCAATTGCTTCACCTACAGCTGTACCTGTACCTATTACTACATCAATACCATATGCTATATCTGTTGCAAAAATATCATACATGTTTCCTGCTTCAAATTCTTCAGAAGTAGTAGAGCTCGTATTGTCGTTACCACCAGCAGTTCCAGGAGAGGCACAATAGGTATCTCTAGAGTAAACAAGGCCACCTACATCAAATGATGCTCCAACAAGATCATTATCTGCAGGATTGTCATCTATAGAATCAGAAGATGTTGTCCAAGTAAAGCTGTAAGATGCTGGAGTTGCAGGGGGGGTAAAAGAAGCTACAAGGCTATCAATAGCTGCTGCTAAAATAGTAGTACCCGTTGGGCTACTATATGGATTTCCATTAATAGTAACTGTTGTTATAGGGTTTAATAAAGTGTTAACCCCTTGGTTGATAACGTCTGCTCTAAAATCGATTTGAGTAACTTGGCTTGTAGGGATTTTAGAATAATGAATCCCTGTAGAGCCCCAACTTGACCTTGTAACTTTCATATCGTTGTCAGGATTTGTTCTGATTTTAAGGTCATCTAAATACCAGCCGTAAGTCATCCATACGGTTGGATTGGATGCCAAATTAGGATAGTTTGTTGTCCAGCTAAAACGTAACCACACTGATGCAGCGGTAGTAGAATTTAAGAAAGGAGCTAAATTAATAGTCTTAAAATCAGGGTTTGACCAAGGGTTACTAGATGATGCGGAATGAACTAGTTTGTCTAAGTTGTTACCAACTGTTACCCAGGTAACTCCATCAGTACTAATTTGAATTTCTGTTAAATCATTAAAACGAGCGCCATATTGGTTAAACTCTAAAGTTGCATTTTCTGATCCTCCTAATGCAATTAAATTTATAGAATCTTTTGTGGTAAGAGTATAAGTAACATTAAGTACTTGAGTTGATGTTTGGGCATTGCCATTTGAAAGCTCAGCATAATTACCTCCAGAAACTGAATTAATTCCATTAGTAGTCCACCAACCATCACTTGTAGCATCAATTGTCCATCCAAATTGAGCTCCAGATTGACCGTTGTTGTCTATTGCCCAGTCAGAAGGTGTGTCGAAGTCATCGCTCCAAATTACTACTCCTAAACCTTTGTTGTTAATAGTATTTTTTATACTAGATTTATGTTCTGATACTAAATCGTCAGTCCCAAAATCAGTCTTTTCATTAAGTTGTTGTCCAAATGAAATTGAACCAACAGAAAGTGCAATAGCACATAAGTAAATGTTTCTCATAAATTTTTGTAATTTTTTATAATTAATTGTATCCTACGAAAGTATATGAAAAATAGTTGAGCTACTTGTTTTTATTGCTCTGTTTAATAAAAGGTTGAATTTTAAGATAAACGGTATTTATGTGTTATCAAAATGCCCGATAATTTCGTTACATTTATTCTCAGGATTTGATTACAAATCGGCATTATACAAAAAACATTGTTGGGTGTTTTGAAATTAAATTGGTATAAAACAAGAAGCCCGGTTAGAAATTTCTAACCGGGCTTCTTTTATGTATTAAATATAGAGTTACTCTACAATCAATTTAACAGTTTCTTCACCAACAGTTAAGAAGTAAACTCCTTTACTGTAATCAGTTAATGAAATTGTTTCA
>NVUQ01000026.1 GCA_002401955.1 Flavobacteriales bacterium | reverse complement strand
CTTTCCATAATTTAGTATCAGTATCTGGGGCAGCTTCAACAGATGACCAGTTTCCAATTCCTCCTGTAAAATCATCAGAGAAATAAGTTTGTGCATTTATGCTTGTCATCATGACGGCAAATCCGAACGCAGAAAGTAATAATTTTTTCATAAGTTTTTAATTTTAATTAGTTTTTAATATTTACAACATATTTAATAGATATTATATATAGTTGCAAAAATAACATGGTGAGAGGTCAGTTTGGGAAGTAAACTGCTTAATTATTGCAACCCTAAATTGGTGACAAACATCATCCATGCTTGTTTTTATGGGCTTTTATAGATTTATTGATGGTAGGGCTATAAAAAATAGAAAATAACTGAAGGTCTAATAAAAAAAGCCGGCAATCTCTTGCCGGCCTTAAGCTCTCAGTAATAAAATGTATTCAACTAACTAAACTATCTAAGAAACCTTTCCTTTATAATATTGTAATAAACTTGTATGTAATTGTTGTACTTGTAAATTAAGTGAGTTTATATCTCTCAAAACAAACCTAAAAGCGAACATTTTGTTTTGTTTATTGAGGTAATACTCAAAATTATTATTGATTAACAGATTCGGTTCAACCCCTGTAATGGTGGTGTAAGTTGCCTTATATTCTTCAATTAATTTTAAAAATTGGGGCAGACCATTTTCTTGGTTTTGTATCGAGTTTAGTGAACCCATTGTAATTGAAAAATTTTCAAAATCGGTTTGTTCTTTTTGTTTAATATCTTCATCACTATATTCAGATAATTTACTTTGAATAAAGTTGGCACAAAGTTCATCACTCTTACTATTAATTTTAAGAGCTAACGTATTAATACTTTCTTTTGAATTTATTGTAGAATCGTTTTTGAGCTCAGCTGATATTGTATTATTTAAAATTATAGTAGATTCAATGTTTTGATTGATATTATTGTGGTAGTTGCTTCTTGATATACTAACATTATGACTGCTTTGTAACCTAACTAAAGAAAACATTAAGCTAAACCCTGCAACTGCTACAATAATTGGAACAATTGTGCTTGTTTTTAATTGTTTTGTTTTAGCTCCATGATATACATAGAGAGGTAAAAATATTAGGGCTAGTAGAGCTCCACCAATATTCATTAAAATACTAGCCCATGGCCAATGCATTATTTTAAATAAGATACCAAAGCATAATGTTATAGCTCCTAATATTCCCACAATGTTGCTTATAGTACTTAGTTTACCTGGTTTTTCTTTTATTCTTACAGCCAAAAAAAGAGGCATAAAGAGGAGACATAATGCTGCTGCTCCTAATACGTATATTATTCCGGCTCCTGGCCAGTGTTGAATTTTAAAGATTGATCCGAACAGTAATAAAATTGCTGCTGTAATTCCTGTAATATGCATTGTTTTTCTCATAGCTAATATATTTTTGGTTAATAAAAAAGTTGTTTCCTCCTGTATTTGACGGATACCTTTTTTACCAAAGCTTGCTATAGATTCTTCTAGTGCACTGGTGTAGTTTTTACCACTTTCCATTTTCTCTTCAATCATACAACAAATATGATCTACGAGATCGTAAGAAAGTTCTTGCATTTCTACTCCTCTTGCTTCAACGAGCACTTCAATTTCTCTGATGTTTTGTTCAGTTAAATCTGCCATGCCAATTTTTGAGGGGTTAAATTTATTATGGTTGTTAATGTTTCCATAAATTCCTTTAATTCTTCAACCTTTTCTTTAGCTCTACCATTTCCTGTTTGCGTTAAACTGTAGTATTTTCTAACTCTATTACCAACAGTCTTTTTTTCTGTTGATAATAATCCGTCAGCTTCTAGCTTGTGCAAAGCAGGATAAAGTGCACCTTCGGTGAGGTTGATTTTACCCTCGGTAATTTCTTTAACCTTTTGAGTTATTTGATAACCGTACATACTATCACTCTCTGAGAGCATTTTTAAAATGATAGTTTTTAAGGTTCCTTTTAATAGTTCTTTTGAATACATGAGGCAAATATACATAACTTTAACATACATCTAAAGCTTATGCATAAGAAAATAATGCATAAAAGAGTTAAGTATCTGAATATCAATGAGAATAATTTTTATCAGTTACGTATTTGCGGGCTTGACCCGCAATCTCATTATTAATTAGGAGATCCCCAGTCAAGCTGAGGATGACGTATTTATTTGTTTTTGTAATTTGGTGAAATGAAAAAAATGTTGTTGATACTATTAATTGGAGTTGGTTTTGGAGGGTGTGATAATTCTTTAGAATTAACTGATGAAAATATAAAAGGAAATTGGTATTCCTGTGTTGAAGAACAAGGATACCTAGAATACCATATAAAAGATGAATACATAGAGACCTACTTTGAAATGTTTATTTCTCTTGATCTTGTTGATCGTTATAAATTGATTAATGATACGATATATTTTTATGACGGTGTATCGAAAAATTATAATAATTTCTATATTGTTAAATCAATTGCTAAAGACGAAATTGTTGTTTCATATATGTCTGGAAAAATTATTACTCTTCTAAGAATTCCTGAGGTTCTTAAGGAAAGAAAATGGGGAGAAGATATAGAGGAATCTGAATTGTTTAAAGATGAATTTAATTATGAGTTTTGGAAGAGAAAAGAAAAATATGACTGTCAGTTTTCTTATGTCTATAAGGATGAAGAAGGCGAATTAGTAATTGAAGAAGAATGACTCTAAAAATCAAAAGTCATTCGTTTCCCTCTATAGTTTTTGATGTTGTCATGCTGAACAATATTTATAGAAAAACTTATTTTTCGTAATAAATGACGTGAAGTATCTATTTGAATTAGACGCTCTCTGTTGAAAAGAGTCATCACTTCAATTTGTCAAAAAACATCCCTCTAATTTTGTTGCCAAATCAAAGATGTTGGACAAAATTTCTTCCCTTCAAAGGGAGAGTCTTAAAAATCAAAAGTCATTCGTTTCCCTCTACAGTTTTTGATGTTGTCATGCTGAGCAAAATTTATAGAAAACAAGTTTTTCGTAATAAATGACGTGAAGTATCTATTTGAATTAGACGCTCTCTGTTGAAAAGAGTCATCACTTCAATTTGTAAAAAAAACATCCCTCTAATTTTGTTGCCAAATCAAAGATGTTGGACAAAATTTCCTCCCTTCAAAGGGAGAGTCTTAAAAATCAAAAGTCATTCGTTTCCCTCTACAGTTTTTGATGTTGTCATGCTGAACAAAATTTATAGAAAACTTGTTTTTCGTAATAAATGACGTGAAGTATCTGCTTGAATTAGACGCTCTCTGTTGAAAAGAGTCATCACTTCGATTTGTCAAAAAACATCCCTCTAATTTTGTTGCCAAATCAAAGATGTTGGACAAAACTTTCTCCCTTCAAAGGGAGAGTTTAAAAATCAAAAGTCATTCTTTTCCCTCTATAATCTTCGTCAATTTCTCCCATGTTAAACACCAGGTGACCATTCACAAAAGTTTGCATTACTTTAGATTTAAATGTTTGACCTTCCATAGGAGACCAGCCACATTTGTAGAGTAAGTTTTCTTTTTCAACGGTCCAAGGGTTGTCTAAATCGACTACCACTAAATCGGCAAAAAATCCTTCTTTAATATAGCCTCTGTCTTCAATTCTAAAACAATCGGTAACTGCGTGGCTCATTCTTTCCACTATTTTTTCTAAGGTGATTTTTTCATTGTGGTAAAGTTCTAACATAGCAATTAAACCATGTTGTACCATTGGTCCACCAGAAGCAGCATTAAAGTAAGTATTTAGTTTTTCCTCTACTGTGTGAGGAGCATGGTCAGTAGCAATAACATCTATTGTTCCGTCAATAACAGCATTTAAAATAGCATCTCTATCAGAAGCTTTTTTTACCGCTGGGTTCCATTTAATAAAAGCACCCTTGGTTT
Organism: Flavobacteriales bacterium; assembly: GCA_002401955.1. Taxonomy (GTDB): domain Bacteria; phylum Bacteroidota; class Bacteroidia; order Flavobacteriales_E; family Vicingaceae. Next base: position 40,797 of record NVUQ01000026.1, on the reverse strand, counting down.
CATAATCTTCATCAGAAAACCACATGTGGTGAATACAAGCTTCAGCTGTAATTCGTTTTTCTTTTAAAGGAGTTTTATTTTCTAACAAGCCAATTTCTTTAGCCGTAGATAAATGGAATAAGTGGAAACGGGTATTATGTTTCTTTGCCAATTCAATCGCTAAAGAAGAAGATAAATAACAAGCCTCTTCGCTTCTTATTTCTGGATGACATTCAATTGGTACATCCTCTCCATATTTTTCTTTGTATGCCGCCATATTATTTTGGATGGTTGTTTCATCTTCACAATGAGCAGCAATTAATAGTTTGCATTTAGAGAACAATTCTTCTAAGGTTTCTTTATTATCTACCAGCATATTCCCTGTAGAGGAACCCATAAATACTTTTACACCACAAACCGTTTTAGGATCTGTTTTTAAAACTTCTTCAATATTATCGTTAGAAGCTCCCATATAAAAGGAGTAGTTCGCTAAAGAGGTTTTTGCACCGATATCGTATTTGTCTTGGAGTAATTCTTGGGTTAAGGTATTGGGAACGGTATTGGGCATTTCCATAAAGGAAGTAGTACCTCCGGCAACAGCGGCAGTAGATTCAGTGTTGATGTTGGCTTTATGAGTTAGCCCTGGCTCTCTAAAATGACATTGATCATCTATAACACCTGGCAATAAAAAGTTGTTGTGGATATCGTTAACCTCATGAGTCTTTTCTATTTCAGAAATATCATCATCACTTTTAAAGATTTTAGCAATTCTTTCGCCTTCTATTAAAAGGTGTCCTTTAAAGATGATTCCTTCGTTAACTATTTGTGCATTTTTAATAAGTGTTCCCATTCTGCAAATATAAACAGAATCGGGTTGGTGAAATTAATTCATGAATTAAATATTTAAGGGTAAAGAAGAGAAGATTACATGAGGTATACGGTGTTTGATATTATTAAAGATCAACAATTAAACTGAAAAAGGACCCTTTATTTTTCTCGCTTCTAATTATTAATTTACCATTTATAACATTTACTCTTTGCTTAAGGCTTATTAGACCAATTCCAGAATTTTTATTTTTTTCAATGTTATCAATGTCAAAACCAGTTCCATTATCTATAACTTGTACTTTTAATTTAGTGCTATCACTTTCTAATTTTATCATTATTTTACTAGACTTAGCGTGTTTTATAGCATTACTAAAAAGCTCTTGAATAATTCTAAAAACAGTTAGTTCAATTCTTTCTTTAAAACGTTTTTCATTAATTGTAGAAACAAGATTTATGGCTTTGTTAGGTTGTATATTTTGATATGTTGAAATTAAATCATTTAAAACTTTTTCAAGACCATAATGTTTTAATGCTCTAGGCATAAAATTGTGGCTGATAATTCTAGTTTCTTGTGTAGCTTCATTAACTAGATTTAAAGCAGTTTTAAAAGTTATATAAGTTTCTTTATCTATTTGGTTTGCTAATTCAAGGTCTAAGTAATTTAGATACATTTTGGCAGCAGCAATTGTTTGACCTAAACCATCGTGTAAATCATGAGAAATTCGTTTACGTTCATTTTCTTTGCTATCAAAAATTGCGATATATTTTTCTTTTTCTGCTTTAATTAGTTCAGAAACATCATGTGCATTAATAACAAAACCATTGATGCTCGAATCATTTAAATGATTTGAGGTTATCATTCTTAGATGTTTGTAATTACCTGATTTCGTTTTTACTTGAAATATTTCATATTCTCCTTTTCCACCCTCTTTTCGTCTTTTATCAAACCGTTTAAAGGCTTCATTTTTATTATCCTCATGTATATAGTCGAAAATATTTTTGCCAATTAATTCTTTAATATCATAACCCATTAATTCGGTAACTGCAGGAGTTATAAATTTAATAAACCCTTTCGTATTGGTTATGCAGGTTATTTCTAAAGAGTTTTCGAATAAATTTCGAAAGCGTTCTTCTCTCTGTTTTAATTTTATCTCTGATTCCCTTCTTTTTGTAATGTCTCTACAAACTGAATGAAGAACTCTTTTATTAGATAGGTTAGAAATTTTAGTAAGTAAAACTTCAACATAAATGTTTTCTCCATTTCTATTTGTGTGTAACCATTCAAATCGATGATTCCCTTTTTGTAAAGCAATAGCCATCATTTCTTTAGCCTTTTCAGAGGAAATTTTTCCATCTAACTGATAATGAGGCGAGAAAGATGAAGGGGCTTTATTTAAATAGGTGTCTATTGTTTTAATTTCGAATAAGTCTAAGGCTGATTGATTACAGTATATGTATTTTTCATTTTCAATTAATGAAATGGCATCTCTGGAATTGTTAAAAAGTTCTTTAAAATTTAGATATTCGTCAGATATTTTTGATTCATCGAAATATACGGGTTCCATTGTTTTTTTTTCTGTAATTCCATTTGTCATCATAGACTTGTATGTATTAGAGTGTTATACTTAAGTCTGCTCAAGGTAAAATAAAAAAAGGATGAATCTTTTGTATGGATTACTGAAATTCAATGCGGAAATATACTGAAATGTTAGGTGGTAAAACCTTACTTAGAATTGCTACTTTACGTACTTTCTAAACCAACTTTTCATTTTCATTTGGATTACTCCAAATATGGCTTCTTTAAAAATACCTCCACTCATTTTAGATTCACCTTCTTTTCGGTCGGTAAATATAATGGGTACTTCAACCACATTAAATCCAAATTTTAGGGCTGTAAATTTCATTTCAATTTGAAAAGCGTAACCTTTAAATCTGATTTTATCCAATTCAATAGTTTCCAACACTTTTCGGGTGTAACATTTAAAGCCAGAAGTAGTATCTCTAATATCCATTCCAGTGATAAAACGCACATAAGCAGAAGCATAATAAGACATTAATACTCTTCCCATTGGCCAGTTAACTACATTAACACCAGATTTATATCGAGATCCAATTGATAAATCTCCACCATCTTTTGCACACGCGTTATACAATTGAATGAGATCTTCTGGGTTATGAGAAAAATCACAATCCATCTCAAAAGTGTATTCGTAATCTCTTTGTAAGGCCCACTTGAAACCGTGTATATAAGCTGTTCCTAATCCCAGTTTTCCTTGTCGTTCTTCTAGATGTAATTGAGTAGGAAATTCGGTTTGTATTTTTTTTACAATGGAAGCTGTTCCGTCAGGAGAGTTATCGTCAACAATCAAAATATGGAAAGCCTTTTCTAAAGAAAATACTTTGCGCACCATCTTCTCAAGGTTTTCTTTTTCGTTGTAGGTTGGTATGATTACTATGCTATCTGACATCTTGGGTTTAAACGCGTGTAAATATAATTAATTGTAATATAAAAATTACAAGCGTATATAAAATTGTGTTAAATCATGTTAATCCAAGGGATTACCGAATTATAGTAATATTGCCTTTTTTGTAGGAGCCAAAACGGTAAGAAGGATAACTATGATAAACAGTTTTTTCATTACTGGTTAGACGAAATCTTTAGAATGTAAGTTGCAAAATAAGTTTTTAGAATGAATTTGTCATTTCTTTTGTTGCTCTTAATTTGTGATATAATTTTTCTGCTTGTTGATGATATAACGTTTGTTGTCCGTCAGAAAAAGCTTTTTCAGGATTTTCATGAGCTTCAATGATAATACCATCAGCACCACACATTACTCCTGCAAGAGCCATCGTTCCAACATGCTGCCTTAAACCTATTCCGTGGGATGGGTCAACAATAACAGGTAAATGTGATTTTTCTTTTAGAATAGGAATGGCATTTAAATCCAATGTATTTCTATAGGCATTTTCATAAGTTCTAATTCCTCTTTCACATAATAAAATTTTCTCATTTCCATTAGAAAAAACATATTCTGCTGAAGCTAACAATTCTTCTATAGTTCCAGACATACCACGTTTAATCATAACAGGTTTGTCTACTTTTCCTAAAATATCCAAGAGGTTAAAGTTTTGTGAGTTTCGTGCTCCAACTTGAAAAATATCAACATAATCAGCCATTTCTTCTACTTGAGAAACTTGCATCACTTCAGTAATTACTTTAATTCCATTTTCAGAACAGTGCTTGTAAAACAGTTTTAAACCATCCATTCCCATTCCACGAAAAGCATAAGGAGAGCTTCTTGGTTTATAAACTCCCCCACGCATTATTTTAATGTTATTTTTTACCAAATGAGCAACAGTAGTTTCAATTTGCTCTTCTCCTTCAATTGAGCATGGACCAGCCATTATTGCTAATTCATTTCCGCCAATAGTTACATCATCTCCTAAATCTATAATGGTGTTGTTTACTTTCCATTTTTTAGAAACCAATTTGTAGGCATCCGATACTCTATGAATATCATCTATTCCGTTGAGGTTTCCAATACTTCTCATATCAAAATCACTTTTAGGAATTCCAACAATATAATTTTTGAATTGGGTTGAAATAATGTTCGATTTAATATTTAAATCAGATAGCTTATTTAAAAGAATAGCTTGTTCTTGAGTTGTAATATTTTTTGATAATTGTATGATCATTTTTTAGTTGTTAGGGGTTAGTAATTAGTTGTCAGTATGATTTTTATGACTCTTAATTATTGAGTGCTTTTTACTGAACAAATAAATTTTTCAACTGTTTGTTTGATATCTTTTCTTCCTTCAAGAGCCTTAATAAAAGCGCTTCCAATTATTGCCCCTTCAGCATGTTGACAAGCTGTGTTGAATGTTTTTTTATCTGAAATTCCAAAACCAATCAGTTTAGGATTAGTTAAACTCAAACCATTAATACGTTTAAAATAATCGATTTGAGATTGTTGAATTTCACTTTTTGAACCAGTTATGGCAAAAGAAGAAACTATATATAGGAATCCCGAACTTTTGGAATCAATTAATCTTATTCGTTCATCTGTCGTTTGTGGAGTGATTAAGAAAATCATATCTAATTCTAAGCTTTTAACTTTTTGTTGATGGGCGTTTTCGTAAACATCTAATGGTAAATCTGGAATTATAAATCCATCAACTCCAACAGCTTTTGCTTTTTCAAAAAAAGCATCGGCTCCGTATTGCAAAACTTGATTGTAATAGCCCATTAATATAATAGGGATATCAACCGTCTTTCTGATTTCCTTAATCTGATTAAATATTAATTCTAAAGTAATTCCGTTTTTAATTGCAACTTGACTACTATTTTGAATAGTTGGTCCATCAGCTAAAGGGTCTGAAAAGGGCATTCCAATTTCGATCATGTCAACGCCATTTTTAGCTAATTCCTCAACAATTGTAATTGTATCATTAAGACTTGGAAACCCCGCGGTGACATAAATATTGAGGATGTCACTTTTTGTGTTAAATGTGTTTTTTAATCTTTTCATTTTTTTTATAAGTAATGATATAATGTGAGAATGCTTTAATGAGTGAATAATATTCTATCATTCATACATTAACTCATTGCATCATTCGTATGTAAGTTTCCATGTCTTTATCTCCTCTTCCAGATAGATTAATGACAATATTTTCTGTTGAATTACACTCTATTTTATCCAATGCCGCTAAAGCGTGAGATGATTCTAAAGCCGGAATAATCCCCTCTAATTTGGTTAATTGGTAAGCTGCCGTTAAAGCTTCTTTATCCGTTGCTCCAATAAATGTCCCTCGTCCGCTCTTAAATAAATGAGCATGTAAAGGTCCAACTCCTGGATAGTCTAAACCTGCTGAAATAGAATGAGGTTCTGTTATTTGCCCTTCACTATTTTGCATTAACAAGGTTTTACTTCCGTGAATAATTCCTTCGGTTCCGACTTGAGTTGTTGCAGCAGTTTTATCAGTTTCTATTCCTAATCCATCTGCTTCAACGGCAATTAATTCTACTTTTTCATTGTCTATATAATGGTAGAATGCTCCAGCAGCATTACTTCCTCCGCCAACACAGGCTATAATTTTATCAGGATAATCTCTACCTGTTTTCGCCATTAATTGGCTTTTCATTTCTTCACTAATAATAGATTGGAAACGAGCTACCATATCCGGATAGGGATGAGGACCAACTACTGAACCTATCAAATAATAAGTGTCTTCTGGATTGGCAATCCAATCACGAATAGCTTCGTTAGTTGCATCTTTTAGCGTTTTACTTCCTGATGTTGCTGGTCTAACTTCAGCCCCTAACATTTTCATCCGAGCAACATTGGGCGCTTGCCTTTTAATATCAATTTCGCCCATGTAAATGATACACTTCAAATTCATCAAAGCACAAACTGTTGCTGTTGCAACACCGTGTTGTCCTGCTCCAGTTTCGGCAATAATTCTTTTTTTGTTCATACGTTTGGCCAATAAAATCTGACCAATGGTATTATTGATTTTATGTGCTCCAGTATGATTTAAATCTTCTCGTTTTAAAAAGACATTTGTGTTGTACTTTTCCGATAATCTTTTTGCAAAGTAGAGAGGAGTAGGTCTTCCTACATACTCTTTTAATAAATCCTTAAACTCTTCCTGAAAATCATCAGACTCGATAATCTGTAAATAATTTTCTTTCAATTCATTTACGTTATGGTACAACATTTCTGGAATGAAAGCACCTCCAAAATCGCCATAAAATCCTTGTTCGTTAATTTTGTAATTCATTTTGTTTTTTTTAGAAAAAAGAAATTAGAGAATAGAAAAGAGAGGTTTTTTGTCTCTTCTCTTTTATCTCTTATCTAACTTCTCTTTAAATAGTTTTATCTTCTCAATATTCTTTAATCCAGGTTCAATTTCAAATTTGCTATTTACATCAACTCCTTTATACATAGGATGATTTATAGTTCTTAAGTTTTCTGCCATTTCAGCATCTATTCCTCCACTTAAGAAAAAAGGAGTGTCTCCTTTATAGTTGTCTAGTAAGTTCCAATCGAAAGTAATTCCGTTTCCTCCTGCATTTTTTCCAAAAGCATCAAATAAAAAGTAATCACAATAAGGGGTGTATTCTTCTAATTCTGAAAAATCAAATTCGGGGTGAATGTTAAAAGCTTTAATTACTTTTCTGTTCAACCGTTTAATGTTTTTGCAAAAGTGTGGAGATTCTGATCCATGTAATTGAATATACTTTAGGTCGAATTCATTTATTTTATCTAATACAAATCCTTCTGTTTCATTTACAAAAACGCCAACAGTTCCGATATCAGAAGGAATACTTGTTTTAGTATGTATTTCAACATTTCTAGGTGATTTTTCATGAAATATTAATCCAATAAAATCAGGCTGAATTTTGATAAGGTCAGAGATGTTGTTTTTATCTCTCATTCCACAAACTTTAAGCAATAACATTCGACTCGATATTTAAGTAATCAATAAACTTTTTACATTTTAATCCTGGTGAAGCCGATTTCATAAAATTCTCTCCAATTAAAAAACCTTCAAAACCATGTTTTTTTAATTCAATAATGTTTTTGTAATCGTTAATTCCACTTTCCGCAATTTTTACTGTATTGTTGGGTAGTTGTTGAGCCAATCTAATTGAGTTTTCAAAATCAACCTCAAATGTTTTCAGGTTTCTGTTGTTAATCCCTACCAAACTAATTTCAGAACTGTATTTCTCTAATTCTTCTTGAGTGTGAATTTCTAATAAAACTTCCAAACCTAATTGATGAGCTAACGCAGTAAATTGTTTAATTTCTTCTTTGGTTAAAACAGCCGCAATTAATAAGATAGCATCTGCTCCTATCGATTTTGCTTCTATAATTTGATATTCAGAAACTGTAAAATCTTTTCTTAAAATCGGACAGAAGTTGAATTTTCTGGCTGTGGTCAAATCTTCGTTCTTCCCTCCAAAAAAGTTGGCGTCAGTTAAAACGGAGAGGGCAGAAGCCCCTGCTTGCATATATCCAATAGATATTTTCTCAACATTGGCAAATTCATTAATCATCCCTTTAGAAGGAGATTTTCTTTTGAATTCTGCTATAATTCCGCTTTTATCTTCTCTTTGGATGTAGTGTTTTAATGACACACACTCAGATTGAAAATAAAGTGATTGTTCTAATAATTTAATAGGATGAGTTGAAGCTCTTTCTTCCACTTCTTTCTTCTTGTAGGCTATTATTTCGTCTAGTATAGTCATGCTGTGATAATTATTTAATGTTGTAATGAGAAAATGCTATAATATTTTATTTGTTATTGTAAGTTGAGTTTTTTGCTTTAGACATTATCTTATTTAGTTCGTTTGATTCTATTAAAAGCCTTTCTAGTTCTTGCTTTTGCTCTGATAAATTAGCATCTTTAATTACTTCTAACCAATATTCTGATTCATCAACTTCCTCTACAACAATACAGATTTTACTGAAGAATTCATTTTTAGATCGAGCTTTGCAAGCTGCTCGATAATTTGCTCCCGTTGATGTCGCAGATTTAACGAGTTGGTAAGTTATAACTGCTGATGCTTTACAAGTTTTTAGTGAATCACAAAACCGAATTACATCTACAGCAAATTTCTTAGTTCTACTTTTCATCTCTTTGATGAATATTTCTTTCTCAGTCATAATTTTATTATTGTAGCATTAATTCATTATACCCTTTAAGCATTTAAGGGCTCCGCCCGAATCAATAGATTCTTGTGCAATGCTTGTGCATTCTGGTAGCGTTTTATTAGGTTCAAAACATTGAATGGCAAATGAACTGTTTGCTAGAACTGCATTTTTTTGTTCTTGAGTACATTCATTATTTAAAACGTTAATAAATATTTTGGCAGCATCTTTAATCGTTTCTCCTCCAAAAATATCTTCTTGTTTTTGCGTTTTAAACCCAATATTTTCTGGAGATAATAACGTTTCTCCATTGTTAGATATGGCTTTAAAATTGCCTGTTAAGGAAATTTCATCATAACCATCTAAACTGTGTAAGATGGTATATTTTTTATCTGATGATTGTAGCAGGTAGTTGTAAATTCGAGCAATTTCTAAATTGAAAACCCCCACTAATTGGTTCTGAGGATTACTTGGATTAACCAATGGGCCCAACATATTAAAGAAGGTTTTAATTCCTAATTCTTTTCTAATAGGGCCAACGTTCTTCATTGCTGGATGAAATAATGGTGCGTGCATCATGCAGAAATTAGCGTTGTCTAATTGTGATTTTAAGATGCTTTCATTATTTGTAAATTCATATCCTAAATGCTCTAAAACATTAGAAGATCCACAAGAGGAAGAAACTCCATAATTACCATGTTTAGCCACTTTGTATCCTGCTCCAGCAATAACAAAAGCTGATAAGGTAGAGATGTTAAACGTATCTTTTCCATCACCACCAGTTCCGCAAACATCTATGGTGTTAAAATCAGATAAATCTACTTTTAAACAAAGATCTAACAGTGCATTCCTAAAACCTGTTAGCTCTTCTACAGAAATGTTTCGCATCAAATAAACCGTTAAAAAAGCAGCTATTTGTGAATGATTAAAGTCACCTTTTCCAATTCTTGTTAGAACACTATATGCATCTTGCTCAGAAAGTGTTTGGTGCTCAAATAATTTATTAAGTGTGTTTTTCATAATTTGCCCATCCTAACCTTCCCAAAGGGAAGGGGTTTTGTTTAGCTGTATTAGTAATTGTTGTACTTTTTAATATGTTTTTTCCCGTAATATATTCTCCCCCTTCGGGGGAGTTAGATGGGGCTGTTTAAGAAGTTTGTAATCATTTCTTTTCCGAACTCTGTTAATATTGATTCTGGATGAAACTGAACACCATATAGATTGTATTCTTTATGTTTTAACGACATAATTTGTCCGTTTTCTTCTACAGAAGTAATGGTTAATTCTTTCGGAAAATTCTCGTTAGAAACTACCCAGCTATGATATCTTCCAATGTCAAAGGAATCTGGCAATCCTTTAAATAATAAGTCGGAAGATTCTGTAACTGTAATAGGTGTTGACACACCATGAAAAACGTTTTCCAAATTGATTAGCGTTCCACCATAAACTTCTCCAATCGCTTGCATCCCCAAACAAACCCCTAAAATCTTTTTTGTTGAAGCATATTTTGAAATGACTTCTTTTAAGATTCCAGCACCTTCAGGTAAACCTGGTCCTGGGGATAAAATGATTGTGTCATAATTTCCTACATCGTTAAGAGAAATTTCATCATTACGAAAAACATCTACTTCATAATTAGGATTAGCCTCCACATAATGAACCAAGTTGTAAGTGAACGAATCGTAGTTGTCTAATATTAATACTTTTTTCATAAGCCCATTCTAACCTTCCCAAAGGGAAGGAACTTTTGTTAATTTGTTATATTTTCAATTTATTAGCTTAAGCAACTCTTCCAAGTATGTTGGCACTCTCTTTTAAAAAGTGTTTCTCCCCTTCGGGGAGATAAAGAGGGGCTTTTTATATTTCTTCAGCAAGTTTTAACGCCTGTTTTAATGCTCCTAATTTATTATTTACTTCTTGCAATTCATTTTCTTCATTCGAATCTACAACTACTCCAGCTCCTGCTTGAAAAAACAGCGAATTGTTTTTACTTAAAAAACTTCTAATTGTAATCGCGTGATTTACAGATCCATCAAACCCAAAAACACCAATAGCACCTCCATAAAAACCTCTATTTTGATTTTCGTAACCATCAATTAATTGCATGGCTTTGTATTTTGGTGCACCAGATAAAGTCCCTGCAGGAAAAGTATCAGCAAAAATTTGTAAGGCATCAGAAGATGAATTTATGTCTGCTTCAACTTCAGATACCAAATGAATTACATGACTGTAAAATTGTGTTTCCTTGTAAGTTTTTACTTCTACATTCTTTCCATGTCTGCTGAGGTCATTTCTTGCTAAGTCTACCAACATGGTATGCTCGGCATTTTCTTTAGGGTCTTTTGCTAATTCTTCTGCCAATTCTTTATCTTGGATATCATTACCTGTTCTTTTAAAAGTACCCGCAATAGGATTTATGGTTGCTTTTCCATTACTAGCTTTTAATTGTGCTTCTGGTGAAGATCCAAATAATTTATAATTCCCAAAATCGAAATAGAATAGATAAGGAGAAGGATTTACTGAGCGTAAAGCTCTGTAAACATTAAACTCATCTCCATTAAACTGTTGTGAGAATTGTCTTGAAAGTACAATCTGAAAAACATCCCCCTTTTGGCAATGTTCTTTTCCCTTAGTTACCAAATTTTTAAAATCGTTATCAGAAATGTTCGTTCCTTCAGCTCCATTTAATTTAAAGCTGTATCTCGGATGGTTGTTGCTTTTTACTAATTCAACAATTTCTTGAATGTTAGATTCAGCTCCTTCAACTACATTTTCTGTAATTAACAATTCATTTTTAAAATGGTCTATTTGAATGATGTATCGAAACAAAGAGTAATGCATTTCGGGGGTAGAATGTGCCGCCTTCTTTGGCGCGTTAATCTCTAAAGTCTCGAAGTATCTAACTGCATCATAATTCGTGTAGCCGAATAATCCATTTACCCCATCTTTTTTATCAATATTAAAAGTATCAATCATGTTTTGTAATTCAGCAATTACTTGACTTTTTTTATTGATAGAAATTTCAGCATCTAATCCTAAACCAGTTTTTGTAATTGTTTTATCGGTTACAATAAAAGAAGCTAAGGGTTCTAAACAGATAAAAGAGAAGTTGTTATCATTTCCATGATAATCTGAACTCTCTAATAAAAAAGAGTTATGGAATCGATCTCTCAATTTTAAATACAAACCAACGGGAGTAACCGTATCGGAAAGTAGTTTTTGGGTTGCTGTTGTTATATTTGTTTTGTTCATGTTTATCTTTTGTGTCATTGTGAGATTGCTTCGTACCTCGCAATGACGGTTTTATTCTAATTTCGTTATCCTACTCAATAATAATCCCCAGACATTGTCTGGATAATTATCAGCGGAAATTTTCCGCCATAAAAAAAGGCTTGTCGTAATCGACAAGCCTTTTAAATATAATTTATATACATAGGTTTAGATCACGCTTTTGAGTTAAAACGAAACCACCACCAATTTGTATTTTTTATTGTAATCATAATCGACTGCAAATGTATGAGAAAATTTTTGAGAAAAGCAATAGTTGAATCTAATTTTAATTAAAGACGTATATTGAATCGATGAAATTTCTATTTGTAATATGCTTTTGTTTTGTATTCCATTGCTTCTTTGGACAAACTATTGATACGAATTACGTTGATAAGGATAATATGAAGCAAGGTTATTGGCAAATTTTAGGTAAGGATAGAAAATTACCGAATTATAAGCCTGATCAATTAATAGAAGATGGGAATTATGCAAACAGTAGAAAGCAAGGCTTATGGATCAAGTATTATCCTAATGGGAGCATTAAGAGTAAAGTAACTTATAAAAATAGTAGGCCGAAAGGTTTGTATGAAACTTATTATGAACATGGTAAAATAGAACAAAGGGGATATTGGAGAAATAATAGGGATCCTAATTTTGAATATTGGATTTACTACTCTGATGGATGTTTAGATATTTGGAAACATTATCGAAGTGAGGTTGTTACAGAAGTGAAAAAATATGAAAGCTGTAATTGTTTGTTGTACGAGATTGTTTTAGATACAGCTACTGGTTTGGCTGTTAAAAAGGAATATGAGAATGGAAAATTGATTGAGACGAAACCTTTTACGTTGGAAATGGAAAGAATCATTCAGGATTCTATTGCATTAATGAACAGATATGAAAGATTTAAATTTTACACACCTGTGCCTGAATATCTACATGGCCAGCAAAAAATGTATAACTCAAATCATCAAATTATAATGGATGGTTATTTTAAGAAAAACAAACTAAAAGATGGTAAACGATATGTTTATAATGATAAAGGAGAATTAATTAGGATTCAACTTTATAAAAGAGGCCGTTATATAGGAGATGAGTCAATCCCTGTAGAAGAAAAATAACTTTGAATATCTGCGCAATAGCTTTTCTGAATAAGAATCCTATGTTAAAATTAAATTTCATATAAAATGAAGAAGTATACTATATAATTTATATACTTTTGCCGCATATTTTTATCAATTAGATACTTACATAAACTTATAAAAAAATGAGTCAAGCAGTTCAAACAGAAGCAATTCATAAAAATAAGAATAAAGCTGTTGAAGATTTTATGGCTAAGATGTTGGTGAAGCATAGTCATGAACCTGAATTTTTACAAGCCGTAGAGGAGGTTGCCGAGGCAGTTATTCCTTTTATCGCTGATAAACCACAGTATCAATCAGCTAAGATTTTAGAAAGAATGGTTGAGCCTGAACGTACAATAATGTTTAGAGTTCCTTGGTTAGATGATAATGGTGAGATTCAAATTAATAAGGGTTACCGAGTTGAATTTAATTCTGCTATTGGACCTTATAAAGGAGGGTTAAGATTTCACCCGTCTGTAAACCTATCGATACTTAAGTTTTTAGGATTTGAACAAGTTTTCAAAAACTCTTTAACAACATTGCCAATGGGTGGTGGTAAAGGTGGTGCTGATTTTGATCCTAAAGGAAAATCAGACAACGAAGTGATGAAATTTTGTCAATCATTTATGACAGAATTATGTCGTCATATCGGACCAAACACAGATGTTCCTGCTGGAGATATAGGTGTTGGAGGAAGAGAGATAGGGTACATGTTTGGACAATACAAAAGAATTAAAAATGAATTTACTGGTATTTTAACTGGTAAAGGACGTAACTGGGGTGGTTCTTTAATTAGACCAGAAGCTACAGGATACGGAACAGTATATTTTGCAAGAGAAATGTTAGCTACAAAAGGAGATTCTTTTGAAGGTAAAACCGTTGCAATTTCTGGTTCAGGAAATGTTGCTCAATACGCTTGTGAAAAAGCAACTCAATTAGGAGGTAAAGTAATTACTTTTTCAGATTCTAAAGGATACATTGTAGATAATGATGGTATTGATGCTGATAAATTAGCTTTCGTTATGGATTTAAAGAACAACAAAAGAGGAAGAATTTCTGAATATGTTGCTCAATATCCAACTGCTAAATTTGTTGAAGGAGCAAGACCTTGGGGAGAGCAATGTGACGTTGCCCTACCATGTGCTACTCAAAATGAATTGAATGAAGAGGAAGCAAAAACATTATTAGCAAACGGATGTATTTGTGTTGCAGAAGGAGCAAATATGCCAACTACACCAGAAGCAATTGCTGTTTTTGATGAGGCTAAGATTTTATTTTCTCCAGGAAAGGCGTCTAACGCTGGTGGAGTTGCTACTTCAGGTTTAGAGATGTCTCAAAATTCTTTAAGAATGTCTTGGACAGCTGAAGAAGTTGATGCAAAATTAGATGCAATTATGGTTTCAATACACAACGCTTGTGTTGAGTATGGAACAGAAGATGGTTATACTGATTACGTTAAAGGAGCAAATATTGCTGGTTTCGTAAAAGTTGCAGATTCTATGATCGATCAAGGAGTGGTTTAATCCATTTGTCATTCTCAGCTCGACTGGGAAGCTAGATAAATATAAAAAAGCCTCATTCGTTAATTCGGGTGAGGCTTTTTTTTATGGAAAATGATTACTTTCGTTTTTCTAAAATAACACAAAAAATATGTACGGAAAATTGCAAAAAGATCTTCAAGATGAATTGAAGAACATTGAAGAAGCTGGATTATATAAAAGTGAAAGAATAATTACTACTCCAATGGGAGCTGAGGTAAAAGTAAGCACTGGTGAAGAGGTGATTATTATGTGTTCTAATAACTATTTAGGATTATCATCACATCCTAAAGTTATTAACGGTGCAAAAAAAGCATTAGATACTCATGGTTACGGAATGTCATCCGTACGATTTATTTGTGGAACGCAAGACATTCATAAAACTTTAGAAAGTAAGATTTCTAATTTTTTAGGAATGGAAGACACGATACTTTACGCTGCGGCTTTTGATGCAAATGGAGGTGTTTTTGAGCCATTATTTAGTAAAGAAGATGCTATTATTTCTGATGAATTAAATCATGCATCTATTATTGATGGGGTTCGTTTATGTAAAGCTGCTCGTTACCGTTATAAAAATAGCGACATGGCAGATTTAGAAGAACAGTTGAAAAAAGCTCAAGACCAACGGAACAGAATTATTGTTACTGATGGTGTTTTCTCTATGGATGGTTATGTGGCTAAATTAGATCAGATTTGCGACTTAGCAGAAAAATATGATGCTTTAGTAATGGTTGACGATTCTCATGCTTCTGGATTTATAGGAAAAACAGGAAGAGGAACTCACGAGCATAACAATGTTATGGGTAGAGTGGACATTGTTACTTCCACTTTAGGGAAAGCACTTGGTGGAGCTATGGGTGGTTTTACTTCAGGAAAAAAAGAAATTATTGACATGTTACGTCAACGTTCTAGGCCGTATTTATTTTCAAATTCATTATCTCCTGCAATAGTTGGGGCAGCTAATGAAGTGTTTGATTTATTAGAGAGTTCAACAGATTTAAGAGATGTTTTAGAAAATAACGTAGCTTATTTTAAAGAAGGGATTAAAAAGGTTGGTTTAGAAATTAGAGACGGTGATTCTGCTATTGTGCCAGTGATGTTGTATGATGCTAAATTGGCTCAAGAATTTGCAAATAAGTTGTTGGATGAAGGTGTTTATGCTATTGGCTTCTTTTATCCTGTGGTGCCAAAAGATTTAGCTAGAATCAGGGTTCAATTGTCTGCTGCACATACTAAAGATCATTTAGATAAAGCAATAGCTGCCTTCGAAAAAGTAGGTAGGGAGTTAGGGGTTATTTAAATTTTAATAAAAAAAAACCTCTTTAGACGTCTTAAGTTAAGATTATTGCGTCTACTGTAAAAAGTAGATTAAATAAACAATTTTAAAGAAAGATATTGAGATTAATAACGTTAATATTTTTATGCTCATTTTTTTTGAGCAATGCTCAAACAACTCAATGGGTACAGTCTTGTGGTGGCCCAAATTCAGATAAGGGAATTAATATTGGAGTAGATGCTTTAGGGGATGTTTACATTGGTGGATATTTTAATGGTTCCGCAACTTTTGGGGCTTATACAGTGACTAGTGCAGGGCCTTCAGATAAAGATTTTTTTGTAGCAAAAATGGACCCTGATGGAAATTTCTTATGGGCAAATTCAGGAGGAGGTTTTATTGATGATAGAATGCTAGGAATGCATGTGGATCCTGATGGGAATGTGTATTGTACTGGTACTTTTTGGGGAGGTGCCGGAGCTGATTTCGGACCTACAATCTCAATTTCTGGAGATGGTTTTGATCAATCTTTTTTAGCCAAAATGGATGCTAATGGTAATTGGTTATGGGCTAGAGAGTTTGGAGCTCCAGGAACAGGGACCTATTCTCTTCCAGCCCCCATATTTACTGTTTGGATTGGAGATGATCATGGCTATGATTTAAAAACAGATAATTTAGGTAACATATATATAACAGGCTGGTGGTCTGGAACAGATGCGTATTTCGATACTTTTTCATTGAGTAACTCATCTTGGACTCCAGATACAACAACAATGGCTTATGTTGCTAAGTTGGATCCTGTAGGTAATTTTTTATGGGTAAGAAAATTTGATGGAGTCCAAGATAAAAGAGGAGAGAGAGATAATAGATTAGCGATAGATCAAAACAACAATGTTTATGTTACTGGAGGATTTAAGAATGTTGGGATTTATGGTAATGATACTTTAGTGAGTAGAGGCGATTGGGATGTATATGTAACTAAATTAGATGAGTTTGGAAATTTTCAATGGGCCAGAAGGGCCGGTAGTGATAAAGGAGATAGAGGAAATGGTATTGCAATAGCTCCAGATGGAGATGTTTATATTGATGGGGAGTTTAGAAATGATGCTGATTTTGGCACAGATACTCTTAATCATAAAGACAGGAAAGATATTTTTGTTGCCAAATTAAGACCTAATGGAGATTGGGTATGGGCAAGAAGAGCAAAAAGAAGTGAAGGAAAAGATAGACCAAATCAAATGTTTGTAAATAGTGAAGAATATATTTTTATTTGTGGTGAGGTTGGAGATTCTATTCGTTTTGGAGATACAATAATTAATAATTTGTATGATGATCAAAATCCATTTGTCGCTCAACTAAATAAAAGTGGCGATTGGTTATGGGCTAAAGTAGGAGGAGGTCCATCAGCGAATGAAAGGGCTAACGATGTTGCAGTTGATCATAATGGTAATAGTTATATAATTGGTTATTTTGAAGGGTCGGCAAATTTTGATGGACATAATGTAATCTCTCAAGGTGCTAAAGACATATTTATATGGAAAATAGATAAGTTTATTGACCCTAATATTCCACCACCTCCTTTCGTTGAAGAGCCACCAATACCAGGAGAAAATAATGTTGATGTTCCTATGGCTTTTTCTCCAAATGGTGATGGGAATAACGATTTGTTAATGGTTTATGGAAATCAAATAGAGCACTTGGTGTTTGATGTTTATGAGAGGTGGGGAAGATTAGTGTTTAGTACAAATGATAAATCCAAAGGTTGGGATGGGGTTTATAACGGAAAAAAGGCATCTTCAGGAGTGTATGTTTATCGAGTAAAAGCCACATATATTGATGGGGGAACTCAAACTAAAGTAGGAAATATTACCTTGGTTAGATAAGTTGTGTTTTTTCAAAAATTCAATCAAGATAATTCCTCGTAGTTCTGCTTCCGGGGATGATCGTTTCAAGAAATTCTTTTATTTAAAACCTTCTTTTTAAAAGTTTTCTTAAACATTTTATATATTTAGGGCTAGCTAAGACTAAAATTATGTTAAGATTTATTGGAAGTATTGCACTGACTCTTTTATTTGTACAAGGAGTATTTTGTCAAGAAGTTATCGGAACACATGAAATTCAACCTGGATTAGAAGCTAATGAATACAACATAAAAACAACCATAAGAGGGCTGGAAGGTGTTGATATTGCTCGAATTAAGTATGTTGTAAATGATAAACATACTTACAAGTCATCTCCAAATAATTCATTGTTTTCGGATAGAAATGAGGCTTATATAAAATTTTATATTATGGCAGTTCCTGTAACAGGGATTCTAAATGTAGAATTAGGAATTCTTTTGTCTGACGGTGGAGAATATACTTTTCCAGTGGAGTTTCAATATTCTAAGAATGAAGAAAAACATGTGGTTAACTTATCAAAGCTTAATTTTTCTGGAGAAGAGAATGTTTTGGTTGCTGAAGAAATTACAACACCAGATTTGCCGCTAATAGATGATGAGATAGAAATAACTGAAACAGAGGAGAAAGAAACTGTTCAGGAAGAAATTATGGTAGAAGAGGTTTCGGACTCTAAAGTTGATGCAAAAGAAATGGAAGCCAAAAAGCTTGAAGAAGAACGATTGATTAAAGAACAAGAAGAAAAGGAATTGTTGGCAATAAAGGAGGCAGAAGAAGCAAAAGTAAAAGCTGCTACTGAACTAGCTAATCAACAAGAAGCCGATCGTTTAGCAAAAGTGAAAGCAGAAGAACAAGCTCAGTTAGAGGCAATTGCTCAAGAAAAGAAAGTTGAAGAAGAACGATTGGTTAAAGAGCAAGCCGAAAAGGAGTTGTTGGCCAATGAAGAAGCAGAAGAAGTAAAAGTGAAAGCTGCTACTGAACTAGCGAATCAACAAGAAGCCGATCGTTTAGCAAAAGTGAAAGCAGAAGAACAAGCTAAGTTAGAGGTGGTTGCTCAGGAAAAGAAAGCTGAAGAAGAACGATCGGTGAAAGAACAAGCAGAAAAGGAGTTGTTGGCGAATGAAGAAGCAGAAACTAAAGCTCAAGAGGAAGATGTTGCTCGGAAAGCAGCAGAAGAAGCAAAAGTAAAAGCTGCTATTGAACTAGCGAATCAACAAGAAGCCGATCGTTTAGCAAAAGTAAAAGCAGAAGAACAAGCTCAGTTAGAGGCAGTTGCTCAAGAAAAGAAAGTTGAAGAAGAACGATTAGTGAAAGAGCAAGAAGAAAAGGAGTTGTTGGCAAAAAAGGAGACAGAACGCATAACTAAAGAGCAAGCTGAAGAAAAACCTAATCCTATTGCTTCGAAAACTAAATACACCGTACAATTATTATCTTTATCTAGGTTCTCAGAAGAACGACTAGGGATTTTCTGTAAAAAACATAAGTTACCAGTAAATAGCGTTAAAAAAAGGCAAGTAGGATCTTTAATGAAAATTACTTACGGAGAAGCGAATACTATAAAGGAAGCAAATTTGATTCAAGAAAAATTAATACGAGATAATAACATTAATCAATCTTTTGTTACTTACTTGAAGTAAGAGTGTTTTCTTGCCTAGTGCCACTTGGTCGCATTTATATACAATTATCTTAGTTATGGTAGACTATAGTTTTTACCTAAAAAGCGATAGAAAATAGTTGTGCTGATAGATAAATAAAAAACATTATTGGGTGTTTTGAAATTAAATTGGCATTAAATATTTGTAACGAATTCGTGAGTTTTTCTACCTTTTACATCAGAAGAATAAAAAAAAAGAAAATAAAATGTCTGTGATTAAAAAATTATTACAACATTTGCACTCTTAAATGAACAAAGTACAAAACATATTAATTCAAATTATTGCTGTCGTGATTATTGGTCACGAACGGATATGAGAATGGTATGATTTAAAATATATAATCTATTAAAAGCCCTTCTCAATGAGAAGGGCTTTTTTTTTGCTAAAAATTAAAAACAACAATATGTATTACAACGAGAACACAACAGTTTATTTAAATGGAAAATGGCTAAAAGCTTCGGAAGCTAAGACAGACTTATATACTCAAACATTACATTATGGTAATGGTGTCTTTGAAGGAATAAGAGCTTACGATACCGAAGATGGTGTGCAAATATTTAAAGCAAAGGAACATTTTGAACGGTTGCTTTATTCGGCAAAAAAGATGCACATTAACTTGAATTTGTCTGTAGAAGAAATGATTCAAATTACATCTGAGTTATTAGAGAAGAATAAGTTGAAAGATGCATACATCAGACCATTAGTTTATTTAGGGGCTAACATGAGTTTACAACCAACAGAAGAAGTAAATGTATTTTTTTGTGCGTGGGAATGGGGCAAGTATTTAGGAGATAATTTACTTAATGTAATGACTTCCTCTTACCAAAGGCCCAATCCAAAATCATGTCATGTAGAAGCAAAAGTTGTGGGACATTATACCAATTCAATATTGGCAACAACAGAAGCAAAGCAAAAAGGATTTGATGAAGCGCTATTGTTAGATGCTAGCGGCAATGTTGCCGAAGGACCAGGGGCTAACTTCTTTTATGAAAAAGATGGAAAGTTGTTTACTTGTCCGTTAGGAAATGTGTTGCCAGGAATAACAAGAGCTACAGTTTTTGAACTAGCAAAAGAATTGAAATTTGAAGTAGAAGAAAAATACTTTACTCCAGAAGATGTTAAAAATGCAGACGGAGCATTCTTTACAGGAACAGCTGCAGAGGTTGCTGGAATAGGATCATTAGATCATGTAAAATTTCAAATGGATTGGGAAGATACGATGGGCTACACCTTGGCTCGAATGTATAGAAATAGAGTGGCAAAAAGAGAATGTCAACAATTTGAATTGGTTTAATGGATTAGAAAGGTGAATTGATAGGGAGATAAGCTTATGTAAATCAAGCAGTTAATTAGTATGAGACTGGTTTGAATAGTTTAATTCTAATGGGTTTATATTTTAATGAGAACAATTGAACATTAATCTTTGAAGAAATAAAATAAAAAATGGAACTGAATAAATACAGCAAAAGAGTAACACAAGACGATACCCAGCCAGCGGCACAAGCCATGCTGCACGCGATTGGTTTGTCTAAAGAAGATATGAAAAAGCCTTTAGTTGGCGTTGCAAGTACGGGTTACGAAGGAAACCCTTGTAACATGCACTTGAACGGATTGGCATTAGAAGTAAAAAAGGGGGTGAATGCTGTCAATGGAGTAGGATTGGTTTTTAATACCATAGGGGTAAGTGATGGAATATCAATGGGAACTCCAGGGATGAGATTTTCATTACCTTCAAGAGATATTATAGCAGATTCTATGGAAACAGTTGTAGAAGGCTTGAGTTATGATGGATTGGTAACTGTAGTTGGTTGTGATAAAAATATGCCTGGAGCATTAATCGCTATGTTAAGATTGAATAGACCATCGGTTTTAGTATATGGAGGAACAGTAGATTCAGGAAGCTGTCATGGAAAAAAATTAGACATCGTTTCTTCTTTCGAAGCTTGGGGTGCAAAAGTAGCAGGAACCATGGACGAAAAGGAATATCAAGAAGTAATTCAAAATGCTGTGCCTGGTGCAGGAGCCTGTGGAGGTATGTATACTGCCAATACCATGGCGTCAGCCATAGAAGCATTAGGAATGGCTATGCCTTTTAATTCTTCCAACCCTGCAATGAGTACAGATAAAAAAGACGAAAGTGTAGCTGCTGGAACACAAGTAATGGAATTGTTACAACTAGATTTAAAACCATCAGACATTGTTACTAAGAAATCACTAGAAAATGCAATTACTTTGGTTACTGTTCTGGGAGGATCAACAAATGCAGTCTTACATTTTTTAGCAATAGCTGATGCTGCTCAGGTTGATTTTACATTAGAAGATTTTCAGAGAATAAGTGATCAAACTCCTTTTTTAGCAGATTTAAAACCAAGTGGAAAGTATTTAATGGAAGATGTTCATCGAATAGGAGGAACACCAGCAGTATTAAAATATCTTTTAACCAATGGAATGCTCCATGGAGATTGTTTAACAGTAACAGGAAAAACATTGGCAGAGAATTTAGCTGAAGTACCAGATTTATTAGCCAATCAAGATGTAGTAAGACCATTAGAAGATCCGTTGAAAGAAACAGGTCACATTAGAATACTAAAAGGAAATTTAGCAACAGAAGGGTCTGTGGCAAAAATAACAGGGAAAGAAGGCTTGAAATTTACTGGAAGTGCAAAAGTATACGATGGAGAATATGCTGCTAATGAAGGCATAAAAAATGGAGAAGTAGTAAAAGGTGATGTCGTGGTAATTAGGTATGAAGGACCAAAAGGAGGGCCAGGGATGCCAGAAATGTTAAAGCCAACAGCCGCTATTATAGGTGCAGGATTAGGAAATGAAGTTGCCTTAATAACAGATGGTCGTTTTTCTGGGGGGACTCATGGATTTGTAGTTGGACACATCACACCAGAAGCACAAGATGGTGGAACTATAGCATTGGTAAAAAATGGGGATACTATAATCATAGATGCAGTAAGAAATACAATAGATGTTCAACTATCAGCTGAAGAATTAAAACAACGAAAAGCAAATTGGCAAGCACCTGAACTCAAGGCAAAGAGAGGAGTGTTGTATAAATACGCAAGAACAGTATCATCAGCTTCGCAAGGATGTGTAACCGATAAATTTTAAGTTATGGAAGAGCTATTATTAGAAAAAGTATCAACAATAACAGGAGCTGAAGCAGTTGTAAAATGTTTGCTAGCGGAAAATGTTGAGGTTATGTTTGGATATCCAGGCGGTGCAATAATGCCAGTTTACGATGCTTTATATGATTACCAAGAAGAATTAAAACACATCTTAACTAGGCATGAACAAGGAGCTATACATGCTGCACAAGGTTATGCACGTTCATCTGGAAGAGTGGGTGTTTGTATCGCAACATCAGGTCCAGGAGCAACAAATTTAATAACAGGAATTGCAGATGCTCAGATAGACTCAACACCATTGGTTTGTATAACAGGACAAGTTCATGCTCATTTATTAGGCACAGATGCTTTTCAGGAAACTGATGTAGTTGGTATCTCTATGCCAGTAACCAAATGGAATTGTCAAGTAACAAAGGCAGAAGATATTCCAACGGTTTTGGCTAAAGCATTTTATATAGCTCGTTCTGGCAGGCCAGGACCAGTTTTAGTAGATATAACAAAAGATGCACAATTTGGACATGTTGAGTTTGAATATGAAAAGTGTAATCAAATAAGAAGTTATGTTCCTAAACCTAAGGTGGATTATTTATGTGTTAAAGCGGCTGCAGAATTAATTAATGAAGCAAAAAAGCCGCTAGTTGTTTTTGGTCAAGGAGTAATATTGGCTGAAGCCGAAAAAGAGTTTAAGGCTTTTATAGAAAAGGCAGGATTGCCAGCTGCTTGGACTATAATGGGGCTTTCGGCTTTACCATCAAACCATGAATTAAATGTTGGAATGTTGGGCATGCATGGAAATTATGCACCCAATAAATTAACCAATGAATGCGATGTTTTAATTGCAGTTGGGATGCGATTTGATGATCGAGTAACAGGAAATTTAGAGCAATATGCTAAACAAGCCAAAGTAATACATCTAGAAATAGACCCTGCTGAGGTGGATAAAAATGTAAAAACAACTGTTGCTGTAGTTGGAGATTGTAAAGCGTCATTAAAGCAATTAACAGCTTTGTTAAAAGATCAAAAACATACTCATTGGCTAACTAATTTTAAAGAATTAAAAGCAATTGAAAATGAAAAAGTCATTCAAAATGAAACCAATCCTTTGGTAGGAGATATGACTATGGGAGAGGTGATTGCTCAAATAAATAAGGTGACCAAAGGAGAAGCTGTTGTGGTTACAGATGTTGGTCAGCACCAAATGGTAGCTTGCAGGTATGCTGAATTTAATCAAACAAAAAGTTCAATAACTTCAGGAGGTTTAGGTACTATGGGCTTTTGTTTGCCAGCTGCTATCGGTGCAAAATTTGGAGCTCCACAAAGACAAGTCATTGCCGTAATAGGTGATGGAGGCTTTCAAATGACGATACAAGAATTGGGAACCATATTTCAAACACAAATCGAAGTAAAGGTATTGATTCTCAATAACCAGTTTTTAGGAATGGTGAGGCAGTGGCAAGAGCTGTTTTTCGATAAGCGTTATTCCTCTACAGAAATGGTGAACCCTGATTTTCAGATGATAGCCAAGGGGTATGGTATGGCGGCAAATAAAGTAGAAAAAAGATCAAGTTTAGAAGCCGCAGTAAAAGAGATGCTGACATATGAAGGGTCTTATTTATTAGAAGTAATGGTAGGAAAAGAAAACAATGTTTTTCCAATGATAGAAACTGGAGCATCAGTTTCCGATATACGATTAGAATAAAATTAAAAACAATGAAGACACAATTTACAATATCAGTTTTAACAGAAAATCACATAGGATTATTGAATAGAGTCAGTATTATATTTACTCGAAGGCGTATCAATATTGAGAGTATTGCTGTATCAGAAAGTGAAGTAAAAGGAATACACCGCTATACTATTGTTATTACAGAAGAAGAAGAATTGGTGAAAAAAGTTATTAAGCAACTGGAAAAACAAATAGATGTAGTGGGTGCTTTCTATTATAACAATGATGAGCTAGTATATCAGGAAATAGCCTTGTATAAAATCCCTACAAATGTGTTAGTTGCTGGTGGAAAAGCAGAGCAAATAGTGAGACATCATAACGCACGATTTTTAGCGGTAGAACCAGAGTTTTCCATCATTGAAAAAACAGGACATAAAGAAGAAACACAAGTTTTGTTTAACGAATTGGAGCCTTATGGTATTTTAGAATTTGTTAGATCAGGACGAGTGGCAATAACAAAACCAATGAAACAATTAAAAGAGTATTTAAAAGAATTAGAAATAACATCATTAAACAATTAAAAAAATGGCAAAATTAAAATTTGGAACAGAAGAAGAAAATGTGGTAACACGTGAAGAATTTCCGTTGGAAAAAGCACTAGAAACACTAAAAAATGAAACCATAGCGATTTTAGGATACGGGGTTCAAGGACCAGGACAATCATTAAACTTAAGAGATAATGGCTTTAATGTAATTGTTGGACAGCGAAAAAACTCTGCATCATGGAATAAAGCTGTTGCTGATGGCTGGGTTCCTGGAGAAAATTTATTTGAGTTAGAAGAGGCTGCTCAAAGAGGAACCATCATACAATACTTATTATCCGATGCGGGTCAAATTGATCAGTGGGAAATGGTAAAAAGAAACTTAACACCAGGGAAGGCCTTGTATTTTTCTCATGGGTTTGGAGTAACCTATTCAGAGCAAACAGGAATCGTTCCACCTAAAGATGTGGATGTAATATTGGTAGCTCCAAAAGGATCAGGAACCTCTTTACGCAGAATGTTTGTTGCAGGAAAAGGGCTTAACTCAAGCTATGCAATCTATCAAGATGCAACAGGAAAAGCCTTTGAACGAGTTGCTTCACTTGGAATAGGAGTTGGTTCAGGTTATTTATTTGAAACAGATTTTAAAAAAGAAGTGTATTCTGATTTAACAGGAGAACGAGGGATATTAATGGGAGCATTGGCAGGTTTATTTGAAGCACAATTTAATGTGTTGCGTAAAAATGGGCATTCACCATCAGAAGCTTTTAATGAAACAGTAGAAGAATTAACACAGAGTTTAATGCCTTTAGTTGCAGAAAATGGAATGGATTGGATGTATGCCAATACTTCTACAACAGCACAAAGAGGGGCGTTAGATTGGAGGCATAAATTTAGAGAGGCAACAGCACCAGTTTTTGAAGAACTGTACGATAGCGTTGCATCAGGGGCAGAAGCTAAAATTGTTATAGAGGCAAACCGAAAAGAAAATTATAGAGAAAAATTAAATGAAGAATTAGCAGAAATCCGCGATTCAGAATTATGGCAAGCAGGTCAACAAGTTAGAAAACTAAGACCAGAAAACAATTAGCAATGGAAATAACCACCAATTTTATAGCTTTAAAGGAAATAAAAAAAGCAGCAGCAACTTTAAAAGGAGTTGCTGTTGTTACTCCCTTAGTACAAAACTTAAATGCATCGAAAGAGCATAAGGCAACTATATTGTTAAAGAGAGAAGATTTGCAAATAGTTCGTTCATATAAGATAAGAGGAGCTTACAATAAGATAAACAGTTTATCTCCTGAGGAATTGAAAAGGGGCGTAGTATGTGCCAGTGCTGGTAATCATGCACAAGGAGTGGCTTATTCCTGTAAAGCAAAAGAGGTGGATGGAGTTATTTTCATGCCAACTCCAACTCCTCAACAAAAGATAGAACAGGTGAATATGTTTGGTGAGGAGTTTGTGGAAATACGATTAGTGGGTGATACATTTGATGATGCACAAGTGGCAGCAAAAGCCTATTGTGCTGAAAAACGCATGACTTTTATACCTCCATTTGATGATGAAAAAGTTATTGCGGGGCAGGGTACTGTTGCATTAGAGATACTAGAACAAACGTGTACACCAATAGACTATTTATTTGTTCCTGTTGGAGGAGGAGGATTGGCTGCTGGAGTAATTTCTGTATTTAAGGAACTTTCTCCTAATACAAAA
Organism: Flavobacteriales bacterium; assembly: GCA_002401955.1. Classification (GTDB taxonomy): domain Bacteria; phylum Bacteroidota; class Bacteroidia; order Flavobacteriales_E; family Vicingaceae. The sequence goes on along the minus strand of NVUQ01000026.1, from coordinate 14,519 downwards.
ATAATAGGAGTTGAACCAGAAGGTGCTCCTTCAATGAGTACCTCCATAAAAAATGGAGTAAATACTAAGTTGGATAAAATTGACAAGTTTGTAGATGGTGCAGCAGTACAAAAAGTTGGTGATCTTAATTTCAACATCTGTGTTGATTTTCTGGATAAAATGGTTACCGTTCCAGAAGGAAAAGTATGTGATACCATCTTAAAACTGTACAATAAGGATGCAATAGTAGTTGAGCCAGCTGGGGCTTTAACCCTGGCGGCACTAGATCAGTTTAAAGACGAAATAGCAGGTAAGCATGTGGTTTGTTTGGTTAGCGGAAGTAATAACGATATAGTTCGGATGGAAGAGATAAAAGAGCGAGCGCTTTTATACACAGGGCTTAAGCATTATTTTATAGTTAGTTTTCCACAAAGATCAGGTGCGTTAAAAGAGTTTGTTACCGATGTTTTAGGACCAACGGATGACGTTACTTTTTTTGAATTTTCAAAAAAACACAACAGAGAAAAAGCTCCTGCTGTAGTTGGCTTACTATTAAAAAGTCAAGCAGATTTAGAACCTTTAAAATTAAGGATGACCGAAAAAGGTATTTTCAGAGAATACTTAAATGATAAACCAGAGTTATTAGATTTGGTGTTGTAGGTTTTTATCATACCGATAGATAATCAAACTGCCCGATAATTTCATTACTCTCATTCTCTGGCTTTGATTATCTATCGGCATTATACAAAAACCATTATTGGGTGTTTTGAAATTAAATGGGTATCACACATGTATGTTGTGTTTAATTTAATAGTGCCAAAGAAATAAAATTTTGCAACTTTTGTCAGTTCGAGTGTTTCGATTTTTCATCGAAATATATCGAGAACAAAAAAAGCTTTTACTCTTTATTTAATGTTTTGATTATAGATATTTATTATCTCTACAATGTCTTCATATTCAAATTATTTATTCTTTCAACCAACTTTTTGTCTTGGTGTAAAACTTCCATCATTGCAATTCTGAAATGTTTCGCTCTGTTCCATTTTGGAATCATTATTTTATCGGAACCAATCTCAATACAATATTCAGGTGAAGTTTTAATACTGCAGCCTAAACTACCTTAACTTTTTTGTTCAGTTTTTGCTTGCAATTCCAGTATATGTCCTAGGTCGCACTATCCAATACTCACCTTTTCAAGAAACTCAACAAGCTCAGTATGTTTTCCTTTTTTTGCATCCTTTATTGGTGTTCCTCCCCATCGGTCAATAGGACTTATATTAACTTTTTTTGTTACTAAATATTTTACTGTTTCTAATTGTCCTTCTGATGCAGCAAGGTGAATAGCTGTTCTACCATCGTAATCAGCAGCTTCCAAGTCAACACCAAGTGCTTCTAGTCGCTGGATTTCATCAATATCCCCAACTGATCCAGCCCAGATTAAGGCAATCACGTTGTCAATTTTTGACTCATATTTCTTCTTACGTGGATCTATTTTTGCTCCATTATTAACAAGAATATCGTAGTTATGGAAACTATAATGTTCAACCAATTTTTTACAAAACTCAACCCCCCTAACGCTGTTACCTAACTCATCTAATCTTGGAGACCATAAAGCAATACCCATAACATTTGGAATTACGACCAATAACGCTCCAGATACTCCTGATTTTGCAGGAAAGCCAATTGTGAAGGCAAATTCTCCAGAAAAATCATACATACCGCATGAGTTCATTAAAGAGAGGCAGTTCTTAACGGTAGCAGCATCAAATACTTTTTTACCCGTAAGCGGATTCACGCCTCCATTGGCTAACGTGCCAGCAACACTAGCCATTGCGGCTGCGGTAACTTCAATTGAACAGCATTGAAAATAGAATTCAAGTGTTTCAATTATGTTGGTGTTTTCCGGAAAAGCGTTGTTTTCCCTCATAAAATAAGCCAATGCAAAATTTCTGTCAGCGGTTTGTTTTTCAGATAAATAAACAGAGTTATTAAATGTCGGAGCAACATCTCCCGAAAGGTCGTTCCAGGTTTTAAGCACATGATCGAAACGATCTGCAATTTCTAACTTTCTTTGAATTAAGGAAGTGCACATTATAGCGCCTGAATTAATTAAAGGGTTGTGAGGAAGACCATCTCCATTTAATGCCATTTCATTGAATGATCGGCCGCTGGGCTCTCTACCAATATGATTGTGTACCTTATCAGCTCCTAACTCTTTATGAGCAATACAATAGTTAATTGGTTTACAAGTTGATTGAAGGCAGAACTTCTGTTCGTAATCGCCATGTCCAAAACGCTGACCATCAACTGAGCATACCGCAACACCATAGAATTCTGGATTAACACGAGCCAGCTGGGGAATATAATCAGCTACGTGCCCTCCAGAATTGGGCTTTGTTTCTTTATAAATGTCGACTATTTTCTTGGTCAGAGAGTTAAAATCAGGTATGGCCATGTCGCCAGTAAGGCATTTTTTCACAATAATATAATGACCAATTATTCGCTTAAATTCATCCAAATAAATCTTATGTTCTTGACCTGCTGCATTATTCAACCCTTCTAATTCATCATTCACCTTTTGCAGTCTAGGGTCAGTTTTTAAAATACCCCCTTTTGCCATTTCTTTCCAAAACTGTTTTGGAGTTATGTATCCAGTACAGCGAGAATCTATTGATCTAAATAAATTATTAATTGCTAGGTCAGCCGTTCTATCTAGGTTCGAAGATTTTTGACTTTTCTTATTTTTGCTAATTTGTTTTGTGCTCATGTTTCTTTTTTTAATACTATTCGTAAATTTTAGATCGCTTTAATTCTTTATAACTTCATTTTGAATCACTTCTTCATGAAGATCAAATCCTTTTTCTCCGTGGATCATTTTATCTAAACCTTTATACTCAACAACTTCATTTACACGTGCACCTCTAGTGAGTAAAGCACTTACTTTAAAGACGATAAAGGTACCAATTGCTGAAAATATTATAGTAACTGCTACTGCTTTTAATTGGATCAATACCTGTCCAGGATTGCCATATAATAAACCCGCAGCTTTATTAATTGCAGGGTTAGCAAATACTCCTGTCAGAACTGCTCCTAATATCCCAACCAAACCATGAATTCCAAAAGCATCCAAGGAGTCATCATAACCTAACATTTTTTTTAGCTTCACAGCACCTAAATAGCCAACTAACCCACCAAGTAACCCAATACACAAAGCTCCAGTAACATCTACATAACCTGCAGCCGGAGTAATGGCCACTAATCCAGAAACAACTCCAGAGGCTGAACCAATTAATGTTGGTTTTTTTGCGTCATACCATTCAATAATAAGCCATACTATGCCACCAGCACAAGCCGCAACATTGGTAACCATTAACGCGTTGGCTGCAATAAAGTCTGCAGCTAATTCACTTCCCGCGTTAAAGCCAAACCATCCAAACCAAAGCAAGGCAGAGCCTAATACGGTTAGTTTTATAGATGCAGGTTTTGCATTAGTAACACTAAAATCTTTTCTTTTTCCTAATAGGTATGCGACTACTAATCCGGCAACTCCAGCATTAATATGTATGACTGTACCTCCAGCAAAATCCAGTTCCCCATCATTACTTAGAAATCCTCCTCCCCAAACCCAATGTGCAACAGGGCTATAGATAAATACCACCCATAATAATGCAAAGATGATCCATGTAGAAAATTTAACCCTTTCTATAATTGAACCACTCACGATGGCAACTGCGATAGCCGCAAATGTTCCTTGGAAGGCAACAAATAAAATAGAAGGAATAGTCCCTTTTACATCGGTAATCTCTATGTTCCTTAGCAATACATTATCTAATGTTCCGATAATACTTCCCGAACCTTCAAATGCTAAACTGTAACCGATAATTACCCAAGCCAATGTACCTACACAAAAAGCAATGTAGCTCATCCCAATGGTGTTCAGAACACTTTTGCTTCGGGTTAATCCTCCGTAGAAAAGTGCTAGACCTGCCGGAGTCATGAGCATAACAAGTGCCGTTGCCATTAACATCCAAGCGGTATCACCAGAACTTATAGTGTTAACTCCTGCTTGGCCGTATGATAGGCTAGGTAAAAGCAAGCCAGAAAGTATGAATAAGGAAACTAATTTTTTGTTCATTATTGTAAGGTTTTAGATTCTATTATATGGAATCCAAACGAGCTCGAGAGTATGCTGAGGGAAAATTCCTCAACAAACTCCTGAGACGTTAGTTTGATTAGATCACTTTATAAATAGTAATTCTCTATACTTAGGTAGCTTCCACGAACTATCATCTACTAACACTTCTAGTGCATCAGTATCCGTTCGTATAGCATCAAACAGTGGTGTTACACTATCTGAATAACACTTAGACATCTTAACGACATCCTTAGCAGATTCAGCTTTGAGAATTGCTTTTTCAAGCTTTTCAATATTCAGATTAACGTTTTGCGTATGGCCAGATAGCTTTTCCACTTGTGCTTTCATACCTTCGGCAGCTTTAGTTAATCCCATTTCTTTGTAACCGCTATAGAGACTTATCAACTTATCTTGTTGATCGAGTGCGGCAGGTAAGATATGTGTATGAGTCAGTTCTTTTAGCAACTCTGCTTCCGTTCTAATTTTATTAACATAAAATTCTTGAAGTACTTCATAGCGTGCTTCTAGTTCTTCTGAACTTAAAACTCCGTGATTTTCGAATAATAATTTTGTTTTTTGTGAATGAAGAATATCCAAAGCGTAAGGAGTTGTTTTAATGTTTGCCAACCCTCTCTTTGCTGCCTCTTTTTCCCATTCTTTTGAATAGCCATCACCATTAAATATAATTCGCTCACTTTCTTTAATGTACTGTTGTAGAACAGATACTATAGCATCTTGTTCTTCTTTACCCTTTGCTTTTAAAGCTTCTACATCTTGTTTAAACAAGGTAAGTTGCTCTGCAACAATAGTATTTAATACAGTCATTGGAAAAGAGCAAGAAGCTTCAGATCCAACACCTCGAAACTCAAACCGGTTCCCAACAAATGGAAATGGAGAAGTCCTATTCCTATCAGAGTTATCTAACAATGCTTCAGGAATTCCTGGAATATCGAGTTCCATTGGCAAGTCTACCAACTGGCCATCTTTTTCTAATCCATTCAATTTAAAATTCTTTAAAATAGTGGAAAGAGTATCTCCAATGAATACAGAGATAATAGCTGGAGGAGCTTCATTTGCTCCAAGTCTGTGATCATTTCCAGGAGTTGCAATACTTGCTCTTAGTACATCTGCATGCACTTCAACGGCTTTTATTACATTAACAAAAAAGGTTAAAAATTTAAGGTTGGTAGAAGGCTTTTTTCCAGGAGCTAAAAGGTTGCTGCCTGTATTTGTAGCCATTGACCAGTTGTTGTGCTTACCACTTCCGTTGAGACCACCAAATGGCTTTTCATGAAGGAGTGCTTTCAGACCATGCTTTTTAGCTACCCTGTGTAATGTGTCCATTACCAATAGGTTATGGTCTACAGAAACATTCAGTTCTTCGTACATTGGAGCACATTCATATTGTGAAGGTGCAACCTCATTATGCCTTGTTAAAACTGGAATACCTAGCTTTAAAGATTCACTTTCAAATTCGTGCATAAACTTCTGTACTCTGTCAGGAATTGCACCAAAATAATGATCATCACATTCCTGACCTTTTGCAGAAGAATGTCCAAATAATGTTCTACCCGTTAACATTAAATCTGGACGAGCTTCATAAAGAGTTTCGTCTACTAAAAAATATTCTTGCTCCCAACCTAAAGTTGGAAAAATACTTTTTACTTCTGAATCAAAATATTGGCAAATAGGTGATGCAGCCTTATTGAGTGCTTCTATTGATTTTAATACAGGAGCTTTATTACCTAAAGATTCTCCAGTATAAGAAACAAATACGGATGGTACATAAAGGGTTTTTCCAGATTCTAATTCAAGAATAAACGCAGGAGATGTTGGGTCCCAAATGGTATAACCTCTTGCTGCAGAAGTGTTTCTTAAACCTCCTGTAGGAAAACTAGATGCATCCGGTTCACGCTGGAGTAATTCTCTTCCAGTAAGACTTTCAATACCTTTACCATTGATGTCTAGTGAAGGCTTATAAAAAGCATCATGCTTTTCTGCAGTTAGTCCGGTAAGTGGTTGAAACCAGTGTGTGTAATGAGTTACTCCTTGATCCATAGCCCACTTTTTCATGCCTTTTGCTACATGCTCGGCTACTGTGCTATCTATTCGGGTACGATTTTTATGTGCTGAGATGATCGCGTAATAGGCACTCTCAGTAAGGTAATCTTTCATGGCTGAAAGGCCAAATACGTTTTGCGAAAAGATATCGGATATTTTTTCGTTTAGATGACCTTTTCCATTCAGATGAATGGTGTTTTTCTTTGTTTTTTGTAATGCATTTAATCTAAGTTCTGACATAATATTATGTTTTAAAGTTCTCTAAATAAATTTATGACAAATCTAGCCTTAGCGTTAATAGTTGACAATAGGAGTTTTCCATCATTTTTACTAGTGGTAAACCACTATTCTAAAGAAAGTTCGATATTTGTAAAAAAGTAGATTCATGAAGACAACAATTAGAGTATTAGTAGCGGATGATCACCCTATTTTTAGGAAAGGATTAGTTGATGTGATTGACACACAGCCAGATATGCAAGTAATTGCGGATGTTGGAAATGGAAGTGAAGTCCTAGAATTAATTCCTAATAGTGATCCAGAAGTGGTTGTGTTGGATATTCAGATGCCAGGGTTAACGGGACTTGAAGTTGCTAAGCGTATTCAGGCAGAATCTATTCGTGCTAAGGTCATTATTTTGACTGCATATAAAGAAGAGGAATTATTTAATGAGGCCATAGCAGTTGGTGCTATGGGGTTTGTATTAAAGGAGAATGCAATTACTGGTATTGTTGATTCGATAAGGATGGTGGCGGATGGAAAAATGTATATTAGTCCAGTATTGTCTGAGTTTCTTGTTAAACAGGCGAAGGCAAATCGGCAGGTTTCAAACGATTTTCATAGCTTGCTGACTACAGCTGAGCTGCGTATATTGAAAATGATTGCACTAGAGAAAACTAGTAAACAGATTTCTCAGGAACTTTTTGTGAGTCCTAAAACAATTGAAAATCACCGTGCAAACATCTGTAAGAAGCTAGAAATTAATGGAGCTAATAGTCTCCTTAAATTTGTATTGTTAAATCGTAGTTTAATTTCAGAAAACTAGTGCAGAAGCTTTTGAGCTTAACTCTGAATCAGTGCAAAGGAGAATTTGAATTAACTTCCTTTTCCATCTACGCTTTCGACACTTAGGTTGTGTTTCAAATGATACTTTTGGTGTTTTTTATAAGTTGTATGTTTCTAAACAGGGAACACATTAGGCTTAATATTTTATTTGATATTTCGTAGGGAGGTTTCATACTGCACATTAATGCATATGGTTTATTCACTAAGCATTAATGGCTAGCAGGGGTAAATTAAACCTAACATTACATCCTTTATCAGCATTGTTTTGAATGGTTATTTTACCTTTATTTTTCTCAATCATCTCTTTGCATATATGTAGCCCAAGGCCTGATCCTTTTTCGTTATTGGTGCCAAAAGTGCGAATGTGTTTGTTTTGCTTAAACAGCTCAGGTAAAACATCATTAGAAATACCTATTCCGGTATCGCTAACGCTTATTTCCAATTGTTCTTCTTTAAAAGAATCAGCTTGTTTTATTATACGTGAAGAAACATTTATCTTTCCTTCGGGTTCTGTAAACTTTAAGGCGTTGGCAATTAGGTTTCTAATAACGGTGTTAACCATGTATTGATCGAAATAAGCGCTAGCCTCTTTTGATAAATCGGCACTAAGGTGAATTTGTTTTCGTTTGGCCTCTTTGGTAAATAATTGCAGATTTTCTTTAATTATGGGTTCAATAGACTGTATTTTAGGTTGATAAATGAGTAGTCCTTTTTGGCTAATAGCCCAATTCAATAAATTGTCTAACAAGGAGTAGGTGTGGCCCGCATCGCGTTCCAATTCTGTGAGGATTTCTTCCCGTTCTTCATCCGAAAGATTCTTTTTGTAAAGCATGTTCAGTCCCATATTTAGCTGACTGATAGGTGCTCTTAAATCGTGACCAATAATAGAGAACATATTGTCTTTTTGTGCATTGGCTATTTCAACCACCTTTTTTTGCTGTTCTACTTCGGTTTTTTGTAGCTCTATTATTTTTTTCTGTCTGCGGCTAAGCCGTAAACGGCTGACGACAAAAAACGTAAAGATGAGTATCAGTCCTAATCCAACAGTACCAGAGGCAATGATAATGTTCTGTTGTTTTTGTTCTGCTAGTGCTTGCGTTTCTTGTTGCAGCATTGCTGCAGCATGTTTAGTATTGGCTATTGCTTCTTTCTTTTCGTAATTGTATTTAAACTCCTGCCGAATAACCTCTTTCTGGTTTTCTTCAGAATTGATACTATCGCGTGTTGCAATGTGAAGTTCATACATGGCAAGGCTTTCTTTATAGTTGCCTAACTTGCTGTGTGCCTTCCATAAAGATTTTGAAGCACCTTTAATTTGTAAGGCGACACCGACTTCTTGTGCAATGTTAAGGGCATGTAAATTGTACTCCTTTGCCTTGGCATAGTTGCCTTGGTCGTAATAAATATTCCCAATATTATTAAGGGATGCAGCCATGCTATTTTTATTCCCGATTTCTTCAGCAATCTTTAAACTTTTAGTGTAGTAGTCCATAGCTTTGGTATATTCGCCTTGTTTCATATAAACATTCCCAATGTTATTAAAGGAGTCAGCTATGCCTTTTTTACCCCCTATTTCTTCTTTAATATTTAAACTATTAGTGTAGTAGTCAATGGCTTTGGCATAGTTGCCTTTCTCGTGATAAATAGCCCCAATGTTATTAAGGAACATTGCCATGCCATTTTTATCTCCTATTTCTTCTTTAATCTTTAAACCTTTAGTGTGGTAGTCAATGGCCTTGGCATATTCACCTTGATTCAAATAAATAGCTCCAATATTATTAAAAGAGGTGCTCATGCCTTTTTTATCTCCCATTTCTTCCTTAATCTTTAAACTATTAGTGAAATAGTCAATGGCCTTAGCATAGTCGCCTTGCTCGTAATATATAAGTCCAATGTTATTAAAGGAATCAGCCATGCCATTTTTATCTCCTATTTCTTCTTTAATATTTAAACTTTTAGTGTAGTATTCAATAGCCTTGGCATAGTTGCCTTGCTCGTAATAAACATTCCCAATATCATTAAGGGAGTGGGCCATGCCTTGTTTATCCCCTATTTCTTCATCAATCTGTAAACTTTTAGTGAAGTAGTCATTGGCTTTGGCATATTCGACTTGGTGGTAATAAATAATACCAATGTTATTAAAGGATGTTGCCATGCTTTTTTTATCCCCTAATTCTTTATCAATCTTTAAACTTTTAGTGTAGTAGTCAATGGCTTTGGCATATTCGCCTTGTTCCATATAATTCATCCCAATGTTATTAAAGGTGTTGCCCATGCCTTTTTTATTTCCTATTTCTTCATAAATTTTTAAACATCTAGTGTAGTAGTTAATGGCCTTGGTATGGTTACCTCTAATTGCAAATGAAACGCCTTGTGTATTTAGGGCATTTGCCATGTGTTTTTTTTCGTTTTTCTGCTCTGCTAAATCATATTGTAGTTGAGCAAAATAAAAGGCACTGTCTGGTTGGGAGAATAGATAGCCATGCCGAGCTATTTTATACATTGCTTTTAGGCGGCTGGTATCGGGTTGGGCAGGGTCATTCCAAACACTCCAGAGGCTATCTAGGTTGGTTTGGGCACCACTTAGTAGTGGCAATAATATTAATATGAAGAGTAGTTTTTTCATTTTTTAAGTGCTACAGTAACAACTCTATGTTTTCGTTTATTACAGTTTTTTAATAGCACCAAGGTAGTGAAATTTTGGAGATGAACTACATCGCATTTAATTTCAAAACACCCAACAATGGTTATTGTGTAATGCCGATAGAAAATCAAAGATTGAGAATAAGTGCAACGAAATTATCGGGAATTTTGATTACAAATCGGTAAAACAAGTGAGTAGAAAGGTTCGTCAGAATTGCCTTTACCGAATTTATTTCGGTATATCGAGAACAAAAAAGCTTTTTTCTCTTTATTTAATGTTTTGATTATAGATATTTATTATCTCTACAATGTCTTCATATTCAAATTCTTTATTCTTTCAACCAACTTTTTGTCTTGGTGTAAAACTTCCATCATTGCAATTCTGAAATGTTTCGCTCTGTTCCACTTTGGAATCATTATTTTATCGGACCCAATTTCAATACAATATTCAGGTGAAGTTTTAATACTGGAGGATAAGCTATGTGTCATATTTACATCCTGAGATTCATAAACCGATGTGAAACGAATTAATGAAACTTTACTTTTCACTTCATAATAACCCAAATATTTTTCACACATATACTTTACATTAGAATGTTCATAGCGGAAATCAGGTTTAAACGTGAAGTAATTAATACCATTCCAAGAAACACTTTTTATCTCGCAAATATTATAGAGAATGGTTGTTGTGCGGTCTTTCCACTTAATAGATTCGATAAGAGTAGAGTCTTTTTTATAACCCAGACCTAAAATATTAAAGCGAGTGGATGGGGGATTTTCTATATATTTTATGACTAAATTGTAAAATATGGTGTCGTTATCTTGGTCTACAATCCAATTCGTACAAGTATCACACTTGCTATACCTCTTTACATCCTTTTTACTAACAGTAATATTTTCTAGGTTATCCCCTCGAAAATCAAGGACTAATTCTCTTGAGATATAGTCGGTTTTAATGTTTTTCTTTTTCTTGTATTGGTAAAATATATTTGCGTCATTAACTAGCGTTATTTTACATCTTATTGAATCTTGATTTTTCGTAATTATTAAATCATTCAAATTCTGTCCAAATAAATTTGTACTAATAAAAAGTATAATAATTACACTAGATAATCTATTCATTGGGGAGGCATTTTTCAGGCATTTAAATACTTACAAAAGCGAATAAAGTGCATGTGTACTTTATTCGCAAGTTACATTTACCTCAAATCTAATTATAAATATTGCTATTTAAGCAATGCCAACTGTGTATTTAAATAACTTTCGGAAACCGGTTTTAATTCTATTTGAGGAATGTCCGATTTTCCTAAATTGACTTCAGTATTATAAAGGTAAGTTTGCTTTTCGTTGTATGACATTACAATTAGCGTAGCTTCTTTGTTTTTAGGTACAGATCCAAAAGTGACTTGTTTATTATTTATGAGCCCTTGCATAACACCGCGGATATCTTTAAAAACTAGGTAGTAAGTAGCGGCTCTTTCTTGATCCGCTGGTATTATATAAGCCATCATAGGCTCATTGTAAAACTTATCGCAATTAATAAAGCCGAGGTTATATACTTTTAATTTGCTGGCCATTTTTTGTTGAGTTTTCTGAATCGTTTTTACATCTCGTTTCTTCTTTTCTTTGGCTGCTTTTTGTTTTTGTAAATGGGCTTCCCATTCTTCTTTCGATGTAAACACTTGTTCTGATTGTATACTGCTGTCAGCATTCAGTATTGTTTCTGTCATTTCCCAACTTCCTTCCCTTTTACTCTGTTTTTGGTTGGGACGTACCCAATTTAATTGGTTAGGGTAGCGTTTGTCTTTTACAAATATCTCCATATCAGGGTCATTTTTGCCAATAGTAAAATCAACAGCAACACCTTTGTTTGGGTCAATTTTCACTTTCTTTTTCGGGTTGTTTTCTGCTGTGGCATCTAAATAAATAGAGCCTCCCGTTTCAATTAATTTTCCATTAGAGGAGGTGGGTAGTCCGCTTTTAATATAATCATCAATAGCATAAAACTCTTTTAGTTCTACCCTTACTTTGTTTGGGCACATTAAACTATTGGCAACAAATAATAGTTTGGTTCCTTCGTTACCAAATATCACGGTGTCTTTAGTTGGATCGATAATAAAAAACTGCGAAGGTTTTTCAGGGAAGAGACTTGCTAATTCATTAATCAGCTTAGGGTTGGTATATTTTATGTTAACGCTAATACTTAAACCTCTGTAAGTACTAGGGAAATTTTTTGGTGTTCCCATTATTTCAAAACCAATACTTTTAGCATAAACTATTATTTGCTCTGCATAGTTTGTTGCACTTCTCGAAAAAGAGAGCTTATCGTATTCTTTATCATAAGTTAATGGAAATATAGATACTGTTTCTTTCGGTTTTATCCACGTGCATATTTCTTTGATGGATGCTTTTTGTTCGGTGCTTAATACAGTTTGACCAGGAGTGTACAGTAAGTTATATCGTGTTTTTTGTGCTACAGTTTGGTGTGTTAGAATAGTGAAAAATGCAATGAAGATGAGGTTTTTCATGACGATAGGTTTAAAGTAAATAAATTAGGATTCTTACATTTAACGGTTTTTCACCCTAATTTATTACTTTATACCCTTTAAATAGATTAAAAGGTTTTAACTTGTTGCTCTCTATTAAGGATGCTGTCTAGCCCAAAAGATTGTGTTTCTTCATATTCAAAATCTATTGTTTTTCTAGAAAGAATTTCTCGAGTAGTACTAAAACGTTTAAACATTTTTTTTAATATAATCTTTTCTTCTTCCGTTAGGCATTCATTTTTTAAAATTCTTTTGATGTCATCTTTTAATTTTTTCATAATGTTAGGTTTTTAGGTATATAATTATACAAGTAAATAAGAATGTTAATATTAATAAAGGAAATATGGCCTCACGAATCCATTTTAACTTTCTGATTTTTAATATGTCTATAAATTTTGTTTGAACTTTTTCTTTTACAAAACTGTCTTTAAATAGAATGTTTGGTCGGTTCAGTTCGTCAACCAGAGCCAATTTGTGATCAGATGAAATTATGATGGTCTCCGTTTTAGGAGATAGCTTTTTTATCTCTTCAGCGATAACATCTCCTTTTTTCAGAAAAGCATGTTGTCCGTCTAAATGATAATCTAATATGATTAAATCGGGCTTTAACTCTAGTGCATTTAAACAACTTTCACCACTGGCGAAAGTAAAAATTTCAAATTTTGGATTTCGAGCGAGTTGGGTTTTTAATAACTTTAAATAAAACGGATCGTCATCAACAATAAAAATAGTTAGTTCAACATCTTTGTTGGCTTCTATGTGGTAGAGTGCACCGTGGTAATCGCTGTATATTATTTCATTTTTTCTCATCATAGCTGTTTTTATTTAAAGAAGGTGTGAATATTGTGCCACAAAACACAAATCAACTAAATACCTGAAATTCAGGTAGTTGTAGCCTCTTGTTTTTGGGTGAGCATCCCATATTGGGTCTGTTTCCCATATCTGGAATAGGAGGAAGGGTCGGTTTTCTCAATCTTGTCGTATTATGACTTTAATCAAAATTTAATCTTAAAAAAAGGTCGAGTACAAAAAAGAAGAAAGGATTAATCATTGTCAATTAAATACAATGATTAAAAGATCCTTGTCAAATAATTAGCATTAGTCTTTGGCGGTGATGCTAAGGTGAATCAAATTTATATTAAAGAAGTATTAGTAAGGTCTTATACCGATTTGTAATCAAAATGCCCTATAATTTCGTTACTCTCATTCTCTGGCTTTGATTATCTATCGGCATTATACAAAAACCATTGTTGGGTGTTTTGAAATTAAATTGGTATTATTGATTCTGCACAGGGGGTAAGTAGCTAATATATAGAGGGGAAGCCCGAAGGTGTTCAGTGTAACAAAGCAATAAAATTAGTGGGGTCCCACGGACCCACTTAATTTTGATCGCTAAGTGTTGGCAAATCGTGTTTATCTGTTAAGTTGATAACCTTAGTTTATTTCTTTTAAAACTTCACATTCGTTCATTTCTATTTCATAATTCCCCTTATCACTATCAAAATATTGTATAGATGTTGTCTTTTGAGTAGATGATATATGTACTGGACCAACATCTATACAAGTTGTTTCTTTAGGAAGTAGAATTTCGGTATAAGGATAACACCCCTAACAATAATTAATAGTATCATTCCCAGTATTCTCGACACACAATTTCGCATTATCACAATCTGTTTTTTTAGAGCAGCTGAAAATACTTACTAATAAAAGTATTACTATATATCTATATTTCATAATCGAAAATAGCTGTTTATTGTTTTACAAACCTATTTTAATAAATCTACTATTCAGAAAACATTGTCATATCTACATTGAAATTTTCGTCATTATATTCTAAAAATATCGATTTGTTATGCATTGTTGTGAATTTTATTGATATACTGGCGCATTCAAGAACTGAATCAGGTATCTTAAAAGAGGTGCTTACGGATGAAGCATCCTATAGAGATATTATTTATTCATGGATTGAAAATTCATGGTTTAGGGATGTTTTAAATGAAATAAAAAAGTGGCAAAGAAAAGTGATTGTCACTAGCGATCATGGTAGCATAATAGCGAAAAAACCAATTAGACTAAAGGCCTATAAAGATGTT
>NVUQ01000025.1 GCA_002401955.1 Flavobacteriales bacterium | reverse complement strand
CATGATTTTCTTTTCTTAAAATAATTTAACGTCATTTCATCTCCTGACACTTCCCTACCATGTATTTCTTCAGAAAATAGATTCTTAAACGTACTTAAGGAAAGGGATGTCTTATCTTTTTCTCGCCTATCTTCTTTAGGCTTAAAAAACCCTATTATTACACTATCTCCTTCTGTAATAGTTTGTTTTTCAGGACTCTTAAAAAATACATATCGTTGATCCCCACATGTTATACAATCACTTTCATTTCTGATATACTGTTTGAAATCATAATATAGAGGGAGTCTTAAATCAACAGTCAAAACTATAGTATCTCTATTTTTAAGATCATCTACAATTGGTATATTAAAAACTAACTCTTCACTTCTTGTATTGGACAAATACTTTACATAACCTACTAAATATAGTGTCGGAAATAATAAGAAAAATACTATTAATAGATATCGAAACTTCACCTATTAAAAATACTATAAAACTTTATAACTTTACAACTTTCTAACTTTAAACTCGAAATGAGAATTGATATCATAACTGTACTACCCAACTTATTAGAAAGCCCTCTAAATGCTTCAATATTAAAGAGGGCACAAGAAAAGGGATTAGTAGAAATCAACTTACACAACTTACGTGATTATTCTATCAACAAACAAAAAAGCATTGATGATTATGCTTTTGGAGGTGGAGCAGGTATGGTAATGCAAATTCAACCGATTGCTGATTGTATAGAGAAATTACAAACAGAAAGAACATATGATGAAATCATTTACATGACACCCGATGGTGAAACCATGAAACAAGGAATGGTTAATACACTTTCCTTAAAAGAAAACATTATTATATTAGCGGGTCACTACAAAGGTGTTGATGAAAGAATTCGAGAATTATTTATAACTAAGGAAGTTTCTATTGGAGATTTTGTTTTAACCGGTGGAGAATTACCAGCTGCAATATTAAGTGATGCTATTATCAGATTAATACCGGGTGTTATTAGTGACGAAACCTCAGCATTAACCGATTCTTTTCAGGATGGCTTATTAGCACCTCCTGTTTATACGAGACCTGAAGATTATAAGGGATTAAAAGTTCCTAAAATATTATTAGGAGGAAACCATAAAGCAATAGAACAATGGCGTGAAGATAAAGCCATAGAAAGAACTAAAGAAAGAAGACCTGATTTATTAGATTAGTGTTTAGTGTTTAGTGTTTAGTGTTTAGTGTTTAGTGTTTAGTGTTTAGTGTTTAGTGTTTAGTGTTTAGTGTTTAGTGTAAAATAAAAAAACTATAAACCAACAACCATATACTAACAACTATAAACCAACAACCATATCCTAAAAACTATACCCCAACAACTATAAACTAAACTTCTTCGCTCTTACATTTTTCCTCTGGCTTAGCACCACAAAACCCACAAGCAGCCCCTTCTTCTTCATCAAAAATACGACTAGCGCTAGCACAAGTTTTATCGAATTTACCATCTTTTTTAAAGATGATTTTTACAGCCATTCCAAAAACGCCTAAAGCAATTAATCCTGTTATTAGTAAGAATAATTTCATCTGTTCCTTTCTATTTTAAATAATAATCACATGAAACTCGCAAAAACCATCTTCTTTTATTAGAAAGATATAAAGCTCGTTTCATAATACAAAGTTAAGACTAATTTACTTCTTACAATCAATACTATAAACTGAAAAACTCCTCGAATAAATTCGAGGAGCTTCTTGCACTAACTAAACAGGAATCTATTATTGGGTGGGTACTAACTATTTTTTATTTAATTCAACTACTGGAAGTTCATAAGCCCTAATTAAATCTAATTGAGCCGTTGTTATTCCTTCTATTTCATCACAATCTAAACAAGTCAACCCATCCTCTAACATCACCCATCTTTTGCCCAACATATCTGGATCCCAGGTATCAGTTACGTTAGCCACATTATTAATAATATGCCTTAATGATCTATCCAAGTAAATTGATTTTCCTACGGGTAAATAAAGCTTCACATTAACTTCCTGACCTCTAATTTTATTATGACGTAAAGTACTAATGTAATTCCCTAATAGAATAGAATCATTATTTAAATAGTAATCATAATTCATTTGATTAAGCTTAGTAGTCACATCTTTTCTTGAAAATCCTTGTACATCTTTTTCAATCTCAATTTCAAAACTATCCGTTTTACTTTCATAAATTCTTAACTGAATATCACTAAAATAAATAGAATCCTCATCTAAAGAAATTGAAAAATATTTATCCTCCAATATTCCATTTCCAGGGATATCATTAGATGTCATCGCAATATAAAAGTCATCCTCCGTATCAGTAACAACCTCTTTAACCACTCCTATTTCAGTATCACGCTCATTATAAGTTAATTCTGTAGCCATTCTAATACCAACCATAGCACACATAAAAATGCCTATTACCCATAGCACAAACAATCCAATACTCACTCCTGCATGAGTTTTTACTTTAAACAAAAGATTAGCTCCTGCATAAATTAACATTATAACTGGCAATCCTATCGTAATTGCCACACCAATTATAGCTATATGAAATTGATCATCAGATATAAAAATCAAATTAAAAAATTCATTAGATGCTATAGAGAACACCCCATCGGATGTTATAGAAAAAATTGTTTCTGATCCAAATAACATCCCTAAGAATCCTACTAAAAAGAATGTACCTATTAACAGAAAAACAACTCCAAATACTTTCCCTAACACTTTAAAAACACCATTCAAAATCTGTCCAATAAAATTGAAAAAAGATTCGATTGCTGATTCTGCTTTCTTACCGTATTGCTGACCATGTTTTTTAAAATTCTCACTCATTTTATCAGCTTCATCTTTAAAGGTCTTTCCAATATTATCAATATTTACAGGTTCTCCTTTCATGTGCAGCTTATCTGACGCTGTTTTCGCTTCAGACATTACAATCCATAAAATGATGTATAAAAGAAAACCAAACCCAACAAAAAGAGCAACTACAAAAAACAACCTTAACCATAATGCCTCCACACCTAAATATGCAGCCAATCCAGCAGCAACTCCTCCTATCATTCTATCATCAGGATCTCTAAACAATTTTTTTTCTGAAGAATAAGTTTTCTGATCTGATGAAAAACTCTCACGTTTTGGCTCATCTTCTTTTGTTTCATCCTCATCAATATACTGTTCTGGTTTTCCCATAATCGTAATAACCTCTTCTACATCTTTAGATTGGATTACCTGATTATCTGAAGTTATTTTTTCACTAAACAACTCTGCAATTCTTGCTTCTATATCAGCCATTATTTCTTCACTCTCCTCAGAGTTTTTAAAATAACTTTTAATCTTGTTCAAATACTTTTTTAATTCTTCATAAGCATCAACGTCTATATGAAAAACTATTCCACTAATATTTATTGTTACTGTCTGGTTCATTCTCTTTTAGTTTATGGTTTTAGTATTTTGTGTTTGGTTCAACAATACACTATACACCAATTTTTAATATTTTATTACTTACTGGTAATTTTTACTGCTTTTACCAAATCATTCCAAGTGGTTTCTAACTCTTTTAAAAACTCCTCTCCTATTTTGGTTAGTTTGTAATACTTTCTTGGCGGACCAGATTTTGATTCCTCCCATCTATAAGATAACAAGCCAGCATTTTTTAATCGAGTTAATAAAGGATAAAGAGTACCCTCTACAACTATTAACTTTCCAGCTTTTAGTTTTTCTATAATTTCTGAAGGATAAGCTTCTCCGCTTTTTAAGATGGAAAGAATACAATATTCTAATACCCCTTTTCTCATCTGTGCTTTTGTATTTTCTATCTTCATGTATCTTTTTATTAATTATAATAGGTTACATGGAACTCGTTTACAACCATTTCTTTTAATATTAAAATAAGTTTACTCGTTTCATACTTGTATTACATATTAAATTACAATACAAAGATATGGGTTTTAAATTGTATTATGCAATACATAGTACTGTAAAAACACACAACTAACTGATATACAGATAGAATAATTTCAATTTAAATGTTAATGATCTCTTTTTTGCCTAAGTATTTAGGTTTTTTGTTGATGATATAAAGGTCGATTACTGCTTTTGTTTTTGCAAAATATTCTCTAACCCTAGTTTTAAATGAATATTTTTTAGGAGGATCTTGAGCTGCAAAACCAATGGCATCGATATTATATTTAGAAGCAATAAATAAAGCTCGTTCAACATGAAAGCGTTGGGATATTATAATAATTTCAGTTTGACCAAACACTTCCTTTGATCGAACCACAGAATCTAATGTTCTAAACCCTGCAAAATCTAACGTTATTGCACTATGAGGAATTCCTTTTTTTAATAAAGCATCCCACATTTGCCTAGGTTCATTATACGTTTTATCGCTATTATCACCACTAACTATAATGTGCGAAATTTTACCTGAATGATACAATTTAGCCGCAGCCTCTATCCGATATTTAAAATACAAATTAGTTGTTCCCCATATAGTATATCTACTTGTTCCTAATATTAACGCAACTTTCTTTTTTGGTGTGCTATTAACTGTAGAGTATATTTCCTTTTTTGTAGATTGTACAATAATCACATTAGAAAACACAATAAAAGCTACAAGAAGAACACAAAAGATAAGCATCCATTTATTAAAGATGCTATTTTTGATTTTTGTTACTATCTGCTTAATTCTCATGTTATCCTAACGGTTTTCTATAGCGTAACATATAATTCAAGTAAAACAAATAGGGCGAACAATACACTTGCAATACCATTAGTTGTAAAGAAAGCCATATTCACCTTGCTTAAATCATTTGGTTTAACCAAAAAATGCTGGTAAGACAACAATCCAATAAATAGCCCCGCTCCTATCCAATAAAACAATCCTAAATCGGCATAATAACCTGCATAAAGAATAAATGCAGCTGTAATCATATGCAACAGATTAGATAACATCAATGCATTTTTCTTTCCAAATAAAACGGGTATTGAATGTAGTTTCTGTTCTTTATCAAACTCCTCATCTTGCAAGGCATAAATAATATCAAATCCACTTACCCAAAACAATACAGAAAATGAAAAGAAAAGTGGTAACCAATCGAACTTACCGGTTACTGCCAAATAAGCTCCAATCGGAGCCAATGATAAGCCCAATCCTAATACTAAATGACATAAAGCCGTAAAGCGTTTAGTCAAACTGTAGCCTAACACCACAGCCAACGCAACAGGAGATAAGTAAAAACAAAGTGGATTAATTAAATACGTTGTTCCAATAAAAAGGATACAGTTAACAATTACAAATATTAAAGCATTCTTAGCTGTAATAGTTCCGTTGGGTATTTCTCTTATTTCAGCAGTTCTTGGGTTGGCCAAATCTATCTTTCTATCTATGTATCTATTAAAAGCCATAGCAGCACTTCTGGCAAATACCATACATAAAATCACTAAAATTAATTTTATGAATAAAAAACCGTCAAGAACTGAGAATGATTCTTCATTTGAAACTATTGAAAAAATAAAATCAGTATTCGATTTTGGACCATCAAAAGTAATTGGATTTTTTATCGCCAAAAAGAAACCGATTAATGCAAAAGGTAATGCAAAAATGGTGTGGCTAAATTTTATAAGTGATAAATAGTTTTTCATTGTTTTAAAATCAATACAAAAATACCAATACTAAGTAAGTAATAAATCTAAAAATGAAACTTACTTTCTTAACTTTACAACTTTCAACTTTATAACTACAACTATGAGTGACGATAAAAAAGTAATTTTTTCAATGAATAAAGTAGGCAAGACATTGCCTAACGGAAAAGTAATATTAAAAGACATTTACTTGTCTTTCTATTATGGTGCTAAAATTGGAATTATTGGATTAAACGGTTCTGGTAAATCTACAGTAATGAAAATTATTGCTGGTGTTGAAGAGAAATATCAAGGAGATGTTACGTTTTCTCCAGGGTATACTGTCGGATATTTAGAGCAAGAGCCAAAATTAGATGAGACTAAAACGGTTAAAGAAATTGTGCAAGAAGGTGCTCAAGAAACCATTGATGTTTTAGCAGAATATGAAGCTGTGAATAACAGTTTTGGAGATCCTGAAGTATTAGATAATCCAGATAAAATGGAAGAAGTAATGAAGCGACAAGCTGAATTACAAGATAAAATTGATGCTTTAGATGCTTGGGAATTGGATACTAAACTTTCTCGTGCAATGGATGCTTTAAATTGCCCACCTGAGGAGGCATTAATTAAAAACTTATCTGGAGGAGAATTAAGAAGGGTTGCTCTTTGTCGTTTATTATTAAAACAACCTGACATTTTATTATTAGATGAGCCTACCAATCACTTAGATACTGAATCTGTTTTTTGGTTAGAACAACATTTACAACAATATAAAGGAACTGTTATAGCAATTACACACGATAGATACTTCTTAGATAATGCTGCCGAATGGATTTTAGAATTAGACAGAGGTCATGGTATTCCTTGGAAAGGAAACTATTCATCTTGGTTGGAGCAAAAATCAGATCGTTTAGCTAAAGAAGAAAAAACGGAAAGTAAGAGAAGAAAAACATTAAAACGAGAGTTAGAATGGACTCGAATGAATGCCAAAGGAAGACAATCTAAATCTAAAGCACGTTTAGCCAATTACGACAAGTTATTAAGCGAAACAGCTAATGAGAAAGAAGCAAAATTAGAGCTATTTATACCTAACGGGCCTCGTTTAGGAAATGAAGTTTTAGACGTTACGGATATTTCTAAAGGTTATGATGATAAGTTATTGTACGAAAATCTAACCTTTAAATTACCTCCTGCTGGTATTGTTGGTATTATTGGTCCGAATGGAGCTGGTAAAACAACTTTATTTAGAATGATAATGGGAGAAGAAACACCAGATAATGGAACTTTTAAAGTTGGTGAAACTGTTAAATTGGGTTATGTAGATCAATCACATAAAGATTTGGATGATGATAAAACCATTTTTGAAGTATTTTCTGGCGGAACAGAAATGATGGAGTTTGGTGGAAGAACAATAAATTCTAGAGCATACTTATCACGATTTAACTTTCAAGGAGGAGATCAAAACAAAAAGGTTGGAATCCTATCCGGAGGAGAAAGAAACCGTTTACATTTAGCGATGGCCATTAAGCAAGAAGCCAATGTTTTATTGTTAGATGAGCCCACAAATGATTTAGATGTAAACGCTATTAGAGCTTTAGAAGATGGTTTAGAATCATTTGCAGGATGTGCAGTTGTCATCTCTCACGACAGGTGGTTTTTAGACAGGATATGTACGCATATCTTAGCTTTTGAAGGAAATTCAGAAGTAGTATTTTTTGAAGGGTCTTATTCTGATTATGAAGAAAATAGAAGAAAACGATTAGGCACAGAACCTACTCGTTTCAAATATAAAAAATTGGTAAAAGACTAGTTAGACCTTCAGTAATTAAGTGCTTTTTGCCCTCAAAAAAAGTTCATTACTTTTTAATTTTACTCAGCCTATTAGCAAAGGTGGAGAGCCTAAGTGTCTAATACTCTAGGATAAATTAAAATATTTAAGATGATAAAAAAATCTTTACTTCTAGCATTTACACTAATTATATTTTCGAATATTAGTGCTCAAATAAACATTAACAATTCAGCTCCATATAATAACACTACATATCTCGTAAACAATGTGCTTTCTGGAAATGGGGTAACAGCTTCAAATATTACTTTTACTAGTGCTAATTCAAATCAAATTGGATTTTTTAATAGTGGTTTATTAGGTACTCCAAATTTAGGAATTGATTCAGGCATCGTAATTTCATCTGGAGATGTGAATGACATTCCTATTGGAGGTAATCAACCTGATCAAGGTCAATATGCTGGGGTTGGAGATACTAATTTAATGGCGATAGCTCAAACTATTAGACCTAACATTGTTGCCACAGCTGATGCAGCAATATTAGAGTTTGATTTTACTGTTACTGGAGATACTTTTGAGTTCCAGTTTGTTTTTGCTTCTGAAGAATATTTAACTTATGTAGATACTGATTTTAATGATATTTTTGCTTTTTTCTTAAGTGGCCCTGGAATTACAGGACCATACGCATCACCTACTGGTTTTCCCAATGGGGCAGTAAATGTTGCTTTAATACCTGGAGTATCTTCTCCTACACCAATTACAATTAGTACAATTCATCCTGGTTTAAATAATCAATTTTATATCAATAACTCTTCTGGGACCAACAATGACTTTAATGGATTTACTACTGTTATTACAGCAAAATACCCAGTTATTTGTAGTGGTGACTACCATTTTAAATTTGCTATTGCAGATGCAGGTGGTAGTTTAGCTTTTCCAGATGACTATTTAGATACTGGCGTATTTATAAAAGCAGGTAGTTTAAGTTCTAGCGGTGTTTCAATTAGTTCAAATACCACAACTATTATTGAAGGATGTCAAGATGCAACAGTTACTATTCAACGATCAGATTTAACTTTTAACGATACTATTAATTTGGCATTTTCCGGAAATGCAATACCTTCAGAATACACTTCTATATCCTCTCAACATATTTTTTCTCCTGGAGCAACTACCCTATCTTTTAATGTTTCAGCCTTTGTAGATAATATAACTGAAGGCATTGACACTATAAATATAGAAATACAAGGAAATACTGGTTGTAATATGATTACATTGCTAATTGAAGATTACACAGAAATGTCTATAACTGAAAGTGATAGTCTTAACATATGTACAAAATTGGGCGAGACCGCATTACTTTGGGCGAATGTGACTAATGGAAGATCACCATATTCTTATTTTTGGGATAATGGTGCTGGAACTGGAGACACTGTAACCGTTGCCCCAGAAGAAACTACCTTCTACACACCAAACGTACAGGATGTATGTGGAAATTCTATCACAGGAGAGGTTGTACCAGTATTAGTTCAATGCGCACTAATCAAAACAAACATATTTACACCAAATGGAGATGGTATAAATGACTTTTTTACACTTTTTAATTTAGATGATTACCCAACTGCCGCAGTAAAGATTTACAACCGTTGGGGTAAATTAGTTTATGAAAATGATGCCTATGAAAATAATTGGGACGGTGATAATTTAGAAACAGGAGCCTATTTTTATATTGTAACTCCTAACAGTAATAAATTTGAATATGATGGAGATGCCACAGAAGAACTCAAATATACGGTTAAAGGCTATGTCCAATTAATTAGATAAAGAGTATATAAAGCCAAAAGTTCACCTTAAACTTTTTAAATACTCATAATACAACAACTTATTTGGTCTTCTTAACCGTAAAGAAGATTCGGTATAATACTCATGTTTTTGTAGAAATTTGATTTGCATGTTATTCCATTCTTTTTCAGAAAACGGAAATCCATTTGCTATTAATTCTTTATGTAAAGTATTCGCAATTTTAAATGATTCATCATTTCCTCTACCTAAATAATCATAATCAGCATCACACATTATTTTTTGAAGTTTTGTTCTAGGTCTTGCTTTTATCCTTGTGGTTAAAATAATCTTTCCAATGGTTTTAATCTGCTTCTGGTTATAGCCAAAATCAGGCAATATCTCATGTATTAAACCTTCTGCCAAAACTTCATTATTCAAATACCGATACATAAAGCCAGAATCATGGTAAAGAGCTGCAGTATTAACAATCAATTTAGCTTCTTTAGATACTTTCTCTAACTCAGCTATTTTTACAGACATCTCATACACATCAATTGTATGATGGATACCGTGATAATAAAGAGTTGGATTCAACTCTTTTTCTAACCGGTCTAAAATATATTTTTTAGCGCCTTTAAAATCTATCATTGCAAATTAATCTGTTCTCTAAATACCAAACTTGGTATTTCACCTTTTTTATCTGTTGAGTAATCCTTTTTTATTCGTTTAACAAAATACATAGCTATTTTACCTTTATTTTTAGCTTTCACTTCTCCTCTAAACTCACAATCAAAATATTCTTTAATTGATTGGTAAGTTGCTTCAGAAACATTAACCATACCAACCTCTCCGCTAGATTCAAGCCTAGCAGCAATATTAACCGTATCTCCCCAAACATCGTATGCGAACTTTTTCTTACCAACCACACCAGCAATTAACGGACCTGTATGAACCCCTATTCTTAATTCAAAATAAGGTTGGTTTTTTTTCTTTCTGTCAGCTATATGTTTTTTCATAAACTGAGCTATTTCTAATCCTGCCAACGTAATTAATATTGGATTAAAAGAATTTTTGGTTGGAACTCCTGCTGCACACATGTAAGCATCACCTATAGTTTTAATTTTTTCTACCTGATATTTCTCAATAATATCATCAAACTTAGAAAAACAAAAATCAATTTCTCTAACTAAATCAACGGAAGACAATGTTTCTGCCAAAAAAGTAAACCCTTTAAAATCGGTAAACATTACAGAGGCAAACTTATGATTTCGTGCTTTTGCTTTACCATATTTTTTAAGTTCTTCGGCAGTTTCTTTTGGTAAAATATTAAGTAACAACTCTTCTGATATCTGTTTTTCTTTTTCTAATTGTTCTGTTCTGGTAGCAATTTTCTCCTCTAACAGCTTTTGTTCTCTTTTTGATTGTTTTTCTCTTAGTCTAATTACACCCCAAAATAATACAACAACACCTATCAAGCATAATATATAAAACCACCATTTTTTATAAAATGGTGCAGAAATAATAAAAGCAAATGTTTTAACAGCTGTCTCTTTTCCTAAAATATTTCTCGCTTTTATATGTAAAACAAAATCGCCATTAGGCAAATATGGTAAATCTATATAGTGATCATTTCTCCAGTCAGACCAACCATTTTTTAAACCATCAATGTAATATTTAAAATTAATTGCATTAGATTTCACAAAGTACGGTGCCGAAATATTAAATCTTAATGAATTATTATCATAATCTAACTCAAGGTTATTTTTAGGAAGCAAGAACCCGCCTTTCCCTATAACAAAATCTAAATAAACATCAAAAATTTCTTTATAATCCTTTTTAACATTTAAAATTTTGTAAATAGAATTATTGTTGTCAATAATCCACATATTTCTTTTATTATCTACATAAATGTTACTAATATTATCGAACAGTTCTAAAAATTCTTCAGGCAAATTAGCATATTTAGATTGCTCATGTAGGCTTACCCATTTATGTTCATTAAACACCCAGGTAATATTTTTTTGAGAAAAAATGTATTTTGATTGACCTGTAAATCCTTTGTTAACCTTAGAATTAAATACAATAGAATCTTTCTTTTTATTATAACTATAAAGCCCCGTTGAAAGGAAAAAATAGGGAATATTAAATACACTTCTTACTAATATTCGCTCTGTAAAATCTGTTTTAAATGGGTAAGGTTTAATTCTAACAGGATAACCCGAATTATCAAATAAGATATTATAGGCTATATTTTCTGAACCTACCCACAAGTTATTTTTATCTAATTCTAAAACTGAATATATATTTTCTTTAAAATCACTTATTTTATCCTCTACCACCCATTTATCGTTAATGTTTTTAAGAATTAGTAGACCACTATTGGTTCCTATATAAAACTTATTTAGATCATTTTTAGATTGAGCAATAAAATTGATGTACTTATTCTTTATAATTTTAGAAGCTTCAAATTTTGAAACTTGATATAAACCAGTATTCGCTGCAACTAGTAAAATATCCTTATAGTGTAAAAATTGTTTTGCCTTACCTTCAATTCCTAAAATCTTAGTATACTTATGACTAATAGATTGTAAAGCGTACATTTTTTTAAATTCATATTCATTAATGGGTTTAGCCTGCGGAATTACTTTAATTACCTCTTCAATTTTTTCAACCTTTTCTTCAATCTCTGGTTTAACCTCCTCTACAGCTTCTTCTTTTTCTTCTTTTCTCTCTGCCTTTCTCTCTGCCTTTCTCTCTGTTTTTGATTTTCTTTTTTTCTTTCTCTTTTTAAAAATCTTATTCCATATTTTCACTTTTTTCTTCTCATTTTCAAGTGCCAAATCTTCATTTTGTAGCGGAACAAATTCTTTTTTAGTCTCTTTAAATTCGTCTGCTTTCTTCCTTTCCTTTACAATAGCATCACGCTTTACCAATACTTCTATTTCTCCATAATTTTTTACCTCACTTAAATAATATACCCCTTCGCTTGTAGATATATAAACGGTAGAATCAATGTTTATAATAGAAGTTAAATTCCCTTCTAAACCAGGATAATGGTTTACATTTCGGATAGGAATTTTTAAATCTACCCTGCTCATCCCATACTCATGAAGCAACCACAGTCCATAATTTTGATCAAGCCCCATCGAATAAATTTCATCATCTGGCAATCCAGTTTGATAATTAATAGTGTAGGTAGTTTCTTTAGTTGCTTTATCAATAACTAAACAACCTCCTGTAACTGTAGAAAGAACAAAGCTATTTTTATCAATATTAATTCCTCCAGCTAAGATGTTTTCATTGATGTAACCATCCGATTCAATTTTAAAATGATGAAGTTTTGAGCCAGTAAACAAATACAAGTTATTACTACTTGTTCCAAAAAGTACTTGAGATTTATTGTATTTAAAAAAGAAAACGATTCTATCATCAAACAGCTCTTCCCCACCTTTTAACGGAGTTTTACCGTTTTCTTTAAGGATGTGAACACCTAACTTAGCAACATTAACATACACCTCTGTTTTATTAGTAAAAAACCCAGTAAATGGTTCGCCTGAATTAGCAGACCATTGTTTAATTTTTTTAGTTTCTAAGCTAAAAGAAGTAACATATTCGCTGCTATAAAAATAGATATTCCCATTTAATGATGTAACCTGCTCTACATTTCCAACGCTTCTGTTACCTAGAACTAACGATGCATATTTATAAACACCATCAAGCCCTTTTATTAATACTCCAATATTATTCTTACACCCTACAAATATTTGGTTAGAATTATCATCATAAAATAAACTTAGTGGTACATTTGGAGTTAAGATGGTATTCCATTTAATGCCATCAAACGACACAATTCCCCTTCTATTAGCAAACATCATATGCCCTTCCTTATCCTGAGCCATTGCCCAAGATTCATTATCGATACTTGTTTCTCCAAAGGTGAAATTAGTAATTAATGGAGTTCCCTCCTGAGCAAACAAACTAATACTCAAGAAAATAGAACATGTAAACAAGGAAAATTTAATCCATTTTATCATTAATATCTTTAATTAAAAACCATTATTTTTTTCTACAAAATAATTAAACAGAACCGCTAAGGTGCTAATTTTAACGATGAATATATTAAAAAGTTTCCATTGCTAACTGTTATTAGATTATTAATTTAGCAGCAGATTTTAACTGTAATGAGTAGTAAGCCAAGCATACCAAAAGGGACAAGAGATTTTTCGCCAATAGAAATGGCTAGAAGAAATTACATTTTTGATACTATTAAAGGTGTATATAAGAAATATGGGTTTCAACAGATAGAAACTCCTGCTGTAGAAAATCTTAAAACTTTAATTGGTACTGGTGGTGATGAAAGTGACAAACTCATTTTTAAAGTATTAAATAGTGGTGATTACCTATCTAAGGTTAGCCAAGAAGAACTCATTAGCCAAAATTCAACACTCATCACTCCGAAAATAGCAGAAAAGGCTTTACGTTATGACTTAACCGTTCCTTTTGCTCGTTTCGTAGTACAAAATCAAAACGATATTACCTTTCCTTTTAGAAGGTTTCAGATACAACCTGTTTGGAGAGCTGATAGACCACAAAAAGGTAGATACAGAGAGTTTTATCAATGTGATGCAGATATTATTGGTTCTAATTCTTTATTAAATGAAGTTGATTTACTTAAAATAATTGATGATGTTTTTTCCTCCCTATTTCAAGGGAAACTAAACTATACGGTCTCTATTAATAATAGAAAAATATTAGCAGGTATTGCAGAAGCAATTGGTGCTTCAGATAAACTAATTGACATTACTGTTGCTATAGATAAGCTTGATAAAATTGGTGTTGATAAAGTTTTAGAAGAGTTATCTACAAGAGGTATTAGTGAAGAAGCTGTTCTAAAACTAAAACCACTTTTCGAACTAAACGGAACTTTTGAAGAAAAAATAAGTTTCTTAAATGAATTTTTATCTACTTCAGAAATAGGAAAAAAAGGAATTGAAGAATTAGAAACAGTTTTTAGCTACACCAATTCTTTAGGTTTAAAAACTGCCAATTTAGTATTAGATATTACCCTAGCTCGTGGATTAGGATACTACACTGGAACTATTATTGAAGTTAAAGTAGATAATTTTCCGAGCATAACTGGTGGTGGTAGATATGATGATTTAACAGGTAAATTTGGATTAAAAGATGTTTCGGGAGTTGGAATTTCTTTTGGTGCAGATCGTATTTATGATGTATTATTAGATAACGATTTATATCCCGAATTTAAAGGAGATACAACTCAAGTGCTATTCATTAACTTTGGTAAAAAAGAACAAGACTATTGTTTACCACTACTCTTTAAATTAAGAGATGCTGGTATAAATTCAGAAATATATCCTACGGCTGCTAAAATGAAAAAACAAATGACTTTTGCCAACAACAAAGGTATAAAGTATGTTGTTTTGGTTGGAAGTAATGAAATGGAATCAGGAAAACTTACCGTTAAAAACATGGAAAACGGAGAACAAGAAAACTTAACTATAAATGAATTAATTACTTTAGTTCAATAATAATCATCATTGTGAATTGATTGTACCCTGAGCGGAGTCGAAGGGAAGACAATTAATAAATTGATTCGTTCCTACAATGCTAAAAACAATGAAAATATGGGAACACACAGCATTAACAAAAACTGGATCACATTAGAAATAGTAGACACTATTATTTCTAATAATCTAAAAATTGAACTATCCAAAGAAGCAACTGATTTAGTACTAAAATGTAGGGCTTATTTAGATGAGAAGTTAGGAAGACACGAAGAACCTATTTATGGTATTAATACAGGATTCGGTTCTTTATGTAACACCCAAATTTCTAATGAAGATTTAGGAAAACTGCAACGAAACTTAGTAATGTCGCATGCTTGCGGAATGGGAGAAGAAGTTCCTCAAGATATTGTAAAATTAATGTTATTACTTAAAATTCAAGGCTTAAGCTATGGACATTCTGGGGTTCAACTCAAAACAATACAACGCTTAATTGATTTTTACAATAATGATGTATTTCCTGTAGTTTACCAACAAGGATCTTTAGGTGCTTCGGGAGATTTAGCTCCTTTAGCCCACTTAGTACTCCCTCTTTTAGGTTTAGGAGAAGTTAACTATAAAGGAAATAAAATTTCTGGAGCAGAAATCAACAAACAGTTCAATTGGGAAGAAATCGATTTACAATCTAAAGAAGGATTAGCCTTATTAAATGGAACGCAGTTTATGAGTGCTTACGGGGTTCATTCCTTATTAAGAGCTAAGAAATTAAGTGCTTTAACCGATTTAGTTACTGCAGTTTCTATAGATGCTTATGATGGCAGAATTTCTCCTTTTAATGACTTAGTACATAAAGTTCGCCCGCATGATGGACAATTTATCACAGCTCGAAATATTCAAAAATATTTAAGCGGAAGCGAAATTATAGTACAAGAAAAAGCCCATGTTCAAGATCCTTATTCTTTTAGATGTTCCCCGCAAGTGCATGGAGCAAGTAAAGATGCAATTGCTCATGTACAAAGTGTTTTCGAAAAAGAAATTAACTCAGTTACCGATAATCCAACCATTTTTCCTGATGAAGATGAGATTATTTCAGCAGGAAATTTTCATGGTCAGCCTTTAGCAATTTCTCTAGATTATTTAGGTATAGCTGTTGCTGAATTGGGTAACATTTCCGAAAGAAGAACTTACAAATTAATTGGAGGTGAACGTAATTTACCTGCATTTTTAGTCGCAAATCCTGGTTTAAATAGTGGGTTTATGATTCCGCAATATGCTCAAGCATCTGTGGTTAGTCAGAACAAACAACTGGCAACTCCTTGCTCTGTTGATACAATAGATTCATCTAACGGACAAGAAGACCATGTAAGTATGGGAGCAAATGCTGCAACCAAAGTTTATAGAATGGTTGATAATTTAGAGAAAATTATGGGAGTTGAAATCATGAATGCTGCTCAAGGATTAGAATTTAGAAAACCTTTAAAATCTTCTCAAATTATTACTGATTTTATTAATGAATACAGAAAAACTGTTCCATTTGTTAATGATGATGTAGAAATGCATCCTTTGATGAAAAAGAGTATTCATTTCATCAAAAAATATTCATCAACCTTATCTGTTAAAGAACCTTCAATAAATTAAAATGAACAAACTACTTATAATCCTTATGGCTATCGTAACGGTCTCTTGCAGTAATAGCACTTCAGAAAAGGCTACTATAATGAAAGTAATGAATGCTCAAGAGCAAGCATGGAACGATGGTAATGTAGCTGATTTTATGAAAGGTTATTGGAAATCAGACTCGTTAATGTTTGTAGGCAAAAAAGGCCTTAAATACGGTTGGAAAACCACTTTAGATAATTACAAAAAATCGTATCCCGATAAAGCAGCAATGGGGAAATTAGAGTTTGAAGTCATCAAATTAGAAGTAAACGGATCATCTGCTTTTATGTTAGGAAAATGGAGCTTAATTAGAGAGAAAGATAATCCAAATGGTTACTTTGATCTTTATTGGAAAAAGATTGATGGAAACTGGGTTATTACTATTGATCATACGAGTTAAAACGAATTTGTCATTCTGAACAATGATTTATCCAAGCTATTGCTTGGCAATAAATCGAAATGAAGAATCTGTTGTCTAAACGAATAGATTCTTCACGTCATTTTATACCGTCCGCCTTAGACTGGTTGATAAAATATCGTTTAGTATGACAAAAAAACAAACTATGCTTAAAACCATATTTAATACCATTTTTGTAAATACTTTTAACGAAGTAGAAACCCAAACATCAAATAATCCTCAATTAGATAAAAAAGTAATTACCATACTGCTTGTAGTCTCATTTTCATTGATATTTATTCAATATTTTGGGAATTTTCAATTCTTAATTTCAACCTTAAAAACAATTAAACTAAACGGTTTAGCTAACGGACTAAATTCCCTTCAATCTAATTTCCCAAATGCAAGGTTGTTCCAGCTTACTTATTGGGTTGGTATTTTAATTACCTTTTACTTTATCATTCCTGTATTTATTATTAAAGCCTTTTTCAAAGATAAACTAAGCGATTATGGCTTATCACCAAAAGGTTTCTTTAAGAACTACAAAACGTATATCGTTTTCTTTTTATTTATGGTTCCTTTAATACTGTTGGTTTCCACAACAGAAAGCTTCCAGCATAAATACCCTTTTTATAATCCTAAAGGAGAAAGCTTATTTCCCAATTTTGTGATATGGCAATGTTTATACCTCACTCAATTCTTTGCTTTAGAATTCTTTTTTAGAGGATTTATGATACATGGAATAAAAAAACGATTTGGTTTTTACTCCATTTTTATTATGATGATTCCTTACGTTATGATTCATTTTCAGAAACCAATGCCAGAAACCATAGGAGCCGTTTTTGCCGGAATTATTTTAGGTGCATTAAGTTTAAAAAGTCGTTCTATATGGTTAGGTATTGCAATTCATTACTCTGTAGCCATAACCATGGACCTTGCGGCATTATGGCAAAAAGGTTATTTTGATTGACTCCATCTTTCTTTAATTTTTAATAAAAAAACGCTAACTTCGTTTTACAACATCTTTATATATCACATTGAAAAATAACATAGAAAACCATTCGGTATTATAGAACAATGGAAGTAAAAGAAGAAAAAAGACCAATTTGGGGTATTGATAAATACTTACATTTTGTTGTTTTAGGTTTAAGCACACTAAATTTATTACAACTATTCCTTACCCCATTTAATTATATTGACTTAAATGAAATCTGTTCAATTTTATTAAGTCTAGTCGGCTTATTTAGTTTCTGGTTGATCTACAAAAATAAACATGGAGGTGAATTGACTATTTTCATTTGGTCGATTCTACAATTTGTCATTTTTATAAACTACCCCTCCTATTCGATAGATTTATCTCAAGGATTTTCAATACCTATAGGAATTACATCTGAATCAAGCATATATGGTTATACAGACAGACAAGTATCCTTTAGTATTAATATTGTTGCAGGTATTTTAACCAGTGCAGCTTATTTTCGACTCAGAAATAAAAAAGATTATATGGAATTAATATTTACTCCAAAAAGTATTGAAAACATAGATGTATTCACTTCAAAGATTCTAAAGGCCTACTCTTTTGGTAAAGATAAGAGAATGTTAATCCTTGCCTATACTTCAGAATCAAAGAGCTACGCCATTCAAGTAAACAAAAATCATAAATTAGATTTCATTGACTCTGAAATTGAATATTTATTATATGAAATTGATACAAAAAGGATAAAAGAAGAATCACTCAAACCATATGATTTTAAACAATTAGGAAATATTAAAATAACACCCCCTAACACATAAACCTTTGTAAAACATCCCTCACACAATAAAAGCCATTTCATAAACCAAATGACAAAAAGTAATGGGATTAATTCATAAAAAACTATAGAACTAATATGAGAATTGGAATAATAATTGGACGTATAGGAGGAGTTGATGGAGTTGCTCTAGAAACTATTAAATGGATTAAAGTATTAAAAAAAATTGGCCATGAGGTGTTTCTCATTTCTGGAGAATTTGAAAATTGGAAAATGGAAGACCCCTACCATTTTCACTGCCCTTTACTTTCATTTTTTTCTCCAGAAGCAGAATGGGAACAAAGAAAAGCCTTTTTTGAACCTGAAAAATCACCCGATAGCTTAATAGATCACATTGAAAATGTATCTAATCTCATATTCACAGAACTTGAAAAATGGGTAATTTTTAATAAAATTGATTGCCTTCTTTCAGAAAATGCATCAGCACTACCCTGTCATATATCTATGGGGATAGGAATTAAAAAATTAGTTGAAAAAACAGGCATTCCTATTGTTACCCACGACCATGATTTTTATTGGGAAAGAGGAGATAGATATAAATCTGTTCATCCTGAAATAAATAAACTTGTAAGCGACAATTTCCCATTATTAATTCCACATGTAAAACATGCGGTAATCAACTCATTTGGTGTAGAAACATTCAAAAGTCGATTTAATATCCCTACTGTTATGGTTCCCAATGTAATGGATTTTAACACCTCTTTTGGTGTCCCTACTAGCGAAAATGAACTATTTTTACGAAGAATAGGGGTTGCAAAAACAGAAATACCATTGTTACAGGTTACCAGAATTGTAAGAAGAAAAGGGATAGAAACAGCTATTTCATTAGTTGAAAAACTTAACGATAAAAAGATAAAGCTTGTAATTTCTGGAAATCACAATGATGATGAAAACAATGTTTACTACAATGAACTTGTAGATCAAATTCATGATTTAAACCTTATGAACCAAGTAATTTTTGCTGCTGAAGAAGGAATTAAACATGTAGATCTTTCAGACTTTTATGCTCATGGTAGGGCATGCACCTACTTTAGTACTTATGAAGGATTTGGAAACGCTTTTATTGAATCTGTACTGGCAAAAAAACCAATTTTTGTTAATAATTACAAACCCGTTTACAGTCAAGATATTGGTTGTCATGGATTTGAAACAGTCTTAATAGAAGATAATATACTTACAGACAAAGCAGTGGAAGAAATGGCAAAAACAATATACAACCCTAAACTAGCTCAACAAATAGGTGAATACAATTTTGAACTTGGAAAAAAACATTTTTCATTTGAAATTTTAGAACAAAAATTAAACCTATTATTTTCATAAAAAATAAAAAATCATCCTATGGCTGGATAAAATTTACCTTATCTAAGATACCAATATAATTATACCGATATGTAATCAAAATACCCGATAATTTCGTTACACTCATTCTCTAGCTTTGATTATCTATAAGAATTATACAAAAACCATTGTTGGGAGTTTTGAAATTAAATTGGTATTAAAGGTAATATACTTGTTCTAAAACCAAGTATTTATACCTAGTTGAATATCGCATAATATACCGTTTTTAGTATTCATTAATTCATCTATTTTTATCAGTAATTTTTGGATAAAAATCCGGATAAGCACCTAAAAACCAATATTATGTCGTTCCAAACTATAAAAGAAAAACAAATGCTTCAAAAAGAAAGTACTGTCGACCATATGATAAAAAGTTTAAAAACAAAAAACATTAATACTTGGTTCGATTTAGGATTATTTATAGATAAGATAAGAGAAAACCCTCCGAAAGCAGAATTTCTTGGTAATACCGAGGCATACACCAAACATATTGAAAATGGTGGTATTGGATTAATCTCCTTTTATTATACCATAGACGGAATTACAGTAGAAGCAAATAAATATAATCGTGTTTTAAAGTCCATTTTTCCAGAAACTAAAATCCATTACATCGCTGGCGACATTAAACCTGAGGCAAGTAATTTGATCGATTCTCCTTATCAAAAAGAAATTAAAGAAATGGATGGGTTTGACAATTGGCCTCTTTATAATAATTTTTTTCATGATAAAATTGAAAGAGGAAGTAAGAATTATAATGAATTGATTACTACTTTTTGGGAAGATACCTTAACTATTACTGAAAAATTAGGTAGATATATTGAAGAGAATGGAATTAACCTGTTATACACAATAAATGTGTGCTCCAATCCTGGAAATGTTTCATTAACACTAGCAGTAATTCTAATTTCAGAATACTTGGGTATACCTGTAATTAACAATAATCATGATTTTTATTGGGAAGGTGGAAATTCTGAAGTAAATATTAAAAAGAAAGGACTTAAAAAAGGGCCTCGAGATTTTTTCTTTACTAATTCTCATGTGGGTGAATTTTTCTCTGTAATTGAAGTACTATTTCCATGGGAAAGAAAGACCTGGATGACGGTAAACATAAACCAAATTCAATATGAACACACACTTCAGGTTAATGGTCACAACCCAGCCAACATAGCAAAAATTGGTACTGCTATAGACATTAAATCACATCAGAATGTAAGTAAGCGTAGTATAATAAGTGCTTTTAAACAAGTGGCTTCCATATTCTCTAATGATAAAAATAAAGTTATTGCTTATGAAACAAGCAAACACATTACAAGTGACAGGGCTAAAGACCCCATACTATTAGGTCATAAGAGAATAGATAATTTAGATTTTGTAAGTAATAATGTGGTTTTCTTACAACCTACTAGGGTAATCAATAGAAAATCCATTGAAATAAACTTCCGATTAATCAGCAACCTCATTTTACAAGAAAGATTTCGCCAAAAATTCTATGATAACCCAGGTTTAAAAATTACACTGCTAGTTTCTGGACCAATTCCTTTGGGTCAAAAAGATTATTATCAAGAATTGCTCTTCGATTTTAGTTTATTCCTTGATAGTCTTCCCAAAGAATTTAAATCTAAGGTATTTTTAGGGTTTTTATTTAGTGCTTTTGATAAAGATGAATACAAACAAAAGTACAACGCTCCCATAGACATTTGGCAGCTATATCATATTTCATCTTTAATTCTATTGCCTAGCCAAACAGAAGGACGAGGCTTACCAATACTAGAGGCTGCTGCAAGTGGCACACCTATATTCTGCAGGCAATATGAACCTCGTGAAGTTTACGAAGAAGTTATCGGAACACATTTGGATGAGAAAGATAGGTTAAGAGTGTTAGAATTTAAAGGTAATCGATTTACTAAAAAACTATTGAGCAAGATTATCGACCAAGTTTTTTACCCACAAAATAATGTAGAAGATATTGCTCACAACATTAATGTTATAGAGAACAGGTATAGCTACGAAGTACTAGAAAAAAATATGAGAGATGTAGTTGAAAGCTTGGCATTTCAGATGCTCTCAAATTTTCAGAAAGACAAAGAAACCGACCAGTTTAAGGAGCTATTAGATGAGTATAAAAAGGTCTATCATTATGAACATCCTAATTTCCAAGCCATCATGAATACTAAAACTAGAGAGTATTTACCTGGTTTTGGCAAGCTTTCCTTTATGATTTACCTGAAGTCATTAATTGATCCTAGCTACTTTAGAGTTGAAGAGCAAGAAATTAAAGGTAGAGTTTTTCGTTATGCTCGAAAAATAGAAACTGAGCAGCACGAATTAACAGACACCACTCGAGAAGATGTTTTGATATTCTATAATCTAGTGGCAGCTATTTTTCAAACTCAGTCCAAAGATTTTGAAATTCAACACGATCATTCCTTCGCTTATAGGCATCGAAATAAAAAACGATTGGTTTATATGGACTATACATTTCAAGAGTTACTGGGTCTTGTTAATATGATTCATCATCTGGTATTTCTACCAATTAAAAAGAACCTTCCTGTTATTTCTCCTCAGTTTTTTACCGATTGGAAACTTGCATTACATCAGCTAACAAATAGTGAAGTATTGGAGATTGATGATAGAAATAGATTAACTAAAACACTTAAGAAAAATGTTCCTGTAGGCTATTTCCCTGGTAAATACATTAAGCATGAAATGGAGTACTTTGTATTGCAGCCATTCAGATCTAAACTTAACCTAGGAATTGAGGATGAATTGACTGATGAGTTAATTAATAAAGAAAAAAAGAAACTCACAACCACCTATATTTTCATTCACTTTCCAGATCCAAACGTAGGATTTTCTAACACGCATATTAAGAGCTATATAGAAAGTAATGTAGAGCCTGAGCTTACTTTATTGTACCGTCATGGTTTGGTTAAAATTGTTAGAACACAACAATGGTGTAATGGTGTTCATTTTGCTCAAATGGGACCTGAGGCATTAGAAGTTCTTCGAGAAATAAAAGAGAAAAAAGGATTTATTGTTACTAGTGGAGAAAATGCTAGCATGATGACTGACATCATTAACATCGATCATTTTCATATAGGAAAAGTACAGGATGAGATAGCTGGAAAAATAATGGGGATATCTGTAAATAGTGGTTTTATTCAATTTGTACCTGCTGGAGTAAGAACAACAATATCTTACCCTACACCAATTCAAACTTCCAAAGACTTTCACAATGCCCTAAATTCATCGTTGTTTAAAAAATTATCAGATAAACTAGGTGAAGAAAAACTGTTTGAACTTATTAGTAAAGATGCTGAAACCAACGGAACTCCCATCATTCCGTTTTTAAAGGAGCTCGATAATGTTGAACAGAAAACAAAGCTTCCGGCACTAGCCGTAACCCACAAATATTTGAGTGGGGTTTATGCCGATGGTTTGCCTTGGTCTGGAGTAATGGCAGTAACAAACACCAAAAAAAGCAAGTGGAATTTTAATGCACATTTTGCAAAAAATGGGCCCAAGAATGTTCCTGATTTATTAGGAGAATATGCCAAAGAAAGTGCTAACAAACAGAAAATAAGCCTGGCATGGAACGGTGGCTACATTCTAAATCCAGAATTAGTTGGTAAACTTGGTTTACCTGAAACTTATATAGGTTCTCCTCTTGGTTTACTAATTATAGATGGTGAAGTAAAATGCCCACCATTATTTAATAAACCAGCCTTTATTATTTATAAGGATGGAAAAATTGACATTAAGAAAGTAAATTGTAAAGCAGGTTTTAAAGTGAAAACGAAAAAAGGAGAAATCACTTTTAAATCAAATGCTTACAACACAATTTTAAGTAACACTCCTTGTTTCTTTGATCTTAATTTTGAAGAGGATGAAATAACAACAACGGAGCACGTTATTGTTCGCATTTCTGGAATCACCATCAAAGAAATCATACATCGTAAAGCTGGTGATAAGGTTCAACTTATCCCTGTAGGTCTTACGCTATGCATACCCAAAAACTTGTTCTCAGATGAGGATTTTGTAGTTGGTAAAGAGCTAGCATTCAATTTAATTGAGGATAAAACTTTAGGTATCCGTTGGTCAAAAGTGTCTTATGCTATT
This sequence comes from Flavobacteriales bacterium, assembly GCA_002401955.1. Taxonomy (GTDB): domain Bacteria; phylum Bacteroidota; class Bacteroidia; order Flavobacteriales_E; family Vicingaceae. Next base: position 21,580 of record NVUQ01000025.1, on the reverse strand, counting down.
GAAGCTGGACCTATGCTACTAGAAAACGGTGAATGCGTAATCAATATGGAAACTGAAGGTTGGAAAACCAAAAACTCCATAAGAACACAGGCAGCTCGCTTAGATTATACAGATATGCGAGGACCAAAAATAGGAGTGGGCATAAATGCTGAAGGTGAACTTAGAGTTTTAGCCGTAAATGGACGCATTAGAGAGTCAGTTGGTGCTACCCATAACGATATGGCTGCTATTCTTAAAGAACAAGGCATGACAACTGCTATGGGATTTGACCCAGGCGGGAGTAGTACCTTATTTGTGAACGGTAACATTGTTAATATATCGCCCTATAATAAGAACTATGAAGAAAGTATTTATTCATTACCACCTGAACCACGATTTGTATCTAATATTATACTAGGATGGAATGAGAAAAAATGAATTCATTAAAAGATAAACGCCTATAAAAAGGGCGTTTATCTTAGCTTTAAAAGAATTCACTCCTTTAACTTTATCCCTCCTAAAATAATAAATAACCAACCAGTAATAATTAACAAACCTCCTATTGGAGTTATTGGCCCAACATATTTTAGAAGTTCTAAACCAATAAGGTTTTTTAGGGTAAGAATGTAAATTGAACCTGAAAACAATATAACTCCCAAAAAAATAAGTTGAGCAGCAATTTTAAATTGTTTATTCTCATATTTAGTCATCAATAAAAAGATAAACAACAAAACAACAGCATGTATTAATTGATAACGAACACCTCTATTAAAACTCATTAATTGTTCTGATGTTAACACTTCTTTTAATGCATGCGCTCCAAAAGCACCACCTAATACTGCTATTATACCTAAAACTCCTGATTTAATTAATACACTTTTTATCATAACACTGTTATTGAATTCCTATTAAAATTACCAATACAAATTTGTTAGTAAAATTCGGGATAAAAAATTAGGAAAAGTTAATTAAATAACGAAATTCGAAGTTCTTGTTGGAATAATAATTTATATGAAAAAAATACTCTTAATTGGTGCAGGAAGATCAACTTCTTCTTTAGTTCAATACTTACTGTTTAATGCTGAAAATGAAAATTGGTTTATCACTATTGCAGATCAAACTAAAGATTTAGCGAGCGAAGCAGTAGGTGATCATAAATTAGCTAAAGCAATTGCTTTTGATGTAAATAATACTGAAGAAAGGGAGCGTTTAGTTGATGAGCATGATTTAATTATTTCTATGCTTCCGGCACATATGCATATGTCTGTTGCTAGAGATTGTATCAAATACAAAAAGCATATGGCTACGGCTTCTTATGTTTCGGAAGAAATGAAAGCGTTAAACAACGAAGCAAAAACTGCTGGAATTGTTATAATGAATGAGATTGGAGTGGATCCAGGAATCGATCATCTTTCTGCAATGAGAGTGATAGATGGTATTAAAGATAAAGGTGGCGATTTAAAAGCTTTCGAAACTTTTACAGGAGGATTAGTTGCTCCAGAATGTGATAACAATCCTTGGAATTATAAATTCACTTGGAACCCAAGAAATGTTGTTTTAGCAGGACAAGGAGTTTGTAAATTCATTCAAAACAATAAATACAAATATCTTCCGTATCATAAATTATTTAGAAGAACTGAAATAATTGACATAGAAGGCTACGGAAAGTTTGAAGGGTATGCTAACAGAGATTCTTTACAATACAGAGAAATTTATGGTTTGGAAAACATCCCGACCATGTTTAGAGGAACTTTAAGAAAACCTGGATTTTGTAAGGCTTGGCATTATTTTGTAAAGCTTGGTTTAACAGATGATACTTACGTAATGGAAGATTCTGAAAACATGACCAACAGAGAGTTTATCAATTCTTTTCTGCCCTACAATCAAAATGACTCTGTTGAACTGAAATTTAAACATTACTTTAACATTAGACAAGATGATATTGAAATGTACGAGAAATTTGTATGGTTAGGAATTTTTGAAGAAACAAAAATTGGACTAAAAAATGCCACTCCAGCTCAAATTTTACAACATATTTTAGAACAAAAATGGACTTTAGAAGAGGATGACAAAGACATGATTGTAATGTGGCATAGATTCCGTTATGTTATTAACGGAGAAGATAAAGAAATCCATTCTTCTATGGTAGTTAAAGGTGATGATCAGAAATTTACTGCCATGGCTAAAACAGTTGGTTTACCGCTAGCCATTTCTGTAAAAATGATATTAAATGGAACCATTGCTACTCCTGGAGTTCATGTGCCAATTATCAAAGAAATTTACAACCCTATTTTAGATGAATTAGAAAATTATGGTATTAATTTTAACGAAAAAGAAGTAACACCTACATTTTATTGAAAATTTGAAATTAGTTATTGAAGATTAATCTCTAATTTCAAATTATTAATCTCAAATAATTTTCAGAATGAAAATTCTTATCGTATCAGCAACCCAATTCGAAATTGAACCATTGTTCTTACAATTTACATTTGAAAAAACAACACATCCACATCTCAAATCTTACACTTACAAAACTCACCAAATAGATGTATTAATAAGTGGTATTGGAATGACTAATACTGCTTTTATGTTAGGAAAAACATTTTCATCAAAACCTTATGGTCTTGCTATTAATCTAGGTATTGCAGGCAGTTTTGATGAAAATTTAACTCTAGGAGAAACTATTCATGTTACTTCAGATCAAATTGCAGAATTAGGTGCTGAAGATGAAGACAACTTTCTTTCATTATCTGATTTGGGTTTAACTGATGTTTCACAAGAAATAATAAATTCTAATCCTTTTCAAAATCCTATTATTTCTTCGTTAAAAAAAGTAAATGCTATTACGGTTAATACCTCTCATGGAAATGAGTTTTCTATTCAGAAAATTAAAAAAAGACTCAATCCACAAGTAGAAAGTATGGAAGGTGCTGCCTTTTTATCTGCGTGTCTTTTTGAAAATATTCCTTGTGCTCAAATAAGAACTATATCCAACAAAGTTGAAAAAAGAAACAAAGACAATTGGGATATCCCCATAGCAATAAATAACCTATGTAAAACGGGATTAGAGATTATAAATAGTCTTTAAATCTAAAGATTAAAAACGAAAGTCAAAAGTCTTTTTTAACTTTACAACTTTAAACTTTACAACTTTGAAACTTACTTTAGGCTTTTCTCCTTGTCCGAACGACACTTTTATTTTTGATGCCTTAGTGCATCATAAAATAGATACCGAAGGATTAGACTTTGAAGTTTATTTAGGGGATGTTGAAGACCTTAACAATAAAGCATTTAACTCTGAATTAGACATTACAAAAATTAGCTACCACGCTTTTGGTTATTTAACTGATAATTATGTTTTACTAGATTCTGGTAGTGCTTTAGGTAAAGGTTGTGGACCTTTATTAGTTAAAAGTGAAAAAGTAAAAAGTTTAAAGTTAGACAAAGCTATAATAGCAATACCAGGAAAAATGACAACCGCTAATTTCCTTTTAAGCATTGCTCATCCAGAGGCAACTAATAAAGTAGAATTGCTGTTTTCTGATATTGAAAATGCTATTATTAACAAAGAAGTTGATGCCGGTTTGATTATTCATGAAAACCGATTTACTTACCAAGAAAAAGGCTTAGAAAAAATTATAGATTTAGGCGAATACTGGGAAAATACTACGGGAGCATTAATTCCATTAGGTGGAATAATTATTAAAAGAGATTTACCCAAAGAAATCATTCAAAAGTTCAATCGAATTTTAAGAAAAAGTATAGAATATGCTTTCGAAAATCCAGCATCTCCTATCAATTATATGAAAGAACATTCGCAAGAAATGGATGAAAAAGTAATGATGCAACATGTAGATTTGTACGTTAATAAATATTCTATTGATTTAGGCAAAGAAGGTAAAAATGCCATTACTCAAATGTTTAATTTAGCACAAGAAAAGGGGATTATTCCCGAAATTAGTAACCAGTTGTTTGTTAACAGTTGATAGTTTTTCTAGCAACTAATAACCAACAACCATCAACAATATTATGATAATAGTAACAGGCGCAGCAGGATTTATAGCAAGTTGCTTAGTAAGCAAACTAAACCAAGAAGGATTTAAAGACATCGTTTTAGTCGATGATTTTTCTAACGAAAAAAAAAATAAAAACTTTGAAGATAAAACCTTTTCACAAAAAGTAGATAGAACAGAATTTATTCCTTGGTTAAAAGAAAACGAGCATTTTGTACAGTTTGTTTTCCACATTGGTGCAAGAACAGACACTACCGAATTTGATGTTGATTTATTCAACAAATTGAACTTAAACTACACTAAAGACATTTGGAATATTTGTGTTGAGTTTGGTTTACCGTTGGTTTATGCTTCTTCGGCAGCAACTTACGGTTTAGGAGAACATGGTTATGATGATAATCATGAAGTAGTTGATAAACTAAAGCCTCTTAATCCTTATGGAGATTCTAAAAACGATTTTGACAAATGGGCTTTAAAGCAAGAAAAACAACCTTTTTTCTGGGCTGGATTGAAATTCTTTAATGTTTACGGACCTAATGAGTTTCATAAAGGAAGAATGGCATCGGTTATATTCCATGCATTTAATCAAATAAAAGAAACTGGTGCAATGAAATTGTTTGCTTCTCATAATCCAGATTTTAAAGATGGTGAGCAGTTACGCGATTTTGTTTATGTAAAAGATGTAGTAAACGTTTGTATGTTCTTACTCAACCATAGAAAAGATTCTGGATTGTACAATTTAGGTTCTGGTAAGGCGCGTACTTTTTTAGATTTGGTTAAAAACACATTTAAAGCATTGGATAAAAATCCCGAAATTAGTTTTGTTCCTACACCAGAAGACATCAGGGATAAATATCAGTATTTTACTGAAGCCAATATGAACAAGTTAAAGTCGATTGGTTATGATACTCCTTTCCATACCTTAGAAGAAGGTGTGGAAGATTACGTAAAGAATTATTTGGAGGAGGAGAGTTATTATTAGTTTTTTGTCGTTCAAAGATTAATGTCATTCTCAGCTTGACTGGGAATCTGAAAATGAAATTATGATTAAAAGCACAGCCCACTGCCTACTATGCGAACATAAAAAAATGGACTTTACTACTGGAGTTTATTGTGGTGTTACTGAGAAAAAACCAACGTTTGCAGAAAAATGTACTATTAAAGAGTTTGGAGAAGGATTAGAGCAAAAAATTGTTGAATTAGATTCTAACCTTAAGCTAATAGAAAATAGGAAATCTGGAATATATCTACATTTATATACTTTTTTAGGTATAGCTCTAATTGTTTTAATAGCAGATTATTTATTTACAATTGCCCTTTGGGAAACTGGTTGGATGACTACAATAACTTTAATTATCGGAGCTACCGGTTTAGGCTTAATACCTTATGCTGTTACCCCTTTAAATAAATTTAAAAATCAACTTAAAATCGCTAATAAGAGTGTTTTAGAATTGGATTTCATTCTTGAGTTATATAATATTCAATATGAAATTGAAACAAAACTCCTTAAAGACTCTCATGATATAATCAATATTGAAAATACATTAGTAATAATAAAAAACAATAAAAGAGAAAACATAAAAAACTACAGTAAAACAAATGCTAAACTATCTATAGATTATTAATAAAAACCTACATCTCCCTACTTCGCGGAATAAACGTGAGTGGTCAAAAAAAGATTAAAATGCTAAATCTAGTAGCCTTATTTAACAACTATTCTTTTGTTAAAGTTTTGTTAAATGCATTAATTAAAAAATAATATTTTCTTATATTCGATAACATATTAATGAATCACTAAAACCTATCGCTATGAAAAAATTAACTTTAACCATTGTTGCTGCCATAATTTCAACTTGTCTTTTTGCAAACAATGATCTTGAAGCTAGCATTTGTAATCTACCTTCAACAAATTCTATTACTAAAAGTGGAAAAACCTTTAGAACGGTTACGATTTCAAAAACAGCATTCTCCAATTGCCAACAATTAACACTGAATGATAAAAACTGGAAAGTAAAATCTTTCTCTGTTGGCATGACCTCAAACAAGAATTATCATGTGATACATCAGTTTGATGGCACATTGAGTGAAAAAATTCATAAAAAAATAAAAGAATTTTCTCCGGAAAAAATTTATATTGAAGAAATTGTATTGATTAATGAGAACAAGGAGGAGAAAGAAATAAGCAACTTCACCGTTATCATATCAGATTAACCATCATTAAAATATTCAATTTTAAAGAGAGGAATTTAATTATTCTTCTTTTTTTTGTTCCCTAAAATTAAAAGATTAAAAAATGAAAACCTATATCTCCCTACTTCGCGGAATAAACGTTAGTGGTCAAAAGAAAATTTTGATGGCTGATTTAAAAAGTTTGTATGAAGAATTGGGTTTTACCAAGGTTCAAACCTACATACAAAGCGGAAATGTTGTTTTTGAATATCAAGAAACAAAAACCGCTGATTTACAACAAGTTATTTTTAACAAAATTCAGTCTCATTACGGATTTGAGGTTCCTAATTTAATTTTACTTCCAACAGAAGTTGAAAAAGCTTTAAAGAACAATCCTTATCAGGGTATTGAAAAAATGTACTTTGTTTTTTTAGCTGAACAACCTGAGAAAGAAAATATTAAAACATTGTCAGAGTTTAATTTTGATAATGAATTTTATAATCTAGGGCACAAAATGATTTACTTCCATTGTCCAAATGGTTATGGAAAAGCTAAACTGAGTAATAACTTTTTTGAAAATAAACTAAAGGTTTCTGCTACCACTAGAAATTTGAGAACGACTAATAAGTTGCTAGAGATGGCTAACTCGCAATGTCATTCTGAAGAAAATTTTTAAAGCTATTTATTTCTTATAAAAATGCCCTGAAGAATCTATTTTAGTGTAGTTGTTTATCGAACAGATTCTTCCATTCAATTTATTACTCTATTAAAATAGAGATAAATTATTGTTCAGAATGACAAGGAATAATGATTAATTTTACCTTATTATATAAATAATATTGAGCAATTTAACCCCATTAGCAGAAAGGCTTAGGCCTAATACCTTTGAGAATTATATCGGACAACAACACCTTATTGGTGAAGGTTGTACGCTCCGTACTTTTATAGAAAAAGGAATTATTCCTTCTATGATATTTTGGGGTCCTCCAGGAGTTGGAAAAACTACGTTGGCTAACATTATTGCCAATTATTTAAAGCGTCCTTTCTATTCATTAAGTGCTATAAATTCTGGAGTTAAGGATATTAGAGAAATCATAGAAAAAGCAAAATCTCAACAATTTTTTGGCACTAATAATCCTGTATTGTTTATTGATGAAATTCATCGTTTTAGTAAATCGCAACAAGATTCATTACTAGGTGCAGTAGAAAAAGGAATTATCACTTTAATTGGTGCAACTACCGAAAACCCTTCTTTTGAAGTTATCTCTGCCCTACTTTCTCGTTGTCAGGTTTACGTATTAAAAGAACAAACCAAAGAAGACTTATTGCAATTAATTGAAATTGCTTTAACGACTGATGAATTTCTGAAAAAGAAAAAAATAAAAATAAAAGAGTACGAATCGTTACTTCAACTATCTGGTGGTGATGCTCGAAAATTATTAAACACCTTAGAAATTGTTGTTAATAGTTTTGATACTGATAAGGTTGAGATTACTAACGATAACGTTTTAAAAATTGTACAGCAAAATATTGTACGTTACGATAAAGCAGGAGATCAGCATTATGATATCATTTCTGCTTTTATTAAATCGATAAGAGGTAGTGATCCTAATGCAGCTGTTTATTGGTTAGCCAGAATGATTGAGGGAGGCGAAGATGCTAAATTTATTGCTAGAAGATTATTAATTTCTGCATCAGAAGATATAGGAAATGCTAACCCAACAGCATTGGTTATTGCTAACAACTGTTTTCAGGCAGTTAACGTAATTGGTTTCCCTGAGAGTAGAATTATTCTTTCTCAAACAACAGTTTATTTAGCCAATTCACCAAAAAGTAATGCTTCTTACATGGCAATTAATCAAGCACAAGAATTGGTTAAAAAAACTGGAACACTACCCGTTCCGTTACACATTAGAAATGCACCAACTAAACTAATGAAAGATATTGGTTACGGTGATGGCTATAAGTATTCTCATAATTACGAAGGCAGTAATGGTGCTCAAGAATTTTTACCTGACGAAGTAAAAGGCACTAAATTATACGAACCAGGAAACAACGCTAAAGAAGCTAGTTACAGAAAGTTTTTAAAGGATAAATGGAAAGATAAATACAATTATTAAATGTGAAATAATGATTACATCGCTTATCTTTAAATTTACCCGTTAACACCTATAAAAAAAGAAATGAGGGACTCTGAATATAAAAATTGGCATTATAGACAGCAAGTAGCCTAATCCTTACCAAGTATTGGTTCTATAATTCGCTCATAATCAGAAAAATTAAACTCGTTTTTTCAGGTTAACTAAAGACTAATCAATACACTTATGTAAGCCCCTCTTAAAGGTCTACTTTCAATTAATAATTTTCCATTTAAAAAATTCACTCTTTCTTTTAAGCCCTTTAACCCTATTCCTAGGTCTTCTTTTTGGGCTACCTCATCTTCATTAAAACCAACACCATCATCAATCACTTTAAGGCATAACTCGGTTTTATTTATATTAATATCCACCTTAATTTGCTTACAATTTGCATGTTTTAACGCATTACTAACTAATTCTTGTACAATTCTAAACAGGGTTAATTCCTTTTCCCCCTCAAATCTCTTAACTCCCAAATTAGAGTTTAATGAGATGGTTAACTCCTTCTTAATGATTTGATAATTCTTTAATAATTTTCCCAAAGCATGCTCCAATCCATAATCTTTTAATGAATCAGGCATAAAATTATGACTTACTATTCTTGCTTCTTTGGTAGCTTCATAAACAAGGTTTTTACCCTTTTCAAAGAGCAAATAAGTTTCTTCATTCAATTGATCAGACAAAGAATCATCTAAAGAATTCATATACATGTTTGCCGCGGCTATAGTTTGACCTAAACCATCATGTAAATCATGAGAAATACGTTTACGTTCACTTTCCTTTGTTTCAAATATTGCGTTATATTTTTCCTTTTCTGCATTTATTAATGCTGTAACATCATGTGCATTAATTACAAATCCATTTATACTTGATTCAGAAAAATGATTGGATGTTATCATTCTAAGGTGTTTGTAAATTCCTGATTTTGTTTTTACTCTAAATATTCTATAAATACCTCTACCTCCTTCCTTATACCTTGTATCAAATCTTTCATGAGCTTCTACAACATCATCTGGATGGATATAATTAAATAGATTTTGACCTATTAACTCATCAACCCTATATCCCATTAATTGATATACAGCAGCAGTTACAAATTCAACTTCACCTTCTTTATTGGCTATTAAGGTAATTTCCATAGAATTTTCGAACAAGTTTCTAAAACGTTCTTCTCGTTTAATTAACTTTTCTTCTGCAATTTTACGTTTGGTAATGTCTTGAATTGTTCCAAATATTTTAACAGGAATATTATTTTCATTATAAATAAAAACTCCTTTATTAATTACCCATTTAATCTTTTTGGTTTTCACATTGATAACCCTATGTTCTTTGTAAAAATTTTTTGATTTGGATCGAATTAATTGGTTAAAATACGTTCTAATGTCATCAAGATTATCATAACAAATAACATCTAAGTACCCTTTCTTATTTTTTATATATGACTTATCAAACCCCAATATCTCATCTAATGATTTTGAGCTTTCCCATAAATTGGTTGAAAAATAAAATTCATAATGGCCTAATTTGGAAATTTTTTGAGACGCGATCAATTTGATTTGATTTTCTTTTAATTTTTCCTTTGATTGCACCAATCTCTCATAATCCTTCGTTTGAATTAATTTACTGGCAGTCATTGCTGCTACGGTTTGGTAAAGTTCTAGATGCGTTTCTGGAAAGAAATTACTTTCTGAATGCACCGCATAAATAACCCCTAATACATTGTTATTATAGATTATAGGAACGGCTATTTCTGATAGCCGTTCTACACCATTTATGATATATGTTGGATGATTAAAAGTAGAAATAATTTTACCACTTTTCGTAGATGCTACATTTCCTACAAGACCCTCACCAACTTTAATTTTAATAGGTTTTAGCTTCTTAATTAGCCCTAATTTTTCATTTATAAAAGCCGCAGTTTGCATCATGTATTCACCACTTTCATCAATTAAATATATCTCACAATCAATATTATCAAATTCGAAAATTGCATTTTTTGCAATAGACCTAACAACATCATTAATGGTAAAGGCCTTTTGAATTTTATCGGAAAAGGAATTTAATATCTTAAGGTTATGATTTATATTTTTAAGGTTATGATTGGAACTCTTTAGACTATTACTTAAATTTAGTAGCTTTAATTCTTCTTTTTTTCTTAAGGTAATATCCACCGAAACGACCATTAGATAATTGAAAGCTCCATTCTCGAAATCAACCCTAGTAATCTTTGATAAAAAACAAAACTCATCTCCCTGGGTACTGTTCACCCAATATTCTTCGGAAATTGTTTTACCCGTTATTTTAACTTTTTCTAAGTTTTTATCTAGAATATCTTTCGCCAAATCGGGATAAAACGCATAGGGATAGCTTTTCTCATAGAAATTATTAATATTTTTAATCTTTAACAATTCAATACCATAAAGACTGACATGTTGAAGCTTATAAGCTGAATCAATTATCTCGATGCAAACAGGAGCGTTATCAAGCCATACATTTTTTTCTTTCCAAGTTAATAACTCTGGCCTTATTTTTTCCTTGTTTTTTACAAGTAGATGATCTGTATTTAAATCGGTTATTTTAGTTTCAATCTCTTTTAGCACTACATTAGAATGTTTTGAAGGTAAAATTTTTCTCATACTCGATTAATTAAAGCATACAATACATGTTACAAGATATACCAATACAACCGACAATAAACCAGTATATATACCTATCTTTAAGTGATGTAAATTAAGGAGTTAAGGGTGTTTTATAAGTAATCGATAATGCAAGAGACCAGCAACCATTACCACCATTAGGTTTTACACCTATTTTATTTTAATAACTCAACCGCAAACAGAGAGATGAGTAGATATTTTTTAGACAAAACCGTAACTTTTACCGACTAAAACATGTGAAATACGACAAAACGGTGGCTTATCGTATACAATTTTAAAGACATATGTTCGTATTCCTCCAAGTTAAGAAAAGATAGTGAAGATGATTTATACCGATTTGTAAACAAAATGCCCGATAATTTCGTTACTCTCATTCTCTGGTTTTAATTATCTATCGGCATTATACAAAAACCATTGTTGGGTGTTTACCTCTGCACTAAAACTTCTAAAAAACAAGGCTTATCTTTCTTGTACTGCCAACAATGTATTCTTTAATAAAGAAGCAATTGTCATTGATCCTACTCCACCAGCTACCTCTTCATCATTAATATCATAACGCTTCATTGTCTTTTAAATTAACTACTATTTTAACTGTAGTTCCTTTTCCTAAAACACTATTAATCTCAAGTTTTCCACCTATCATTTTAACTCTTTGAGATAAACTAACCAAGCCTATTCCAGTATTATCCTTTTTTATTTTATCGATATCAAAACCAATACCATAATCATTTACCTCAATATTTAAAGTATCTTCAACCTTTTTTAAATTACATTTAATTTTATTTGATCCTGAATGTTTTATTGCATTATTAACAGATTCTTGTATAGCTCTAAAGAGAGTTAATTCTTTTTCTCCATTAAAGCGATTATTATTCAAATTAGAATTAAAACTAATTGACAAGTCTTTATTGATGGTCTCATAATTATTTAATAGTTGAGATATTGTTTTTTCGAGTCCAAATTGTTTTAAAGATCTTGGCATTATATTATGACTAACCAACCTGGTTTCTCTTGCTGCTTTTTGAATAAGTTCTTTCCCAATATTAAATATTTTCATTGACCTGTTATCAAAATATTCTTCAGCCATGCTTTCCATAGTATTCATGAACATATTTGCAGCAGCAATTGTTTGACCTAAACCATCGTGTAAATCATGTGATATTCGTTGCCTTTCGGCTTCTTCTGTTTTAATTATGGCATTTTGAATTTTAAAATAATGCATTTCCTTTTCGGTAACGTCATAATTAATCCCTACCATCCTAATGGCTTTATTCTTTTCATCGAATTGAACATTTCCTTTCGCTTGAATATATTTAACATTATTATTTGAAGTAATAATTCTAAAGACAGCATTAAATTCCTTCTCACCCGATAAAGCCATTGCTATTTCTTTATTTACAGAATCTACATCATCTTTATGCAAGGCTTTTTCCCAAGCTTTATATACACCTGAAAAGTTAATTTTTTTTACGTCATAAAGCTCAAACATTAAATCATCCCAAATCAAGACATCTTGCTTTATATCCCAATCCCATATCCCAATTCCTGCATGTGTAGTAGCTAAAATCAATCTCTCTTCGCTTGAAAAAAAATCTGATTCTCTATGTTTTTTATCTGTAATATTAGAGATCATACCAACAAAATTTACTATTTGACCATCTTCATTTCTAACTACAGATACTTGAAGGTCAACCCAAACAATATTATGTTTTTTGGTAATGTATCGCTTTTCTATTTGAAAGCCATCTCGCTTCCCTGTGCGAATCTCTTGCAATAAATCAAAATCCTTTTTTATATCTTCTGGATGTGTAAAATCAGCTATACTTAGACCTATAACTTCAGATTGATCATTATATTCCAACAATTTCACAAATACTGGATTAGCAGATATTAATACTGCTCTTTCATCTGCATAAGTAATCCCAACTCTAGCATAATCAATTATATTAGCTAATTTTTCTCTTGCCTCTAGCAATTCCATTTCCTGCATAATTCTGTCAGTTGCATCTACTATGGTAGCACAATATAAAATATTTCCTGAACTTAATTTAACCTGTTTCTTTCTTACTTCACCCCATACACACCCTCCATCTTTTCTAATATATTTTTTAATAATAGCCTCTTCACTTCCCCCTTGTTCCATCATATTATTTATCACTTTAATAGTTTTCACAATATCATCAGGAGAAGTTATATCAATTGGAGTAAGATTCAAGAGCTCTTTTTCGGAATATCCCACAAAATCACAAAACTTTTTATTTACCTCAATATATTTTAAAGATTCATTAAGAACAACCATCCCAATATTTGCCTCAGAAAAAATGGCTTCCAACTTTTGTTTAACAAATTTAGCTTCATTCTCACTTTTTTTTCTTGAAGAAATATCAGTAACTATAGCTTGAAAAACATCTCTTCCATTACTTTTAAAAACAAAACTTTTTACTTCAACCTCAATTAGTTTTCCTGCTTTATTTTGCTGCTGCGTTTCAAACTTTACATTACCATTTTCTATTAATTCATTAATTTTAGTTTCAACATAAGGAAGCACTTCATTTGGGTAAATAGATGTTATAGGTTGATCAATTAAATCATTCTTTGTATAACCTAACATATTCAATGCAGCTTGATTTAAATCAATAATTTTTTGAGTTTCTTTATCAATTATAAATATTCCATCAATAGAAAACATAAACAATGATTTATAAATTTCATCATTCACTGTTTCAACCAATTTTGAAGAGCCTTTTTTGTGCATAGCAATCGGGGTTGTCTACTAAGTTAATAAACTTAGTGAATAAAAAGTGTTTTAAGCTGTTTCAGATATTATTTTCATAACAATTGTTTTTATGAAAATATTTATACCTAAAACATACCGCAACATACAATGTGCTTAATAACAGGCGTTTAAGTTTATTTATTTTTGAAAAAATCTTTTAATTTGGGAATTGATTTCCTAAAATGAAATTACTTTAGCTGAACCGCCAACAATGTATTTTTTAACAAAGAAGCAATTGTCATTGGTCCTACTCCACCAGGAACTGGAGAAATAAAAGCACATTTAGGTGCCACCTCATCAAATTTAACATCACCTAATAATCTAAAACCAGATTTTTTAGAGCTGTCTTCAATTCTGTGGATACCCACATCAATTACTGTGGCACCTTCTTTAACCATATCTGCGGTAACAAATTCTGGTTTTCCAATAGCAACAATTAAAATATCTGCAGAAGCAGTTACTTCCTTTAAATTTTGAGTTCTACTATGTGCTAAAGTAACTGTACAGTTACCTGGGTAATCTTTACGAGCCATTAATACGCTCATAGGCGAACCAACAATGTGGCTTCTACCTAAAACAACACAATTTTTTCCTTCTGTTGGAATATTATAATGTCTTAGCATTTCTACTATTCCTGCTGGTGTTGCTGGTAAAAAACTCGGTAAGTGCAACAGCATTTTCCCTAAACTCATAGGGTGAAAACCATCCACATCTTTTTCTGGTGCAATGGCCTCAGTTACTTTTTGCTCATCTATATGGCTTGGTAATGGCAACTGAACAATATAACCATCAATTTCATCATTTTTGTTCAATTTATCTATTTCTGCTATTAAATCCGCTTCACTAATATCGCTATCTAATCTCACTAAAGTGGACCCAAAACCAACTCTTTCGCAAGCTTTTACTTTTGCATTTACATAAGTTTTACTTGCACCATCATTACCAACTAAAACAGCAGCTAAATGAGGTGTTTTACCTCCATTAGCTCTTATTTGTTCAACTTCTAAAGCTATTTCATCTTTAATCTTATTTGAAACTTCTTTTCCGCTTACTATTGTTGGTTCCATAGTTTAATAATGTTTTGTCATACCGACCGAAGCGGAGGTATCTTTTGATTTAGTAATACTTATTTCAAAAGATTCCTCTGTTTCTTCCGACAAAAGTCGGAATCCAATCGGAATGACACTCGTTTAACAATTACCTTTTAGGCATATTTTGCATCATCTTAGCCATCTTTTTCTTATCACCCATCATTCGCATCATTTTACTGGTTTGATCAAATTGTTTAATCAACTTGTTTACATCCTGTATTGATGTTCCACTTCCAGTAGCTAATCTTTTTCTTCTACTCCCGTTTAATACTTTTGGATTTTCACGCTCGTGTGGAGTCATTGATTGAATAATGGCTTCTATTCCTTTAAAGGCATCATCATCTACTTCCATATTTTTCATTGCTTTCCCTACTCCAGGAATCATACCCATTAAATCTTTTACATTACCCATTTTCTTTATCTGAGCAATCTGACTCATAAAGTCATTAAAATCAAACTTGTTTTGAGCAATTTTCTTCTGCAATTTTCTTGCAGATTCTTCATCATACTGTTCTTGGGCACGTTCAACCAAACTTACCACATCACCCATTCCCAAAATACGATCCGCCATTCTATCTGGATGGAATACATCTAATGCCTCCATTTTCTCTCCAGTACCGATAAACTTAATTGGCTTATCTACAATATTTCGAATTGATAACGCTGCTCCACCTCTGGTATCACCATCTAACTTCGTTAATACAACACCATCAAAATCTAACCTGTCGTTAAAAGTCTTTGCAGTGTTTACTGCATCTTGCCCTGTCATAGAATCAACTACAAACAACGTTTCTTGAGGAGAAACAGCTTTCTTAACCTCCTCAATCTCTGTCATCATTTTATCATCCACAGCCAAACGACCTGCTGTATCAATAATTACAACGTTATGTCCTTTACTTTTTGCATGAGCTACTGCTTTTTTAGCAATATCTACTGGGCTCTTGTTTTCTTTATCACTCCAAACTTCAACACCAACTTGCTCTCCTAGTACATGCAATTGATCTATTGCTGCTGGCCTGTAAACATCTCCAGCAACCAACAAAGGGTTTTTACCTTTCTTTGTTTTAAGATGTAAAGCTAATTTTCCAGAGAAAGTCGTTTTACCAGACCCTTGTAAACCAGCTATTAAAATTACAGCAGGATTTCCTGTAATGTTAATCTCCGAAGCTCCACCACCCATTAATTCAGCTAACTCATCATGAGTTATCTTAACCATTAACTGGTTAGGAGAAACTGCATTAATTACATTTTGTCCTAATGCTTTTTCTTTAACTGTATCGGTAAATTGTTTCGCTACCTTGTAACTAACATCAGCATCTAATAATGCTCTACGAATTTCTTTAACAGTTTCTGCTACATTAATTTCAGTTACTTGCCCTTGCCCTTTTAATACTTTAAAGGCTCTATCTAACTTATCGGATAAACTATCAAACATTTTCTTTCTTCAATTTTATTGAACACAAATTTAACATTTCTAATTGAATTTTTAATAGCTTAATTTTTTGAAATAATTTAGAGTAAAAACAACTATTTAATGCAGTTCTATCTTTTCAATTTATTTATAATTGAACACATCAATAATACGCTAAAGTCTACACCCTAATTATAGGAGTCCAACAAGCTAATCTTTCGGTTGTTATTAACTTAATAAAAGAAATATATTTCGATACCTTTGTCCTTATAAAATTAAGGCTTAGTCTCTTTAATTTCTAACTAAAGACATCCCTCTTAGTTAAACCTTATTAATTCTAAATAACTATAACATGAAAAAAACAATACTATTATGTTTGGCAATTGCATCTATAAGCGTTTCTATAAATGCTCAAACATTTACTACACAGCCCAATGATACCGTTATTGCATATTTAGCAAACAACACAACGGGGCAATATAAAATTCAACAAATAAATAATACTGGAGGAACACTGTCATTGGATCTTGTGATAGTAGAAAATACTTTTCCTGCAGGCTGGGATGGTATGGTATGTATATTTGGTTCTTGTTTAGGCCATATTCCAGTAGCAGGCTATACAGCCAGTCAGGCTAATTTGGTAAATACAACAGATACTGGTTATGTTAGATTAACTGCTGATCCGCTTGGAATTGGAGGTGGTGGGAAGCTCCGCATTTATGTTTATGATGTGAATTTACCAAATGTAGGTGATACGCTAACTTGGATTATTAATCCAGTAACTATAAGTATTCAAGAGCTTAGCAATTCTTTTGAAGCGAAGATTACTCCTAACCCTTCAAAAAGTAGGACAACAATTACATCAACAAAATTGATTGAAAAGATTGAATTATATTCAATTACTGGAGAATTAATTCGTTCAGTAGGGTTTATAAAATCTGATAAATTCATAATTAATGTAGAGGAATTACCCTCAGGAATTTATATCGCTAAAGTAATAGGAGAAGATAATAAATACAGTACTCAGAAGTTAATTGTTAATTAGTGAAAAATCTATTTAAAATATTTTTTTGCACTTATTTAATTGTTGCTTCTTTATATGAACTAAAGGCGAATACTGTTAGTAATTCGCTTTATATAATTGGAGATTCTCTGCAAACCGTAAATGGAGGGAAAATACCTTACTTTACGTTTAATTTAAATAATTCATTTTCTCAAAAAAATGCGATTATAGAATTAAATGTTGGAGACAGCTTAAATTTATGGGTGCATAATACAGATACTATAACCCATATATTTGATATTAAAGGTATTGTTAGTACTAATAATTCGATTCTGGCAGGAGACTCAATAAATGTGTTGCACCAATTTAATACTGCTGGTTTATATCTCTTTTATGATGCTACAAATTTCCCTGTTTATTCTTACTTAGGATTAGCAGGTTCAATTGTTGTTAAGGATCATAACCATGCAAGTTTCTTTTGGAATACAAAAGAGCATCAATCTGTGTGGAATACAACTCTTACTACTGGAGGTAGTGTTGTTTGGAATAATTATCAACCCGACTTTTTTACCATTAATGGCTTAAGTCATCCAGATATAATTACAGATCCTCAAATAAATATAGTTGGAAACGTTGGTGATACTATTTTGGTTTATATTTCGAACACAGGAAGAGGCATGAGATCTATTCATTTCCATGGTTACCATGCTGAGATAAAATTTTCTAGCAAGTACCCTAATCATGTTGGTAGATCTAAAGATACTTTTCCTATTCACTCAATGGAAACTGTTGTTTTACAAATAATACCTGATAAACCTGGAGAATACCCTGTACATGAACACAACCTAATTGCGGTTACAGGTAACAACTTCTATCCAAATGGTATGTTTTCAATAACTAATATACAGCCATAATTATGAAAAAATTATTCTTCATAATTAGTCTGGTATTATCATCCTCTTTATTTGGTCAGATTATCATCGATAGAGTGATTTCTAAAGTTGATCTTTCCCCACAATATCAACTTTACGATGGCAATTTGGTTTCTTTAATGGGATATACAAAGCTGATAGGTGGAGCCATCAATATACCTGCACCAACATTGTATTACAATGAAGGTGATTCTGTAAATCTTAAACTATGGAATTTATCTCAAAATGCACCCCACACTATCCATTTACATGGTTTAGATGTTGATCAACAAAATGATGGAGTCCCATCATTATCATGGCAAGTACATCATAACGAAACTAAAACTTATGAATTTATAGCTCCTCATCCAGGAACTTATATTTACCATTGTCATGTTGTAACCCCAATTCATTTACAAGGAGGAATGTATGGGATGTTAATTGTATTACCTGCAGATAGTAGTAAAACTACTTGGACTGGTGGATATAGTTATGATAAGGATTATTCATGGATGACCTCAGAATTGGATACTAATTGGCATTCAGATACATTATTTAATCATGAACATGATACCAATGCGGCAATAATGATTATGGAAGTTCCTGATTATGAACCTCAGTACTTTTTAATAAATGGTAAATCTGAGCAACAATTGAATGATACAACAATAAGTATATCAGAAAATACAAATGATGTTATCTACCTAAGGCTAGCTAACATTGGATATTATGGCAACAAGTTTACGTTTCCGAGTTCATTAAATGCTAAAATTATTTCTTCTGATGGAAGACCATTGCCTAGTGTTGAGATTTCGGATACTTTATTAATTACTCCAGGTGAAAGATATGGTGTGTTGTTAGAAGGTAATACGGACTTTATGGATTCTATTCAAATTGATTATTTCAATTTAAATTCAGCAGTTGTTATTAATAGTCAGTATATAAATGTTACTATTCAAAATTCAATAGGAATTAATGAGTTTAATACACAAGAAAGTCAATTTAAACTCCATCCAAACCCTGTTAAAGAAAAGCTTTTTATTGACCTTAAAGAAAGTGAAAAAGGAATAAGTGCCTATATATATAATGTAGAAGGTGCTATAATTAAAATTATTCAAAACTTACAATCTAATGAAACAATTAATTTTATAGATATTCCTAACGGAATATATTTTATCCAATTTATAAATCAAAAAGGTTCTGTAATAGAATCTCAAAAAATAATTAAACAATAAACTTAATATTATGAAAAAATTAATCCTATCGCTACTTGTATTTACATCTATTTATTCGGTAGCACAAACGAACGTAAACTTAAATTTAATTCATGAGTATGACGGTACCCCTTTTGCTTATGGCCAATACTATATTGATCCTTTAGGAAATAATATAGAATTTAATCGAGTTCAATATTATATTTCTGAAATTGATGTAAAACATGATGGTGCACAACAAACAACTCCTCCAAATGATATATTAATTGTTAGTGGAAATATTTCTAATTACCCTTTAGGGTCAATTAATGTTACCAATGTTGAAGACATTATTTTTGACATAGGAGTTCCTAATGCTTTAAATCATGCAGATATAACTTTACAACCTGCTGGTCATCCATTATCTTATCAAAGTCCATCAATGCATTGGGGTTGGACTTCAGGTTATCGTTTTTTAGTTATCGAAGGAAAAGTTGATGATAATGGAGATGGAACGCCAAACAAGATTTTCCAATTCCATGTTGTTGGGGATCAATTTCTAACTTCAGTTGGTGTTACAACAGGTGCAATTTTAAATGGTACTGACTTGAATATAAATCTTACTGTTAATATTGCAGATTGGTTAAAAAACATTAACCTTATTACTGCTGGAATTAACCATGGTGCACAAACTATTAATGGACAACTTATTGGTAACAGTAATCCAGAAACTGTATTTGAAGGAAATGCAATAACAGGGATAAAATCAAATACTAATTCGGTAAATCAATTAATAGTAGATTATGAATATTCTTACGCACCAACTCTTTTTTATTCTATTGGAGGTGCAAAAAACACCTCTATCTTAATAACTGATTTAAATGGTAGAATTATTACTAATGAAACTCAATTACCAGCTGCTGGGAACTATTTTATAAACAAAGAGTTATCGAAAGGACTATATATTGTTAAATTAATTGGAGATAATAATCATGTTGAAACAACAAAGATGTTCATTAAATAATGTTTGTAAAACAATACATTAAACCAATACTACTTATTCTTGTGCCCGTTCTTTTAATAGGATGGGCACAAGATGTTTATGAACTGAAAATTCCAAAAGGTTTTCCTAAACCTCAAATCCCTGAACAAAATGAATTAAGTAATTCTAGAATTGAGTTAGGCAGGAGGTTGTTTTTTGATAAAATTATGTCAAGGGACACCACTATTTCATGTGCGAGCTGTCATAAACCTGAATTGGCTTTTACAGATGGACTTAAAGTGGGCGTTGGAATTAGAGGTCAGAAAGTTGCCAGAAACTCTCCTACATTAACAAATGTTGTTTATAGCCCCTATTTTTTAATGGATGGAGGAGTGCCAACTCTTGAACAACAAATTATAGTACCTGTTCAAGAACATAAAGAATTTGATTTTCATTTTTCGTTAATTGCTCAGAGAATGCAAAAAGATTCTATTTATGTTCAGTTATCAAAACAAGCTTACAACCGCCCTCCAGATGCTTTTGTTATTACTAGAGCCATTTCTGCATTTGAAAGAACTTTAATAAGTGGTAATTCCCCTTATGATAAATTTACTTATCAGAATCAAATAAATGCCTTAACTGCTTCAGAAAAAAAAGGAAAGGATTTATTTTTTAGTGAAAGATTAAAATGCTCAGAATGTCATAGTGGATTTAATTTTACTGATTATTCATTTCAGAATAATGGATTATATGTTAATTATCCTGATTCTGGAAGAATGAGGCTTACCAACAAAGAGGAAGATAGAGCGTTATTTAAGGTGCCTACATTAAGAAATATCAATTTAACTGGACCGTACATGCATGATGGAAGTTTTAATACTTTAGAAGAAATAATTAATCATTATGAAAAAGGAGGAAATAATAACCCTCAAAAAAGTGAAAAAATTGGAGGTTTTAAACTCACGAATAATGAGAGGTTAAATTTGATTCATTTTCTTGAATCACTTACAGATTCTTCATTTATTAATCGACCAGATTTCATAGGTCAATATTAATGCTTCATAGTCATTCGAAAGCTTTCTTTAACAGTTTCTGCCTACATTAATCTCCAGCTACTTACCCTTGCTATTTTAATACTTTAAGGCTCTATCTAATACAAATTTAATCAAGAGAATTCCTCGAAGCTCTGCTTCGGGGTTTCCAAACACACCTTTCCTTTCGGAGAGGTCAAAACTTTGTAAAAGTTTTGGGTGAGGC
>NVUQ01000024.1 GCA_002401955.1 Flavobacteriales bacterium | reverse complement strand
TATCTATCGGCATTATACAAAAAACATTGTTGGGTGTTTTGAAATTAAATTGGTATTAGAGGTAAAACATAACCATACTCCTACTATTAATAAGTTGTGGGGAGTGTGGTTGAGAAATTGCATTTTAGTTTGTAGTTAAGAAATGCTTCCCGTTTGTAGCGCTTAACCCGATTTGTTCATTGTTGTAAATAGATCCCCAGTCAAGCTGAGGATGACAAAACACCCCTCTTAATCTCCCCTCAAGGGGATAATAGTTACGGTATTAAACTCACAAGATTCATCATGTCATTTTCTATGTTTGCTGAAGCAAACAGAAAATTTAATTCAGAATGACAGTTTTGGTTGACAGATAACCAAGCGTGATCTTCGAAACCATAATTGTGTTTAAATGGCGGCATTCAAAAAATTGATGTTCTAGTCGAAGTAAAAATTTAGTAAGACTGGCAAGTTGAGGGCTGGGGCCCGAAAATCATCCAGCCGCACTTATTTTTAGGAAGAATAGGTTATCAAGATTTTGTGAGCCTTGATTTTTTGCTTTCTTTTCTGTCAAGAAAAAAGAAAGTGCCTGCACGGCATGAGTGCAAAAGGTAATTACAAGATGAGCATGATAAAACTCAACGTCATTGAGGGCTTGACCCGCAATCTCCATTATAACGTTTTAAATAGATCCCCAGTCAAGCTGAGGATGACATGTTTACTAGCAAATTTGAAGGGAGTAGAATGCCATACCTGCAAAGATTAGGTATCTTTTAACTTATTTTTAGAGATTTCGAATATTCGAATAGAGATGGCATTCAAAAACACTTTATAGTATAATTTGTTGGTAGCTTTTAGTTATTAAAAATAAATCACACACACATAAGTCGCATAAAAATGCGATGAATAAGTATATTGCAAGCAAAAATAAGAATGAATAAAATAGAACATATAGAAAATGAAATTTCTGAATTAAGAAGTCAATTGAGCAATCATAATCTTTATGAAAACCTAAAGAACGTTAATGATATTAAAACTTTTATGGAAAATCATGTATTTGCTGTATGGGATTTTATGTCACTTTTAAAAACTCTTCAAGTACAACTGACAAACGTTAACACCCCTTGGACTCCCTCTAATAAACCAATGCTTTCGAGATTTATAAATGAAATTGTTCATGCAGAAGAGAGTGATATAAATGAATTAGGTGAAGCTAAAAGTCATTATGAAATGTATTTGGACGCAATGATTCAAGTACAAGCAAATACAAATGAGATTTCTAGTTTTATAAAACATATAGAAAAAGGTAATTCTGTTGAATATTCACTAAATGAAATCAACATTGATAAAAGGGTTGCTGATTTTGTATCATTTTCATTTTCAATTATCGAAACAGATAAGCCTCACCTTGTAGCTTCTGCTTTTACTTTTGGTCGTGAAGATGTTATCCCAGACATGTTTATTGAAATTTTGAATAAATCTGATTCTAATAACGACACTTACAAGAAACTAAGATACTACTTGGAAAGACACATAGAACTTGATGGAGATGAACATGGTCCACTATCTCTTCAAATGGTTTCAGAACTTTGTGGAACTGACGAACAAAAATGGGATGAAACTTTAGCTGTAGCGAAACAATCTTTGGAGAAAAGGGTTGCGCTTTGGGATGCTATTAACGATTTAATACAAAAAGAAAAGCCAGCATACAACACTGTAATTAGTAAATAGGCACAGTGTTGCTAAAGTTAAATTTCGTGTTTTTTTGAAACACCGACAAATCGTTATTCCCTTTTGCTATAGTTACTCCTAACCTACTTTCCATATACTAAACCTTAACAAACACAAAATTTAGAACAATTAAAATCACTTTTCACTCCCCTCCCAACTAAAGTTATATCTTTGCCGCTTTCAAAATTAAAAGTGAGTAATGAAAAAGTTAATCCTAAATATCACCGTTAATCCTAAAAACGATATTTTATCGGGTTTAACTGTTGCTTTAGCATTGGTTCCTGAAGCAGTAGCATTTTCTTTTGTTGCTGGTATTGATCCCTTAGTTGGTTTATATGGTGCTTTTATGATGGGTATTGTTACTGCTGTTTTTGGTGGTAGACCAGGAATGATATCTGGAGCTACTGGAGCCATGGCTGTGGTTATGGTTCATATGATACAACAAGGAAATCAGGTTGGATTAACCTTAGATATCCCCATTGAAAACCTTGGTTTACAATGGCTCTTTATCACTTTACTCTTTGTAGGTGGAATCCAAATTTTAGCAGGCGTATTTAAACTCGGTAAATTTGTAAGATTAATTCCTCACCCTGTTATGATGGGTTTTGTAAACGGTTTAGCAATTGTTATCTTTTTATCTCAATTGGGCTTATTTAAGGATACCGGAACCGGAGGAACAGATTGGTTACAAGGTGCTGAAATGTGGACAATGGTCGGTTTAGTTTTATTAACAATGGGAATCATGTTTGGATTACCAAAATTGACAAAAAAAATACCTGCCGCACTTACCGCAATTATTGTTGTAGCTTCTATTACCATTTTCGGAAATCTAGATGTAGGAACAGTTGGCTCATTTATTATAGAAGGTGGCGGAACTGGTTTAGAAGGTTCTCTACCAACATTCCAGAATCAAATATTTGGGTTATTTAGTACATTAGAGGGACATTGGGGCTTAATATTATCTACAGCAGTTATATTAGCGGCAGTTGGCTTAATAGAATCTTTAATGACCTTAAACTTGATTGATGAAATAACAGAAACCAGAGGTAGTGGAAATAGAGAGTGTGTTGCTCAAGGAGGAGCAAATATCTTAAACGGTTTATTTGGAGGTATGGGTGGTTGTGCTATGATTGGTCAATCTCTAATTAATGTTGATTCTGGCGGTAGAGGAAGGCTTTCAGGAATAGTAGCTGCACTGGCATTATTAGCCTTTGTTTTGTTTGGTGCTCCATTAATAGAACAAGTACCTTTAGCTGCTTTAGTTGGTGTAATGTTTATGGTTGTTATCGGCACTTTTGCTTGGAGTAGTTTTAGAATTTTAAATAAAATACCTGTTTCTGATGCCATTGTGCTAATTGCTGTTTCTGCCATTACTGTTTGGCAAGATTTGGCTATAGCCGTTATTGCTGGGGTTATTATTTCTGCGTTAGTTTTTGCTTGGAAAAATGCTACTATGATTAGAGCTAGAAAACATATTAAAGAAGATGGCACTAAGATTTATGAGATATGGGGGCCGCTCTTTTTTGGATCAACTCAAAACTTTAATGCAAAATTTGATGCAAAAAATGACCCTGATAATATTGAAATTGATTTTATAGAATCTAAAGTTAGCGATCACTCTGGCATCGAAGCCATTAAAAACATTACCAATAAATATTTAGGTTTAGGTAAAAAAGTAAAATTAACTCATCTTAGTCCAGACTGTAAAATTTTACTACTTAAAGCAGAACCAGAATTGGAAAAGATTATTGAAAGCTCTATTGAAGATCCTCGATATCATGTTGTAACAGATATGATGGATAGTGAAGTTTAGGTTATTTAAGGTTATCAATAATCTCTCTTACAGAAGCTCTTTTGGTATAATCATAATTAAAGTGTCTCCATTTTATTAAACCATCTTGCCCTATAATATAGGTAGCAGGAACTGGTAATTGAGCTACCGATTGATTATTATTTTTAGCAATACTAATTCTTAAAAACGTTTTAACTTTATTTTGATATTTTTTTGTCACATTAAACAAAACATCATAATCATTTAATATTTGAAAAGAGGTGTCTGGAATTAAAGTAAATGTTGCCTCCGTTTTATCTGCAATTTTCTCGGTATTTTCAAACGTTTCTGGACCAACCACAAAAACTTCAGCGTTATTATTTAATATATATTGTAGAGAATCATTAAGATTACTAAGATACCTACTACAAACAGGACACCATTTACCTCTATAAAAAATAAGAACTATACTTTTTTCTTTTAAGGTTTCATCAGAATTAATAAGTTTTCCATTTAAAGCAACACCTTTAATTATTGGAGCCTTATCTCCTATTTTTAATCCTACAGGAATATAACTACTTGTGTCTACTCCTTTTTTTACCATTGCTTTTGTTTTATCTTGAGCAATAGCAATGATGGGAATTAAAAACAGTACAAACAATAGGTTTTTCATATCAATTAATTTTTATCAAAAGTATCGTTTAATATTAGTTATTAATGTCGTAATAAAGACCTTACCTAAATCGTTAATAATTCTTTTTAATTAAAGAAAAACAGCTTATTTTTTTAATTAATTTTACTGGCTTGAAACTATTTTCATCTCATAATATATTTTCTCAATACAATGTAAAAAAACACATTGTTTTAGGTTTGTTTAGTTTGCTGTTTTTAATTAATGTTAACGCCCAGAGCTTAACAAGAGTTAAAGGAACAGTTATAGATGCTAAAACAAAAGAACCTTTACCTTTTGTAAATGTTGTTTTTAAAGGTGCTAATATTGGTACAACTACTGATTTTGACGGCAAGTACGAAATTGAAACCCAATGGGCAAAACCCACATTAGGAGCTTCTTTTGTTGGCTACAAAGCATCTTTTAAAAAGGTGGAAATAGGAAAACCTCAAACGATTAATTTTCAATTGAGTAATGATGCCATTGAAATAGAAACCTTTGTTGTTAAAGCAGATAAGAAAAGATATAAAAACAAAGGGAATCCTGCTGTAGCTTTAATTAAGAAAGTAATAGAGCACAAAAATGATAACCGTAAAGAATCGCAAGAATTTTATGAATATGATAAGTATGAAAAAATTGAAATTGATTTAAACAACATCACAGAGGAGTTTTTGAATAAAAAATGGTTAAAAAAGAAGTTTCAAATAGTTATTGATCATATAGATACTTCGGAAATAAATGGGAAACCTTTTTTACCTATTTTCTTGAGAGAAACGTCTTCAAAAATGTATTACCGTAAAAAACCAAAAGCCCTTAAGGAGTATGTTTCAGGAACAAAAATGACTGGATTTGATGGCTATCTAGATGATGATGGCATTTCATTTTTAATGGACAAAATCTACCAAGACATTGACATTTATGACAATAACATTAGCTTATTGTCTAATCAATTTACAAGCCCAATCTCACCATTTGGAACAACTATTTACAAATATTTTATTATAGATACATTAGATGTTAATGGCTACAATTGTATAAACCTTGCTTTTACCCCAAGAAACAAATCTGATTTTGCTTTTAAAGGAAATATGTACATTCTCAATGATTCATCAACCTATGCTGTTACAAAAGTAGAAATGGGAGTTGCTGCTCAAATTAATTTAAATTTTGTTAAGGATTTAAAATTAGATCAAGAGTATACCTTATATAACGATAGTATATGGATGTTATCTAAAGACAAATTAATAATAGATTATAACCTTACCAAAAAAGGAAGAGGAATGTTTGGTAAGAAAACAATCCATTACAACAACTTTATTTTTAACCAACCAGCTGAAGATGAAATTTACAATAGAGTTGAAAAAATTATTAAGGATGAAGAGGTAATAAACCGTACAGACTCCTTTTGGGTAGAAACTAGGCCAGACACTTTAACTGAACAAGAAGAAGGTGTTTATAACATGATTGACAGTATTCAAAATATACCTGCATTTAAACGAACAATGGATATTGTATTTTTATTAGTTAGTGGATGGAGAGCATTTGGCCCTGTAGACGTTGGTCCATTAGCAGCTGTTTATAGTTTTAACGATGTGGAAGGTTTTCGTTTAAGATTAGGATTTAGAACCAATCAAAAACTAAGTAAAAGAAACATGTTTGAAGCTTATGGTGCTTATGGTTTTTTTGATAAAGAATGGAAATATTTATTTGAAGCTACGCACTCTTTTAATAAAGACTTTCTTTCCAATCCTCAACATAGGATAACCGTATCTTACCAACATGAAACCCTTTTTCCTGGACAGGAACTCCAATTTTTAGATGAAGATAATTTTTTACTTTCTTTTAAACGAGGTAATTCAAATCAGATGATATTTTTTGATGCTTACAAAATTGATTATAACAAAGAGTATCGCAGTGGTTTATCCTACAACATAATACTCGAAAACAAAGAGCAGAGACCTTTAGGTACATTAGATTTTGTAACAACTGACGCTAACCCTACAGCCTCTAATTTTATTAAAACAGATGCTTTCGATATCAACCTTAGATTTGCACCAAACGAACAATTTTATCAAGGAAAAAACTTTAGATTACCTATACCTAATAAATATCCTATTTTCAGATTAAACTACCGCCAAGGTTTAAAAGGTGTTATTAATGGAGAATATCAATTCTCTAGAGTGGCAGGTAATATCTTTAAACGTTTTTATTTAGCTCAATTAGGTTTTACTGATGTGGAGTTAGAAGGTGGTAAAATATTTGGAAGTGTTCCCTACCCTTTATTAAATATACCTCCAGCTAATCAATCATTCTTTTTACAAGAGAGATCATACAATATGATGAGTTTTATGGAATTTATTAGTGATGAATTTATTAGCCTAAATGCAACACATTATTTTAATGGTTTTATCTTTAATAAAGTGCCATTATTTAAAAGGCTTAAATGGAGAGAAGTTCTATCTGCCAAAGCTTTATATGGCAATTTAACAAGCGATAATAACCCTGAAATTAAAACAGATTTGTTTCGATTTCCGCTAGATACTGATGGTACCCCTTCTACTTTTGCTTTTCAAAATGGAATACCATATTTAGAAGTAAGTGCGGGAGTATCAAATGTGTTTAAAATTTTAAGAATTGAGTTCTTGCAACGTTTAACTTATCTTGATAATCCAAGCATACCAACTATGTTTGGTGTAAAAGGTTTAGGGCTTAGAGCTAAAGGTAAAATTGATTTTTAATTATAATAACCATGACAAAAGCAATCATCCTTTTATTTAGTATTGTTGGCCTATTCTCATTCGCCTTTGGGTTAATGTATATAATTGGAGCCATAAGAACCAAAGACAAAGTTCCTTCTTATATTGGTGTAGGATTAATCTGCCTTTGCATTGTTTGTTTGTATTTCTTGACTTTTAGGTAAAAATCTTACCTTACCGCTTCATTAAATCCATTTATTTTAAAATGAAGTATTTTCTTTCTCTATTTTTTGTTCATCTTTCTTTATTAATATTTTCTCAAAACTTTGATAGCAATAGAATATCCGAAAGATTAAAAGTAGGAGTTCCGTTTTTAAGAGATCATATTTATGCGGGAATTCCTACTTATTACAAAAAAGATAAATATGAAAAGTTATCTTATGTTTTTGCTGATAAAACAGCTTATGCCATTTCCAACCTTTTAGAAAGTGGTTCTGTCTATAGTGAGTGGGACGATTTAGAGAAATATATAAATGAAATTTTATATAAAATAATGCCTAAAAAGTTAGCCAAAGATTCTGTTATTCACGCATATATTTATCAAGACGGAAGCGTAAATGCTTTTATGACACCATCTGGCCAGTTTTTTATTCATATTGGACTAATTGCTAGGTGCTATGATGAATCTACAATTGCGGCCGTTTTAGCACACGAATTAGCACACTATTACAAAAGACACTCTTTAGACTCCTATATTCAAGAAGAATTCGGGAACTTTGATGGAGGATTAGACATTAGTGACAAAAAAAGAAATAGACATTCTGTATTAAAAGAAATTGAAGCGGATTCTTTAGCCATGATCTGGATGAAAAATTCTAATTATAGTCTCCTAGGGATATTAAAAAGTTTAAAAATATTAGAAAGAGAAGAACAAAGAATTTTAGGAAGATCTAAAGATGATTGGAAATTAAAAGAGCAAACCCACCCTTTATCTGATGAAAGATTAAACAAGTATAATGACTACTATAAAAAAAATAAGGCACTTAACAGTAAATCATTTATTATAAACGAAGATAAATTTATTAAATTCAAAGAACTCGCGAAAAAAGAGTCGTTAAAATCATTACTTGATGAAATAAAATATTATGACTGTTTAGAATTAGCCTTTAAATTCCATCTTATGGACCCTGATAACGAAATTTATGTGCACTACCTTATGGAATCAATAAGAAGGATATGCTATATCGATAAAGAGACATGGAATCAAAACTTTATTACCAATAGGTATTATGACACGCTTAGGGTTGATGGAATTAGAAAAAAAAGAGAGGTTAAAAGAGGGCTATTTGACAAATTAGATTTTAACCTCTTACCCATTACTCAAGAAGAAGCAAAATACATTAAAGCTAGGTTTTATTGGCAGGGAGAAAAGAAATTTAAGACCTACAATGAGGCTTTTGAATTTTTTAACAAACTTGGTATTGCTTTAAACTGTAATGAATGTAAATTGTCATATGCTTTAAGTATGACTAGGAAAAAAGATATCAAACTAAGAAACAAATTATTAATTCAATATCAAGCATTAGATAATATTAAATATAAAAAATATGCTAACTCTCTAATAAACGATGACATCATTAAAAACCTTTCTAGTAAAAAACTTTTGGTTTTTAACGAATTTTTCGCAGCTGTAAAACAAGGTAAAAAAAGAGTGACTATTAGGAAGTTATCTAGAGATACTACAGATGTTCTACTAAATATTTTTGATAGTATTAAAGCATCTAGTAGAAACAGGACATTAGTGTATATGCCAAAATTAAAACACAGTAATTTATCGGAATTTAAAATTCTAAAAACCTTTCAATATTTAACCTTTATAAAGAGTTTAAAAACTAATAACAACAGAGGGTTTTGGGAAAAGTCAAAAAAAACTATAGATATAAAATTACATATTTTAGACCCACGATATGTAGAGGTTTATTATAAATACAACGTAAATGAGATAGAATTTGTTAATTGTATTTATACAGAGTCTAGAAAAAAAGTGAATACAAAAGAAGAGTACAAATCTATTATTAACACTAGTTTTCAAGAACTACTTACCAGCACCAAAAGTACAAAGTCTATTCATGTAGTTGTTTCAAGTCTTAGAGAAATAAAAAATAAACGTTTGCAAATAGTTGCCTATGGTGATGAAGAAAGTTTAAAATTTAAAGAACCATCTTATAATGGTGTTATTAAAGAAATAAGACATAAAATAAAGTATAAAGAAAAAGTTGCAAGAGATATTGATTCTAATGATGAAAAAAGTATTGGTTGGTAATTATTCTCTCATAGAAGACACACCAAATAAAAAGGAGTCTATCAACTGATAGACTCCTTTTTATTTGCTTTTTTATTTTCTGTTACTGGAACTTCGCTTTAATAGCTTTTGATTTTTCATAGTCTCCAGTATGCGTGTAAAGCTTAATTAACATGTTTCCAGTACTTGCATCTCCTGGTTTTAATTCGTGAGCTTTTTCTACAAAAGGAACAGCAGTTTCAAAATTCTTTTTTGCTTCCTCTTTTAATGCTGCGTATTTTTTTGCTTCGCTTAGAGGCAAATCATTCGATTCATTAATTTTATCAGCTCCCGCATTAAAGTAATAAGCTCCTAAGTTAAAAGCTGCATCATAATAATCGGGTTTAATTTCTAAGGCAGATTTGTAATCAGCTATCGCCTTATCTTCTTGCTTTAAGTTTTCATAAACAGTACCTCTAGCAAAAAAAAGCACCACATTTTTAGGGTCATTTGTAATTGCTGTATTTAAATTACTTAACGCTTCTTCATGATTTCCTGATTGTAAAAAACCTTCTAACTCATCTACAATTAAGTTATTGTTATCTGGGTATGCTTCCCTCCCTTTTTTGATATATTCAGCAGCTTTTTCATTATTCCCTTCTTTTTTATGAATTTTACTCATTGCCTGATACATACCTGGCCCAGCACCATCTATGTTATACTTCATCATAATTAAATTATCATAAATCTGTTTTGCAGCATCAAGATCCTCTGCATATTCAGCTACTATAGCTATATTATACATCATAACAGTATCAATTCTACCACCTATCTGGCTCAGTAGTAAAGATTTACTAAAACTTTCTTGAGCTCCTTTGTAATCTTTCTTTCCATATCTTTCATTTCCTTTAACAGCATATTCTCCAGCCAATCCAGGGAATTTTCTTCCTATTATATCATTATAATATTCTTCATCATCTACTTTTGGATTACTTTGCATTGCAGTAAAGAATTTGACCATATCAGAACCATCTTCTTTCTCTAAATCCAACTTTTTTAATTCAGGATCATCAAAATTTAATACTAAAGCTTTTAAATACGAATCAGTACATTTATCTAGTGCTTGTGCATCTATTGCTGCACAAGCTGCATCTTTTTTAGATGATATCACATTAAAATAAAGGTTACCTCTGTAATACCATGTTTTTGCCCATGCTTTAGTCTGGTCGTGTTCTATTGCAAAATTAATTGCCTCAATTCCACTCGCTAATTCTTTGCATTTACGTGATCTTTCAAATGCTTTATTGTAAGAATAAGCACTTTGCACTTTGGTTTTTTGTGAATAAACTCCTGTTGAAGTAACAACAGCGGCCATTATTAAAATATATTTTTTCATGTTCCTTTTTTTTTAATTTATAATGTTTTTCAGATTTAGTTCCCGATTTTCATCGGGATTATTTCAATTTAACTATTTTGATGAAATTCAAAATAGAGTTTCACTAAACTAATCTTCATCATTGTTATCAACATCCTTGCCATTATCTGCCTCTTCAGAAGATTCATTATCATCATTTGATGTTGTTTCTTCTGAAGTTTCAGTTACTATTGGATTTCCATCCTCATCTAAAACAACTGCATCTTCAACATCATCTTCTTCAGAACGCTCAACTTTAGCAACAGCGGCTATGGTATCCTTACCTTTTAAGTTAATTAAACGAACTCCTTGAGTTGCTCGTCCCATTACTCTTAAATCTTCAACAGCCAAACGAATAATAATCCCTGATTTATTAATAATCATTAAATCATCATTATCTGTTACGTTTTTAATGGCAATTAATTTACCTGTTTTTTCAGTTATACTAATTGTCTTAACACCTTTACCTCCTCTATTGGTTACACGGTAATCTTCAATATCAGAACGCTTACCATAACCATTTTCTGAAACTACTAAGACATTTGATTCCCCAGTATCAGGAATAGTAATCATACCTACAACAGCATCCTTATCATGTCCTAAACGAATACCTCTAACACCAGAAGCATTTCTACCCATTGGTCTAGTTTTTCTTTCGTTAAATCGAATTGCTTTACCAGATTCTAATGCCATTAAAATTTCATCAGAACCAGTAGTTAATTTAGCTTCTAATAATTGGTCACCTTCCTTAATAGTAATTGCATTAATCCCATTAACTCTAGGTCTAGAATAAGCTTCTAAAGCTGTTTTCTTAACGGTACCATTTTTAGTACACATTATTATATAATACTGATCAACTAAATCATCTAAAGTTTCTGCAAAACCATGATCAATATCATCTTGTGTTGCAGGTCGTTTTAAATATTCTGGATCTTTAATATCCTTAACATTAATGTAAGCTAATACTTTATCATCTGGCTCAATGTTAATTAAATTTTGGATAGCTCTACCTTTAGCTTGTTTACTTCCTTCAGGAATTTCAAATACTCTCATCCAGAAACATTTACCTTTAGCGGTAAATACCAACAAGTAATTATGGGTTGTAGCCACAAATAATTGTTCTAAGAAATCTGCATCTCTTGTTGCTGTTCCTTTAGAACCAACTCCTCCTCTATTTTGTAAACGATATTCTGATAATGAAGTACGTTTCATATATCCTAAGTGAGATATAGTTACTACAACAGTCTCATCCGGAATCATATCTTCAATACTAAAGTCACCTCCAGCATATTCAATTACACTTCTTCTTTCATCACCATATTTATCTCTAATGTAAACTAATTCATCTTTAATAATTTGCATTCTTCTTGCTTCATTATTTAAGATGTCTTTTAAATCTTCAATTGTTTCCATTAAAGCTTCATATTCCGCTCTTAATTTGTCTTGTTCTAGACCTGTTAATTGTCTTAAACGCATTTCAACAATCGCACGAGATTGAATGTCGCTTAATTTAAAGCGTTCCATTAATTTATCTCTTGCTTCATCTGGATTCTTAGAAGCTCTAATTAATTTAATTACTTCATCAATATTATCTGAGGCAATAATTAATCCTTCTAGTATATGTGCTCTTTCTTCTGCTTTTCTTAATTCATATTTTGTTCTTCTAACAACAACTTCATGTCTAAACTCAACAAATTCAACAATAATATCTTTTAAATTAAGAACTACTGGTCTTCCTTTAACTAATGCGATATTGTTAACACTGAAAGATGTTTGTAAAGCCGTTTGTTTAAATAAGTTATTTAAAACAACATTAGGAATTGCATCTCTTTTTAATTCATAAACGACACGCATACCTGTTCTATCAGACTCATCTCTAATATCAGAAATTCCACCAATTTTACTATCATTAATAAGGTCAGCCGTTTTCTTAATCATATCTGCCTTATTTACTTGATAAGGAATTTCAGAAACGATAATTCTAAAACGACCAGACTTAGTTTCTTCTAACTCTGTTTTGGCACGCATTACAATTCTTCCTTTACCAGTTTCAAAAGCGTCTTTTACACCACCATATCCATAAATAATACCTCCTGTCGGAAAATCTGGAGCCTTTATATGCTCCATTAATCCTGCTATATCAATATCTCTATTGTCTACGTAAGCAATAGTTCCATCAATAACCTCTGTTAAATTGTGAGGGGCCATATTTGTAGCCATACCAACTGCAATACCAGATGCACCATTTAATAATAAGGCAGGTATTTTAGTAGGAAGAACTGTTGGTTCTTGTAAAGAATCATCAAAATTCAATCTAAAATCAACTGTTTCTTTATCTAAATCACCCAACATTTCTTCAGCGATCTTTCTCAATCTTGCTTCAGTATAACGCATGGCTGCGGGGCTATCACCATCAACAGAACCAAAATTCCCTTGTCCGTCTACCAACATATAACGTAATGACCATTCTTGAGCCATACGAACCATAGAATCATATACAGCAGTATCTCCATGTGGATGATACTTTCCTAATACTTCCCCAACTATTCTTGCTGATTTTTTATAAGGACTATTTGCTCTAACCCCTAAATCCAACATTCCATACAAAATTCTTCTATGTACTGGTTTCAAGCCATCTCTCACATCAGGAAGTGCTCTAGAAACAATTACCGACATCGAATAATCGATGTAGGCAGATTTCATTTCCTCTTCAATATTAATTTGTATTATTTTTTCTCCTTCAGCCATATTTTAAATTATTTTTCTTCTAAATATTATGCCTTTTTAAGGCCCCTCGAAAATACAAAAAATCAACATCAAAATAAGGAGAAAACAGTGCTTACTTACTAACAAAATTCTGTTGAAAAAGGTACTTTTTAGCACAATTGTATAAATACATATATTATTATTTTTGATTTACTTGTTTTTATCCTAATTTTAGATGAAGTCGAGTTTATTAAATAAAAAAATATGGATGCAAATTTTTCAACAAAAGTAAAAGATGTTATTACCTTTAGCAAAGAAGAAGCCTTAAGGCTTGGACATGATTATATAGGTGTTGAGCATTTATTGCTTGGTATTATTAGAGAAGGTGATGGTTTAGCAGTTAAAATACTTGCTAATTTAGGGGTTGACCTAAAGGAACTAAGAAAAAAAATTGAAGCTTCAACAAAAGTTGGAAATGGATCTAGCAATCAACTTTCTAATATTCCTTTAGTAAAACAAGCCGAAAAAGTGTTAAAAATAACTTACTTAGAGGCTAAAGTTTTAAAAAATAACATAATTGGCACAGAACATTTGTTACTTTCTATTTTAAAAGGAGAAGATAACATTGCAACAAATGCCTTAAATACATTAAATATAAATTACGAATCAGTTAAAGAAGAAGTTATGATATTAAATATTGCCGAAGATGAAACTCCTAAGGCCGATTTTCCTAACAGTCCTCCAGAAGATGATAATGAGGATGATGCTGGTAAGGGATTTATGGGAAGTTCTGGTGGCACACCAAAAGGTTCGTCAAAATCTAAAACTCCTGTTTTAGATAATTTTGGTAGAGATTTAACTAAATATGCCGAAGACGGGAAATTAGACCCAATAGTGGGTAGAGAAAAAGAAATAGAACGAGTATCTCAAATATTAAGTAGAAGAAAAAAGAACAATCCTATTTTACTAGGAGAACCTGGTGTTGGAAAATCTGCAATAGCTGAAGGATTGGCTTTAAGAATTGTTCAGAAAAAAGTATCTCGTGTTTTGTTCGGAAAAAGAATTGTTACACTTGATTTAGCTTCTTTAGTTGCAGGAACAAAGTATAGAGGACAGTTTGAAGAACGAATGAAAGCTGTAATGAATGAATTGGAAAAATCTCCACACATCATCTTGTTTATTGATGAAATTCATACCATTATTGGTGCTGGAGGAGCTTCTGGATCTATGGATGCATCTAATATGTTTAAGCCTGCGTTAGCAAGAGGTGAACTACAATGTATTGGAGCAACTACTTTAGATGAGTACAGACAACACATTGAAAAAGATGGTGCTTTAGCTAGAAGATTTCAAAAGGTAGTAATTGAACCTACTACAATTGATGAAACTATTGAGATTTTAAATAACATTAAAGAAAAGTACGAAGATCATCATAATGTTAACTACACGGATGCAGCAATACAGGCTTGTGCAAAATTAACAGATAGATATATGACTGATAGGTTTTTGCCAGATAAAGCTATTGATGCTTTAGATGAGGCTGGATCTAGAGTTCATATCACTAACATTAAAGTTCCGAAGAACATTATTGAGATTGAGAAAAAGATTGAAGACATTAAAGATCAAAAAAACCATGTTGTTAGAAGTCAGAAATATGAAGAAGCTGCTCAATTAAGAGATAGTGAAAGAACACTATTAAAAGACTTAAGCATTGCTAAAAAAGCATGGGATGATGAGACTAAAAACCATAGAGAGGAGGTTAGCGAAGATAATGTTGCTGAAGTTGTAGCTATGATGACGGGGATTCCTACCCAACGTGTTGCACAAGCCGAAGGTGATCGCTTGGCACATATGGGGGAAGAAATTAACGATAAAGTTATAGGGCAAGATGAGGCTGTTAGAAAAGTAGTTAAAGCAATTCAACGAAATAGAGCTGGATTAAAAGACCCCAATAAACCTATCGGTTCTTTTATCTTTTTAGGACCTACAGGTGTTGGAAAAACTCAGTTAGCAAAAGTATTGGCTCGCTATTTATTTGATACTGATGATGCTTTGATAAGAATTGACATGAGCGAGTACATGGAGAAATTTGCTGTTTCTCGTTTACTTGGTGCCCCTCCGGGTTATGTTGGTTACGAAGAAGGTGGACAATTAACAGAAAAAGTTAGAAGAAAGCCCTACTCTATTATTTTATTAGATGAGATTGAAAAAGCACATCCAGATGTGTTTAACCTTTTATTACAAGCTCTAGATGATGGGCAGATGACAGATAGTGCTGGTAGAAAAATTAATTTCAAGAATACCATAATTATCATGACTTCAAATATTGGAGCAAGACAATTAAAAGATTTCGGACAAGGAGTTGGATTTACTACTTCTGCTAAAAAGGAGAGTGCTGATAGTCATTCTGCTGGAATCATTCAAAATGCACTTAAAAAAGCATTTGCTCCAGAGTTCTTAAATAGAATTGATGATGTGGTAATATTTAATTCTTTAGAGAAAGAAGATATCCATAAAATTATTGATATCGAGTTAAAGAGCCTTTACGGTAGAATTGAAGAATTAGGTTATTACATCAAATTATCTCAAGAAGCAAAAGATTATATTGCTGATAAAGGTTACGATCATGCCTATGGTGCTCGTCCATTAAAAAGAGCAATACAAAAATATCTAGAAGATCCTTTAGCTGAAGAGATTATTCAATCTAAGGTATCTGAAGGCAGTACTATCAATGTGAAGTTTGATGATGTAACGGAAGAGTTACTCTTTTCGATTATCAAACCTAAGAAAAAGAAGAATCCTGATGTAGAGCAGGACAAAAAAGATTAACCTTACAAAAAAAAAGCTACTCATTGAGTAGCTTTTTTTATATCTATATTTTTATAAAGAAGTCATTACTCTCCTACATGCCCCATTATTTCTTCAGTTAAACCTGTAGTAGAGAATCCTCCATCATGAAACAAGTTTTGCATGGTTACATATTTGGTTAAATCTGAGAACATTACAACACAATAGTTAGCACAGTCTAAAGCTGGTGCATTTCCTAAAGGTGAGTTTTTTTGTGCAAAACCAAATAGTTCTCCAAATCCTTTAATTCCACCACCTGCAGTAGTTTTGGTTGGTGATTGAGAGATTGTATTTACTCTTACTTTTTTATCTTTACCGTAATAGTACCCAAATGTTCTGGCAATAGATTCTAATAATGCTTTTGCATCAGACATATCGTTATATCCTGGAATAGCCAATTGAGCAGCAATAAAAGACAACGCTAATATTGAACCCCACTCATTCATAATGTCTTTTTGCTTTGCTATTTTCATTACTCGGTGAAAAGAGATGGCAGAAATATCCATTGCTTTGTGGTAATAATCGTACCTGCATTCTGTGTAATGAATGCCTTTTCTTACATTAATAGACATTCCTATCGAATGTAAGATAAAATCTAACTTCCCGAATTTTTCTTCTGCAATTTTAAAAAGATTTTCTAAATCTTCTTCTGAAGTTACATCTGCAGCTACTACTTCAGACCCTGTAGCTTCAGCTAATTTATTTAACTCTCCCATTCTTAGGGCCACAGGTGCATTTGATAGTATAAATTCTCCACCTTCCTCATGCACTCTTTCTGCAACTTTCCATGCAATAGAGTCTTCATTAAGTGCTCCAAAAATGATTCCTTTTTTCCCTTTTAAAAGATTATGCGACATACAATTTTTTTGTTTTTTATATAACCACAAATATAGTAGAATATAAAACTTATGTTGAATTAATATTTACTTTTTCTTGCTCTTTTTGCCGAAGCAGGTCGAGAGTGCCTTTTATTTTTTGATTTTGGTCCTTTTATAACAGAACCACTCCTATGGGGATCGCAACTGGTTAATGGTAACGTTAAAAATGAAACCATTATTACAGTTAACAGGGCTATATATAATTTCTTGAGCTTACTCATTTCAAAATAATTAATAGTTAACAAATTTAATAATTTAAGTTAATATTAAAAAAAATAGTTTTTACTATATATTAAGCAACGATTTTGCATTATCTCTAGCGGCAACACTTAGTTTTTCTCCACTGAGCATTTTAGCCAATTCTTCTACTCTCTCGGTGTTATCAAGTGTTGCAATGGATGTTAATGTTTTTCCATTTTTATTTTCTTTGTAAATTTTATAATGATGCTCTCCTTTTGCTGCTACTTGGGGCAAATGTGTAATTGCTATTACTTGCATATTACTACTCATTTGTTTCATTATTTTAGCCATCTTATCTGCTATATCACCTGAAACACCCGTATCAATTTCATCAAAAACAATTGAGGTTAATTTATTGTTACTCGCCAATATAGATTTAATCGTTAACATTAATCGAGATAACTCTCCACCTGAGGCTGCTTTTTTCAATTCTAGAGGGTCAACACCTTTATTTGATGTAAATAAAAAATTAACATTATCAATTCCATATTCGTTTAACTCCTCTAAAACATCATGTTCAACATAAAAAGTAGCATCAGCCATTCCTAATTGGTTAAGAGTTTCTGTTATTTTTTTACTTAAGCCATCAAAACAGTTAATACGAATTTTGGATATTTTTTTAGCAACTTTTAATAAATCTTCTTTTTGAGTTTCAACCTTAGCGGACAGCTCCTTAATTTTTTCTTCATAAGAATTGGTATCCGATAATTGCGAATTAAGATTTTCTAATAATGCTAATATTTCTTCGGTAGAAGATACATTGTGCTTTTGCTCAATAGAAAATATTTTACTCAAACGCTCATTTAAATAAGATAAATTTTCAGGATCAAAATCTAAAGTAGTATTGTTAATGTCAATTTCTCTAGCAACATCTTCAAGTTCTATAAGAACGCTATTTAACCTTTCGTATATTGCATGATACAAAGGTGAACGATCTTTTATATTAACATAAGCATTCGTTATATTCTTTAATTCAGCCAAAATATTTTGATCTGAATTAACTAAAGCATTTTCAGAATTTTCTAATACTGTTTTAATCTCTTCAGAATTATTAATAATCTCGAGTTCTGCTTCTATTTTTTCTTTTTCATTAGGCTTTAATTGTAACTCTTCAATTTCTTTAGCCTGAAAAGAGATATAATCAACATCAGCTTGAGCTTTATTTGTTGCTTCAACTAATTTTATTAATTGATTTTTAGATACGGTATAGTTTAAATACTTTTTTCTGTAAGATGAAATTTGTTCATCTATATTAGCAAAGGCATCTACAACATTAATTTGAAATTTATTATCCTGAACTTTTAAGGTTTGATGTTGGGAATGAATATCTATTAATTGTGATGTTAGTTCTTTTAATACGGATAAGCTTACTGGTGTATCATTAATAAAAGCTCTACTTTTTCCTTTTGGGTTTATTTCTCGTCTTATAATGTTGGAATCTTCATAATCCAGCTCATTGTTATTAAAAAAATCAAAATATTGAACTTTATCAAACTCAAATTCTCCTTCAATAATACATTTCTTCTCCTTATTATTTAATACAGAAGTATCAGCTCTTTGTCCAAGTATTAATGAAAGAGCTCCAAGAAGAATTGATTTTCCAGCACCTGTTTCGCCAGTAATAACAGTAAAACCATTATTAATGTTTAATTCAAGATGTTCAATAATGGCGTAGTTTGTTATCGATAAATGTTTTAACATCTATTTTCCTTTAGTAATTTTTTCATACTTACTAAGGTTGGTAGGGTCTATCTTATTTAATAAGTTTGTTATTTCGGTTTTTTCTTTAGCTAAACCTTCTACAAAAAGTTCAACAATTTCACTCGATTTAGCATTAAAAAAAACTTGTAACTGAAAACTACCTGGTTTTCTATCAAAAACTTTTTCCAAGTTCCTTAACGACA
This sequence comes from Flavobacteriales bacterium, assembly GCA_002401955.1. Taxonomy (GTDB): domain Bacteria; phylum Bacteroidota; class Bacteroidia; order Flavobacteriales_E; family Vicingaceae. Next base: position 28,082 of record NVUQ01000024.1, on the reverse strand, counting down.
TTAACACTCCTGCTCTACCTACTTCTACATTTTTTGCCATCAAATCAAATCCCATTCTGTGGTATCCATAAAAACACTCTCTTAATTCGGCATAATCATTATGCAATAAATTTTCTACCATCCAATACCTGTTGCTTTGTCCTTCAAACGCTTTCCAACCCGACTGAACAGCTCCTTGGGCATTACTTACAATAGCTTGTGCTTTTTGCAAATACTTCGTACCACCTTTTGGAGAAAATGAATCATAATCTAAAGCTATTAGAATATTCGCATAAAAAGCCAAGACAGAAGTTAAGTTAGAAATAAAGTTTGTCTCTGAATATTGCAAAGGATCAAATTCATTAAATTGAAAATCAAGCTCTTTATCTATATGATTAAAAGTTGTGGTAGGATAAGAGGTGTTAAAGACTGGTCTTCTTGATTGAATTTGAATAGTAGCTTTAAATTCATTAGTAGAAACTTGTTCAGTAATGTTAATCATTATTGTACACTCTATTCGTTCGATATTTTTATATACATTATTTGTCCATTTTTGAGAATTCATAAATTCAAAAATGGATTTTTGCATGGCATCAAAAACACTTTTATCTGATCCTTGAACTTGAGTAGCGTTTATTTGCACATTACAGTTAAGTTCCTGAGCACTAGCAATAAGACTAGAAAAAGCCATCAAAAAGACAAGTAATATTTTCGGAAATAAGGTTTTCATCACTATTTCAGTAAAGATATGATTTTATTAAAAATATCAGTTGCTACTTCTGATTTAGATTTTAACTCATATTTATCAATATTATTGCTTTTATCTATTATTGTTATTTGATTGGTATCATAACCAAACCCTGCTCCTTTATTGTTTAAAGAGTTTAATACAATAAAGTCTAAATTTTTACGAACTAATTTTGCTTTAGCGTTAGCCTCTTCATCATTTGTTTCTAAGGCAAAACCTATTAATAGTTGATTTTCCGTTTTAAGTTCTCCTATGGAGGCTAAAATATCTTTGGTAGCTATTAAATTGATTTGCATGCTACTATCACTCTTCTTTATTTTATTTTCGGAAACCTCTTCTATTGTATAGTCAGCCACAGCTGCTGCCATAATAATCACATCAGCATTTTTATATACTTGATGCACTTCATCATACATTTCTTGAGCTGATCGGACATCAATTTTATCAATCGATTTACTGGCAATTATATTTGTTGGTCCAGAAACTAACGTGACCGAAGCTCCAAGTTTAATTGCTTTTTCTGCCAACTCATAACCCATTTTTCCTGATGAATTATTACCAATAAAACGAACTGGATCTATTTGTTCATAAGTAGGACCAGCTGTAATCAGCACTTTTTTACCTGTTAAAGAAAGTCCTTCTTTTAAATAATTATGAATGTGATTGAATATGTTTTCGGGTTCTTCCATTCTACCCTTACCAACCAATCCACTTGCTAATTCACCAACTTGGGCATCAATAATTTTGTTACCGTTTAGTGTTAATTTTTGAATGTTTTCTAATGTAGTTCCATGCTTATACATATCTAAATCCATTGCAGGAGCAATAAATACGGGGCACTTTGCCGAAAGATAGGTTGCTAATAGGAGGTTATCGCACAAGCCATTTGCCATTTTACCTATGGTATTAGCTGTAGCTGGAGCGATAATAAATATATCTGCCCATAAGCCAAGTTCAACATGATTGGACCATTCTCCTGTTTCATCATCTGCAAAAACAGAATGAACAGGATTTTCTGATAAGGTGGCTAATGTTAATGGGGTAACAAATTCTTTTGAATCAGGAGTCATCACCACTTGAACATTGGCTCCTGATTTTTTAAATAGCCTAACGAGATTTGCAGTTTTATAAGCTGCAATTCCTCCTGTTATTCCTAGGAGGATGTTTTTTCCGCTAAACATTTATAGGGATTATGCTCCTTCTTCAGTAGTGTCAGAAGACTGTCTAAAATAAACTTTATCGTCTAAAAACTCCTTTAATGCCATAGCATTAGTTTTAGGAAGTCTTTCGTAAAATTTAGAGATTTCTATTTGTTCTCTATTTTCAAATATTTCTTCAAGATTATCTGTAGAAGAAGCGAATTCGTTTAATTTATTAATTAATTCTTCTTTTAAATCTACTGATATTTGGTTTGATCTTTTAGATACAACAACACAAGATTCATATATATTGCCTGTTACTTCTTCTATTTCATCCATGTTTCTAGTAACAGTAGATTGCTCAGCATTTGTACTTTTAAAGTTCATCTTATGAATTTTTTATTTTAAAATCGTTTCTCATTTCGCTCACCTTTGTAAAGATAGTTTGAGCTTCTTTTAAATACTTACTTTCTTTGTAAGCGTCTACAAAGGTATAATAAGCATCTATAGTATTGTTAATTCTTTCCAACTTTTTTTTCTTAACACTATTTTCTGCTAATAAAAAGTGTGATTTAAGAATTAAAAAAGTAAGTTCTTCTCTATACTGTGTTTCAGGAAAGTCAAGCAGTGTATTATTTATAGAGATAATAGCTGCCTTAAATTTAAATATTTTATAGTATTGTTTTGAATTTAAATAAGACTTCTCTTCTAGCTTATTTCTTAACTTATCCATTAAAACATTGCTAGAATCTACCAATTCGTGCTCTGGATAGGTATTAATAAATAATTGTAATGCATTTATTCCATTATTTGTTTCGGTTGCATCTAATGTTGGTATTGGAGATAATAAATAGTTAGAATATGCATACATAAATAAACATTGTTCTGCATGTTCACTTAATGGATAAGTTACAGCAAATTTCTTAAAATGATATGCTGATGCATAAAGTAAGTTTAACTGATAATTGCAATAGGTGTAACAATAATAAACTTTTTCGGCTCTATCAGTACCTCTAAACAAAGGTATTAATTCTTCGAACAAAGCCATAGCTTTTTCATACTTCTCATCATCATAATACTTAATTGCTTCAGTATATTTTAAGTCCATATCAGAACTTTTTAGCAATTTTTGATACTTACTACAGCTAGCAGAAACTAACGCAATAACAGTAATGATGAATCCCCATTTTTTTAACATTCGGCAAATATAAGATTTACTTACAATTATTTAAAGATGGTAAACGTTAAAAGTTCCTAAATATTTAATCTCTTATTTTTCTGAAAAATGCTACCAAAAATCTCTTATCTTTAGATTGATAGTATTGAATCTTTTGAAAATCTGGGTTCTTATCATAAAATTCATAAGGCTGGCTGGTGGCTCTAAGTTTAGGTCGGTAAGCATAATGCGATTCCCAAACTACTATATCTCCTTTTTTTAGAGAGTCAGTATCCTCTTTTGTAAAATCTATAATTGCAGGATATTTAAAATCATTTTTATTCATATCTGAAAAAAAGTAAAATAAAATATGGCTGCATGCCACTCGAGAATTTTCTGTAAATAATGCTTTATCTCCTAAAGTTTTTCCTTGCTTTAAATTTCGAGCAAACCACTTTCCCGCCTTTTTCATGGTAACATCTTCAGGGTTAAGCTGAAACGTTCTAGCAGTAGTCATAATTAGAAATATTGATAAAATTGATAACGAAATAAATTGGTAAGTTTTCTTTGAAAATACAAATAAAGAAGCAATAGTTAACAATGAAAATAATAAGGGAGCCCAGTACCTTTCTTCTGTTTCTAACAATCTTGTAAAATTATGATCATAGGTTTGAAAAACAGCTATAAGTAAGGCTACTGGAATTAAAAAAATAAGGGTTGAATACTTCTTTTTTGAAACGACACTGTTATCTAATGATAAAACACCTAAGATACACATGAAAGGCGAAATAGGTAAAACGTATCGCAAATTACCTCCACCTACTCCAATACCCCAACTCTGGTGATTAAAGATGCAATACAGGATAAAAAAAAACAATACTGGAAAAAGCAACATCCAGTTAAGCTTCACTTTTTTAATCACACTAGTTGCTATATAATTTACAAGTAATAAAATAGAGACTGCCCCATAAACAACATTTGCCATGATAAAATAATAGTCAAACCCTCTCTTTGGATATGCATCATGAATATTGTTAGAATACTTTAATACTTGACTTAATAAATATAATGGATCTTCGGTAATAATATACCCTGTTATATTGTGCAACAGAGATACTACACCAGTGCATAAAACTGCAACCCATTGTTTTTTATAAACAAGTATAAAGAAGTAAATCCCCAATAACAAATGATATTCTAAGCGAGTTAAAGCCGCCAATGAAAGTAATATCGCAGCAAAAATATATTTCTTATTGTAATGATTCCAGAGAGTCATAACTAATAAGAAAGCCGTTAGAAACTCTGAAAAGTTTCTAAAAGCTAACATAAACCATAAGGGTTGCAAGCCAAGTAAAAAGAATATTAAGAATGGTTGTTTACCCCCTAATTTCTTTATTATTTTATAGGAATACATAACCGTTCCTGCAGAAAGTAGACTATTAAAAAAGTGTAAAAAAGTAAACCCTCCAAAAGATGGTAACGCCAAATATAAGACGTAACCTAATTTTTGAAACCCTAACAGTGCTTCGGATGGTTTTTTTATTAAATTTTTGGCATACATATAGAAACCAGGTTCATCATGCATATAATAACCACTTGAAAATGTTGAGAAAACAAAATAAACAATAGCCAACAAAAGTGAAACTAATAGAAGTGATCTAATACTTAGATTATTAATAGAAAACCCTATTTCTTCTTTTGAGTTGTTTTTATTATTGTGGTTTAATTCTGCTTTACTGTCTTTTTTCTTGGTCATATTTAGAAATTTAAGTTCTTTTTAAGAACTTCTTTTACACGAAAGTAAGACTTTTCAATTAATTTATTTTGACTTTTATACTTACTTATTTGTTAACGTAACTTTTACTTTTATTACAAATAAAAACTTATTTTCGTATCTAAAATAATGAAAAATATAAATGAGCAAACTCTTCTCAGATAAACCCAAGTATTTTAACATTCAATATGTAAATTCTAAAAACTCTATTATTCCTTTTATAAAAGATATTTACACTCCAAAATCTGGTGATAGAATATTAGAAATTGGAAGTGCTGAAGGTGGTGTTTTAAAGGCTTTTACCGATTTAAAATGTATTTGTACAGGAATTGAACTGGCAGGATATAGGGTTGATTTAGCCAATGATTTTATGAGAGAAGAAGTAAATAATGGCTTAGTTAAATTTGTATGTGAGGATATTTATGATATTGATCCGAATTCATTAGAAAAAAAATACGATTTAATCATTTTAAAAGATGTAATTGAACACATTCATAATCAGAAAAGATTTATGAATAGAGTTGGAGAATTTTTAACTGATGAGGGTATAATATTCTTTGGATTCCCTTCTTGGAGGATGCCATATGGTGGCCATCAGCAATGTGCTCACTCTAAGGTTATGGCAAAATTACCTTACTATCACTTATTACCTAAATTTCTTTATAAATTTTTACTAAAATCATTTGGCGAAAATGATTCTATTGTTGATGGTTTGTTGGAAATAAAAGAAACAGGAATCTCAACCAAAAGGTTTGAAAAAATATGTGGTGAAACGAATTTTAAAATATTAAAAAGTATTAAATATTTTATTGCACCAATCTATGAGTACAAGTTTGGATATAAAACAAAGGTTCTGCCTAAATGGATAGCTTCAGTGCCTTTTTTAAACGATTTCTTTACATTTCAGTCATACTATGTTGTTCGAAAGTAGAAAATAAAATAATTTCTTGAAACGATTATCCCCGAAGCAGAGTTTCCGAGGAATTCTCTTAATTAAATACTACTAATCCAATCTTCTAGTAAAACATTGGAATTATAATTAATGGTTTCCTTTAATTTGGATCCATCAAAAATGGTGTCACCAGATTCAATTTTTAAAGCTGCTTCTGGCCACTCAATAAATTCAACTTCTACATTATATTTCTTTGCAACCAGGGTTGCCACATCTAGCAAACTTAAATTATCGTTACTTCCTATGTTGTAAACTTTATTTTTAGCACTATCTAATTCTAATGTTTTTATGATGGATTCAGAAATATCCCTAACATGTGTAAATGTTCGTTTTAAGTTTCCATCACCATAAATGGTAATATTTTCGCCCTTAACTGCTCTATTAATAAAAAAACCTATTGTTCCATAAGAATAAGTTTCATCAATCAAATTACCATAAGGAACACAAATTCTAAATATGGTATAATCAACAATTGATTGAGTAAGTAATTTTTCGCAAGCTATTTTATTTTTAGCATAAATGGTTTTCGATTCTTTTTCTGAATCTTCAATTAAAGGAATGTTTTCAATCCCTTTATAAACCAGACGTGTAGATGGAAAGACAATCCTTAGGTCATTAATTCTCTCACAACATTCAATAATATTAGTTAATCCCTGTTCATTTACTTTTGTAAATTTTTCTATGTCTTCGGGAGAATTTCCTGTACCAGTTAATCCTGCAAAAGCAAAAACATAATCTACATTAAAATCTAATTGTTGTAATTCTGCTTTATTGGTAATATCTATTTGCTGATAATTAGAGTAATTATCTATTGATGTTTCAGATTTTGCTGTTGGTACAAATTCAATGTTATGTTGCTTTAAGAAATAAGCGATGTGCCGTCCTAAATAACCATTTGCTCCAAATACAATTGCTTTTTTCATTGATTTGAAAGTGCTATTTTATTGTTTCATGTATAATATAAGTAGGTCTTTGCTTAACACTTTCAAATGTTCTACCAACATATAAGCCAACCATCCCTAAAACAGAAATAATTATTCCTGAGAAAAAACTAATGAGTAAAGCCAAACTTGCCCATCCTTCTACTTTTACATCACTAAAAATATACAATACAACCATCGTTAAAGCTGCACAAATGGATAAAAATGAGAGTAATATTCCAAATTTCACAGTTAAACGTAAAGGCTTATCAGAAAAAGTTAAAATGGTATCCATTGCTAATCGTAATCGTTTCCCAAAAGAGTATGAAGAACTCCCATCTTCACGTTCTGCATGCTCAATTTCTACTTTAGCATAGTTAAAACCAACTAACTGCTGCAACATAGGATAATAACGATTATGATCTTTCACTTCTGCCATTGCTATCACAACTTTTCTTTGATAACAAACAAAATTAGCTACCGTCCTATCTTGTTTTGTTTCTGTTAAATAACCTAATGTAGAATAGAAAACTCTGGACAAGAGTTTTTTAAAGATATCATCCTTCCTATTTTTTCTACTTGCCACAACAATCTCATATCCTTCTTTAGACTTAGATAAGAGTTTTTCTATTTCTTCTGGTTGATCTTGTAAATCACAATCCATTGTAATTACATACTTCCCAGTACTGGCATCTAAACCTGCTTGAATGGCATGTTGCTGACCGTAATTTCTACTTAGTTTTATTCCCTGTACTTGTGTGTATTTCTTGCAATTTTCTTGAATTTTTTTCCAAGAATTATCTGGTCCACAATCTTCAACTAAAATAATTTCGTAGCTATCCGTTAATTTAGTAACAGAAGAAACAATTCGTTCTACCAAATTATCTATAATAGTTTCTGCTCTAAAAACAGGGCTTACTATTGATATTTCAATTTCTGTATCCAATTATTTCTTCTTTTTACAATAAAGTGTTTGATGATGCCCCCAATTTAATGGCACAGAAAGTAAAAACATACCAGCAACCATCAATTTATACGCTCCCATTATAATTGGATTGGAAGGTGGTACATCTACTGCTTTAAGTTTGTAATTGTGGTTTTTCACTTTCAAAACTTCTAATCCTTCCATTTCTAAAAGGGTTTTTAATGACTTATTTGTATAATGTTGTAAATGATGATGATCATACAATCTATCATGTGATGTTGAAAACCCTAAGTTATTCAGAAAACGAGCAATCCTATATATTAAACTTCCATTATTAATAGTATTGACCACAATAACCCCATCTGAAGTTATTGATTCTGCCATTTTTTTTATAAAAAGATGGGGATCAATAACATGTTCTATCACCATAAAACTTGTAATAATATTATAGCCTTCATCGAATTTCATCTGTAAAAAATCTCCTGATTCAAATTTTATTCCAGGATGACTATTTTCAATAATATCAATCCCACTCAATTCTGGAGATTCTGATTGATATTTATTTTGTAAATGCTTAAGAAAGGCACCTTGTCCACATCCTACATCAGCTAATTTAACCTTCCCATTCCCTAAAAAAGAACTTGATGTTTCATAAACATTTTCAAACAACCCAAAATCAGGATTTGCAAACCAGTTTTTATGCATCTTTAAATAATAATCCTCTTCATATGTTTCCTCTTCCACTCTTTTTATTACAGTAAAAGTATGATCACATTTTTTACATTTATGAAGAGACATCCTACTGCTAATTAGCCAGGTATCTTCACTCAAACATATTGTACATTTATTTTTCATCTTTTATTTTATTTTATTGCTCTAATATAATATTGTGCTCCAATCGGACACCAAGATAACATTTTTTCTAATCCAAGAAATATTTTAAAGAATTTATGACGAGGAAAAAACAAAGTATAATTTAAATTCGTTGTTTTCAACCCATTTTTATTCGTTACTTTTTTAGTATAAGAAGGCTGTAATAGAACCGCGTATTTATCCAACTCACACTCATTTACTAATTTTCTTGTTATAGGGTTTATAGGGTTATGTTCAAAATTATAAAACCTCCCACCCTTCTTTAATACTCTATATATTTCACTTAAAATACCAGCATGTAATTTATGTTGGATATGATGAAAAACCATTGAAGTAAATACAACATCAAACTTACTGTCTTCAAAAGGAAATTTTGATCCATCATAGCTTATAAAAGTCGCATTATAAATTTGCTTATTACTAGCTATTTTCACACTTGTTTTAGATACATCTGTTCCAAATATATTAGATTCAGAAAAATATTTTCTAAGATAAACAGAACTACTTCCATCACCACAACCAAAATCTAAAATATTTAACCCTTCAGTACAATCCTCATATTGAGATATTTCTGATATTTTGTATTCGCTAAAATACTCTCTAGTTCCGCCACTTTTTTTAACTGCACTATCACACAACTCTTCGTAATTCTCAACATTCTCATCAAAATTATCAAACTGTCTTTCCTTACTCATACCCTAACTTGCCTTATCTTTTAACTCTTGTAATAATCTGCTCTGATTTAAAATGTCCTTATAGTTAGTTTCTACATCATTTTCATGTACACAACGTTTAAATTCATTTAAAATATTTACGAAGTGGTTTTCTGCACCAATTTCATAATTAATAGTATCTCCTTGTTGCTCTAATGTAATTGTAGGTTTAAATTCTGCTCCAGGGGTAAATGCTCTTTGTGCAATTATCTTCCCTTTACTTCCCCAAACCTCATAATTACATTGATAAAAATTATCAAAGCCAAAGGCTACTTCAGAAAAACTTCCGTTTGATGCCTTTAAATAAGCACCGCCAAACAAACCTACTTCTGTATTCATTGTATTTAAAGTAGCAGCTTCAACCTTAAGGTCTTCTCCTAAAAATAGCTGAGACACTCTAATTGTATAGGCTGCTGCATCTAATAACGCTCCTCCGCCAAGTGCTTTATTGTATCTAAAATTATCTTTATCTAATGGCGGAAATCCAAAAGAACTCCTAAAACATCTCACCTCTCCTATTTCTCCTTTAACTATTAAATCTTTTACAAATTGGTGTTGGTTGTGATAGAGAAACATAAAGTTTTCCATAATTAACAAGCCTTTACGTCTTGCTAAATCTACCATTTTTGTAGCAGATTCATAATTCATCGCTAAGGACTTTTCTATATGAATATGTTTACCTGCTTCTAATGCTTTTATTACCCATTCTTCGTGCAAGCCTGTTGGTAAAGGCATGTAAATTACATCTATGTCTTTTCTATCTAATAGATTTTGATAGCCTTCAATCGCCTCACAATCAAATTCTTTGGCAAATTCCTCTGCTTTAGCTTTTGTTCTACTTGCTATTGCAATTAATTCAAAATCAGCAATACTCTTAATTGCTGGTATTACCGAACGTTTTGCAATGTTGGCACAACCTAATACTCCTATTCTTAATTTATTCATTCTCAAACAAATTTAACAGCCGATAATAAGCTTCTCGACTGAATATTGAGGTAATTATTAAATTTAATGAATGTTTTAATTTGATTTAAAGTCATCCAAATGAATTTATCAGGAACAACAACATCAAAATCATCTCCTACTTCGATTATCACGTTTTTATTTTGTTCTTCAAAAAACCTTCCTCCTTCTTCTGATTGAAATGTTGAGTAACGAACAGTTGCATTTTTAGAGGCTGGATCTAAAATATAATCCAAAAAATTGACTTCATATTCATTTTCTCCTTTGCGATAATTACCTGTTAGGCATTGTACTGTTGGAGCTAACTCAATAATATCAAAGTTACCGCTTTCTAATTTTGCTTGCACTAAAAAATGCAGCAATCCATTTATCTCTTTTACTATAAAAGCTATAATTCCTTCTTGGGCAGATTTTACTAAAGGCTGAGTCCAACTACGAACTTCTCTATTTCCTATTTCTGCTCTAACAGCAATTACAGAAAAATATTTATTGGCTTCATGATAAATAGATTTATCATTTTTATGCCAATCTGAAATAGAGTTCAAAGGAATTTTATCCACCTCTAACTCAGCAAACGCTTTATGTTTAGTAATCCAAGAAATAATTCCCTCCATACTATTTAAAGCGTTCTTAGTATCTAATTCAGAAAGCAACAATGCCTTTTCATAGTTAGATTGCTTTAATTTTTTAAACTTACTCAACATCTCTATATCTCCGTAAGGAATTCCTGAAATAACTGTTCTGGTATCCATATTGATAACATTATCTAAGGTTAACAATTGTTTTAATTGTCCTAATGTTAGCCAACAGAAGTCTTCTTTGACTTCAATTTCGCTAGAAACTTCAATAATAATATTTCTATTTCTTTTCTTAAAAAAACGTGCTCCTTGTTCTGATTGTAATTGATCTAACAAAACGGAAACATCCGCTCTATCTTCCAAAAAATACTCTAAATAGTTTGGGGTGTTTCCTTTATGAACTTGTGTGTAATTACTTTTTGTTGCTTGTAATGTTGGTGATAATTGAACTGAATTAATATTTCCTGGTTCAATTTTGGCTTGCATCAAGAAGTACAAAACTCCATCAATTTTTTTGGTAATAATACCTAAAAAGCCAATTTCTGGTTGATTAATTATTGGTTGCGACCATTCAGAAACAACTCCCCAATTAGTTTTTACATTAATCCCCTCTATAGAAAAAAACTTGCCAGAACTATGTTCTAAGTTTCCTGTTTCGTCATTAAACCCCCAACTACTCATTTCTGAGAATTTAATAGGCGTTATTTTATGATTTACATTGGCTTTTTTTTCTTCTAACCAATCCATAAAACTTTCGGTAGAAAGAAATGGATTTTCTAAGGTTAACGCTGAGTTTAAAAAATTATATTCTACCTTGTTATTCATTGATTTTCAACTAATTTTTACTCCAAGAACACAAATATCGTCTAATTGATCAATATCACCTTTCCAATCAATCAATGTTTTATCAAGAAATGATAATTGGTGATTCATTGATTTGTCTTGTATGGATAGTAATAAGTTTTTAAATTTTTTATACATAAACTTTTTACCTTTTTCACCTCCAAACTGATCAGCATATCCATCTGTAAATAGATATATTGAATCTTCTTTTTCTAATTTAAGTGTATGAGTAGCATAAGTTCGCTTATTTAAATCTCCTCCAATAGCCATTTTATCTGCTTTAAACTCGTAAAAATAATTTCCCTGCCCTTCAAATATAGCTTTAATAGCTTTTAATTCTATATTAGAGTCTCTTAATAAATATAAAGAATTGTTTGCTCCAGAATAGGTTAGCACATTGTTCGTTTTATCAATACAACAGATAGATAAATCCATTCCATCACGTATATCCATTTCATCTAATTTAGACTTCCCTCCAATTGCTTGAACCACTAACTCGTTCAATTTATCCAAAATTTTACCTGTATCAGAAATTTTAAAATCTTCAACAATTCTATTTAAAGAATTATAGCCTATCATACTCATAAAAGCCCCTGGTACTCCATGCCCTGTGCAATCTACAACCGAAAAGTAAATCTTCTGATCAATTTCTTTTATCCAATAGAAATCTCCTGAGACAATATCTTTTGGCTTAAAATAGATAAATGATTCAAAATGTTTTTGAAGCAAGCCTTCTTCTGGTAGTGTTGCTTTCTGAATTCTTTCAGCATAATTTATGCTATCTGTAATGTCTTTATTTTTCTCTTCTATAATTTTATTTTGATTATTTAAAAGGTAATTCGTTTTTTTCTTTTGTCGTAAATTATAGACTACATAAGCAATCAAAAGCATCGCTATTATTAAACCAATAGTAAGAATGTTCTGCTGCAAATTATTCTTATCAATCTCTACATTTCTTAACTCCTTTTCCGTATTCAGTAGATCTATTTCTTGTTGTTGTTTTTCTGTATCATATTGAGTTGCTAACTCTGCTATTTTATCCTCACTAGATTTACTAATTAGGGAATCTTTAATTATAGAAGACAATTTATGATATTTTAAAGCCGCTTTATAATCATTACGTATTTCATTTTTTTCTGACAACAAAATATAAATTTCCATTTCAAGATCAAGAGCATTAATATCCTTAGCAATTTGTAGAGCCTCATTATAATACTTATTTGCCTTCTGAAAATCTCCTAAATCAAAAAATATATCTGCGTAATTACTTAACGATATTGCATAAGGTCTTTTATCACCAAGTTCTCTTCTAATATCCAAAGCTTTTTTAGTTGCTTTTAAAGACCTAGGTAAATCACGTAATTCATAGTGACAAACTCCTATATTATTTAAAGACCAAGCTATTTCAGATGGATTTTCATACTTTTCGGCAACAGCGAGTGATTTATTAAAACAACTTAAAGCCTCAAAATATCTCTCTTGTGCTACATATATTTGCCCTAAATTGTTCTGACAATATTGAGTGTAAGGTTCATTCTTGCTAGCTTCACACAATTGTAAAGCTTCTTTAAAATATTGAATTGATTTATCAAGTTTATCAGTTGCACCATAAACTGCACCTATAGTAAGATAAGAGACAATAATTCCAGAAGTATCTTTTAAAATCTCATCTGCTTTTAACGATTGAAAATATAATTTAATAGCTCCATCATAATCTCCCTCATCATAATAAACTCCTCCTAAATTACTTGAAAACTGTCCTATAAAAGATTGTAAATTCAAATCAACACTTTCATCTAGCCCTTTCCGAAGATATTCTTTAGCTAAATCAAATTGATATAAATTTTTATAAGACAAACCAATAAGATTTGTAACGATAAGCTTACTCTCAATTAAATAAGGAGTAGACTTTATCAATTCCAAAGTTAGCAACCCATAATCTATTGCTTTTTTCGGATCTTTAGATTTATAATAACCTGTAATCTTAACATATGTTTGAACCTTTGAAGAATCTTCATCTGCTATTTCTGCATATGAAATAAGGCTGTCAACATTTGTTGCAGCCTTATTACTGTTCCATAAAAAGCCTAAACTTATTAATAATATGAAATAATATTTATTCAACTATCACTTTTTAAACGCTGCATGCACTCGTTCCAACACTTTAAATGCACCATCAGTTGTTGCTGATTCTGCATAAGTTCTAAGTACTGGTTCTGTTCCTGAAGCTCTAATCATCACCCATTCATCATTATCAAAGAAATATTTAAAACCATCTACTGTTTCGATATTTCTCACTTCTAAATCTCCAAAAGACTTATAATTGTTATTTTCACAATTAGCAACAATAGCCAATTTTTCTTCTTCTTTTAGGTGCATGTCAATACGTTCAAACTTAAATGAACCTACAATTTCATAAACACCTTCAATTAAATCTTCTAAGGTTTTACCTGATTTAACCATATATTCCCAGATAATTAACCCCATCCAAATTCCATCGCGTTCTGGTATATGCCCTTTTGTTGCAATTCCACCAGATTCTTCGCCTCCTAGTAATACATCATCAGTTAACATAATACCAGCAATGTGTTTAAACCCAATTTGCGTTACTTGATAATCTAAACCATAGTGATCACACATCTTTTTTACTTTTGGCGTTACAGAAAATGCATTAACCACTTTACCAGTCATTTTTTTCTCTTCTACCAAATATTTAATCAGTAATAAAATAATGTGATGAGAGTCTACAAAGTTTCCTGCACTATCATACAGCCCTATTCTATCTGCATCTCCATCGGTAGCTAATCCACAATCTATTTGACCTTCGGCCATTTTAATCATTTCAGAAAATTCTCCTAAATTTCTATGGATAGGTTCTGGAGCGGTTCCGTTAAATCCTGGATTGTGCTCGCAATGTAAAAAATCAATGTCTGGCAATAATCTTCTCATCACATCCTGACCAGAACCAAACATTGCATCGTATGCAAAATTCATGTCTGAGTTACGAATGGCATCCATATCAAAATTTGCTTCAACATGATCTACGTACATTGTTTCTAAATCAATATCCACTATTAAACCTTGAGCTTTTAATTCTTCAATATCTAAAGACTCTAAATCAACCGAGTTTGTTTCTGGAATTAAATCTTCTACTTCTTGTATCTCTTTTGGCAATAATGGTCCACCAAAATGCCCTTTTAATTTATATCCATTATAACTCGGAGGGTTATGAGATGCTGTTAACACTATACCTAATGAAGCTTTTTCTTTTAATGTTCCTAAAGAAATCATTGGTGTTGAAACTGGTCCTTTTGCTAATAATACTTTAATTCCAGCATTAGCAAATATTTTTGCTGTAGTTTCAGCAAATAATTCTCCTGCAAATCTGCAATCATGACCAACAACAACTGAAGGGTTGTCAAAATTTTCTTTTAACCAATCAGCTGCTCCTAATGTTACTCTTGCTACATTATCAACTGTAAA
Organism: Flavobacteriales bacterium; assembly: GCA_002401955.1. Taxonomy (GTDB): domain Bacteria; phylum Bacteroidota; class Bacteroidia; order Flavobacteriales_E; family Vicingaceae. Next base: position 13,036 of record NVUQ01000024.1, on the reverse strand, counting down.
TTCTTTAGCTATAATAGCTCTCCAACCGTCTGTTCCAAATTTTATTTTTACCATGTTTATCTATTTTTGAAAGGACGTAAATTTAACATTATTATTTTATAAATTTGATGTATAACAAACATCATTTAAAATGAATAAAACACTTGCCAACCATAACTTTGCTGAATACTTTAACTATTACATTAGTTTAGTTAGTAATTCTCCTGATGTAAACACCGCTTTAGAACAAACTCATAAAACAACAAACGACCTTTTAGATTTAATTACTGAAGAAAAAGGCAATTATGTCTATGCCGATGGTAAATGGACCATTAAAGAATTGCTTGTTCATTTAATTGATACGGAACGTATTTTCTGTAACCGTGCTTTACGTTTTGCACGAAACGACCAAACAGATTTGCCTGGTTACAATCATGATGAGTACGTACCCAACTCCGGGGCTAACGAACGTAAATTAAACGATATTTCTAATGAGTTTAACATTGTTAGACAAGGAACAATTGCTTTGTTTAATAGTTTTACTCCAGAAATGTTAGAAAGAAAAGGAACTGCCAACGGAAACAATTTAACCGTTTTGGCTATAGGTTTTGTTATTTCTGGTCACGAAAAACATCATGTTAATATTTTAGATGAGAGGTATTTGTGATGCCTCTTTTTTTTTAAATAATTACTCAAACAAATCTGTTAGGCCAACTCTTTAAACAACCCATAATATTCCGCTAAGCAACATTTAATATTTCGGGGCTTTTGCTCTCGCAAAACGTGCTCAATAACCAAGGGTGCCAAGCTTTACATTATGGTTTATTAACAAAACCACAAGCGGGACGCTTGCGGTAGCTGGGGGGACACTACCCATTTATATTTCGGCTTCGCTCAACAAAACATTTAAAACTTAAAATTTAGCATTCAAAATCTATAACCGCTGTGCGTTAAACAACATTTAAAAACAGTTATTTAGCCCTACATTATAGCTCATAAAAAAAGCCCAATCTTTCAATTGAGCTTTCACTATCTTTTACCGCTATGCCATTAAGATTTTTACGCAAATGCTAAAATCTAAAATGACAAGCCGCCACATATGGCAAGCTGTTAGTGGGGATGTTGTTTTTTTCATACTACATCATTGCAAGAAGAGCAATACCAACAAATAATGATAAAATCCCTAATGCCAATCCCCAATAAGTAAGCCCCTTTTTTCGATACTGACTAGGGTTTTTGCTTATCCTTAGCAAACTAATCGTACACATAATTATTGCTGCTAATCCGGGTAAAAGAAGTCCCATTATAGAACCAGCACCAGCAACTGGCACTAAAGACACAAAAAAACCCCACATCCCTAATTTCTCAATCTTAGTCTCTGCGACCTCTTCTTCTTCCAACTTACTCTCAACATTAACTTGCTCTACATAGTTATCTAATAGAGGATTAATACTCTTAACGTCTTTAAGCTGTGATATTACAGCATCATCACCTATTGAAGCTGTTAATTCTTCTGCTACGTATTCTGGAACTTCTACCTCACTTTTGTATTGGTCTATCTCAATCGTCTTAGCTGTATAAGTGCTTAACAACTTATCAGTAGTCCTTTCAGTTTTATAACTGTTTACTTTAAAATCTTTTTTTGATTTTCTATCTACAAAAAAACCTTTATTATACTTTCTCTTTTGTAATAGATTACCAGAAATTACTTTATCTGATTTACTACAGGATGCTAATATTGATAATATCATTAACAACCCTAATACTCTTTTTAATCCTTGCATTACTTTTTATAATTTTTGTTTGATATTACTTCTTTAACTTATCTTTTGGAACAATCATTTCATCAGAAAGATGTTTAACTCTCTCAGTTCCTTTTAAGTTAGCTTCATAATGAGTTAGCTTATCTTTAATCCATCCTTTAGCTTCTAATTTCTTTCCTCTTTTTGCTATTGATTTTTGATTACCAACTAGAGGTTTCATCCTTAAAATAGTCTTTCTTGCTCTTTCAAAAACTTTACTTTCGCTCGTAACTGGTGATAATCCTACTCTCGCTGACATTGCTCCCATATTAACATCAACTATTACGATATAAGATTCTCCTGCTTTTAAGTCTGCTGTTACAAACGCTCTATTTTCTGCTGATGCCCAAAAGAGTTGTTCCCCTGGTTCACATTCATATCTTACATAAGCACCAGCGGATACTTTCCCAATGTATTTCTCTTGATGGAATAAACTAAAACCTGCCATAAACCCCATAGAGGATACTCTTGCAAAATATACTACTGCTTTTCCATCTGCTGGAGCTTTAAATCCTTGCCCAAAACAAGTTGATATTCCTAATACTAAACTGAATAATACTATATAAATGTTCTTCATATTTTATCATTTATTACGGTTGCCAAGCTTTACATTATGACTTATTGCTAAACTACTTCTTTTATTACAACCGATGTGCCATTAAGAAAACCTAACAACAACTTTGTTGTTGTTGCTTTTCTAAAATAACAATCTGCGAACATATGGCAAGCTGTTAGGGGGTGATTACTGAGGCAAGCTCAGCACTTCCCAATCTTACTAAGGTTTCGTTTCAATCCGCACACCAAATCCCTGAATGCCGCCTTCTTTCCAAATACCATTATAGGTTCAGAGAATAATTGTTTTTACCAATGAAAAAAATGAAAAAGGTTATTTTGAATTAGATTGCTTCCCGATTTTGCTTTTGTAAAGCAACAACAATACGAGCCAATTCCTCCCCAGACTTGATCCGGGGTCCAGATGCAAGAGATTACTTGGTGGAACAGAATAAATAGTTAAAGCTAAAACAATCTTTCTGTTTTATAATGAGATTGCTTCGTGCCTCGCAATGACGTAATACTGAGAATGACAGTTTTGGTTGAGAGATAACCAAGCGTGATCTTCAAAACCACAATTGTGATTAAAAGGCGGCATTCAAAAAATTGATGTTCTAGTCGAAGTGAAAATTTAGTAAGACTGGAAAGTTGAGGGCTGGGGCCCGAAAATCATCCAGCCGCACTTATATACTTTATTGGCTAGCGAAAATACAAACTAAATATTGCAATAATTGTAATAAAACGAGCATAGATAATTATACCTTATTCAATCGCTTTAAAAAATCTTCTTTTTTCCTTTGTGAAATTCCAATTTTATCATCATTAATCATAACAAGATGCCCCCCATCTTGTTTAGCGTAACGTTTAATATGTGTCATATTAATTAAGTGAGAATGATGAACCCGATAAAAATTCTCTTCAGATAAAATGGTTTCAAATTCTTTTAAATTTTTGGAAGAAAGAATCCTTTTTCCATCCTCTAATACACATAGAGTATATTTTCCATCAGCTTCGCATCGAATAAGGTTCTTTATCGGTACAAAGTCTAAACCTTGTACGGAGGCAATAGCTAATTTTTTATTTTCGGAGGTCCCTCCTTTCATATTTCTAACCACTTCTTTTAACTCTTCTCCCGAATAGAGCCTTTCTTTTGAGGTTATTTTATGAACTGCATGAATGAGGTCTTTAATGTTAATGGGCTTTAGCAAATAGTCGATAGCACTAAATTGAAATGCTCTTATGGCATATTTATCATAAGCAGTAACAAAGATGACCTCGAAATTAATAATATCCAATCGCTCCAATAAATCAAATCCTGTTCCTCCTGGCATTTCAATGTCTAAAAAAACCAATTTTGGCTGTTGGGTTTCAATCATTACTTCAGCATCTTGAATGTTAGAAGCTGTACCTACTATTTTTAATTCAGGACAGTACTTCTTAATTAACACTTCAAGTGTATCCCTATTTGCTTTAGTATCGTCTACAATTACCGCTTTAATCATAATTCAATTTTTAATTGGAATGGCAATCTCTACCCTTGTTCCGAGCGGATTTCCATTTTCGTCTTCTTTATCAATTATCTTTACTTTAAGTTCTAATTTCTGCATAAAATATAATGCTTTGATTCGTTCATCGGTAATTTGCATTCCCCGAGAAATATGTTTTTGCATCCGTTCGGTTTTAAGGTTTTTTGCCTGCTCCCGTCCTATTCCATTATCTTCTACAATTCCTATTAAATGGTCTTCTTTGATTTTGAAGGAAATACTCAGTTTTCCCTGAGTTTTCAAGTTTTTTAACCCATGGTGAATGGCGTTTTCAACAAAAGGCTGAAACATCATACCCGGTATTTCTATAAAATCTGCTTCATTATCTGGAATCAGATTAAAGTTGATTTCAAATGGTGTTTCGAATTGTAAAATCTCCAAATCGATGTAATGGGTTAAAAGATCTGTTTCTTCCTTTAGCGTTATAAAAGTAGATTTCGAATGTTCTAAAAACATCCGCATTAAAGAAGAAAATTTACCCATATATTCGTTCGCCTGCAATTCATCATTAATCAAATAAAAATGTTGAATAGAGTTTAAGGCATTAAAAATAAAATGAGGATTCATCTGTGCTTGTAATGCTTTTAACTCAAGTGTAGCAAACTGTTTGTTTAGTTCTGTTTTTGCCATTTCTTTCTTTTTTACGCTGTTAATCCGATATTTAAATAGCAGATAAATCATCAAAGCGAAAAGAACAATTTCACAAAACAAGAACCAATGCATTTTCCAAAATGGTATAGGAACACTAAAGGAATAGCTCGCTTCGTTATTTGGGTCTTTATAACTTCTTACACGAAATGTATAATTACCTCCCGATAAGTTACTAAAATAGGCAGTTCTTCTACTCCCTGCATTTACCCAATCCGATTGCATACCCTCTAGCTTATATTGGAAACGAACATTTTGAGAAAAATTGAATGTAGGTATTGTATATCGTATTTGAATCTCATTATTCGCTGAATTTATTACTGGCTGTCTACTCACATTAAAAACTTTTCCGTCAATACTAATATCTTCAATTAATATCTTTGTTTCACTTTGCTCAGCTATATCTGTTGGTTTTACTACTACAATACCTGATAATGTTGGATACAAAACCGAACCATCATTAGTTATACAGAACGAGTTCTGGCCTCCGCCATTAAACTCAACATTATGTATTCCATCTTCACTCATATAAATCCTACTATTGAGGATTTTTGACTTCCCTTCAGCTAGGTTGTTTAAGCTGTTTTTCTCTACCCGATACATTCCTTGATTTGAACTCATCCACAAAAAACCAAATTCATCTTCCACTATAGAACTTACATATTGGTTAAGCATTCCGTTTTGAGCTCCAAAATGAAAACAATAACCATTCTTGTATCTACTTAATCCAGCCCCGTAAGTTCCCGCCCAAATAACCCCCTGCTTGTCTTCATAAATACACCGAACATTGCGCTTAGCAAATCCTGATAAAGCAGAGTGATGTTTACCATCTATTACACCAACACCATCAATAGAACCATAATAAATAACTCCTTTACTACTCTCCATAATGCAAGTAACATTCTCATATCCAACACCTTCTATCTTTTTAAATTCGTTATTTTCAAATTTATGAATACCGTCTTCAGCACCAATCCAAATCACACCTTTCGAATCTTCAAAAAGAGCACGAATATAAGCTGGTTTAAATATCCCTTCTGATCTTAAAAAAGTGCTGTCACCATTCGCTTTGTATTGATAAATTCCCTGGCTATAAGTTCCAATCCATTTGTTCCCTTTTTTATCTTCTAAAATAGAGTATATGCTTGATTCTCCCTTTTTTGGAAAGTTATGGAGTACCTTATTTTTATCTATGTATTGTAATTGTCCACGTTTAAAGCCAATCCAAATGGAACTGTCTCTCATTTGGTATATAGAACGAACAGATTCTCTATACAAATGCTCATTGATATTAGAATTAAAGGTATTTCTTTTCAACTTGTTAAGGCCGTTAGTTAATGTGCCAATCCAGATATTACCTTCTATATCTGGATAGCAACTAGTTATTCTTATGCCCGAGAGATCATTATCAACATTGAACTCAAAAATCTTACTATCCTCATAAACCATGAGCCTGGTTTTACCACGAACCAGCATTTTGCTACCAGCTAATTGATGCATCTCAACTGGGTTTATAGCACTTATAACTCGGGTTATAGAATCAGTAATAAAGGAGCCCCCATAAAATTTACAGACCCCCTCCTCTTTTCCAACCCATAGGGTATCATTAAGACCTTTAGCTAAAAAGTGAATCGGTTTCATAGAATCTCCAATTAAGGTTAATTCATTAGACATTCTATATAACCCTTTGCTAGTACCGATATATAATTTGTCGCCAACAAATTGCAAAGCGGTTATCTTTAGCTGCTTTAATTTATCCAGTTGAATAAGGGAATCATTAGCAACTTCATAGATTCCATGATTTCCTCCTCCCATTATAATTCTTCCTGAAACACTCTCGGTCATAAAAACTCTGGTCTGCCCAAAAGGGCAATTGTAAGATTTAAACTGATTATTCATGTAAACTACTAAATCGTAAATCGTACTCTTTCTGGTGTTTCTCGAATTAATAAACCAAAGCCTTCCCTTAGAATCAGAAAACAATTGTCTAATGAGGTTCGACTTTAACTCTGGAACATTCAAAGAATTAAACAGCTTAAAGTTTACCCCATCAAAACGAACCAAACCATTGTGAGTAGAAATCCAGATATAACCATTAGTAGTTTGAGTAATACCAGAAACTGAGTTTTGTGGTAGACCATTTTCAGAATTCCAATTTTGTATAGAAAATGGCAGGTTGTTATTAATCAGTTTTATTTTAGGTAGGATTGTCTCAGGCTGACTAAAACACAGTAAACACTGTAGAATTAAGCCAGAAATCAACCCTATTTTCCTTGCTATTTTCATTTACTATTTCTACGCTAATATCAATCAAAAATAGATAAAAATTAACAACAGTTTAATGGTTCATTGTCAAACTACTGAAATATAACATCACTTATCCCCATATTCTTGCACTTATACCTAAGAAGGTAGCAACGGTTAAACAGACAACCTATAAGTAGCTGTTTAACTGTTTGGGGTATAATTTTGTGATAGAAAATATTAAAATAATCGAGATGAAAATAACACGATTGATACCCAATTTAAAAATGATAAAACTTGTTCTTGCCTTTTTAGCAATAATTACTGTAAACAATATTGAAGCACAACTATCTTGCGGTCAAGATATTGACCTTAACACTTGGGTAGAAGAAGGAGACACCAATCAAGGGAAGTGGGAAGTTTCTTTGAATGGTACTTCTGTGGAACAACAGATAAATGCACAAGCCACTTTTTTTGTGAGTCCTCAAGATTATTTCAATGTACTTATTGAAGGTAAAATAAAGGTGGATACCACTTGGGATAATGATATGATTGGATTTGTTTTTGGACACCAGAACCCTATTGGAGGAGGAGCCCTTGACCCCTCAAATGTTTACATTAACACCTATGTTTTTGACTGGAAACAACAAACTCAAACCTATCAAAGCTTAACGAGTGAAGAAGGTTTTTCTCTTTATCATGTGAATGGCAATATAAATTTTGCAACAACTACTGGGTTCGAACCAGAATTTTGGCTGAGAGGTGCTGTAGGATCTTCCGTTTCGACAAGTTTAGGAACAAACTACGCCAATAATGGCTGGAACGATTTACAGGAATACACTTTTCAATTACAGTATACTGCAAACCAAATCATTGTTTGGATTGATGGCTTAGAAGTAATCAATGTAACTGGATGTTTTGAACCTGGAAAATTCGGTTTCTACAATAACTCCCAGTCTAAAGTAATATATTCGGATTTTTCATACAAATACCTGTATAATGCGGAGGTGGTTACGCCTACTATTTGTGTTGGGGATACTGGGAAATTTCAAATTGGAGGTTCTGATTCTTGCAGCTATGCCAACTATTTTCCTTTAGGCACAACTTTTTCATGGACCTTTGGTGATGGAAGCACAGGTACTGGATTAAATCCAGCTCATCAATATACAAATCCTGGTACATATGCCGTTCAATTAATAGTTACCGATACCTCATTGTGCACCGACACTACCAACCTAACCATGAATGTTAATGCACTACCTAACCCAGATGCTCCTGCAAATGTAAGTGTCTGCCAAAGCTACATTCTGCCTGCTTTAAATGTAGGTAATTATTTTACTTCATCAGGTGGTGTTGGACCAATACCCGTAGGTACAAACATTACCACAACACAAACCATTTTTATTTATGCTTCATCTGGTAATTGCAACAATGAAAACAGTTTTACTGTTACCATTGTTCCTGACATTACGATTTCGCTTGGAAACGACCGTTACATTTGTGGTGAAGAAGTATCTCTTTCTCCAGGTTATGGGTTTGTGAGCTATTTATGGCAAGACGGCACCAGTGCCCCAGTTCTTAAAACCAATACGCCTAGCACTTATCATGTTACTGTTATTGACCAAAATGGATGTATAGGTTATACCGAAATAGAAGTAATTGAAGATTGTCCATTTAGCCTTTGGGTTCCTAATGTTTTCACTCCTAATGGTGATCAAAATAATGAGCAATTCAAAGTTATTCATAAGAATTTAGAAAACTTGAATGTAACTATTTTTAACCGTTGGGGACAGTCCATACACACTTGGGATGATCTTAACGGGTATTGGGATGGCACTATGGCATCGGGAGAAAATGTTCCAGATGGAGTGTATGTTTACCTTATCAACTACAGTTATTATACCGATTCAGGTATAATTTTCGATAAAATAACAGGACACATTACGCTTTTAAGATAAATTGAAAGCTTAGTTGTTCTAGCTACTTCATCACTTATTCCTTTAACTTCATCACTTATTACACAATCCACTAAATACCAGTCATTAATGGCTGTTGACTGTATCTTTGTTGTTGTAAAATCATTCAATTTCTAACAAAAAATATAGACCATGAAAACCTACTTTAAAAAACGAAAGAATAACATCACAAAAACGTTACCTATTCTGTTACTATTATGTATAAATAGCATTGGCTATAGCCAAAACTGGAACGAAATAATAAAAATAGCAGCTTCAGATAGAGCTATAAATGATCAATTTGGTTATTCTGTAGATATTTCCGGAGACTATGCTGTTGTTGGTGCGAACGGTGATGATGATGATGAAAATGGATTAAATCCTTTAAGTACAGCAGGTTCCGTTTACATATTAGAAAGAAATGGTGCTGGTGTATGGAGTGAAGTGCAAAAAATTGTTGCTTCAGACAGAGCGGCCAATGACAATTTTGGATTGGCTGTGAGTATATCTGGAAATTATATGGTGGCTGGAGTGTTCCAGGAAGATGAAGACGAAAATGGTTTAAACACAATGAATTACGCAGGTTCAGCTTACATATTTGAACGTAACGGTTCTGGTGTATGGTTGGAAGTTCAGAAAATTGTGGCTTCAGATAGAGCTATCGAAGATTACTTCGGTAGTGCTGTTGATATATCAGGAGACAAAATTGTTGTTGGGGCTTTTAAGGAAGACGAAGATGTTGCTGGTGCGAATACCTTAGGGTTTTCAGGTTCAGCTTATGTATTTGTACGTAACGGTTCTGGTGTATGGTTGGAAGTTCAGAAAATAGTAGCTTCAGATCGATGGGCGTCAGATTGGTTTGGCTGGTCAGTATCTATAGATAATGATCAAATTGCAGTCGGTGCTCCTCAAGAGAATCATGATGAAAATGGATTGAATTCAGTGAATGACGCAGGTTCAGTTTATATTTTTAATCGTGATAGTATGGGTGTATGGAGCGAAACACAGAAAATCGTTACAACAATTCGAGCCATTCAAGATGAATTTGGAAGACCTGTTAGGATTCTAGGTGATTATTTAGTCGCTGGAGCTTACAGAGAAGATGAGGATGCTTCAGGTATAAATACACTTAGTGAAGCAGGTGCTGCATATGTATTTAAAAAAGACGGCTCAGGAGTATGGAGCCAAGTTCAAAAATTAGTTGCATCCGATAGAGCAGCATCTGATCGTTTTAGTTATGGAATGGATATGTCTGCAGATCACATTGTTGTTAGTGCTTGGAAAGAGCAGGAAGATGTTCTTGGCAACAACACTATGAATGATGCTGGATCTATTTACATTTTCGAAAAAGATAGTTTTGGGGTTTGGCAAGAAATACAGAAAGCTGTAGCATCTGATAGAGCTATTGATGACCGTTTTGGATATGTAGTTGCTGTTTCAGGTAACACAACGATTGTTGGAGCTTACAAAGATGATGAAGATGAGAATGGCAACAATTACATGAACGTTGCTGGATCAGCGTACATTTTTGAAAATGCTTGCAGTACTATAGACAATAGTACTACTACAAATGGAAACTCCATCACAGCCAACCAAACAGGTGCACTTTATCAATGGCTTGACTGCAAAGATAACAGCTTAATTGCAGGAGCCACTAACTCAAGTTTTACGCCTAGTACTAATGGTAATTATGCTGTAATAATTACTTTGGGAAATTGTTCCGACACCTCTAACTGTGTGAGTCTTATAGTGTCTGATGTTGAAGAAAATGGGTTTGGAAACGAGATCAGTATCTATCCAAATCCAACAAACGGCAATGTAAACATTGACTTAGGAAACTTAAAAGGAGTACATATTTCCATACACAATGCAATAGGTCAAGAAGTGTATTCAATAGCGAACGTTACCCAATCTCAACAGGAGGTATCACTTGCCAATTTTAGTGAAGGATTATTTTTTATTAAGATCCAAAATGAAACTTCACAAAGGGTAATCAAACTAATTAAGTACTAGCCCATAAGCCACTAATAATCAACAATTATCCCTAATTAAAAAAGATGAAAACCTACATCAAAAAAACAACGAACATCTTAACTAAATCCTTAGTCCTATTCCTACTTTTTAGCATTAACGCAATTGCATTTGGTCAGAATTGGAATGAAATAATGAAAACTGTAAACTCTGATAGAGCAATGTATGACAACTACGGCTGGGCTGTTGCTATTGATGGGGACTATGCTGTAGTTGGAGCTTATGGAGATGATGAAGATGAAAATGGGTTGAATCCCTTGAGTTTAGCTGGTTCTGTTTATGTGTTGGAAAAAGATGGTGCTGGAGTTTGGAGCGAAGTGCAAAAAATTGTTGCTTCAGATAGAGCATGGAATGACTATTTCGGCCGTCAGATAGCTATTTCAGGAGACTATCTTGTTGTAGGTGTAACCTATGAAGACGAAGATGAGAACGGATTAAATACGATGAGTGCTGCTGGTTCTGCATATATATTTGAACGTAATGGTTCTGGTGTATGGGTTGAAGTTCAGAAAATTGTGGCTTCCGATAGAGCTGTTGAGGATTATTTTGGTCACGCCATTGACCTGTCGGGAGATAGGATTGTTGTAGGAGCTTTTAAGGAAGATGAAGATGCTTCAGGGAGTAACACCAGAGGGTTTGCAGGCTCTGCTTATGTTTTTGAACGTGATAACCTAGGGAACTGGAATCAAGTACAGAAGTTGGTTGCATCAGATAGATACTACAATGATTGGTTTGGCAAGTCAGTATCAATTGATGGAGACCAGATTGCAATAGGTGCCATACAGGAAAGGCATGATGAAAATGGTTTAAATAGTGTGCATGAGGCAGGTTCTGTTTATATTTTTAATCGTAATGGTGCAGGTGTTTGGAGTGAAACTCAAAAAATAGTGAGCACAATTAGAGCTATTCAAGATCAGTTTGGGAAACCAGTAGTAATTCATGGCGATTACCTAGTAGCAGGAGCTTACCGAGAAGATGAAGATGCCGCAGAAAATAACACACTAAGTGAAGCAGGTGCTGCTTACGTATTTAAAAAAGACGCTTCGGGAGTATGGAGCCAGGTTCAAAAATTGGTGGCTTCGGATAGAGCCGCATCAGACCATTTTAGCTATGCTATTGACATGTCTGATGATAACATTGTAATTAGTTCTTGGAGAGAAGATGAAGATGTTCTCGGAAACAACACCATGAGTGATGCTGGATCTGTATACATTTTCGATAAAGATGCTGCAGGTGTTTGGCAAGAAGTGCAGAAGGCCGTTTCCTCAGATAGAGCAGCTGATGATCGTTTTGGATACGTTGTTGCCGTTTCAGGAAATACTATTATTTCTGGTGCCTATCAAGATGATGAAGATGCTTATGGGAGCAACACCATGAGTGTTGCAGGATCTGCCTATATATTCAATCAAACAGTAGCACCACTTCCTGTTGAACTTACTTTGTTTAATGCCATGTTAATAGAGAATTCTGTTGAGTTATATTGGCAAACAGCAACTGAAATTAATAACGACTTTTTTACTATTGAACGCTCTATTGATGGAACAGCTTGGCAACACGTTTTAGAGGTAATTGGTGCAGGAAATTCTTCAGCACAAATCAATTATAATATAACCGATACTGATCCATACCTAGGAACCTCCTACTATCGATTAAAACAAACAGATTTTGATGGTTCTTTTAAGTACTCTGAAATTAAGTCGGTCAATTTATCGCCTACGTTTGATACCTACATATATCCTAATCCCACCTCAGAATTTCTTAACATCTCCTTATCTGAGACTGTTACAGGTGCTATCATCATCAGAAACTCACTTGGTCAGTTGGTGCTACAAAAAGTGTTTAATAATATTACGGAGCTTAATATTAGTCTAGATGGTCCTGCAGGAATATACTTCGTTCATATGGAAATAGATGGTGAAGTGATCACCAAGAAGATTGTGAAGCAATAACTTTTTAGTTAAAATAATTTTTATTTCCCCCTCCTCTCCTATTTTTAAACATAGGAATTATACTAATAATACCCGTTTAGATCTTATACCAATTTAATTTCAAAAAACCTAACAATGGTTTTTGTATAGTACCAAAAGATAATCAAAGCCAGAGAATGAGGGTAATGAAATTATCGGGTATTTTGATTACAAATCGGTATTACTTGGTGCTTTTGTGTTGGCTAAGCATTTGTAATGACGTAGCACTGAGAATGACAAAACACCCCTTTAAATCTACCCTCAAGGGGAGAATAGTTACTGTATTAAACTCAAAAGATTCATCATGTCATTTT
>NVUQ01000023.1 GCA_002401955.1 Flavobacteriales bacterium | reverse complement strand
GTTTACCATTCCTGTGGCAAGGTCTGCTACGTGCAACAACCTGTTTTGTGGAGCAGCTGGAACACCGTTGTTGTAATCGTAATGGAAATCGTCCATTAARTTATCGTTRYYATTGRCYGTTGCSGTRTAKGCTCTTCGTTCTAAATCSRTAATGTTTCCGTTTGGATCGTAGTTAACATGYACTTCGTAATCSCCCARYACATTWCCATTGGCGGATGTGCTTACGTCTTGTCGMAGGGTGCCGAGTAAGGAGTTRCTRCCWGTWATAAGGCTRGAAATAAAGACATGGCTTTCTTTAAAACGTTGCAACTGATCGTARTGRAAAGTAGTAGCCTGTACCCGTAAAGGGTCRCTRTTTAAYCCRCTYARTGCRGTGGTCATRTATTGWATRTTYCCATTGTATAAGGGRYTYARATCTGCTTSCAKKKCACTTCCRGMAATGKCTACATCCCAATTTTTAGCCGGGTCAATAGGTTTGTAGTCATCACCGTAGTAACTCAAGGTAAATGCAAAGGCATCTCTACCAATTTCATGGTGCAGGTTCGGGTAAGCTGCCAGGTATTCTCCCAGAAATGAAGTTTGCGATAGATAACCGTCTTTCCCCATGTCTATAGAAGCATCCAAAACACCTGAATTCATGCTTTTCAGCCAACCATGTATATTGTAGACCATGTCGCAGCCTTGTACTTGCATTTCTCCGAGTTCGGTTCTGGCCAGTAAGCCATCCAAACGATAGTCGTAATTGGCATCTCTGTCCCAAATAACGCCATCTTTAGAAGTGTATACTTCTTTAAGTCGGTTGTCCCCATCGTATTGGTAGTGATGGCTCATTTGATCAATTTCACCTTGTTGGTAATGCACAAAATGCGTGAGTCCATTGAGTAAATCGTATTCATAATCGGTGCGAATAAACTCACGGTCGTAAGGAGCTAAATCTTCATTTTGGGCCAGAAAGGTTTCGGCATTTCCATGCACATCGTAACTGAAATGGCTCACATAATCCGGTGTACCAAAGTTGAAGTTACTAAACGGAGGAACTGGAAAGAACCAACCTTCGTACTTTTCTATGGCAGCCACCCGGTTTCTTATATCTCCATAACCACCTGCACCAAACTCCAGCTCAGCAATATTGCTTTGTGGTTCAGAATAAATCGTCCTTACAATTTGGCTTTTTGCCAATCCGGTTGCAATGGCAGGATCTATCCAGACTTTCAATGCCACAGGATTTTTAGAAACAACCGAATTCATGGTCGCGGGCTGCATAATTTCGCCTGTTTCTACCGGCCGACCTAAGTAATCGTATTGCGTATAGTTATAAGTTGGAACGTTTACTCCTGTTCCAAACGGACTGTTGAAGAGTAAATTGGTGTTGAATACGGCTTGTCGGGCATTCTGACTCACCACTGGTCTTCCAATTTCATCGTACCAGATTTTAGAATCGTTACCATCAGGCGTATTGGCCGAGATGGTTTGGTTCATAGAATTGAAACGGTAAATCGAATTGAAAGTATGTACTGGATACACTGGACCTAAAGTTCCTATTCCATTTACATGATCAATAACGGTTTGAACTTCTGCTAAATCCAACGGTGTAAATCCTTTTGGCGGCACGGTGCGTATCAGGTTACTCGCTCTGTCAAAATAGAATAAGGTATACTGATAGCGGTTGGCGGTATAGTCATAGTTATAATCTTCCGTAATTTGGATGCACCGTTCGATGTAATCGGCTATGAATTCCTCTTTTTGCCCTGTTAAATAGGAAGTATAGGAATTCTCTGCCTGAATGGTGGCATTGGCAATTAAGGCATCAATGCAATTGTCTTGTACAGTCCCGTTCAGTTCAATGTTTTCGCAGAGCATTGGAGAACCTTGTAGATCGTATGAAGTAATAAAACATTTTAAGCTGATTTCATACGTCAGCGTTTCTATTTGGCCGCTAGAGTTCTGTGCGAATGCATCTATCAGAAAGGTGCTAGAGTTTACCGCAATCATATAGGGAGTTCCAAACGAAATGGTGGCTTGAATGGCACTGGTTGGATTGGTAAAAGAACCTGCATTAACAAGAAGCACCGAAATGTCTCCATTTGATCCACAAAAGGGACAATTTCTATGGTTAATGTCAAAATAAAATTCGTTTCCACCTAAAGTTGGAATGTATACATAGGGAGCTGAAGGAAATGGATCGCAACTGGTTCCAAAAGACTCAATGTTCGTAAAACTAGCATTGAAATATGTGGGGAGAGAAGTAGAGATATGTGTTTGAGTATTCAACAGGCCGCCAGGTGCCAATTGATTCAATAAATTAACAAGATCGGTTACTTCTGAAGTAAAACCTGTAGTTATCACTCCGTTTTGGAAATTTTCACAGTCATCCATGAATTGCTCCAACGAAGCAAAATCAAAGTTGGTGCTGTGGGTTTCATTCACGTAGTTGGTAAAGATGCTCGGATAATTGGCAACATCTGTAATTGCAAAATCAGTAAACATCTGCCCAATCGCCAGGGTTAGATCATCGCAGATTATGCAATCTTCTCCTTCGCAACCGTAGTTGTTAATGCTTTCAATTTGTGCCAGGGCATTTAATTGAAGTGTTGACCAAGAGATGGATCCCAATGGATAAATACTGGAAATCGTAACGGGAGGACCAGCAACTTCAGCACAAGCGGCTCTTTCGCCACAGAAATTATAGGGGATGAATCCGAAATTGGCGGCAAAATCATCTTCGTCTGTTGCACTTAATAACTGGTCGCAACCACATTGGTTGAGTTCCTGAGTTAAAGATAAATTGTCTACCGGCTCAGGGAAATTAATTAGGAGATGCGTACAACCTGCTGTTTCTGGTCCATTTAAATAAGCATTTGAAGTAAGAACCTCTTTAAATGAAGCGTATGGAGATGGGTTGTCACTAAATTGCGAAGCAACAGGCCAATCGGTAGAGCATCCTCCCTGACAAACAGCAATTAAATCGGCTTCCATGCCATCGTAAACCGCATTGCCAGCAACCCAGTTAGTGGTTGGAACCCCTAAATCTGTGGCACAACCTTCCAAAGCCGACATCCAACTTGATGACAGGGCATCGCATTGGGTTTCGCAAAATGTAATACTTCCTGCGCCTGAAGGAGGTGTTACTGGAGGTACATTAGTCACTACTTGCAAATACGGGTTTGGCATGATCTGATCGAAAATTTGGAAACGTTTTATCTTATTTTCATAGGCTGGATATGATCCACAAACAACACCGGTAGTACCAATACATCTGATTTTAGGAAATGCAGCTGCTCCAAGTGGTGTTTGCGATTGAACCCATCCTTCCATGATTACTTGCAAGAGCATGTTTCTTCGCCCCATATAGAGGCTCTTAAATGCTAACCAATGCTTGTCATTATCGCAAGCACTTTGTCCGAATGGTTCTCCATCGGTCATTTCGGAGGCCAAATCGTAGAGTGTAACTCCTCCCGGACAAGTAATTACCCCGTAACCCAATATAGCATTGCCTTGATCTTCATAGCTCCATCCAATTCCTGGTGCATAGTAGTGATAAGAGGCTATATTTAAAGGTCCTAAGGGTGGAGGCGGAACCGTTAGGAAGTTTACTACTAATGGATCAAAAGTGCTTGGGTTTAAAGGCGCATTGGAAAAGCATCCATAGCCCGCTGGAACCGTTGGAACGGGATCTGTAAACCCATTGGCAATGGCATCGGCCATAGTGCTTGTACTGTTAAAAGAAGCAGCATAGTCAAACACATCTGTATTTGCCTGACAGAATAAATAAGTCTGATATTCCGGGTGGAAAGGAACCAGTGCTTCTGCCCATTCATCTATCCAGTTGTTTAGGAATTCGATGAGGGTAATGCTTGGATCATTTGGAGGAACCAAAGCACCAGCATTGTTTGTAATTAACGATGGTATTCCTCCTTCGGTATAGACTAGGGAGGGTTCTTGCCAATGTATTCCAATGTCATTCCCCAAGTTAAAAACACTTTGTCCATCAGCTGGATCCAAAGAACCATACTGTCCATTCGGACTTACATCTCCCAGTAAAAACGGGAACATTTGTTCGCAAATCGGAGCGTTCTCGCAAGCTGCTATAAAATCGGTTCTAAGGTCAATATAAAATTGTTCAATTGCTGTTGGATTTTCGGCTTGGTACATGGGCCATGTTCCATATTCATCCAGAAAATTCTGGTAACAAGCTGTTAAATTTTCGCAAGCTGTATAATCAATCTCATTCATTTCTACTGCCAGAAAATCAGAGAAAGGGGTGAGACAAGGGGAATGCTCTACGTATTGTTCCCAATAGTATTCGATGGGCGCATCAGACACCTTCAGCACTTTAGTTACATAAAACTGCCCGAATCGAGGGAATTGGATGGAGAAGGTTCCGTTGTTGGCAGCTACATCAGAAAAGGTAATGAGCGGATCGCAATCGGTGTTGAAATCTGTTTCACTGATTGTTCCAACGGTTTCCGTCCATGAATAAGGACTTAAATAAGGGTTCCCGTTTTCATCTACAGGACCACAAGAAGGGTTGAAGATTCCTTCCGCTGGTGTAATTCTAAATTCGATTTCATACACACAATCAAAACATATCTCTGGAGGCAGGCAATCGGTAAATGTAACTTGATCAAAGTTGTAATTGAACGTGTACAAAGTATTGGGATCAGTTACTGCGATGAGTTCTTGTACCCCTAGGATTCCGTTTTCCAATAAATTGGGGCTATTATCACTAAACAATTGGGTAGTAACAGCCGTTGGGGCCGTGTTTCCTTCAATGGCTTCTAATCCGGCTGGGGCATTTCCTTCTAAATAGGTGGCTACGGTTCTTCCGTAGCTGTCGGTAATAGCAACGCTAACTTGTCCGTTGGCATCTTTGGTAATGATTCTGGTATAGTTGTTTGCTGGGGCAGCATCATTACCAAAAATATAGTAAGTCTCGTTGGCTTTTACGGTTTCGTACATGGTTTCCGTGTAATGCTCGCCTTCTTCTAGTTGATGGGTTATCCCTACTCCACCAACTCGCCTTACTCTGCTGGTTGGGTCGTTGGCATAATGGGTTTGAACAAATGGATAGCCTTCGGCATCTGGTAAATAAGCTTCTGCCCCATCTTTGTTCGTGTTTTCTGGACTGTAGTAATTGGCTGCACCCTTGGAAAAATTAGGGCTCATAATAGGAGCGGATGACACACCACAAGTCCCGTACATATCTGCATCGGTGTGGAACTGACTCTTATCATAAGGGATATTTCCAGGCCGCATGTGTAGATTATTCACGTAGAATAAATCGGATTGTTTTACCGGTGAGCTCATCACTTCAATGGCCGGTCTTCCGTAATAATCATAAATGGTGGCTCCAGCCATTACCTCGTCCTGACTATTCATTTTCGAGAGCGTCTGACGTGGTTTTGTCGTACCATCCATAAATTGTACAGCTACTCCACGGGTTCCATCTTCCACGTATCCCATTTGGGCCGAGTAGTTCATTTGGTTGTTATCGAGGGCCCAGGTCTGTGTTTTACATGCTGTGGGATACTGATCTACTGTTCCAGTAACTGGAGCTGCACACCAATTTCCTTCGATGGGGATGTCGAGGTTGGCTCCACCAATTCCGATTCCACGATAACGCACCAATAGAAATCCATGTCGGTAGGTGAGCGGAATGGAATACTCGTTTTTAGAGAGTCTTACTCGTGTAGCATTATCCCTGAAGTCGAATTGAATATCGGTTTGCGCTAACAGGTTGGCGATACTTCCAGTTAAATCTCCGGAATAACTGTGTACCCAGGTCCATTCTAGTTCGTAGCTTTCTGCATTTTCAACACTGAGCCAATTGACTTGCAATTCTGTACCGCTCTGAGAGAGGTTGATGTCGGAGTTAGTCGTGCCTGGGGTATAAAACCGATCGAAAACACCGTAGTATTCTGTTTCAATAGATGATTTCAAAAAGAGGTTTTCCCGATCTACTGAAGAGGGCAAATAGTTATTTAAAAGGTCTTCTTTATAAAGACGGATGTTGGTAATATCTACTTTTAATCCATTGGCAAAAGTATATACCGCGCGATCTTTGTATGGAATATTTGGGTCGTAATTAATTTCCAATTCAATTCCGGTTGCCGTCTGTGTTGTAAGACTAGTACCTACTAATTCTTCCCAGCTGATATCGAAGATCACTTTATAAGAAAAATAAGGATCTATCTGCAGGTAACTTTCATCTATTCCGAATGTAATTTCGTTAGAAATGGTTTTGATTTTAAAGTCATTGTTCCAGATTGGAGTAGTGGAAACAGCGTAATACTGTTGACTTTCTACACTCAGATTCTGCACCAGATTAAATCCAGTATTGGTGTTTAGCATTTCATCTTTAGCTGCATGTGCTATGGTGCTTACACCAAGCATAATAAGTATCCATTTTAGTCTTTTCATCTTAATCTGCTTTGGGTTGAATTATTCGTAAATTCTAATTCCTGTTCTACTTTCCTCAACGGTTTGTTTTCCGCGTTCGGTTTCTTTAATGGTTCGGATCATGCTCCCGTCTTCATCGTATTGATAAATGGTGGCAAAATTTCGATTATCGAGTGTTGCCATTGGGCGTTGTTGAACGGCATCTATAATTTGTGCTTCCATTTCACTGTCGAAAGGATGTACCCTGATGTCATCGAAATAGGCGTTTCCAGTGTTGCCAGAGACGAGAAGAATTTCTACTGGTGTTCCGTTTGATAATGCGTCATCGATTTCGAAAGTGAGTTCGATGCGTTGCCAACCATCTATGATGTTGGATCGCTTTTCAATCGCCATAATGACACCCCCGTTTACCATAATTTGAATGCTGGCATCATAAGTGGTTAATTGCGGATTGGTATTTTCTTCTTTTATCCATCCCATAACTACATATCTGTTATCTGCTTCACCATTAACGAAACGGTGATTTGAAACCAGATCGGAGGCATTTACTGTAAAAGGAGCAGCATGTAGGATGTTGGCTATGGATGTACCATCCCACACCTCCGATTGAAATGAATTCGTTTCTCCAGAAGATACCAATACCGAATATTTTCCAGTATGTGATTCTTTGGTGGTTAGGGTAGGTTTAAGCAGTCTGAAATGATCGTTTAAACATGGGAATGGAATGTGTTTCGGGTCTTTTGGGTTAGTCTCAGTCCCATCGGAAAAGTAGTCTTCAAACCCATCAAATCCAGACTCTTCATACCGTGAATTGGAAACGGAAGCTTTTCCGTGTTGGCGATTATAACCCACATAACTGGCACTTTTGAGTTGAAGAACATCTTCTGCCTCTAATGGAATGGCGTATTGATCAAAAAGGGTTGCTTCAGAAGTGTGAATCCAGTTTTGAAGCGGATCGCTAGAGTTGTAATCGGATCTTCCGGTGTGGTAAATTGGTAACCAGGTACCTCCTTCGTTTTTCCAGAAAGGTTGGTAGGTGGTTAATAATCCATCTGTTCGAGCTACTCCTAAACCAGCTGTGTAGGCTCTATCGTGGTCGAAGGTGTAACTGTTTTGGGTTTTCCATTGTCCTTTTAGGTTGTAGCGATACGGGTTAAGTATGAGTCCATGCCCTAGTTCTTGAAAACAAGATCCCTGGAGTTTTCCGTCTTCAAATAAATCAATTCCTGATACACTAATTACTTGCGTGTGATTGTACGCTGCTTCGTAAGGAGAGAGGATTGGTGGATAAGTGCCTAGTGTGGTCACCTGTGCCATTGGTGCACCCGTTACATTTTTTCTTCCAGGGAGGAATACTCGGTACTTGGTTCCTGTTCCCGGGGAGAAAAATTGGATTCCATCGTTATCTACCAGATAATAAGCACTTGAATTCTCGTTTTCAACAACGGTTAAAACAATGTCCTGGAAAATTTCTGTAGGAAGCAATAAAACATCTCCTGGATGAAAATAAGGTTTTTCACCTGCTAGAATATTGCCACTTGCATCCAAGATGTCTGTCCGTAAAATATTCACATTTTCGGAAGCAATTTCTACGCCCGAATAGGCCCAATGAGCCGGGTAACTGTATTCGTAGAGTTTCTGTGCTCCATTGCCCAATAGATTGGGTTCTTCTGGCATTATTTCGGTAACGATTGGCGCTCCTGTCTTCGCATCGTAAAGTAGGTTTGTCGTTGATTTATAGCGTCCGTTGTCATCAATAACGATTTTCTCTAAAATTCCCGATTGGTATACAATTTTGGTGGTGAGGGTACTGAATACAGAAATTTCGCTGGTTTTTGCTCCTGGCCAAACAGAAGGAATAACGGTAGGAAGGTTAATCTCGAGGTTCCCATCAATTTTCACGGTAGAGTTGTTGTTCTCTGCTTTATTGAGGTGGGTCATCACATCCAAATTGAGACCCAATAATTGATCTGTTTGGGTGCCGTCTTTGTGAATCACAGGCACACTACTTTTTAGCGTTCCAAGAAGATCGTGTTCTCGGTAAAAATGTTCTTCCTTGTAAATGAGGTTTCCTGTTGGGTCTGCTCCTGTTGGTGTGGAATACACGTATTTCCCTTTGAATGTTCCGTGCATGTCGTTGGCTACAATAGACATCCCGTGAGATATTCCAAATCTTCGTTTTGAATATCCAATTACACTTAGAACACCTGGCTTTTTCAATTCTTTATCCGAATCGGTATAGTCAAACTGCAGTGGGTAATCTTTGGCTGTGTAGTGCTCAAATTTGGTATAGCCTGGTTTGTTGAGGGTTAAGCCGTCATAGTCGATGCTCGATACTTTTACTTCGGCATAACGAATATCGGTAGTTCCATAAATTTCTTCGTTGATTGGTAATTCGGTGTAGAATCGCTCACTTGGAACGCTTTTCCCATCGTGTATGTAGAAACTTGGATGATGCAATGCAATTTCATCTGCCCCAGAATTTGTTGGCTCATAAGATGTAACCCCACTACTCACTACATTGTCTCTTGCATCGGTAGTGGTATAATCATATTGAGTGCCATATACTGAACTACTTTCATTTGGATTAAACTCGTTCCAATTGTCGTAAACTTTAATGGATTTTACGCGATGGCCTCCTCCTAATTTTGAGTTTCGTCCGCTTCGTAGTCGTACCCAACTTTTGTTGGGTACAGCTCTGGAGGCATAGCCTGTTTTCCGCATCATGTGGTAGATGTTGGGATAGCTGAACACGTTCTTTTCCTGATTCCCCGCACTGTCAAACAAATCGCTGTCTTGTTGACCTTCTTCCAGGTCATCGTAAGTGCCGCAACTAATCTGGTTGTCGTGGTTGTAAATTTTACCCAAATTAGGTTCAGGGAACATCACCAGTGGCATAGCTTCGTTAATAATTTGCCATGCTTTTCGGCTTACAGGATGTACTTTTTGATTAGGGTTGTTGTTACCCGCATTGATTTCATCTCCTTCAAATTCAATGATCACTCTGTTGTATGTTCCGGGGCTTCCAACTTGCTCAATCATGTGCCAAAACTTAATTTGACCGTAGCCCTGAATGTAATCGAAAACGGAGGGGTCTACTATTCCTGCTCTGTGTGGGGCAAGGTTGAGAAGGGTATTGTAATAAAGGTGTCTTTTGGAATTAATGCCATCGTAGTCAGGTAGAAATTCTTTTTCAAAAACCAATCGTGCATCACCTTGAGTGGGTGCGGTAATCTGGTCGTCCAGATCAACCAATATGGCAAATCGATTGTCGTCTTTGGAATCATAAATGGTTTCATCGAAATCAGTAGCACTTGGAAAGGGGTCTGTTGCGTCTTCCCAGGAATGAAATCCAGTTACGGTGTACATTCGGGTGGCTTCTTTATCTTGGATAAACTCGTAGGAATCAACTTCATATTCTACTTCTATTCTACTACCACTTGGTAAGTCGATGGTCTTGAGTTTCCAAGCTTGTACTTCTGAATTGGCGGTAGTGAGATCCTGCTGTGCATAGGGGTATTCGTTATTGTCGAGCGGACTTCCCGAAGCAAAATCGATGAGCTGATTGTCATCTTTGTAACTTCCCCACCGGTCCTTGTGACTTAAATTATAGAGCGGATTCTGAATGAGATCATTCGCATCTCCATAATCGAAACGGTAACGATGTAATTTGCCTTTTGGGGAATCGTAGTTTTCAAAATAGACCGCTTTGAGGGTGAGTTTTCCTCCTGGCGTTTGGCGGTCTGGGGTGCCTTGACAAAGTGAATAGTCGTACATAAAATTAACAGTCTTAATGGGACCTTCGCCAAGTTCTTTGCCTTTTCGGGTGAAGAGTTTGATTTGCGTTAATTTTCGGGTTTTGTTACTGCTGGAAATGCCACCATTTTCACCAGCCACATCGTAACCATCTTCTCTCGCTTCGTAGACGAATTCTGCAATAATATCTTTCGATTCGATGGAGTGAATGAGATAGGAATCCCGTTTCCCGTATTGGTAACTTCCCATGTCGTCCAACTCATTGGATTTAAACCCTTCGTTAAAAGTTGCTCTGTTTTGTTGGTAGGGATACCTCCATTGACTTTCCCCAAGATCGGAATAATTGAACCTGACATAATCGCCAAAATCGTCTGGTGTTGGGCCGTTTCCAGTAAGGTCGGTATAGTTGCCAGAAAGCATTTCGGTGAGGAGATATGAAGTGGCGTGACTCGGAACTTCATTTTTGAGGTAGTAGAAGTTGTTGCCTCTTTTATTTCCCAGAGAATTGTCTTCGCCTGGTTTATATTCTACCAAGCCCATGTCATCCTTGTCTGGTGCAGTAGCATAATCGAATGGATTAGCTGGATTGTAACTAGCTCCTGGATCGTATGGGTTGGCAGGATCGTAATTGTTGTAAGGTGAGATGTTGAACGAAACTTGCTCCGTTTCGTTCATCACTGGAATACCGTAGACTTCT
Organism: Flavobacteriales bacterium; assembly: GCA_002401955.1. GTDB lineage: Bacteria > Bacteroidota > Bacteroidia > Flavobacteriales_E > Vicingaceae. The sequence goes on along the minus strand of NVUQ01000023.1, from coordinate 37,998 downwards.
CTAGAGCCACCTGCACCAATAATGGTGATTTCACCGATGTGACTATTCGGATAATCGATCACATCACGGGGATTTGATACGCCTACAGATTCATAATTACCATTCAGAAAACCGTGTTGGTTTTCCGTATATACCGTAAACGGTCCTTCTAGGCTATTTCTTAACGCTGCATTGGTAAGGTGTTGAAAAACGACATTCCGATCTCTTCTTTCGTGTTGGTAGTGTGCATTATTGGTTACATCGTAAGTAGTTAGGTCGTCTTTGTCTGTGGCAAAGAAGCCATCTCCATTAATCGTTCCAGACGCTTTGAAAATTCCTTGATGAATGGCTGCTTCACCTTTTACTGCAGCTAATTGAGAAGGAGTTGTTGTAGATCGGTTGTTGACTTTTACAATGGTGTATTTTTCGTATTTCGCCTGAATCGTAGCATCGGTGTTGGGAGTCGTTTTACCGTATTTAAACAGGTCACCTTCGCTGTAGGGGTTGTCGCCTACCCAGGCTCCTGTTGTGTTGTTGTTCCAACTGTAGTCCAAATTGACACCGGCATTCCATCCAGTTCCGATTCCAACTTCGCCTGAAGCAGATGGAGCTTGACCTGTACTGATGGTTTCCGCATCTCTTACATAACCTGCATCGTTTCTGATGGCTCGATACAGATCTCCAGTGGTACTCGAAGTAAAATAATCATAGGTAGGAATAGGGGTGTTGATGATTTCAATTTCCTCGTGAATGGAAGGGAGAGACAAGTTAAAATCTTGCAATGCATCTTCATTGTTATAAGCGTTCTCTAGGTTAAAGTAACCGTAGGCCTGTTCTTCCTTAACTGTTTCTGCCAGACAGCTTTGGTATTTGGAATGGGCGTATTTGATATGGGGAAAAAAACCAAAGAACTCTCCTCCAAAGTCAATATCAAAACTATAGGCTTTGTTGGTAAAATCAAAGTTGGCGGTTGGGGTATAAGAGGTGGAGGTAAAAGGGAATGATCCCGCACGATTAAGACCTGATTTAAAGCTGACCAAGTTAGTGCTCCATTTTTTTGTCAATCCGAAACTATAATTCAGGCTGCTTCCATGTAGTGTATTGTGATTTAAACCGAGCCCTGCAGAACCCAGATACTTTCCTTTACCTAATGATAAGTTAACTCCCACATTGGTAGATACACCAGAACGGGAAGAAGAGGTTCCTCCTGCACTTAACCCGAAATTGCTAGAGCTTTGAACGTGCCCTTCTGTATAGTTCTTCTTTGATTTGCTGATGCTTCCATTCGCTCCGAAAGAAACCTCATTGCCCGTATAATTGTTAAAAGTCACTCCAAAAGACAACGTTCCAGATCCGTTTAATTGATTCGTATTTCCATTAGTTAATGAGCCGTTACTACCGGAGGTTCCATTTGGATTCGGTGTTACGGCATTGTTACCAGCATCCAACTCCACCCCAATAATCTCCGCTTCAAACGTGTACTCATTCGTAAGCGTTAAATTAGGTCTTAGGTTCATGGTAGTTTTCACTAAATCACCATTAAAATCATCGGGCAAACCCCTAACTGTTCTGTTAATGGCACCAGTACTAATGTTCCAGCCCAGACCAACCGAAGAAGCCGATTGTTCCATACTCACATCCGCATTGTAGCTCAGGTTAATGGGGTAACTCCCTACTTGCAACAACGGAATGCTGTAAGAGAAATCTCCGGTAGAAACATTTACCATTTCGCTAGATTCCATACTCACCAAATTGGGATCAACTGGCCCACCTCCAGATGCCATCACAGGAAAGGCTCCCCATGGGCTTAACATTGTCGGGATTAAAAAAGCCGCAGTTAAACGGGTGTAGAATGATTTTCTGATTTTTATGATCATAATTGAAGAGGTTTAAAGCCTAATTAAAGTTTGAATCTGAGGTATTGCGTTTCTTGTTCTGGATGTGCTATTTCTAAAATGTATCGGCCACTTGCCAATGCACTAACATCTAATTCGTAATAGCCTTCTGAAAGTTTAAAGAGTTGAGTTATTCCACTGTTTACATCTGTTATTGTATTGGTTGATGAAGAAGAAATGGTAATTCCCAATTCATTTTTTACCTTGAATTTGGCTGGATGATTGGGGTACTCACTTTTGTATATAAATCGGAGCGTTTGGTCTAATACTGCGTAGCAGCCACCATCTAATTTACATTTAGGTTGGGCGTAATTAATAGGGATGGAACGGATAGAACAAAAGGTGGAATGTATTTTAGTAAATCCTTCGCCAACAGCATTTATTGATGCATAGATTTGATGGTTTAGTGAATTCGATCCAGCATTTTGACCCACCAGTGCTGCATTTACAAAGTACTTGAAATTTCCTGTAGCCCCTCTTTTTAACTTAAACACATCTGTGGTATTAAAAGCCGCTAATGAGCCTTGGGGTATGTTATCTTTTATGAGTTGGTAGTTTGCTCCATCAAACATAAAACCATTAAACACAGGGCTTCCAGCTGGTGTTCCAATTTGGAAGAAACCAATGAGTGAGGTGCCAGTTTGACCAATACAACGAAATTTAAAAAAACCACTTTCTCCAGCTATCAAGTTGTTTTGAGTATAAGCTTCTGCAATTCCAGAAGGCCCTGGTATGCTGATTACCTCAGTAGAGTTTGTGGTTACATTGACTTCGTTGTACCAATTTAATGCACTAAAGATCCTGATGTTTTTTGTTAAAACATTACCCCCTGCATCAGATACCGTAACAGTATACACCCCTGGTGCTAATCCAGTTCTGGAAGTAACAGTAGCTCCATCACTCCAGTTATAGCTATATGGTGGAATTCCAGTGTTTGTATTTAAGGTAATTGAACCCGTACTACCAGGGCAATTACTCATTGTTTTCTTAATTTTAAGGAACTTTTTTAAGCGTACATTCTTAATGGTTCTACCATTTTTTTTGATGAGTCCATAGGCTCTATATTCAAGACCTGTAGCGTTTGCGGTGTGTACATTTGTGCCATCAATTTGGTAGCGAACTTTCCATCCAGAACCTGTTTGTATTCGCACAAGTTGGAGCTCAATAATTCCTTTTTTTTGAAAAGAAGAAATGGGTGCACCACCCTCAATAATGATGACTTGATTGCCGGAGATTTGAAACCCAAATTGTACTTGGGAAAAGCTATAAGTACTTGTGTATTCCCCTAATGCAATCAGTATGTTTTTACTGGAAGTTGGATTTGGTTCTACGTTATAACTAAGGGTTGCTTTTTCTCCGAAATCACAAACGTTAGTACTGCGTGCCCAAGCATCCCAATTAGTAGTAGGAGTACTTTTTTGTATTTTCTGATTGCTTCCGATGTAGGAAACGTTAACCAAATTCTCCCACTGAACAAATACTCCTTGTCCTATAATAGACAAGGTTAAAAAATAACTGAAGCTTAAACATAAAATTAATTTCTTCCACATATCATTTGTTTTTTATTACGGTCAAAGAAACGCTAAAACCATCCTGAAGTTTTTTTTAATAGGGGTAAAGTGATAAATGAATGCGAAATAGTGATGAATGAAAATTGAGGTATTCCTGCTAAAAACAGAATAAAAATAAACAGCCTATTTAACCACAGAATTTAGTTGGTTAAAAGGTTTAATTATACAAAATCAACAGCCTCTTTTTTATCTATTAAGCCAACATTTCCAACCATTTAGGTAATTATTTACTTCTTGTAGGAGGTGTTTGAATTGTGGAACCCTTATAAAATAAGAAAACCGCTTGATTCAACAGAATCAAGCGGTTTTTCGCAGCCCGTAGGAGGATTGTTTGTTGCTGGTGCCGTTACTTTCAGGAGATTTCAGGAGTTTGCTGAAGCGTTGCAGGGGCGAATTAACCTAGTAATAATATGGATTTTGAATCTAAAGATTGTGCCGTGAACATAACACTTTCTGTTTTTTAGCGTATATTTAGAGCAAGAAGATGTAATTTTGAAATAAGTTTCATTTATTATGGCAATAGAAATTAAATCCATACCAACCCTCGAAGGGGAAAAAGCTTCGTTTTTTATTAAGAAAGTTGAGCGAGAAAGCAAGAATAAGATTTCTTCAACTGAAGTATTGAAAATGCGTCAGGCTGCTCAAAAGATTCTTAGGAAAGCGAAAATCTAAATTCCTTGAACTTATCTACAGATTGTTTATTATAACGACTTGAAGCGGATACTGATTTATCCAATTTTTCATGCAGGCATGCCGATTTAGATGACTTTTTACATAATGACTTAAAAAATTATACCAATCAACTATTAGGAGTTACTTATTTATTTAGAACCATCAAAACTGATGAAATAGTTGGTTTTTTCACAATCTCTAATGCCTCTCTTAATTTGAGAGAATTACATCGTACTAAGAAAAAGAAAGTTGATGGGGAAATTCCTCACATCAAAAGAAGAACCAGCTACCCTTCTGTTTTGATTGGTCGTTTGGGAATATCAAGCTCCTTTCAAGGAAATAGTGTTGGGAAACAAGTTATGGACTTCATAAAAGCTTGGTTTAGGTATGATAATAAAACTGGATGCAGATTTATTATTGTTGATGCCTATAATGAAGAGGCTGTTATCAAATTCTATCAAAAGAATGACTTTAGTTTCCTTCAACCTGAAGAAGATGAACTGGAGCAATTAATACAAGAAAGAGGAGACGGTGCTAAACTAATGACCAGACATATGCTCTTTGACTTGGCAAGATTAGAATAAGTTCATTTTAGCCCAGCTCTTACTGTTTTTTTTAGGAATTATTTTTGGATTTTCGGCTGAAAATGGACCGACTGAAACATTGCGTTTTACTGAAACATTTAGGTCATTATTTACTTCTTGTAGGGAGTATTTGAATTTTGGAACCCTTATAAAATAAGAAAACCGCTTGATTCTGTTGAATCAAGCGGTTTTTGCAGCCCGTAGGGGGATGTAACCGTAATGCCTCAGTAAACATCAGACAATATCAAGCGGCATTGATAATAAAGGATTGTATAAGGTTTGTTATAAGTGTTAATGCCATAACACCTCAATTAATCCAATATAATCACTTATATTTACTACGTTATTTACTACGTATGGCTACAGCAAATTCTCCCAAAAGTTTTTTCAATCTTGAATCGAGACCCAATAAAGACGGGACAAGGTTGATTTATTTTAATATGAGTTATGGTTATTTCGAGTATAATCAATTAACAGGGTATAAAAAGTATATACCTTTAAGGATATCAACGAAAGAAAGACTTGCATTAAAAGATTGGGATAAGGTGAATGAGAAGCCAACAGCGAGTTATAGAGCGTCACGGGGCAAAGATTTAGGGAATAATCTAGAAAGGATTAAAAACATCTGTGAAGATGAACTACTTTATTATAATAAAATAAACACGAAAATTCCAGAGCCAAAAGAGTTGAAGAGGCTTGTTGAGGTTAAACTTGATAGGAGAAAGGAAGTGTTTGTAGATATTACGATTAAATCATTTATTGTTAAGTTGATTGAGCATAACAAGAGTTTGTCGCAAACAGCTAAAGGAAAGATTGGTGATAAGCAAATCGAAAAATATGAGACGGTTGTTAGGCAATTATCTGGATATGAAGAAGAGTTAGGTAAGCCTATTACCTTTATGAATTTTAATAATAATAACTTCTTCGAATTCTTGGACTACACTAATAAAGAGTTACAAAAGAACCCTCTTTTTCCACATGGGTACTTGGTTAATTCAATAGCTAAAAATGCAAATACATTTAGTGCTTTATTAAGAAAAGCAAGAGCCAAAAGAGTTGAAATGATACTTGATTTAGATGATGAGAACCTTAGGATTAATGAGGTTGAAGCTGTTGATTCGGAGGTCTTTATCTCAGAGGCTAACCTTGAAAAAATTATTAATGCAAATGTCTGTGGTAGTCAAGAGTTTATAAATGCACGAAATTATTTGATAATATGTTCACTTACTTCGTTGAGGTATCAAGATATGCAACATCTTCATGAGTTAGAGGTAGAAGACTATGAGAATAAGGGGGTGAAATTTAAGGGGTTTATTACCCTAATAAGAAAGGTGTCTTCTATAGCAAGTCCTATTGAGGTTTGTATCCCGATTTTAAGACCAGTACAAGATGTATTAAATGAAAATGATGGTAGGTTTCCTAAGTTTCCGAGTAACCAAGTAATGAACCGACAATTGAAAAAGTTCTCTCAGTATATTAATCTAGATGAAGAGGTAGGTGTTGGGAGATGGTATTATAAATATGAGGAACCAGTAGAGGAATATATCCCTTTTTATAAATTAGTAAAATGCCATATAGGAAGGAGTTCTTATGTGACTAATATGGCGGAGATGGGGATATTGCACACGGTTACTGAATATATTACACACCCCACTACTCCTAAGAATATTTCACAATCAATTTATAACAAGGCTTCATTAGTCGCTAAAGCTACATTGTTGGTAAATGAATTAAAGGAAAAGTCCAAGAGTGACATCTATTTAATTTAACTAGAAATCGATATTTTAAATTAATTAGAATGTGTTGCCTCATCACTACTACTATAATCTAATTATTTCTTCTTCCTTCTCGCTTGAATAACTTTCATTTTAATAATCTTTCCTAAGTCTTCATTATCTTTAAACAATCCGTTATCCTTGTGTCTGAAATATATGCGTTTACCAAATTTGCAAGTGGTTAATAGGTCAATTCGATAATATTCAAGTGTTTTAAAATTTTGATTAGCTATATGTGTTGAGGGAACAACCTTACTTATATTAGAGTAAGGTACTGAATCAATAATTTTACCCTTACTTATTTGAAGTGTATCATCCTTTGCAACAACAAAATGTGTAGATGGATATAAACCTGTTGTAAATAACCATCCAAGTATCATCATTAAACCTCCAAACACAGATAGCATCCAGTTCGGTGCATCGTCATCTCTAAAAAGAACTATGACACCAAAAATTTCGATTATTACAAACAATACCGCAAACAATACAGTAAATATTAATTTGTTATTAAATCCGTTTGCCGATGATGGATATTGTATAGATTCACTCACGCTCTAAAGATAATAAATTATTTAGGATACACTTGCCTCATTATTCCAGTTACAACAACGGAAATGGAGGTGTGGTTGTGTTAGTTGTTCTGATGTTTTTTTTTGTGCAATAATTTTGCTTTACCAATTTTAGGGTGGGCTCATTTGGTATCTCTAAAAAGATACAATACAAGGGAAATGTTAGATTAATCTTGCGTCTAAGAGCGTCAAATCTTGCTTAATATCTTCGTCATGTAAGTTTCCTTCAACAGAAATGTTTACACCATTAGATAGCTTCTTTTCGTCTGATTTGTCCCTAAACATAACGACTAGTCTTCTTGTAACATTGTTATGAATTACCTCAGCGATAATATAATTATGTCCACCATCTGCACCAGTTGATTGTATTCTATATTCTTTAAGGTTGAACTTGGTCATAATTACTACTTTGTTAAGTCCTTAGATTCCATTTGTCCAAAGTCTTCCATTTTTGAAGTGTTAGATTTAAGTAGTTGATAATCTCTTTTAAAGAATAACCTTAAGCAATTTATTACACCCTCCTTGTCTTCGGTAGCATACATTTCTAGCCATCTAATTGTCTTTTTTTTTCCTAATCCAAACAAAGTTTTTTTCTCTTTTGGGTAGATGTAACCTAGAATGTAGCCATGCTCTTTTTTATCTCCAGCCATTGAAACCCAAAAACTCTTATTATTAGATAGGTCTTCAATAGAAAGGGTGGGTGCACAGTTGTCTGGTTTTTCGTTTGCTTCCTCTAATTGTTCCATCCATGGGAACTTTTCAAATTCTGTTATGAAGTCATCATAATTAGTTTCTCCTTTCTCATCAGCCATGCTATGGTCATACCCAGCAAGCTGAACATTCCAAGTAAATTTGTTAGAACTTATCATTTTGGTTTTATTACTTTCATTGCCACAAGAAATTATAATACATGTTAAAATTAAAGCAGCCCCTAATAGGCTACATGTTTTTTGGTTTCTTATCATGTAGATGTACATTTAAAAAGAGTTTGAAAATGTAGAAACTTCTAATCACAGACAATCCAAGCAATATAAATGCTGATAGAGTAATAAGACAGACTGCAAAGTGAGTCGTTGTGATAATTTTAAATTGAAGTGCTAAAATAACAAACAATACTAATCCAACTTCGTAAGTGGCTCCAACAAAGACATCTGCAACTTTTTTGTGCAGACCAGTACCGTAGAATTGATGCTCCTTAGATACCTTAGTATCAAAAACTGTAGAGTCGGGCCCTTCAACTGGGTCTATAGGTTTCTTGATTGATTCAGACGCTTCAAGAATATTATCTTTAAAACCATTTTTGAACGTAACAATAACTGTAATGATTGTTAAAAGAAACCCAATCAGCGTTGCGCTCACTGTTATTAGCGAAGTGCCAAAATTTTCAATACTCTCTGGGCTTGGAGTATTGATATATTCTATAATGTTAGATTTACCAAAATACACAGACACGAGAACGACAATGCAAAGAGCAATATCACAATAAACTGCATTATTTAAATATCTGTATATCAATCTTCCGTGTCTATAGGTTCGTTATTAGTTTCTCCTGTCGTAAGGTAATAATTAAATTCTTGACCGACATGATGCTTAAATACTCTATTAGTGTACTGAGAGCCATAATCTAAAGGAATGTGAACAAGGCTAGTCGATTTGTTTTTAATAAAATCTAGTTCAATAGGTTCCTCATCTTCGTTCGTCTGATATGTCATTTTTAAATCTTCAACATACTCTATATTTTCTGGTTTGTTTTTAAGCCAAGTTATTATGTCTCGGCCAAATTTAAGTCCTTGAATGTTTTTCAAGTACTTTCCAAACAAATCTTTCTTTCTACCATAAAACAATTCCATACGCACATCCCTATAGCCAGTTTCGTCATTAAGATTTTTTAGAGGTCCGTGCCAATTTGTGTCATTTGCATTAACCAAATTGTTGGAGCCTACTTTTACGACCACATTAAAAATGTTTACAATGTTTTTGTCTAAATCTTTATAATTGGTGCTTAAGTGATAGGTAGATTTTATTCCTGTCGCAATATTGTATTCAAATGCCACTTGTCTAAAAAAATATTCGATATCACTAAGCCTCGGTCCAGCTGAATTAAACTCGACCATAACTATTGGCTCACCATCGTCATTAAAATGAATAACGTAGTTGGTCATCTCGATGAATTGTTTATCGATTCCTTTTTCAATTTTTTCGATTACATCTTTTCCTCCCCAAATCATTGGGGCTTTATTCTTTATAAGTGCAATCCTACCAAAACATCTTTTACCCATTTTTTCAAAAGGAGAAGATATGTGAACTAATCGTCTTTGCCTATTTCCTTTTTGTCCTTTTAATCTGTCAATAAGTCGACTTTCACTTGGGAAATCTTTATCATTTAATTTCTGGATAACATCCTTCAGTAATTTAGAACTAGACTTTATATTGTTCACATAAGGTTGAAGCCTAAAGGTGGCATATTGAAATTCTAAAGAGGTAAATTTATCACTCATGGTTGCCAATAATAAGGATTTTATTTGGATATTTATATGCTAGAAATCATTTACCTGTCTATGATTATGACGGTAAAGTAGTTATACTTAAGTACTAATACCTAACGATTGCATGAATAAAGAAAATCTGATTAAAACTGTTCGTGGAGATATTACCAATTTTTTAGTCCATTGGACAAAAGATTCAGATATAGTAGCTTTTGATGTGCTCAAGAAAATAATTTCGGAAGAAAAGATTAAAGGTAACATTAAGTTGGTTAAAGGAGGGTTTAAAGTTGTTTGTTTAACTGAAACACCAATATTTGAAATGATAAATTTTTTCAACTTAGATAAAATTCAGACGGAGATTGGAACCAAATATTTGCCGTTTGGCATCGGATTCTATAAGCCCAATGTTTTTCGTGATGGTGGCAGACCAGTTATATATGGTGATGACAATGATTATAAAGAACTTTCAGAAGCAAACAAGTGGAGACATGTAAAGTTTAGCCCTCCAGATTATGATTTTACTTGGGAGAGAGAGTGGAGAATTAAAAGCGAGTTCATTGAAATAACAAAAGAAAACTGTTTTATCATTGTTCCAACTTTTAAATTTGCTGATGAAATCCATAAAGTGTTTGATACTGAATGGAGGGTAGTTACTCTTTCAACTTTAGGGTTGTCTTTGCCCTATGAATAATTTAAGTACAGGTTCATTACATACCCTAATTATTGTTTATGTTTTCTATCCTATCTTGTAAGTCAATAATCCTCTTTCTAATCATTAGCACTTTCAGTTGCTTCTGGTATTCAGCTTTTTTATCTACATCTTGTTCTACCTGTACTTGCTTTTGCTTAACTAATATTTTACCATTAATATCATCCATAATATTTTATCATTTTTCTTTAGTCGATGTGAACATCACTTGATGTTAATCACCCTTAGTTTATTTTAATCGCTGCTTAATCATCATCACACCCCTATGTTTAGGTGAGCATGGTGGTACAGAAAGGAGGTATTTCTTGTAAAAAAATCTAAAAAATTTTTGAACGCCCCTTCAATCCTACTTATATGAAATATTTTAAATACCTAATAAAAGAGAGGTTAGACCTCAGCTTCATTATTGTCTCTTCTTAAGAGGGGAGGGGTGTAGATGTATCTCTTAGCATAATTCTCTGGGGTATCCAACCACCACACTCTTTTAAGGATTTCATTTTCGAAATTTATCTCTACTCGTTTACCACACCACACTTTCCAGAGTGCTCCATTTCCTCTAAGGAAGTTGTACATTCTTTTAGTCAATTTTGGGTTTATTTCTAAATATCCTTCATAATTATATGGTTCTAGTTCTTTATGCTTTATTCCCAAATCTTTTATAAATTGTTTGTTGTCAAATTTTTTCTTTTGTGTTTTCATGTTTTTAATTTTTTATTGTATTAATCGGATTGCCATCCTTAGTTATGTATCTCTTCCATCCTTCTAAGTCGTAAATGTCATTTTCGTAATAATTTGTTTTTGTAAACGCAAGTTTAACACATTGAAGTAGCTTTCTCTTCTGGTTACTCTTTATGTAGCAATGGATGTGATTTTGGTTGTTAGCCTTTTTCTTTTCGATTGTGTAGTTTATTTCTAGATTCTCATCTCCTGTTTGGGTGAAGACAAATTGCATAATTTCATCTATGTCCTTGTTGCTGTAATCACAGCATGGGTCAATTGTTAGAGCGTAGTGTTTCACTATTTTATTTCTTTTTCTCTTAAACTCTGGTAGTAAGAGATGGTGCACTTGCCATTGGTCTAACTTATCCTTGTATAGTAAATCTTTACTCTTCTTATGTTTTATTTTATTAATTATTTTTCTGACGTTTCTTGCCGACATTTCATTAGTCTTGGCGATGGTATTTACATCTAGGTATTCTCTTTCAATCATAATTAGGTTACTTTTTTGTATACCAAACCTTTTAGGGAAAGGTGTTAATTCCCCATTAGGTTGGTCTTATTGTTTAATATAAATATGTCGGAACTTGAATAAAGTTCCGAAGGATATAAATTAGGACTTACTTTTAATTAATCTATTGACTGAAAATAGGTTGAGGTAAGAAGTAATTTAATGAAAAGTGATGTGACCTTATGGTCTTGCTATCTTTTCTTTTTTAAAGATGATATGATGTTTTCCAGATAGTAACGCTTTCTGTTACCGATACGGAAATCTATGGCAATAACACCATTTCGCTCATATTTGAGCAAAGTGTTTTCGCATATAGATAATACTTTCATCACATCTCTAGAGGTTAGAATTTGATTCCCCATTGTATGTATGTATTTGCGGAGCCTTCCTTCAGAGGATGAAATGTTCTTTTTGTGGCATAAGGCTACTTGAACTACCTAAACAATTTCAACTATGGCAAAGAAACCCTATTTGGGCTCGCTTGTCAAGCAAAAATGAAAGTTTTTTGTAAAAAAGTATACTACGTGAATTGCTACGCTACAAAAAAGAAAAACCCTACAAACGTTTTGTCTGTAGGGTTTCTTCGATTTTTGTGCAGCCCGTAGGGGAATCGAACCCCTGTTTCCTGGATGAAAACCAGACGTCCTAACCCCTAGACGAACGGGCCATTTTCATTATCCTCTCATTTGAGGAGTGCAAATGTATAATTTTTTAGTATTCCCACAAACATAAATTGAAAAAAATTAATCAATATTATCATTATCTGCTTGAAATTTAAAACCAAGCCTTTTTCCAGTCTTAATACTCATGGCACTAGTAACTTCTTTTATCTCGTTTACACTCACGGTTTTCATGGTGTCATAATGGGGTGTTAGTAGGTCAAAATCCATAGAATAAAGTATAGAAGATTCTATAATGTTTCTAATTTTATCATTGTTAATTATTTCATTTACGAAGTCATTATACAAAAAACCCAATTGTCTTTTTCCTTCTACAAAATAGTGTTCATCTTTATTTAGAAATAATCTAGCAACTAAATAGCCTACATCATTTAATCTGTTGTACTTAAATGAATCGGATAAGAAGTTGTAAACGTTAATCATCCCGCAATAAGCTCTTAATTCGTCATCTTTTAAATAAGAGGTTTTCCAAATAGGATGACTCTTTTCAAAATCAAATATGTTGGTATGCATAAAAAATACTAGAATATCGCCACCAAATTTAATATGAAACTCATAATCGTCTTTATTTACGAATTCAACGATTACATTTTTATCGGCTAAATTCATTTCTGTACTTAATTCGTTTGCTAGTTTTTCAGCTTCTAATTTGAAGTTCTGAAACAAATCTTTGGTTTTTTTAAAAACATCTTGTTTTAAACAAGCTTTCGTTTTTAAAGTTTCTAGTATTAGTTGTTTTGCGTTGTCCATAATATGGGTTTCTTAGTAAGCTTTAGCAAAAAGTACTCTTTTTGTTGAGGGTTTTCCTGAAAATACACAAACACCGTTTTCATCTTTTGTATCCAAAGGAATACAACGGATTGTTGCTTTTGTTTCTTTCTTAATTTTTTCTTCTGTTTCTTCTGTTCCATCCCAATGAGCTGAAATGAATCCTGTTTTGGTTTCTAAAACTGTTTTAAAGTCTTCCCAAGTATCTACATTAGTAATGTGCTCGTTTCTGAAGTTTGCTGCTTTATTAAACAAGTTATCTTGAATGTCGGTTAATAATTGTTCAATCTTATCAGCTACCCCTTCAATGTCGTGAATTTGCTTTTCTTTAGTATCTCTTCTTGCAACTTCAATCGTTCCATTTTCTAAATCTCTTGGGCCCATTGCAATTCTAACAGGCACACCTTTAAATTCCCATTCAGCAAACTTAAATCCTGGTTTATGAGTGTCTCTGTTGTCAAATTTTACAGAAATTCCTTTTGCTTCTAATGCAGATTTTATTCCTTTTACTTTTTCTGAAATTTGAGTTAGTTGCTCATCGCCTTTATGTATAGGAACTATTACAACTTGTATAGGTGCTAGGTTTGGAGGTAAAACCAATCCTTCGTCATCAGAATGAGTCATAATTAAACCACCAATTAAACGAGTAGAAACCCCCCAAGAAGTTGCCCAAACAAAATCTTTTTTTCCTTCTTTATTAGTGAACTGAACATCAAAAGCTTTAGCAAAATTTTGACCTAAAAAGTGAGATGTTCCTGCTTGTAGAGCTTTTCCGTCTTGCATTAATGCTTCAATCGTAAATGTATCTTCAGCCCCAGCAAAACGTTCTGCATCAGATTTTTTACCCATAATTACAGGCATTGCCATCCATTTTTGAGCAAATTCTGAATAAATATTTATCATTTGTTCAGATTCTGAAATGGCTTCGTCTTTTGTTGCATGAGCAGTATGACCTTCTTGCCATAAAAACTCAGAAGTTCTTAAAAATAAACGGGTACGCATTTCCCAACGCATAACATTTGCCCATTGATTAATCAATAACGGTAAATCCCTATAAGATTGAATCCATCCTTTATAAGTGTTCCAAATAATAGCTTCAGAAGTTGGTCTAATAATTAGTTCTTCTTCTAGTTTAGCATTAGGATCAATAATTAATTTCCCTTTATTGTTAGGATCATTTTTTAACCTATAGTGAGTTACAATGGCACATTCTTTAGCAAAACCTTCGGCATTTTTTTCTTCTGCTTCAAATAAGCTTTTAGGAACTAATAGTGGGAAATAAGCATTTTCATGACCAGTTTCTTTAAACATTTTATCTAACTGAGCTTGCATTTTTTCCCAAATAGCATAACCGTAAGGTTTAATAACCATACATCCTCTAACAGCAGAATGTTCTGCTAAATCTGCTTTTTCTACTATTTCGTTATACCAAGCTGAGTAGTCTTGTTCTCTTGATGTGAAATTCTTTGCCATTTTTTATTTTTAGGTACAGTTTTTGATGGTTTATATCAAAAAAAACAATAATTTTAAGAGAGTAAAATTAATTAAATCTAAGCTAACATGAACGCTATTAAAACTTATTTACTGCTGTTTTTATTACTATTATTTATCGTCCCAACTTTTGCTCAAAGTAATTCTGATGATAATGTGCCTCAAGAACAAGAACTTTCTAAAACAGATAGCATTTTGGTTAATTGCTATTTTACTGAAAAAGAATACAATAGGATACACGGAATTAATCAGCTTGAAACAGTTGATAATTCAGAGAGTATGTATGAAGATGAGATTTATAATGGAAAAAAACATAAGAAAAGAGGTAGAGATACTTTTTTGAGTGATATCCCTGTTGAAATGGTGGTAGATATAATGTTAAATACCTTGTTTTTTGTAGCTATTTTATGGCATTGATTTAATAAAGTGTTTTTGGCATGTTATTTGGTTGTTTACTGTTAGAAAGTGATTTTAACATTTCATTAACAATTGTTTAAAGTCATTAATAACAAAGAGAAAATTATAGGAGGACAGATTATGAAAACATTTAAGATTATAGCACTCGGACTTACATTGTTTAGCTTTTTAGGAAATGTAGTTGCACAAGATGATTTTTATCCATCATCTAAAAATAAATCTGATAAAAATGAAGAAGAAATCAACTTTGAATCAGAAAATGTTTACGAAGATGAGTATTCTACTGCTACAGATTATTATATAGATAACAGAGCAAAAGAAAAAGAAGACGCCTATAAATCAAGAATGGGTATTACCGACAGTACCACTTATTATGAAGATGAAAATGGTAATGTGCAAATTACTAACAATTATTACAGTGGAGATAATTATGATTTTGAGAATGAATATTACGATTATGAATATGCATCAAGAATAAAAAGATTTAGAAGGAATTACGGAACGTATGGTTATTATGACGATTACTATACGAATTACTATTGGTACGATCAAAACCCATACAATTATGGAACAAGTATTTACACAAGTTATAATTGGTGGAATCCAGGTTACAATAGTTGGAATCTAGGATGGTCTTATTTCGGAGGTTGGAATTTAGGATGGTCTTGGGGATGGGGTTATTCTGGTAATTACGGTCATTGTGGAACTGGATATTACGGTTATAATGGGAATTATGGTTCCTCTTATTGGGGAGGTCATCATCACCATAATAACAATCATTATGCTTCTAATAATTATTACAATAGTTATGATCATAACAGTCATTATTACGGAAAAAGAAATGGAAGGTCTAATTATTCTGGATATGGTAAAAGACATTCTGGTTCATCGTTAAAAGCGAATTCAACCAATTATGGAAAAACTAAAACATTTGGACAAAGGTATGAGACTGCTGTTAAAAGACCAGTAACAACAGCGACAACTAGAAGTAATACTGTTAAAAGTAATACTGTGAGAAATAATGGTTATACTAGACCTAGTACTACTGTAAAAAATACTTACACTAGACCAAAAACAAATCCTACTAGAAATAATACTTATAGTAATCCTAGAACAAACCCTGTAAAATCAAATTCAGGATATAATAGGCCAAATTATAACAAGCCTAAGAGTACTTATAATAGACCAAAATCTACTCACTCTAAGCCGACTTATAACAGACCTAAGAGTACTTATTCTAAGCCAAGTTATAATAAGCCAAAAAGTACATATACAACACCAAGAAGAAATACTAAGCCGAGCTATAGTAAGCCTTCAGGTAGTTATAATAGAAGTAAAAGTTCTACAAGGTCTTCTGGTAGTAATAATAGAGGGAGTAGTGGGAAGAGTAAATCATCTTCTAGCGGAAACAGAAGAAGGTAAAATAGTTCAAACTTAAAACTGAAAAAATGCAACGATTATTAATCTTTTCTTTTGTTTCTCTGTTGGCTATTGGTTCATCTTTTGCTCAAAACGAGTTTGATGTATTACGCTATTCTAATGTTGAATTTTATGGGGATGCTAGATTTAATGCAATGGGAGGTTCTTTTGGAGCTTTAGGAGCAAACATGTCTAGCCTTAGTATTAACCCAGGAGGATTGGGAGTTTATAAAAGCTCAGATTTTTCTTTTACCCCAGCATTTCACTATAATTATACAGAAAGTGATTTAGATGGAAAAAGAACCACTGATGGTAAGTTAAATTTTCATTTTAGTAATGTAGGATTGATAGGTAATTTTAAATCTTCTGGTAATTGGAAATCTGTAAATTTAGGAATAGGTTATAACAGAACAAGTAATTATAATGCTAGTATATCAGTAAATAGTACAACAGATTCATCATCATTAAGTACTTATGTAAATGAATTAAATGCAAATGGAGGTATTTTTGAAGATGAGATTTTTGAGGTTTTTCCTTTCACTTCAAACTTAGCATATCAAACCTACTTGGTAAATCCTATAGCTGGTTCGATGCAATATGATCACGTTTTTTCTAATTCGAAAAACATAACTCAAACAACTACTTATGAAACAAGAGGAGGTTCTGGAGAAATGTATTTTGCTTTAGGAGGTAATTTTTCTGATAAATTATATTTAGGAGGGTTAATAGGAATACCTTCTGTAAGGTATGTTTATGATAGAAATTATACAGAAACTTCAGATCCTACAGATACGTTAACAGAATTCAGCTCATTTACAATTCATGATTATGTTAAAACAAAAGGTTCTGGGCTTAATTTAAAGTTAGGGCTGATTTACAAAGTTGTTGATTGGTTTCGTGTTGGGGCTGCTTTTCATACACCAACCTTATATTCATTAACTGATGATTACAACACCTCTATAAATGCAGAAAAAAGAGATGGAACTACTTTTACTGAAGAAACACCTCATGGATCTTTTAATTATTTGGTTACAACACCTTACCGATTTATTTCTAGTGGAAGTTTTATTATGGGAAACAAAGGTGTTATAAATGTTGACTATGAAATTGTTGATTATTCAACAGCACGAATCTCACAAGATTCTGAAGCTGGGTCATATGCAGATTTTTCAGTAGAAAATGAAAACATAAGATCAAATTTTGAGCTCACTCAAAACCTTAGAGTAGGAACAGAAGTAAGGTTGGATCCTTTTAGACTAAGATTAGGGTATAGATTGCAAGGAGATCCGTTAAATGGTAAATTTGATTTAGATAGCGGTTCTTCAATATATTCTGGTGGTATTGGAATTAAAGAAGATGGTTATTACATAGATTTAGCATATTCTTTAAAGAAGTATAGTAGTGAAACTGTTGTAGATGCTGATCAGAATGATTTTGCTAGTACATCATTAAAAGATCATTATGTTTCTTTTACGCTTGGTTTTAGGTTTTAAGAACAGCACCTATAATTGCTATTGCAAGTGCTGCTATAAAAAAAATAATAACTCCCCAACGCAAATATATATTGGGGATTATTTTATTTCGAAATTTAGCACTTACTAAATAATTCGCATTCATTGTTTTTTTTGAATCACCTTTCCTAACACCATATAAGTAGAGTGTGTTTTCATGTTCTTCGATAGAAGACTCAAAATAGAGTCCATCTTTTTTTAAGAGTTCTTCAAAATAATCTGCACGTTCTTTCTCGAAAAATCGATAAACAGTATAGCCTATTCTTGTAGGGTGATCCGAATAGTTGGTGATGTTAAACATTACTTAATACGAAGTTTTCTGCCTGGGTAAAGCACTTTGTTTCTTCTTATCCCATTAATTTCACACAGTTTATTTACTGTTAACCCGTATCGGTTGGCAATTTTGTACATAAAATCACCTCTTTTAATGGTATGATATTCTATGCCCATTGGCAAAACAGAATAATTCCACTTTTGTTTGATTAATAATAGAGAGTCGCTAATGAGTTCATTTTTCTTAAAAGAGATAAGATGTTTTGGGTTTAGAGGTTTTCCTTTATATCTAACCTCATAATGTAAGTGACTTCCAGAAGAGTGACCCGAACTACCACCTAAACCAATGATTTGACCAGCCTCAACAATATCGCCAGCTTTTACTTTTAAACGGTGTAAATGAGCATAAAGTGTTTCCAAACCATTATAGTGACGAATAACTACAACTCTTCCATATCCTGGGTGAAATAAAGAAATCCTCACCATACCATCAAAAGAAGCAGCTACCGGATCCCAAACTTGTAAGTCTAAATCCATTCCGTTATGATTTTTTCCTTTTCTCCAGCCAAAATTAGAAGTAATTACTGGGTTTTGAATTGGAGCAACAAAATTGCAATTATTTTTGCTATCGGTTAGCGTTAAAATAATTGAGGTATCGTTTTTTGTGAGAGATTCATTGTATGGAGAGATGTTTCGGGTGTCCCATTTTCCGTAAGTAGAATTAGATGGGATTGCCGAGTTTTCATAATAATTGGTTAAAGAATTGTAAAAATCATGTTTTAGTAACCTGTTTTCTGCGTAATCGTTTATATATTTAATAACATCATTAGGAACATTATCTAAATCAAGTAACGAGTCAATCATTGTTACAATTTGAAGTCCAGATAGATTAGAAATACTATTGTATAGTGGGTTTGAAGGTGCAATAACCAAGGCGCTAACAGTATCTTTGTTTGTTCTTTTTTCTTTGTCAAAATTTTCTCCATAAGAAAAAGAAACACTTAAAATAAGTGCGAGAAGTAATGCTATTTTTATCTTTATTTTTTCCATTTTTTATATAGAAACTGGCGTCCAATATAGGAAAAAATTCATAACTCCTTGTTTTTTGGATTCTCAACATAGGAAAATCCTTAGTATTAACTTGTGTTATATTTTAAAAAAACTACTTTTATAGGAAGAATTTAATAATCGAATAAATATGAATTATTTAAGACGAACGGCTCTAGTCTTATTGTTGTTTTTTGTGATGATAATAATCATTTCATTGTTTTTATCTTCTTCCTTTCAGATGGAAAGAAAAGTAATTGTTGATGCTGATAAAGAGCAAATATTTAAACAAGTAAACGATTTGAAAAACTGGAAAAACTGGTCACCTTGGGCAGTTAAAGATCCAACTATTTATCAAGATGACAGGTTGTTTTCTGAAATTTCTAGTGGTGTTGGTGCAACTTTTAGTTGGAATAGCGAAAATGATAAGGTTGGTTCTGGTAAAATGGAGATAACACAGTCAAATCCTAATGAGTATATCGAAAATTCTGTTGACTTTGGAATGGGGGAAGTGATTGGTAAATGGGAATTTAATGATGTTGAAAATGGAGTTGAAGTTGTGTGGGGATTTAATGCTGACTTCGGTTTTAATCCATTAGCTAAGTTTTTTGGGATGTTTATGGAGGATGAAATTGCTCTAAATTATGAGTTAGGCCTGAAACGACTTAAAGAATTTACGGAGAATCTACCAAGAATTCATAAAGTAGTTGTTACAAAAAAGAATTTAGAAAAGAATTTATGGTATTTATCTATTAGAGATACGGTTGATCAAGCAGAAATGAATAATGTGCACGGTAAAGTTTATGCTATTATAAATAAATATATGGATGAACAGGGTGTGTTGAGTGATGAGCCACCTTTAGTAATTTATCATTTTTGGTCGGATACGTTGATTGATATAGAGTTAGGTATTCCTGTTTTAGATTCTACAATAACTGGTAACGATAAAATTAGAATGAATAAAATAATACAAACAAATGTTGTAACAGCAGTTCATTATGGGCCTTATGATCGATTACCAGAAACATATTTTGGAATTAATGAATGGATGAGAAAAAATAAGGTTGTAGTAACAGGTCCGCCATGGGAATCGTACATCACAGACCCCGCGATAGAACCAAATCCTGAAAAATGGAAAACAGCAGTTTATTTTCCTATAGAATAATCAAACAAATCCCTTATATTTGTCTCAAATCCACATTATGAAGAAATTACTGTCTATTGTATTTTTAGTTAGCCTAGCATTTAGTTTAAGTGCTCAGGATAATGCTGACTTAGCTAGCAAGTTAAAAACAATAACTAAAAAAGGGGATTATATCATTTTAGAATTGCGTTTAAATAAGGAAGATGAGTTTAGAACAATGGAGGGGGGTAAATCTAGTTTAGCAAGAATAGCAGTCTATACAGGGAGCAATGAGGGCGCAGAATTGGTTTCGAAAGGTTTCGAAGGAATGAATTCTGTTGTTACAGTATTGAATAATTTGAAACAAAATGGTTGGAGGTTGCTTGAGACCTACCCTATAAAAGGAGAATCATTGATTCTTACGCATTATATTTTGGAGAGGAGAAAATGACTTTTTACAAATTGTTTACGATTACCTTTGCATTGGTAGGAAATCAATAATTTGCTGTTTGTGAGTTAAAATTTCACATAAATTTTATTAATTTTCAAGAATATAAAATTTATGTCATTTGAAATATGAATAAGTTCTGCAAGTATATCATTATTACAGCCACATTTTTATTTATCCAAAATGTTTTTTCACAAGTTGTAATTAACGAGTATTCATGTGCTAATTCTACAAGTGCAGGCGATCCTGATTTTTATGGAGAAATGGAAGATTGGGTTGAGCTGTATAATACTTCTGCAGCAGCAATTGATTTAAATGGCTATTACATTAGTGATAAAGCAGGTAATACAACTAAATTTCAAGTTCCAAGTAGTATATTAATACCTGCAGGAGGTTATATGATGGTTTATGGTTCTGGAAGAGCTACTATTGCCGGAGGAACAGAAATTCATACAGGATTTAAATGGACACAAACCAAATTTGAAAAAATCGTTTTATCAGATGCTGGTGGAACTATTATAGACAGTTTAACTATTATTCCAAATCAACATTTACATTCTAGAGGAAGAACAACAGATGGTGCTGCAACTTGGAGTGTTTTTACCAATTCAACACCAAATGGATCAAATACAACTGCAATGCAAGAATACGCTACAACACCAACATTAAGTGTTGGGGCTGGTTTTTTCACTTCTGCTCAGTCAGTAACCATTACTACTCCTGACCCTAATATAACTATCCATTATACTACAGATGGATCAGATCCAACAACAGGATCTACCGTATATTCTGGACCAGTTAATATTTCATCAACAACAGTTTTAAGAGCTAAATGTTTTAGCTCAACACCAACGATACCTCCAAGTTTTATTGAAACAAACACTTATTTTATTAATTCATCACATACTGTTCCTGTAATTTCAATTTGTGGTAATGATGTTACGGGGTTATTAAATAATAATGTGCCAGGTGCATCAGGTGGAACAAATTATAAAGGTTCTATAGAATATTTTGATGTTACAGGATCTATGGAGACTGAAGGAAGTGGAGATTTTAATAAACATGGAAATGATTCTTGGGCTTATGATCAAAGAGGAATTGATTTTATTATGAGGGATCAGTATGGTTATAACTATGCGTTAAAAGAGAAATTTTTTGCAAATAAATCACGTAAAAAGTTTCAACGAATAATTTTAAAAGCTGGAGCAAGTGATAATTATCCTTTTGAGGGGGTGCCAAATACAGCTTATGCTGGGGAACTAGGAGGAGCACATATTAGAGATTCTTATGTTCATGCATTATCACAAAATGGAGATTTATATTTGGATGAAAGAACACATCTATCATGTATTTTATATGTTGATGGTCAATATTGGGGTGTTTATGAGATAAGAGAAAAAGTAGATGATAGTGATTTTATGGATTATTATTATGATCAAGATGAACAATTTGTGGATAGTGATAATTATATTCAATATTTAGCAAGGTGGGGAGGTACAGGGCCTGGTAATGTTCCTGCTGTAGAATATGGTAATGATCCAGGTGCTTATAACGATTGGTTAACGCTATTGAGTTATATAACTAATAATAATATGGCTATCCAAACTAATTTTGACTCTGTAACCAGCCTGTATAAATGGAAAAGTTTGGTGGATTACTTTGTATTGAACTCTTATGTAGTTAGTCATGATATGTTAAGTTGGAATACTTCATGGTGGAGAGGGTTAGATCCTAATGGAAGTAAAAAAAAATGGAGATATAGCTTGTGGGATATGGATGCTACATTTAATCATTATACAAACTATACTGGAATTCCAAATACAGGTGCTAATGCTGATCCATGTGATATTGATAATTTGGCAGATCCAGGAGGAGATGGTCATACCGTTATTTTAAATGCATTAATGGATAATGCTGGGTTTGAGCAATATTATATCTCTAGATATATTGATTTATCAAACACTACTTTTAAGTGTACGAATATGATAGCAGTATTAGATAGTTTGATAAACATTATTACGCCAGAAATGCCAGGGCAAATTGCTAGATGGGGAGGTACAATGGCGGAATGGACACAAAATGTTCAGGATATGAGAGATTTTATTAATACACGATGTACAGCGTTAAATCAAGGTTTAGTCAATTGTTACAATGTTACAGGCCCTTTCCCTTTACAGGTAAATGTTAACCCTGTGGGTGCTGGAGATGTTAAGGTAAATTCAATTACACCAGCAAGTTATGTTTACTCGGGTAATTATTTTGGAAATATAGATATCTTACTAAAAGCATCAGAAAACCTAGGTTATACTTTTAGTCATTGGGAGGTATTTAATCATACCTTAGATTCTGCAACAACTAATAAAGAAAACTCTTTACAAATAACACAAACAGATAGTATAGTTGCTCATTATGTTATTGAAGATACGGTAGCATTAATATTTAATGTAGACCCTGTTGTTGGAGGTAATATTTCAATAAATGGATTTACACCATCAGCATACAGTTACTCTAAATTTTATCCTAAATTAAGTGTGTTAAATTTAGTGGCAACTCCACAACCTGGTTATTTATTTGTTAATTGGACATCAAACAGTACCCCATTTACTGCTCTTTCAACAGATCCAAGTGTAACAATTGCTGTTGATCAAATGGACAGCATAGTTGCTCATTTTGCGATTATAGATACTTTTGAAATTGAATTTAGAGTAATGCCTGAAACAATGGGTCAAATAGATATAGATACCAATTCTGTATTTGATGATTTAACTATAACAATAATTACAAAACAATATATAACTGGAGTAGTTGTTGATTTAGAGCAAACACCAATTAGTAATTATTTGTTTGATCGTTGGGAAACAATTCATCATACATTAACACCATCAAGTACAAGCACTAATGTAAGCTTTACAGTTACAGGGAATGATATTGTAAGAGCTTATTACGTGCCACCACCACCACCAAAAGCAGCTGCTGTACCAATGGCTTTTTCACCTAATGATGATGGAAACAATGATATTCTTTATGTTTATGGTGGACAAATAGAAAGTTTAAGTTTTGATGTTTATGATAGATGGGGAGAAAGAGTATTTACTTCGTCATCTATAGATAAAGGTTGGGATGGGTTTTTTAATGGTAAAAAAGCATCTTCAGGAGTATATGTTTATAAAATGAGAGCTGTATTTTCAGATGGAGATTTAGTAAATAAAACAGGTAATATTACATTGGTGAGATAATGAGAATATCTAAATTCATAAAGGTTTTACTGTTACTAGTATTTTTGGTTCCCATAAGTGTTAGTGCTCAAGATGTTCATTTCTCTCAATTTGGGCAAACACCACAATTAATTAATCCTGGGGCTACAGGTGTGCTTTTTGGAAGTGTAAGAGGGATTGTTAATTACAGAACACAGTGGGGCTCTTTTGGTAATGCCTATAATACTTATGCTGCTTCGTTTGATGCACCAATATCTAAAGGGAATGGAAAAGGAGCTTATTTTGGTATTGGAGCAAATTTCTACAAAGATGTTGCTGGGGCGTCTAATTTTGGAAACCTACAAGTAGGACTTTCATTTTCTGGAATAGTGCCTATAACAAGTAATCACACTATATCTTTAGGTATTCAAGGAGCTTTTGGCCAATATTCTGCTAATCTTTCATCGTTAACTTGGGGTAGTCAGTTTAATGGCGAAGAATTTGATGTGACAGCGAATTCAAATGAGTCAATTGCGTTAAAATCTTCAAAGTATTTTGATTTAGGTTCTGGAATATTTTATGAGTTTAAAAATTCAAGTGCACAGTTTTTAGGAAGCGATATGTCTAGTTTTAATGTTGGTATTGCTGGGTATCATTTAAACGAACCGAAACAGAATTTCTTAAGTGATACAGAAGATAAAATTCCAATGAAAATTATAGCTCAATTTTCTGGAACATTTGATATAAGTGAATCAAAATTATCGTTGGTTCCATCATTCTTTTATGCTATACAAGCTGGTTATAAAGAAATTACACCAGGTTTATTGTTTAAAATAAGAGTAGGAAATTCAACAAAATATTCAGGATTATTTAAACAAGGAGCAATTTATTTTGGAAGCCATTATAGAATTAAGGATGCAATAATTCCTCAAGTATATTTAGAGTTTTCAGATTACATGTTAGGCATTTCTTATGATTACAACAACTCTGATTTATCAAGTATAACAGGAGGGTATGGTGGCTTAGAAATTTCTATACGTTATATTAACAAGCCTAAAGCACTTCAACGAGCTTCTTTTAAATAACGAATACATATATTGTAAAGTGATTAAAAGAAAATTAGCATCACTTATTTTTCATTCATTAGGTTGGAAAGCTGAAGGAGAAATTCCTTCACACATTAAAAAGTATGTACTGTTAGCTGCACCTCATACCAGTAATTGGGATTTTTTTTATGGGAGGTTGTTTTTTATTATGAAAGGAATTCCATTAAAGTTTTTTATTAAACAAGAGTGGTATGTGTTTCCGTTAAATTATTTATTTAAAGCCCTTGGAGCTATACCAGTAAATAGAAGTAAAAACAAAAACCTTACCGATGAAATAGCTGCAGTTTTTAATGATTATGATGAATTAGCTATTATGATTCCCCCAGAAGGAACAAGAAGCTATAATCCTAATTGGAAAAAAGGGTTTTATTATATCTCAAAAAAAGCCAAGGTGCCAATTGTTTTAGGCTACATCGATTTCGAAAATAAAATAGGAGGCTTAGGTCCTGTTTTTAACATTACAGATAATCCCGAAAAAGATATAGAATCAATTAAGGATTTTTACAGAGGAATTAAAGGGAAATTTCCTGATCAGGGAATTCTTTAATTTGTTCTATAATCAAATTTATGAGAAGCTAAATCTTCGTTAGCTTTCGAAATTTTAACCTTTAAATTCTCTTTGTACTCAACTGTTTTGTTGTAGATGTTTTCATCTCCAGAACCAATAATTTGAGCAGCTAAAATTCCAGCATTTAAAGAACCATTTATCCCAACAGTTGCAACAGGTATTCCTGGAGGCATTTGCACAATAGCTAGCAAGGCATCCAATCCATCTAAAGAAGCTTTAATAGGCACTCCAATAACAGGAAGTGGGGTCATAGCAGCAATAACACCAGGTAAGTGAGCAGCCATTCCTGCAGCAGCAATAATTACCTTAATACCATTTTCTTTCGCATTTTTAGCAAATTTCTCAACTTTTTCAGGAGTTCTGTGAGCAGATAATGCATTTACTTCAAAAGGAATTTGCATCTCGTTTAAAAAATCAGCTGTTTTTTGCATTACAGGCCAGTCAGATGTGCTTCCCATAATTATACTTACTTGTGCTTTCATATTGGAAAATTTATGCTGCAAATGTAGTTAATATGATGAGTATTTTGCTGTTCACTAATTAAATTAATTACATTTGTGGTGAAATACTGATATGGATATAATAACAGTTAAAGATAAGTCTTTTAAACCTTACATTTCAGAAGAGGAACTTCAGTCTTCAGTTGAAAAAGTGGCTTCACAAATTAATAATGATTACAAGGGTAGTACACCATTTTTTTTGGGAGTACTCAATGGTTCTTTTATGTTTTTTGGAGATTTACTAAAAGCTATCGACTTAGAATGTACGGTTTCTTTTGTGAAGCTAGCATCTTATGAAGGAACTAGCACTACAGGTAAAGTGAATGAACTGATAGGTTTAAATGAAGATATTTCAGGTAAGGATATTATTTTGATTGAAGATATTGTTGATACGGGAAATACTTTGGTAAAATTGCATGAAATTTTATCAGAAAAAAATCCAAGAAGTATTAAAATAGCAACATTGTTATATAAACCAGAAGCCTATAAAAAATCGTACAACATTGATTATGTAGGAATAGAAATACCCAATGCTTTTGTATTGGGTTATGGATTAGATTATGATGGTTTAGGAAGAAATTTAAGTTCAATTTACGTTTTAAACGATAAAAAATAATAAGATGTTAAATATAGTATTGTTTGGACCTCCAGGAGCAGGAAAAGGAACACAAGCAGAAAAATTAATTAGTAAGTATAATCTAGTTCATTTATCTACTGGTGATATTTTTAGAGCCAATATTAAAGGAGCAACTGATTTAGGAACACTCGCTAAAAGTTATATAGATGCAGGAAATTTAGTTCCTGATGAAGTAACTATAAAAATGTTAGAAGCTGAAGTAGATAAAAATCCAAATGCTGAGGGTTTTATTTTTGATGGTTTTCCGAGAACAACACCACAAGCAGAAGCATTAGAAAAATTTTTAAAAGGAAAAGGAACAACTATCTCTGTAATGTTGGCGCTAGATGTATCAGAACAAGAATTGATTAAACGATTATTGTTGAGAGGAAAAGCTAGTGGAAGAGCTGATGATGCCAATGAGGAAGTAATTGCGAACAGAATTAAAGTTTACAATGAGCAAACTGCTGTTGTAGCTGATTTTTATAGTGTACAAAATAAATTTCAAAAAATTGATGGAATAGGTTCTATTGATGAGATTTTTGAACGTTTAAGTGGAGCTATAGATAACTATAAAGTTTCTATTTAAAACGTTATTGTCATTCCAAGTGAATCCGTAAGCAGACGGAGAAATCGAGGAATCTATTAAATTTAGAATAAAAAAGTCAAAAGATACCTCCACTTTGGTCGGTATTACACAAATAAATTATCAAATAATGTCTGGTTCTAACTTTATAGATTATGTAAAAATCCATTGCCGTTCTGGTAAAGGAGGTGCTGGTTCTAAGCATTTTAGAAGAGAAAAATACATTACTAAAGGTGGCCCAGATGGTGGTGATGGAGGAAGAGGTGGGCATATAATTGTAAAAGGAAATGCACAAATGTGGACACTTTTACATTTAAAACATAAAAGACACATTAAAGCAGGGCACGGAGCTGGAGGAAGTAAAAGTAACAGTACTGGTGCAGAAGGGGAAGATGTATATGTAGATGTGCCCTTAGGTACAGTAGCTAAAGATGCAGAAACAGGTGAAACTCTTTTTGAAATAACAGAAAACGGAGAAGAACAAATTTTAGTTAAAGGAGGGCGAGGAGGTTTGGGAAATAGCAATTTTAAAAACTCTATTAATCAAGCACCTAGATATGCACAGCCTGGAGAAGATTGCCAAGAGGCTTGGCAAATTCTTGAATTAAAAGTACTAGCAGATGTTGGTTTGGTGGGGTTTCCAAATGCAGGTAAATCAACCTTGCTTTCTGTAGTATCTGCAGCAAAACCAGAAATAGCAAATTACCCTTTTACCACATTAGTACCTAATTTAGGAATAGTAGGCTATAGAGATCATCAATCTTTTGTGATGGCAGATATTCCTGGAATTATAGAAGGAGCACATGAAGGAAAAGGATTGGGCTTACGTTTTTTAAGACACATTGAACGTAATTCGGTATTGTTGTTTTTGGTGCCAGCCGATAGTGATGATATCCATGCAGAATTTAACACCCTATTAAACGAGTTAAAACAATTTAATCCAGAACTGTTAGATAAGGACAGAATTTTAGCTATTTCAAAATCTGATATGTTGGATGATGAATTGAAACAAGAAATAGAAAAAGATTTACCTACAGTTCCTTGCTTATTTATTTCTTCAGTAGCCCAACAAGGCTTAACAGAGTTAAAAGATATGCTTTGGAAAAGCATTAATGGTTAAAATGTGTCTTGAAAAAACAACTACGAATTAGATAATCGAAAACTAAAATATGCTGTTTGTACCACCTTTTAATCACAATGGTGGTTTTGAAAATCACGCTTGGTTATCTCTCAAACAAAACTGTCATTCTTAGTACTACGACATTGCGAGTGTTTTGCGAAAGCAAAAGCGGGAAGCAATCTTATTATAAAATAGCAAGACTGTTTTAGCTTGAATTATTTATTCTGTTCCACCAAGTAATCTCTTGCATCTGGACCCCGGATCAAGTCCGGGGAGGAGTTGGCTCGTATTGTTTTTAACCAAAACTGTCATTCTGAATTAAATTTTCTGTTTGCTTAAGCAAGCATAGAAAATGACATGATGAATCTTTTGAGTTTAATACAGTAACTGTTCTCCCCTTGAGGGGAGATTAAGAGGGGTGTTTTATCATTCTCAGTACATTTAGTTATTACGTCATTGCGAGGTACGAAGCAATCTCATTCATAATAGCAAGGTTGCGGGTCAAACCCAAAATGGCGTTAGGTTTTACTATGCTCATCTTTTAATTACCTTTTGCACTCATGCCGTGCAGGCACTTTCTTTTTTCTTGATAGAAAAGAAAGCAAAAAATCAAGGCTCGCAAAATCTTGACAACCTATTCTTCCTAAAAATAAGTGCGGCTGGATGATTTTCGGGCCCCAGCCCTCAACTTTCCAGTCTTACTAAATTTTTACTTCGACTAGAACATCAATTTTTTGAATGCCGCCTTTTAATCACAATTGTGGTTTTGAAGATCATGTTCGGTTATCTCTCAACCAAAACTGTCATCCTTAACGATGTTTTATCAACACTTTAGCGATGCAATAAAACAAAGTGAAGATATCTATCTTAATCATTGTAAGTTAGAGTGAAATTCTGCAATATTTTTGTATCGAGAACCAATGATTAACGAAGTTTATTCTCTCAAAACAAAAATATTGCTCTGAATAACAAGTTTCTAATTATGCGTACAACGCTTCTTTTTGTTGGATTGCTTTCTCATTAGAAAGATACTCATCGTAAGTCATTTCCTTATCAATACAGCCATTAGGAGTTAACTCTACTATT
Source organism: Flavobacteriales bacterium (assembly GCA_002401955.1). GTDB lineage: Bacteria > Bacteroidota > Bacteroidia > Flavobacteriales_E > Vicingaceae. The sequence goes on along the minus strand of NVUQ01000023.1, from coordinate 8,577 downwards.
CTATTAGCAACGGTATTAACAAACTCATGATCGTGTGAAGTAAACAATATAGTTCCTTTAAAGTCTTTTAAAGCATTGTTAAATGCAGTAATCGACTCCAAATCTAAGTGATTGGTTGGTTCATCTAAGATTAATAAGTTCCCTTCAGCTAACATAGCTTTAGAAACCATACATCTTACCTTTTCTCCTCCTGATAATACATCAGATTTTTTAAACACTTCTTCGCCAGAAAACAACATTTTACCTAAGAAACCTCTAATAAATACTTCATCCTTTTCATCATCAGAAAATTGTCTTAACCAATCTATCAAATTATCTGCACCATCAAAAAAGTGATCGTTTTCATTAGGCAAATAAGAAGTTGTTATGGTTTGTCCGTATTTAAACTCTCCTGAATCAGCTTTAATTTCGTTTTCTAAAATTTGAAATAAAGAAGTCATAGCTACACTATTTTTAGACACAAAAGCAATTTTATCTCCTCTTCTTACGTTCAAATCTAAATCTTTAAAAAGACCATTTTTTGTTAAACCTGTGGCGTGTAAAATCTGATCACCTGCCTCTCGTGACTGATCAAATATGATTGCAGGATACCTTCTGGTAGATGCTGTAATCTCTTCAAAATTAAGCTTTTCCAACATCTTCTTTCTTCCAGTAGCTTGTTTCGATTTAGAGGCGTTTGCACTAAAACGCATAATAAAATCTTGTAACTCTTTTTTCTTCTCTTCTGCCTTTTTATTAGCAGATTGTTTTTGTCTTAATGCCAATTGACTTGACTGATACCAGAAAGTATAATTCCCTGAATAAGATTTAATTTTCCCAAAATCAATATCAGTAATATGTGTACAAACAGAATCTAAAAAGTGTCTATCGTGAGATACAACAATTACCGTGTTTTTAAAATCACATAAAAAATTCTCTAACCATGCAATGGTATTAATATCTAAATCATTGGTAGGTTCATCTAGAATTAAGATATCAGGGTTACCAAAAATTGATTGAGCTAACAACACTCTCACCTTTTGATTTCCTGCCAATTCACTCATTAATTTAGCATGTAAATCTTCTTTAACACCTAAACCACTTAACATGTTAGCTGCATCAGATTCTGCGTTCCAACCATCCATCTCGGCAAATTCAGCCTCTAGTTCAGAAGCTTTAATCCCATCTGCATCAGAAAAATCCTCTTTCATGTAAATGGCATCTTTTTCTTTCATCACTCTCCACATTTCTGTATGGCCCATCATTACTGTATCTAATACAGTTTCTTCATCAAACTTAAAGTGATCTTGACTTAAAACAGCCATCCTTTTACCTGGCTCAATGGTAACACTTCCAGAATTTGGAGAAAGCTCATCTGCCAAAATCTTTAAAAATGTAGATTTACCAGCACCATTTGCTCCAATTACGCCATAACAATTCCCTTGGGTAAACTTTATGTTTACTTCATCAAATAATACTCTTTTTCCGTACTGTAACGAAATATTGTGTGCTGCTATCATTGCTCTATTTTTTTAAGGCTGCAAATGTAAGGATTTACTTTAAAGCTATTAATATTTCTTTTGGGGTATCATAAAAAACTCATACTTTTTTTTTCTAAAACAACAAATTTATTGAATAAAGAGAACAAGCTGTCAATCAATTGTTTTGAGATGAGTTTATACTGGGCTAAGCTGAAGATTACCTTGTTTGGTGTTAGACTTTGTAATGAGAATCTACAACTCCGCTAAACTCGCCTGTCACATTAGTCTAAATAATTAATTCTATTCTTAATTAAGCTCCTAAAGAAACAAATATACTGCTTGTAAAATGATGATTTTTGGATAATGATAACGCTTGAACATAATTTGCTTTTTTAACAAGACAAATTATGTACCTTTGATCTTATCAAAATTTAATTTCAAAACACCCAACAATGGTTTTTGTATAATGCCGATAGATAATCAAAGCTAGAGAATGAGAGTAATGAAATTATCGGGCATTTTGATTACAAATCGGTATAATGTGCAGAACCAACAAGAAAAACTTAATAATAAAAATACAACTATGTTTAATGATATAATTAACAAACTTAAAAAAGTTAAAACTGAAGAAGACATTAGTCCTGACTTATCTTTTGAATTAACCGCTGCTGCTATTACTAGCCATATGCAGTGTTTAGATATGCAATATGATGACCTGAGTCATGAGGAGGCTCTTGATATGACTAGGTCAATGATTTTAAAACAACTTGACGGTATCCTTATTGAATTATACATGAATAATGATGATCTTGATGATGATTTTGGTACAAACAAAGGTAGCCCTATGGATGATCCTATTTTAAATGAGGCTATTCAAAAAGCAATGAATGAATACAATGTTAGGCTAGAGAAAAAACCGACCATGAAGAAAGTTTAAATTTAGAAATGATTACCGTTTGTAGCTTTCAGCTACAAACAGCACATTTTAGTTTCGTTATCTAAGTTGTCATACCTGGCTTGCTATTATGAATAAGATTGCTTCGTGCCTCGCAATGACGTAATAACTAAATGTACTGAGAATGACACCCCCTCTTAATCTCCTCTCAAAGGGAGAATAGTTACGGTATTAAACTCTAAAGATTCATCATGTTATTTTGATTGCAAATTAAAAATTTGACAAAATATCGCGCTGAATGACGTTTAGATATTACTCACCTATAAAAGGAACTCCGTAGTAAAACTCTAATACTCTAAGTTTAAACATAAAGTCATACTTACTTTGTATGAGTTGAGATTGAGCATTAACCAAGTTGTTTTTAGTTTGATTAAAATCAAAAGAATTAATTGCCCCAGCTTTAAAACGCTCTTGTGCATAATCAAATGCTTTGGTTTGTGCTTCTACAGAGGTAATTGAAGCATCGTAGGCTTTAGAAGAAGCCAATGCATCTGTATAGGCTGTTTGTATTGTTTGCTGTAAACGCAAACGCTCACTTTCTAAATTGTATTTTATCTTCTCATAATTAATTTTAGACTTATTTACATTGCTTCTAAACTGGTAACGGTTAAATATCGGAATGTTTAATGATAACGATATTGATTGACCTAAATTATCGTCTATTTGCTCGCTAAATAAAAATGGTGAAATATCTGTAGAACCTTGCCTGTGTTGATAGGCAGTATTCAGTCCAAAACTAGCAGTTAAAGAAGGGTAATAATTTGCTTTAGCTATTTTTATACTTTTTTCTGCACTTAAAATATTTAGCTCCGCCAATTTTATTTCAGGGAAAGTTTCATTTGCTTTGTTATAAATAGTTGTAACATCATTACTCAAAATAGTTTGATTTTGAACATCAACACTCACCTCTTCCACCTCAATAACAGTTGTTTCTAATTGTAGCGTTTGGGCTAAATTTAAATTAGAAATACTTAAGGAGTTTTGTGCCACTATTAAACTTTGTTGGTCGTTAGCTAATGTAGATTTAATGTTTAATAAATCACCTTGAGGTAAAACTCCAGCATTAACCAGCTCTCCTACTCGTTTAACTTCTGCCTCACTAATTGTTAATTGAGACTCAGCTACTTTTAATTGTTCTTTAGCAAACAAAATTTGCAAATAAGCATTTACCACATTTAAAGCTATATCGTTTTTCATTTTTGCTATTGCAGCGTCTTGGGCTTCAACACCTATTTTAGATTGTTTTAGCGTTTGAACATTAGCAAACCCATCAAACAAATTAATAGATGAATTAATTCCAAAATTATTTGACCTAAAATCTGCCGGAATTCGAGATCCCGAAACTCCTATAGATGAACCAAAATTTAAATTTTGTGATGCGTTTGCATTTAAATTAGGTGCAAAATTCCATTTGGCTGCTTTTACATCTTCAATTGCAATGTTTTTATCCAATTCTGATTGCTTAACAGAGATGTTGTTTTCTAATGCGTAATCAACACACTCTTTTAAAGTCCATACTTTTTTTTCTTGAGCAGAAAAACTACTCAAAAATCCCATAAAAATTATCAATAATACTATTCTCATACTTTTAACTAATAAAACGCAAATATACTTTTCCATCGGTAAAAAAATATAATTTTAGTATAAGTGGTTTAATGCTTCTATTAATGGTTTATACTAACTCTAATTTAGGCATTTGCTTTTGCCACATATCATAATATTTCCTTTTTTGATGGTATAGATGAGAATGAGATCCTTCTTCAATCAACTTTCCTTTTTCTAATACCATAATTTTATCCGCATTAATAACTGTACTTAAACGGTGGGCAATTAACAAAATCGTTTTCCCTTCATCTTTTAAACGATGTATAGTTTTTTGCACAAATTCTTCTGAAACACTATCTAAAGAAGAGGTTGCTTCATCCATAATTAAAATTGAAGGATTTTTATATAAAGCTCTAGCAATAGCAATACGCTGTTTCTGTCCGCCCGAGAGCGATGCTCCATTTTCGCCTAAATAAGTTTGAAACCCTTCAGGCAAACATTCTATAAATTCTAAAATACCCAATTGAGTACAGATATCAACTACTTTTTTCATATCAGGCTCAAATTCTCCAATGGCAATATTTTCTACAACATTACCTGCAAATAAATCTAATTTTTGAGGTACTACGCCTATTTGTTTTCGTAAACTTTTATTGCTAATGTGATCTAAATTGTAATCTCCAATAAATATATTACCACCATTTAAAGGATATAGTTTTTGTAGTAAAGCTGTAATGGTCGTTTTACCTGAACCACTCTCACCAATTATAGCCGTAATTTCTCCTTTTTTAAATTTGATATCAAATTTAGAAAACACTACCGCTCTTGTTCCATAGGTAAACGCTAAATCTTTAAAAATGATATCCCCAATTAAATCATCCGTTAAATCAATTTTATTATGAGTTTCTTCTATTTCTAAATCAATAATTTCAAACAATCTATCTGCGGCTATTAAAGCATTTTGTATGGATTTATTAGCTCCAATTAATTGAGACATGGGACTAGTAAAATAACCAACTAATGCATAAAAAGAAAGTAGTTCTCCAGGGGTGATGCTTTGGTCTATCACAAAATAAGAACCAGACCATAATAACACAATTGTAAATAGGCGGCTCATAAATTCTGTTGAACTCATAGCAAAAATACTATTCATTCCTGATTGATAAATAGATCTTAATAAATCAATAAAACGTGTTTCTGTTTTTAGGTTAGAAAATTCTTCTAAGCCAAACTGCTTAATGGTTCTTACTGCTGTAACTGATTCTACTAACTGATTTTCTAACTCAGCTGCTTTTTCCATTACTTTACGTTCTCGTTTCTTGTTCCATTTGTTTACTAAGAAATAAACTCCTAAATAAACAGGAATAACCAAGAACATAATTAATGCTAATTTCCAATGATAGGCAAACATAATGGCAAATGACAAGCCTACAATTAACACATTTACAAAAATATTAATGGCAACATCATTAATAAATGCTCTAATTTTTACTGCATCGTTAATTCTTGATATAATTTCTCCCACTCTCATAGTATCAAAAAACTGTTGCGGTAAATCAAGCAAATGTTTGTAGTAACCTAAATTAATTGAGCATCTATTTTTTGACCAATTCTAATAGTATAGATACTTTTAGTCGCTCCAATAAAAACTTGAATAACTAATAAAGCAAGCATCACGACACTTAAGAGATTTAAAAGATTTTTATTCCCATCAACCAACACGTAGTCAGTGATTTTTTGAATATAAATAGAGGTAGTTAAACCAATTAAAGTATAAACTACGGCACCAAATAGAGCTTGGGTTAAAATTGTTTTATGCGGTTTTATCAAATCCCAAAACCGCTTACCTACACTAGTGGTTTGTTTACCTGTTTTAAATTCTCCTTCTTTAGGAACCATTAATACCAAAACACCTGCCCATTCTTTTTCGAACTCTGTAATGGTCATTTTTTTATACTCACCAAAAGCAGGGTCCATTACTGTAATGTTTTCTCCTTTTACTTTGGTAATTACCACATAATGGTGTAATTGTTCTTTTACTATTACGTGAGCCACAGCAGGCAAAGGAATTTCAGGCAAACTTGCTTTATCGCCTTTCACTCCTTTTGCCGTAAACCCTAATTTTTCGGCTGCCTGCACCATACCGAAAACATTAGTTCCTTTTTTATCGGTACCAGCAATTTGTCGGATACGAGAAATGGGTAACTGTAATTTGTAATGCTTACTAATTGCACCTAAACAAGCAGCTCCGCAATCGGTTATATCTCTTTGTTTTATTTTCATTTTTCACGTTTGTCATTCAGAACAAAGGTTTGTCTAAAACTTGTTTTAGCTACAACCCGATGTGATGAATCTACTTTTCATTAATCGTTTTTCATTTTTTAGATTCTTCTCTTCAATTTACAAATACGCCAAAGCGTAAGTAAATTATTATTCTGAATGACAAAGAAAAATTCATTTTACAACGTTTAGGTCGTCCTTTAACATCTCCCTCACTCCCTCTTCAAAGAGGGAATCCTATTGCTCAATGCCTTTTAGTTTTAAAATTCATAATTCAACAATCACAATTCATCATTTATTTTCGGATTTAGCCAATCATCCATCCCATCATACAACAATTGCCAGAGTGTACGTTCCGTTACTTTAAAACGGCCCGTTAAAGTCATTCCTTTTTTGAGTTGACCAGCAAACCCATTTTTTAATTGCATTTGTTTGGTTATTAATTTACAACGCACTCTAAACACAGGTTGGTCATTAATAATGCTTACATCATTAAAAATTTCTATTACTTTTCCTTTTGCCAAGCCCCATTGATTATAATTGTAAGCATCTACCTGAAAATTAACTATCATCTTTTCTTTTAGATAACCAATCTCTTTTGGAGACACATAGCACTCCACAATTAAATTTTCATTTGGGGAAATTTCTGCTATAACTTCTCCTGAGTTAACAAATCCGCCCTCTTTAATCCCCATATAATTAACGATTGTTCCAGAAATAGATGCTATAACGATAGTTTCATTAAGCTCTTTCTTGAGTTGACTAAGCTCTGACTGTGTACTTGTTGTGTCTTGTAAATAACCCTGTAATAGATTTTGCCATTTACTTAATTGGTTATTTTTTAAGTTAGTAATTTCCGAAGACACGGAATTATAATCATATTCAGTTTTTAATTTTTCTGTATTAGAAATAACGCCTTTTTCATAAAGATTTTTGGAAGTATTAAATTCGTATTTAAAATGAGATTCTTTTATTTTTAACCCTTGCAGCTTTTCTCGGTATTCTTGTAATTCCTTTTGATAAAGTAAAGTATTTACTTTACAATTGTATTTAGTTTGTGTAAGTTCTGTTAAATCTGAAATAAATGCTTTAACTTCTTTAAATTTATTTTGATTAAGTGTAATTTGATTTTCTAATTTATCCAACTCCAAAACTAACAGTGTATCACCTTTTTTCACAAGTTTATTTTCTTCAATACTAACCTTCTTTACATGTGCGTGGGAATGGCTCCGAATAGAGTGGTTTGTAGATTTTGGTCTTATTACTCCTCTACTTTGAAATGTTATGTTTATACTAATAAAAGGAAGAGAAATTAATGCTAATGGTAAAACTATAATAACAACTAAGTAAATAGAAATTCGTTTTTTATTCTCCATACTTTTCAAATAAAAAGCAGCAGTATTTTGGATAAGGTTTGCAGGAATCATAATAAAATCTCTTTTTTTATTCTAGCTAAAAAAGGATTAATCCTTTAAGTTATAAGTTTTGTATTTCTTATACATAAAAAAATATGAGACTACTAAAAAGATAGTTATAGGAACAGATGAAACTATAAAGTTATGATATGAATGAATTTTAAAAAAAAAAGAATATAAAAACTCATTATGATAAGTTCCGAAAATAAAAATATTATTTATAATTAAAAAAACACTATAGTAAATTAAACTAATAGGAAAAACTTGCCCTACAAATATGATAAGTTGTTGTTTTCTCGGAATAGCGAATATATCACCTAGCTTGTTAGGTTTTCCATATAAAAAAATAGAAACGTATTTTTTTAAAGAATTTGCTTTAATATCAAAAAAAATAATTTGATTAAAACTATAATAAGAAAGCCACAAAACAAAGATTGTAAAAATGAATCCTAAAACAATAAATCCAATCCACCCAAGATTGAAATATTGCACAATAGGATTTAACTCATATTGCAAATTTGGGGTTGCAAGATATGTAGTTAAACCATCCAAAGCTCTAGTTATTATTACTAAATATAATACTATTTTGAAATTCATGAAAAATCAATATTTGAAATCTTAATTTAAAAAACAGGTTATTCACAATGAATAACCTGTTTGAATAAAATCAGCCACCACAGGGACATTCTGGAGTACATTCATCGTGAGGTCCTCCAATCACAGGTCGGCTAGCTGCACAACCCCCTAAAAGTAAAGCCGCAGCAATCGCTAGTAAAAAAATGAACCCACCATCAGTGTCTTTCATTTCTTCTGTGTTCAATTATTGAACGTTTAAATTTTCTAAATTCATAATATTTAGTTTTAAAAATAATTTAAAACTCCTTAATGGAGTTTTTTTTGAGATGTTAATCTTCTTGGCCAA
>NVUQ01000060.1 GCA_002401955.1 Flavobacteriales bacterium | reverse complement strand
GGGGGGGTTCCATCAGGTTTTTATAATTAGGTAGAAACATCCAATACACTCCTTCCCCTTTCCACCTGTATCTCTGTATTTTTTATAAAAAATTTCAACCAACTATATATGTATGATTTATATGTTTCATATTCTATATTATTATCAAAAATAATCCTAGTTCTAATTACTTTACCTTTAATCCGCTCTCTAAAAACATTATACTCTCCATTGATAATTTGTTTTAATACGATAAAAGATTCTTTATAAAAAGTTGAATTATTCTTTATCATTACAAAACTTTTACCATCTAAAAAAACCTCTATTAATTCAAATCTAATGTCAATTGATAAAACGAATTTTTGTTTATCATTTACTTGAAAATAAATATCATCAAACTCAGTTTTTTTTGTGAACTCTATTTGCAAATTAACCAAATAATTCTCAATAGCTCTTGCTATACTCACACTATCGTTGGCCTTTAAATCATCCATAACTTACTTTCCTCCTCTATAAATAAATCCAATTTGTCTAACTCCGTTCTTATTCAACATTATGTGTGTATTATTAAAATTTAAATGGGGTAAATAGCTTGTACTTCCTTTAATCCTATGTTTATGAAACTGAAATCTAAACTTCTTAGTGTAAAAACCCGAAAGATATCTATCCCCATTTTTAAAAGGTGTTTTTAAAATTGTTTTATAAGGTGAATCATACAAAAATCCAGAGTTTTTAATCAATTTGCTTCCTCCCTTACTAGCACCAGACAACCCTCTAGAAAAGGTAGAGACCATACTTGAAGAGGTTCCCCCAGTAATCATACTTACAGGAGCCATAGCAGCTGCCATTCCAAATCCCTTTCCCAGTTGAGCTAACTCAGCATTTCTACTATACCAAATTAATAAATCTCCTTTTTCTTGAATTGACAGGCCACTTCCATTTCTTAAGGCATCACCAAAAGCTCCTACATCAATTAAATTTATTCCTCTTCTCCCATTTAAAAGATCATTAATTTGTTGTGTCATATGTTTTTGAACATCAATACTAAACTGTTCGTAACCACCAAACATCCATTGGTACCCATAATATGCTAAAGACCTATTTTCTGTAATTGTAAACTCTGGTCCATACGCAACATAAGTAACTCCATCTCCATCTTTACCTCCATCAGGATCAATTCTACCTATCGGATTATTCCCCATTCCTAAATAAGGAGAGTGATATTGTCCGTAAGGGTCTGTACTTAACCAACGCCCCATACGGCCATCCCATAAACGTAACTCAAAGGCTTCTAAACCTGTTTCTTCATCATGTTCCTGTCCTTGGTAAGTGTATTTGTATAATAACGAGCTGGTATAGTTTCTGGCAGCACCGGGTAGTTTTTCTCCAAATGGGTAGTAATCGGCAAAGCTTTCTACAACAGCATCATAACTATATTGTTGCAAAAGAACATCATCAAGATAAAATCCAGTTCCTGTAGATAAACCATCTTTTGTAAATTTAATTGTTGTACTAGTTGATGTTGCAATAAAAGTAAATGAATAGTTTCCGATACTAGAAGTTGTTACTTTTTTAATACTACTTGTTCCATCTAAAACTTCAACAAAATTAGGAAGGTAATTTAAGCTGTTGTCTAACTCAAAGTTTAATTGATATACAGTACCAGGTACAGTTGTTACAGTTTTTTCTACTGTATAAACCCCAAGATTACCCTGCACAATAAGAACACCCCCAAACCAAGAAGGCGTAGCTGCATTAGTATTTGTACCAACCCAACCTGCAGTACCGTTAGAACTTAAAGTAAAATCATCATCAATTAATGGAGGGTTAAATGCTCCTGATTGAGATACTGTAGCTCTTACATTGCCTAAATAATCAGATAACTCATAAACGTAATCTCCCCCTTTATAATAGTTTCCTATTCTGCCAGAGGCGTAGATAGGGTATTCACTTGAATTGGTAGTCTGTACCAAATCAGCGGTATAAATATGTTGTATTGTACCAGCAGCATCTCTAATATAATACGTATTTACTTCTACGGTTGTACCTGCAGCATTATACAATGCTTTTTTATATCGGTAGCCTTTGTCATCATAAAAATATTGAGCAATGAGATTTGCTCTATTTGCATCTTTATGCACATGGGTTACCAAACCACTAACATTGTAGGTAAAGTATTGGTCATCTTTTTTATTATCAACCAACTGCCCTATTTCATCATAGGTATAATCTGTTGATTGGGTTTGAGGTTGGTAATCAGAATCTATATCTGTAGTCCATCTAAAATTAGGGACAACATCATCAATCAATAATAATTTATTGCCACTATAAACATATTGTAATTGATCCATTTGTTCAGAGTTAGCAGTGCCTGTATTGTAGGCATTTCTATCTAAACTTAATATATTACCATTAGGATCGTAAGTTAAGTTTGAAACCTTATAATGATCGTTAGGTGTAAATATTTCAAAATCAGCTAATCCATGCGTATATTGACCGAAAGTTGCCTGCTTTAACCATTGTTTTTTGTTGTACTCATAATTGTACATCCACTGGTTAGCATTTGTTGGTTTAGCAATACCATCGGTATTCCATCTTACCGATTTAATGTTACCATTGTAATTTTCATTTTGCGTAATTCCGGAATTAACAAAAGTATTAGCTCGCGCATAATCTCCACTAAAATAATCGATACTCATACCAAATACATCTGTTGCAAAATTATTCAATATTCCATCTTTACCAGGGTCAATAAACTGGTTAGCTCCTGTTTCTCCTAAATTAGGCGAATTAATTGCTTTTAATTGTCCTAAAGTGTTATAAAGGTAGTCAATGCCTTGTAAATTATCTGCTAATTCTGTTCTTTTTAATGGTCCGTGTTGGTAGTAGTAATATTTTGCTTGTTGTTTCCAACTATTAGTTGGGCTGTCTTTAGTTTCAACATTACTTAATCGTTTATCGGCATCATAAGTATATTTGTGTGCAAAATAATCAGCATAGTTTTTTTGATAAATAACTTGTTCTAAATCTCCCTTGGTATTATAAACGTAATCAATGGTTTTATATCCCAACCCTTTAATACCTTGTACCATCCACATTACCCTGCCTTGCATATCGTAACTGTACCAGGTAGTAAAAGGAATTATTGTTGTTCCTGGGGTTGGTTTAGTCCAAGTTTTAGAAACATCTCCTAAATACACTTTCTGATCATAACCAGTTAAATTAAAATTAGGGTCTGGATAATCATATTCAGAATAGGTAACATCAAATGTTTTTCCACTTAAAGATATTCCTGAATAATTTAAATTATCTAATACATTTGGGTCTGTAGTTGGAAGGCCTATTCCACCAGTATATTCCTTGTAATGATTTTGAAAATATATAGGTGAGCCTCCCATAATAAAATTCTCATCATATTCTCCAGATTCGATAGGTCTTCCTAACTCATCATAGTTGGTGTAAGAAAATTTATTTTCAGCCTTTTGTTTATCGTTTCTCGAAAAACGCAACAATCCTTCTTCACTATACACATAGTCAGCAACACCTTCATCTTCATCTACTGTTTTTAACACTTGAGAGATAGAATTGTATTGGCTGATAGAAGATATATTATGATGTGGATACCCTCCAGGGAATTCATGGGTTACTGTGGTTAAATTTAAATCTAATTCATTGATGTATATATAATCACAAGAGGGTACAAAGTGCCATGATAAATTAATATTATCATAATTACGTTTAAATTCAACTACATTGGTAACAATAACTTTTACACTAGTTGCTGTATTACTTAATGTAAGATCAATTAACGATCCCTCGCCATTATCAGCCATCAGTTGCTGCGGTATAACATCAAATTCCCAAAAGACATCACTACTGTAAGGTGTATTTAAATGAGGATTATGCCTGCTAGCTGTTAGTCGGATATCTGGAGTTAATATTGTTCCATCATTTGACTTTACATCAATAGTTACGACATAAAATCTTTCAATACTTGGTTGCGGCCTTGGAATACACTTTATACAATAATAATTCTTTTCGGGTTTAGGCTCATACAATTCATAATCTCTATTAAACCCATCACACTTTATTCGTGCATAGTTTACTGCCTGGGCAGAAGTGTAGTTTCCTGGATCTAAACAGTCATCACACGAGTCATCACAAGGGCCTATAGGCCCCTTTGCAGGTGTGGGGGGGCTACCATCTCCAAGGCTTGTAACAATTAATGGAGATAGACCAGATGAAAGCCCTCGTGCACCCACCATCTTTCCAACATCAGAGCCTAGGCTAGGGTCAAAAACTACTACATGGTTATTATACTCAGTTAAATAAGGTAGAGCAAAAGAAAATTGCTGAGATCCATTAGGAGTAGGAGTTAAAGGAACTTCAACTTTATAACCAGGGTTAAAAAATGGAATATTACAGCCGTCTTCTACAAACTGTTTTCTATTACTTGCTGTAGTAATAATAATATTAGGATCATAAGAGTTGTCAAATCCATTAGGAGAAACAGTTGTGATTAATCTTCCTGCTTTATCATAATAATAGAGTGAAAAGTCATAATAATTTAAATTATACCTTATAGGTATAGGGTCTTTAAATAAATTAGATGTATTAAAGAAATTTATTTTAGTGTTAATTATTCTATAGTATCCTGGAGACAAGTTAATCGACTGTCCATCAACACCTTGATAGACATAAACATTCTTGTCTAAATCTAATATATCAAACTCATAATAATTACTATTGTTATAAACTTGATTCCCAATTTCAATACTTGTTTCAGTACCTTCAGGCAAATGAATATCAATATAACGTTCTGCCATATCTTGTCCTTGGATGAATGATGTTACTAGTAAATTTCTTGCGTTAGTTCCATTATCATCCTTACCACTGTAACATGTTGCAATAGTTTTACCATCATAATCCACAAAAGTAACACCTTCATTACCATCTGCATCTACAGTTATATTCTTGGTAACATTATATGAAAACAGCAGGTCCGTATTAAGAGATAAATAAACATCAAACCAATCAAAAATATCATCTACAATAAGAACGTCTTCCTGAATTATCCATCCGCGAGCATAGCCAAAAACATAATTTAACTCACCAGAAGCAGGCATAGAAAACGATTTAGCCTCACGTTTACTTCCCATTTTAAGTGCATTGTGTGGTGAAGAAGAACGCTTAACAGAACCGGGGTTGTTTACATCGTATTCTACTCTGCTATAAGGATAATAAGTTGTTGCAACATAAGGTTCTTCCGTATTGTTATTACTGTAATACCAACCTACAGAGCCTTGGTCAATATTTTTAACTGGTGTTGGATTATCTACTTCTCCTGATACAACAACGCCAGCCATTGTTGTATAATTAGGAACATCAAATTGCGTATAATCATACTCATTACCATTGTTTGATTCTATAAAACCCTCTTTGTAACAAAATGAAGTTTCATATATTGGTGCTGGTAAGGTAGTTAATACTGCTCTACCATAGGCATCATAAACAGTTTCTGATGCTATTACCGTATTTTCTGTAAAGTTTTTAGATTGTGTTTGAATTGAATTTCCTAAATGATTAAAATAAGATTTACCTGAACTTACCAAATTTCCATCTTCGTCAAAGAATTTAGAAGCAGTCCAGTTACGGTTATCATCTGCAGAGCATGGTGGTGCAGCAATTTCCGCAACTAATTGCGACAACGAAAAAACCATAACACCTCCTGTTTTCAAATAGTTATCAACTCCGTAATCTCTAACAGTAGTTCCATTATCAACTCTTAAAGAAGAGGAAAACACTTCCAAATCTTCATTTATTTCTACTAAAATAGTAGAAATTATTCCTTCTGTACTGGTTGCAACAATTTGAATGGTTGCTGTTTCTCCATTTGATACAATTGGAATAAATGACCTCTCTGTTCCTGTAGTAACAGTTTCGTTTATTCCTGCACCACTTATTGTATAAGAATCAACCCCTATAATACCTTTAGAGTTAATCGTGAATAGTTTTTGGCTGCAAAAATCAGTATAAAGGTTATTAAAGCTTGCACAGGTTTGGTTAAGCTTAAATTTTGCAATTAAAACTAAGCTAGGGTTTGTTGTTGTGGATCTTAAAACTTCTTGGTTTCTTTTATAAACTATTTGATTTCCAATTCTGCTTATTTCAATCACATCTCCTAATTGAAAATTTCCAAATTCCCCTTCAATTTTACCAGACTGTTCTAAAATAAATAGTTCGCCACTTGCATCTAATTGTATACCAAAATTATTATTAGTTTCTGCTGCGGCTTTTGTTCCGTCTCCTACTCCTAAACCAAAGGTTTTGGTATAACCAACTTGATCCACCTCATAAAATATTCCTCCATCCTTATTTTCCTCTAGCTTATTCAATGTTTCTGCTGTTCCATCTTCTTTAGGCTTGGTACATAATTCTGATTTAGAAATAGAGTTCTTAGTGTATCCATCTGTTCCTGAAGTTGCTCGACAATTTGTTGTTTCAACAATATTAACAGTATATCTTACCTGATAATTTTTAGTTACAACGTGCGGTTTGAACCAACTATCAGTTACCGTTAAATTATAATCACCTGCAACTAAACCTTCTACATCTTTAGTAGAAGAAGTATATGAATCTGGGCCTATCCAACTATATGTAAACGGAGGAACTCCACCTCTCAAGTTAATTTTAATAGCCCCGCTATTTAGCTGGTAGCATGCTGCATGATCAATAGTCGCTTTTATTTTAGGTGTTACAGAAAATTTAATAATTCTAATTTTTCTAACTCGAGCAAGGTTACTTCCTAAAGAAAAATCAATTTTAAAGACAGGCAACTCTACTTTTTTAACATCACACAGCGTTACTTCAGACGCTGTAAGTTCTACTGGAAATATTACCTCCGTTGCAACTCCTAAATCAGCATCTGCTTTATAAGAAACCGTAGAACCTACAACCGCCAAATCAGATAGTTTTTCTTTGCAAGTACATTCTTTTCCATCTGTTAATGACATGATTGTTGATGTTGTTTCATTAACCTCTACAACCCTCCCAACAGAAACTTCTTGAGCTGCTAATTCAATACGTTTTTCAGCAGTAACTGTAGTCATTAAAACCCTATGTAAGACTTCATCGTTTTTCTTGAAATAAATAAAATCTCCTTTAACTGGTATATTAATTTTTTCAATACTTATTACATCTCCTTCTTCTACTGATCCTATTTGTTTTTCGCCTCTCTGGCTATCATAAGCAAATAATTCTGAATTGCTTGTAACATATATACCATATGATAATCCGGTGTAATCTGTTGCTTGAGGATTTGCTTCATCTCTAAAACCAAAGGTAAACTCTTTAGTTGGATCAGCTATCTCTACCCTTACCTCTCCATCCCCACCTCCATCTACCACATTGTTAAAAGTAGCCATTGCATTTCCATAACCATCTTCCGCTGTTTTTAATAGATCTTCGTTGTTCAATACATCTAGACCTGATAGATTTGCAAATTCTAATTCCATTCCCACTACTATTTTAAGTGTTATGGATTCGTTGTTTGCATCTGTTACGGTAACATTATAAACACCAGATTCTATACTGTTACGATCTGCTCCTGCTCCACCATCACTCCAAAAGTAATAGTAAGGTGGTGTTCCTCCATAAGGAGCCAACTTTACTGAACCTAATCCAGATGGCGATTCGTTGAATACTGTATAATCGACACTAAAAAAATTACAAAAGGATGCTTGAACTCCTGTTAGGGTTGTTCCTTTATTAATTAG
Source organism: Flavobacteriales bacterium (assembly GCA_002401955.1). Classification (GTDB taxonomy): domain Bacteria; phylum Bacteroidota; class Bacteroidia; order Flavobacteriales_E; family Vicingaceae. Next base: position 2,818 of record NVUQ01000060.1, on the reverse strand, counting down.
TGTAACATCTATAATTAACTCTTGGGTGTTTGATGAAGGTGTGGAATGTAATTGTTTTCCGTTTTTATAATATCGGATGTAATCTCCTTCTCTAGCTATCTTAAGTTCATCTCCTAATTTACATCTTCCATATCTCCCAACATAACGCCCTTTTTCATAAATGTAAATGGTTTTTTTATACTTTAAAAAAGCATAGTTGATACTCGACCATCGCTCGTTCTTGTTTTTTGTTGATAATCCAAAAACCCAAATGTTGGTTTGCTCGTCTATTTTTATTGATGCATTACCGTCTTCTTGGGGGAGTAATTTATTTTTTGATGCTAACCCTGCATTGCTCCACCCGTAAGCTGCTGTTTTGTTCGGATTGCCATTGGCATCTAATGATACTCCTACTAAATCTGTCCAAACAACTTTATTGCTTATGGTTACTTTTAGTGTTTTTGTATTTGATTCTGCATCGGTAACTGTAACGGTATATTCTCCTGTGCTTAAATTTGTAATGTCTGCTGTGCTTGTTCCATTGCTCCAGTTGTAAGTGTATGGTGCTATCCCTCCTTCTACGGTAAGGTCTATTGCTCCTATTGTTTTTCCACATTCATTAGCAGTGCTTGTTGCTGTTAATGCTAATGGAATACAAAAGGATGCCTGCACTCCTGTTAGGGTTGTTCCTGTATTAATTAGTGTAGCATCGATAATTAACTCTTTGTTTTTTGATGAAGGTGTGGAATGTAGTTGTTTTCCGTTTTTATAATATCGTATGTAATTTCCTGCTCTAGCTATCTTAAGTTCATCTCCTATTTTACTCCTTCCATATCTCCCAACATAACGCCCTTTTTCATAAATGTAAATGGTTTTTTTATATTTTAAAAAAGCATAGTTGATACTCGACCATCGCTCGTTCTTATTTTTTGTTGATAATCCAAAAACCCAAATATTGGTTTGCTCATCTATTTTTATTGATGCAGATCCGTCTTCTTGGGGCATTAATTTATTTTTTGATGCTACTCCTGCATTGCTCCACCCGTAAGCTGCTGTTTTGTTCGGATTGCCATTAGCATCTAATGATACGCCTACTAAATCTGTCCAAACAACAGGGGTTTGTCCATTAGAGAATCCTGTTACCAGAATTAAAAAGCAAAGTAGAGCCGAAGCCGAATTAATCTTCATAAAATTTTATTTAATGTTCATCAGGTAATTGTTATCGAATAAGTAAATGGATTCAATAAAAAATCCTTTTTTCTATAATTTAAAACAAGGAGAGTCTTTATGTTGTCTCTCCTTTTTAAGTTTAATTGTCTGAATTATTATTTTTTAATGGAAGTGTAAAACCTCCAGCATTATCTTCTAATACCACTTCGGCATAAAAAGTTTGGATTCCTATGTATTCTCCTAACTCTAAATAAACAAGGTTGCCCGTTTTTGTTAGCGTAACTCCTTCTGGTAAATTGAGCCCATCAAAATTGGCAACTATTTCAAAAACTTCATTCCCTCCATCTGTTGTTCCCATTTTTGCATGAATTTTAGAAATATTAAGCTCGCTTAATAAGCCTATCACATATTTTACTTTTTGTGTTGTTGTAGCTGTTATTTGGCTTAATGGATCTCCTTCTTGTTCTTCTAATTGACCCAAATTTTGAGAATCGCTCACTAGTTCTAAATGCACATCTAAACTTTCGGGTTTTACTAATTGCTGAGCTACACTTACACTTGCTACTAATAATACTATTAAGCTTGTTAAAATCAATTTTCCTTTCATCTTTTATATGTTTTAATTTATTTTATAAAATGTATTTAATCCTTTTAATCTACCAACACTTTATTTTGTGCTTCAGACAATGATTTTTAACCCATTAATTTCTTCTGTTTTATATTCAACAATTTCATCTACTTTTTTATCTACTTTTTTTTTGATGTTTAGTTTTCTGCAGATAACTTCAAACATAATTGTGATTATGTTTATAAAATAGTGAATTCTATATTATTTGTTTAACGGTCGGATTTGGTTGTTATTCGGTAGTAACTGATGATCTATTGGTAATTTTTTTACTATATTTTATACAGATTTAAGACTATTTTAAAGCCATTATTCTAAAAAACAGCCCTTTTGTTGTGTTTTTTTTTGATACTAATTATATTTATTTAAAGATTTAGTCAACAAAAAGGAGTGGTAAATTACAGTACAAATCGCATTAAATTGTGATGAATTATTATTTTTTTTATAGAATAATGTTCGTAATGAATGATCTTGCTGAATTATTTTTTCATGTTCGTTTTTTTGAATAAAAAGAACAGTATAAATAGTTGAAGCTAAAACAATCTTGCTATCTTGAATGAGATTGCTTCGTGCCTCGCAATGACGTAATAACTAAATGTACTGAGAATAACAAAACACCCCTCTTAATCTCCCATCAAAGGGAGAATAGTTACGGTATTAAACTCAAAAGATTCATCATGTCATTTTCTATGTTTGCTTAAGCAAACAGAAAATTTAATTCAGAATGACAGTTTTGGTTAACAACAATACGAGCCAACCCCTCCCCGGACTTGATCCGGGATCCAGATGCAAGAGACTGCTTGGTGGAACAGAATAAATAGTTGAAGCTAAAACAATCTTTCTATTTTATAATAAGATTGCTTCGTGCTTTTGCTTTCGCAAAACACTCGCAATGACGTAGTACTGAGAATGACAAAACACCCCTATTAATATCCCCTTAAGGGGAGAATAGTACATAGTTCAAAAGGTTTACTCATTCTTTATTATTTTTTCATGTTCGTTTTTGGCTTGACCCAAAAAGAACCAAAAAGGTCAAGGCTTACA
>NVUQ01000022.1 GCA_002401955.1 Flavobacteriales bacterium | reverse complement strand
GAGAGTGGAATTGGGTTCGCAACTCAAAGTTAATTTGAGATACTTTAATTTGCACTCTCTATTTTTTTTATTTCTCAAATCATTTAGGACGGGATTGATCTCCTATATATAATAGTTACTACAAATCAAGTATTTTACCCGAAGCTCAAAAGTTCATCGGAGGAACATCTTTTAAAGATTTAATTAATGATTAATTTTTTCAGTGATATTAAAATTTGCAAAGGGTTTCTTTGCTCTACGATTATTGATTTAAGCAAGAAATGTTTTTATCAACTATCAAATGAACTATTAGAAAACATATTAAACCAATCAGAAAAAGTAGATGAAGATATTTTGAGTTTTCTATCTGAAAATGAACTAGTAAATAATTTTGAACAACATATTGAACTGTTTATTCCTATAAATTTATCCTATGATAAGTTTGAGTTGAAAAAAATAGATACAGTATTTATTGAGTTTCTTCCTTCTCATTTTAAATGGTTTAACCTTACTTTTTTTCAGCAATTAGAAGAAAATATTAATCTTATAATTAACCTCGAAAAAGGTATTGAAGACCCTGATTTGTCTAAGTTACTTGATGTGTGTAATGAATTTGTAAGTCAATTACCTATTGATAGTATTCAAATAATAACTGCAAAGAATATGACTGAATTTCATTTAGATAAAAATGATTCAAGAGTTATAGTTTCAGAGTCAAAAGAATTTCCACTTCTTAAAACTGAATTAAATTTATATGTTGAATCTTTACATAGACACACTTATTTTAATAAAAATATTTTTATTAACTCAAATGAAGAAATTAAAAATGCCTTTGAAAGTGAAAAATCTTACGGGACAATATCTGAATTAAAAGATTTTTCAGGAATATTAGACATTGTGAAGGATGTTAATTTTCAAAAATATTGGAGGGTTAACAAGGGTAAGTGTGACGTATGTAAAGATTGCGAATTTCAGAATATTTGTATAGATGATAGGTTACCTTATCAAAGAAAAGACGGGAGTTGGTATCATAAAAAAGAGTGTGTTTATAATCCTTATATATCAAAATGGGAAAAAGAAGAAGGCTATCTATCGTTAGAAGAAGTAGGAATTTTTAGTGGTCACAATGGCTATAAGAGGGATAACGGAAAAATTGCCTCTATTAATGATGCTTTGTGGGGAGAATAAGATTCTCTTTTTATAAATAAACTGATCATATAGATTGGGGAGAAAAGTGTGTCTTTATTATCACGAAACAATTTGACAGGAGTATTCTGGCTTAAATTTCGTGAACTCGTAGAAGTGTCTAGAGAAGAGTAACATTAAAGAGTGTAGCTGAAGATTTAGATAGGAATGGGATAGGAAAAGATGAAACCCAAATAAATGTATTAGATGTAGCAGGTAAATTAGTATTATCTAAAACTGTAATTACAAGTAATACTGAAACTAGAGTGCCAATAAATGCAATAGATTTAGCTAAAGGCATTTACGTTATTAAAGTGAAAAACAATACTTTTAACAGTAATATCAAATTTATTAAACAATAGTGAAGACCCTAAAACATACAATTTTAACAGTTACGATATTAGTTCTCCTCCCATTTATAAAAGATTTGGGAGGAGTTACTTTTGCTCAAAACTGGCAAGATGTTGGGGAGACAAACACTATTGTAGGAACTTTATTTACAGATACAGTAGATAATTTACTCTTTGTTGGAAATATGAATTTAAAAGAAATTAATGGGCAGAGCTTTAGAGGGGTAGCAACATGGGATGGGAGTCAATGGGGATATTTAGAAAACGGTATTGATAGTTATGAGGTTGTTCCACCCTTTGTTCAAAACCCTTTACAAGTTACTGGAATAACAAGGTTTCAAGGGGATATCTACTTTGGGGGGGGGATTTCATAAAACGGGTAATGTTTGGAACAGCTACCTCTCCAAATGGAATGGAACATCTTGGGATAGTTTGCCAGAAAATGTAAATGGAATTGTTTATGGATTGGAAACAATTAATAACAGCTTGTATGTTTTTGGAAATTTTGATTCTGTAGGAACTATAGCTGCAGATAGAATAGCAATTTGGGATGGAATAATATGGTCTGTTCTGCCACCCTTACCTGCTTCTGGTCAGGTTACAGAAATTATAGAATACCAAGGAGAAATCTATGTAGGAGGGAATATGGAAGCACAGAATGGTAATAACATGACAAGCATTGCTAAGTTTAATGGAACCAATTGGGAAGCTGTTGGAACTGGTTTTGTTGGAGGACTTGCAAATGTTATCGATTTTGAAATTTATAATGGTGAATTATACATTGCTGGAGAATGGACAGCTGGTGTTGGCGGTAATGTGGGGAATAACATCGCCCGTTGGGATGGTACTACTATGCGTGATGTAGGTGGAGGTTCTAGTGGAGTAACATCTGCTATTTGGGATTTAGAAGTGCATAATGGAAAACTGTATGCTGGAGGTTATTTTACGAGTATGGATAGTATCTCTGCTTTAAGATTAGCTGTTTGGAATGGTAGCCAATGGTGTGCTACCAATGATGATTTTTACAGTATTGTTAGAGAAATAGCTTTTTACCAAGATACTATGTACATAGGTAGTGGTAACAATGTTATAAATGGAGATACGGTAGCAGACTTAATTAAGTGGGTGGGTGGTACTTTTGGCGATACTTGTGGTGCTGTTGTGGGTATAAATAACCCAGTACCCGAAACCCAACACTCAGTACTTATTTACCCTAACCCTAACAACGGTATATTTACTTTAGTTATAGACGGTATTGGAAAAGATGAAACCCAAATAAATGTATTAGATGTAGCAGGTAAATTAGTCTTAAACAATACTGTAATTACGAGTAATACTGAAACTAGAGTGCCAATTGATGCTATGAATCTTGCTAAGGGAGTTTACGTTATACAAGTAAAAAACAATACTTTTAACAGTAATATTAAATTTATTAAACAATAGTGAAGACTCTAAAACATACCATTTTAACAGTTACGATATTAGTTCTCCTCCCATTTATAAAAGATTTGGGAGCAGTTGCTTACGCTCAAAACTGGCAAGATGTTGGGGAAACAGATGCTCTTGTCAGAACACTTTTTACCGATACAGCCGATAATTTACTCTATATCGGGAATTTTAATTTAAAAGAAATAAATGGAGTTAGTTATCGAGGGGTCGCTGTTTGGGATGGTAACCAGTGGGATTCTTTAGGGTGTGGTATGGATAATTATATGATTGTTCCTCCTTTTGTAGAAAACCCTAAACAAGTCAATGCTATAACTCGTTTTCAAGGAGATGTTTATTTTGGGGGAGGGTTTCATAAAACGGGTAATGTTTGGAACAGCTACCTCTCCAAATGGAACGGTACTACTTGGGATAGTTTACCTACTACACCCAACCAACATGTTTACGATTTAGAAGTAATTAATAACAAACTATATGTAGTTGGAGGGTATTTTGATTCTGTAGGAACTATAGCTGCAGATAGAATAGCAATTTGGGATGGAACTATTTGGGACACCCTTCCACCACTGCCTGCGACTGGTTTAATTTCAGAGATTATAGAATATCAAGGGGAAATTTATATTGGTGGAAACATGAGTGATCAAAGCGGAAATAATTTAAACAGTATTGCTAAGTTTAATGGTTCTTCTTGGGAAGCGGTAGGGACTGGTTTTGTTGGCGGATTAGCACAAGTAGATGACTTTAAAATTTACAATGGAGACCTTTATATTGCGGGTGTTTGGAATGCGGGTGTTGGCGGTAATGTAGGCAACAACATTGCTCGGTGGGATGGTACTACCATGCACGATGTTGGTGGTGGTTCTGGGGGAGTGAATCCTCATATTTACGATTTAGAGGTACACAATGGTAAACTGTATGCAGGTGGTGTTTTTACCAGTATGGGAGGAATCCCTGCATCTAAATTAGCAGTTTGGGATGGTAGTCAATGGTGTGCAACTAACGATATTTTTTATAACAATGTTTTTCAAATAGCTTTTTACCAAGATACTATGTACATAGGTAGTGGTAACAATGTTAAAATGGAGATACGGTAGCAGACTTAATTAAGTGGGTGGGTGGTGCTATTGGCGATACTTGTGGTGCTGTTGTGGGTATAAATAACCCAGTACCCGAAACCCAACACTCAGTACTTATTTACCCTAACCCTAACAACGGTATCTTTACTTTAGTTATTGATGGGATAGGAAAAGATGATACCCAAATAAATATATTGGATATAACAGGAAAGTTAGTCTTAAACAATACCGTTATTACCAGTAATAGTGAAACTAAAGTACCAATTGATGCTATGAATCTTGCTAAGGGAGTTTACGTTATACAAGTAAAAAACAATACCTTTAACAGTAATATTAAATTTATTAAACAATAGTGAAATCCAATTATCATATAACCACGTCATTGCGAGGAGAGTTTATGTTGAGCACGTTTTGCGAAAGCAAAAGCCTCGAAGTAAAGCAATCTGCTTATAAAAAAAAGATTGGTTTTTTTGTTTCTAGTTCTGTACGATTTAAGTATTAATGTTTAATCAACCTTTTCGTAATTATTTCTTGCTCAGTTTTTACCTTTAAAAGATAAAATCCATTACTAAAATAATTTAGATCTAAAGTGTGAAGGTTGGACTTTACACTTTCTTGAAGTACTAGCTTCCCTATAGCATCGTATATTTCTATAGAGTTAATAAGAGAATTAGTGTTTCTTATTGTTACTGTATTTTTAAAAGGGTTAGGATATATCGAAACATTATTTTTTGTAAGATTTTCTTTTACATTAACACCAAATACTTCGTGTATGTTAATGTTGTCTAAGTAAAGAGCATTACCATGATCAGATTTATTTTCAAAATATATTTCAACTGAATTTTGTCCAGATAAAATGGTTAAGTCAACAGTATCAGTTCTCCATTGACTTGCTGTAGGAGTGAAAAATATTGGACTATAATTTGTTGTAGCTAAATTGCCTCCACCTTTTTGCCAAAGTACGTTTTTTGTAAATCCACAATCTAAAGAATAATAAACTGTTAGTGTGTCAGATCTTGCAGGTGACCATTGTTTATAGGCAACATCAAATGTTAATTCTGAATTTGTAATAGAAGAAAAATCAAGTGTTGAAGAAGCAAAGTAATCTTCTTCACCATCAAAGTTAGTAGAAAAATTATCTACGAAAATACACGATGCACTTGTCCCATATCCGCCAACAGCATTATTATGTTCCCATGTTATACCATTATCATTATTAATTACTTCCCAATTTGCAGGTATAGTAGAACTGGTTTCAAAGCCTTCAGTTAGAGGAAGAGCACCTCCTGTTGGTTGTGTTTGCACCTGAACATAGTTTGAAACGTAGGCAGAATCACTTCCTGCAGAATTAGTGACCATTAGAGATACACCATAATTCCCTGTAGCAGGATAGCAAATTAAAGGATTTAAGTCTGTGGATGTGCTTGGAGTTCCTCCCGGAAAATACCATTGCCATGTTAGACCTAAATTAGGAGTGGTATTAGTAAATTGAGCGCAATTATTTGGACAAATATTAGTATCTATAGTAAGGAATTGAGCTGTAGGAAGTGCTGTAGTAAATAAGTTTGATTCCCATAATCCTCTTCCATAAGTAGCAGCTCTAATTTTACCAGAACCATAGTGTATTTCTAATTCATCAACGATGACATTAGGAAGATTATCACTAAAAAGTTGCCAAAGAGTAAGGTCATCGTTTTTATAATAAATTCCAATATCTGTTCCGATATAAATTCCATTGTTAGAGCCATATTCATAGGTAACACAATTTACAGGAAGGTTAGGTAAATTTCCTGAAACATTAGTCCATGATGCACCTCCGTTAACTGATTTGAATACTTTGTTACCATTACTAAAACCTGAGAGGCTAACCCATAAAATATTAGGATTTAAATTATGAACGGTAATGTAGGTAATAGAATTACCAAAACTACCAGTTATGTTAGACCAGCTACTACCACCATTTGTTGTTTTATAAATAACATGGTCTGTTGCAGCATAAATTACGTTACTATTTGATGGGGCAACAACTAAAGATTTTAAATGAGATGAAGTAAATGAAGATATACTACTCCAAGAATTTCCTCCGTTGGTAGATTTCCATATATTACTATATCCAATATAAATTGTGTTGGGAGAGTTGGGATCCTGAACGTAAGGGGTTACCCAAGCTCCAGTTTGACCAATACTGTTAGAAATATTATTAAAAGAATTTCCACCATTGGTAGATTTTGAGATATAACCATTTTGGGAGGATGCATACATGATATTCGTATTAGAATAGTCAGCGATACACTCCATACCATCACCACCATTTGGATGAGTCCATACGTTGTTTTTAAGTAAAGTTGTACCATTATCTTGTGCACCTGCCAATATAGTTCCAGCATTTAAGGCACTTGATCCTAATCTATAATATTGAGAAATTTGCATGCCATTAGTTAAGTCTGTCCAAGATGCACCATTATTAGTAGATTTAAAAATTCCTCCATCTGAACCACAGTATAAAGTATTTCCATAATAATCTATGGAATGAATATCTGCATGAACAAAACCTATACCACCTGAAACATCCCACCAGTTTGTAATAGCAAATAAGCTAGCACCACCATTAGTGGATTTCCACATGTTTACTCCACCAGTGTAAATTTCATTTTTATTAGTAGGAGATGCTTCTAAAGCAAGATCGTACCAACCCTGTCCACCACTATCACTACCTGATGTATTCCAACCTAATATGTTGGGAGAGTTAGCTCGAGCACTAAAGTTATTTCCTGCATCGGTAGATCTATATATTCCCTTAAAACCATTATCACCATCGTTTGTAGCTAGTAGATAAACATAATTGGTGTCACTAGCTGTTACTGCTATTGTTAACCTTCCAACACCAGAGCTTGGTGTTCCTGAAATAATATTAGCGAATGAATTTCCTCCATTAGTAGATTTGTAAAAAAAAGTATTTGTGCAAGCAAAAATAGTATTGGAATTACTTGGGTTAAATTCTATATCTCTAATATTTCCAGAAAGAAGATTTGTCCAGTTTACTCCAGCATCAGTTGTTTTGAATAACCCGGCAGTAGTAGCAACAAATAATATGTTAGAATTGTTGGGGTCTATAATAATCTTACGCGTTTGTCTATTCTGAGTAGTATTCCAGTTTAAACCTGTACTAGCCCATGTAGCTCCTCCATCAAGAGATTTCATAATACCAATACTATAGGTGTCATTACCATCACCATCACCAGTTGAAATATATACGATGTTAGAATTGTTAGGATCTACTGCAATACCAGAAACACCTAATGATCCAAGATTATCAGTTAGTGGATTCCAAGAATTTCCTCCGTCTACTGATTTCCAGCAACCCCCTGCCGGAGATCCAATGTAAATAATATTATCATTATTCGGGTCTATAGTTATTGCATTAATTCTTCCGATTCTCAGGCTAGTATTATCATTAAAGTTTGTAGGGCCAATTGCAGTCCAATTTGCAGCTTTATTATTAGTGCTACCTTTTGGTTTGCTATAAGTAGTTTTAAACTTTTTAAATTCTTTATAGGCAAGAGAAGGATCTATTATTCTACCTGAAGGGTAAACTCTTGGCTCCATAAAGTATTCCCATCTTTTAAATTGTTTCCAGCCTTTACCTTTTTCATAAGCTTTACCATCCCAATGTTCGTTAAAAGATTTTTGAATATCATAAAAGTTTGAACTTTGCTGTTCCATTAAACGAACATATTCTTGTGCTTGAATAACGTTAGTTAGCGTAAATAGAACTATTGATAGTATTAAAATATTCTTCATTATACTTTATTTAAAATATTAATATTATTTAGTTTGTTTTTAAAGACAACTGATTATTAGTTCTTTATCAAACTTTTCGTAATTATTTCATTGTCAGTTTCTACCCTCAAAAGATAAAATCCATTACTAAAATAATTAAGATTTAAGGTGTGATGATTAGCGTTTACATTTTCTTTAAAGACTAACTTTCCTATAGCGTTATATATTTCTACAGAATTAATAGATGAAGTATTGTTTCTTATTGTAACCGTATTTTTAAAAGGGTTAGGGTATATCGAAACATTATTTTTTGTAAAGTTTTCATTTATACCAACAGCTTGCCCTATGTTAATGTTATCAAGATAAAGCACGTTTCCATGATCTGATTTGTTTTCAAAATAAATTTCTACGGTAGAATACCCTGATAAAATACTTAAATCAACAGTATCAGTTCTCCATTCGTTTGTTGCAGGAATATAATATAGAGGTAGGTAATTGGTAGTCGCTAAATCAGGGCCTCCTTTTTCCCAAAGTAAATTTTTTGTTAAACCACAATCTAAAGAATAATAAACTGCAAGCGTATCAGATTTAGCCGGAGACCATTGTCTGTAAGCAACATCAAAAATCATTTTTGCTGTAGTAATGGAAGAAAAATCTAATGTTGGAGAAACAAAGTAATCTTTTTCTCCATCAAAATTTGTAGAAAAATTATCTAAGAAAAGACATGAAGCACTTAATCCAAATCCACCAACAACAGTATTGTGAGACCAAGTGATGTCATTGTCGGGGTTGTCTATTTTCCAATTGTTTGGAATAGATGGTGTGTTTTCAAATCCTTCGGATAATGGTAGTGGAATTCCAGTTGTTTGATTTTGAACCACTATGTAGTTCGATGAATAAGTAGAATCAGTTCCCGCAGGATTGCTAACGATTAACGAAACATTGTAATTTCCAGTAGAAGGGTAGCAAATTAAAGGGTTTAAGTCTGTAGATGTGCTTGGTGTTCCTCCTGGGAAATACCATTGCCAAGTAAGACCTAAATTAGGAGTAGTATTGGTAAATTTAGCACAATTGTTTGGGCAGATATTCGTGTCAGGAGAATGGAATTGAGCTGTGGGAAGAGCTGTTACAAATAAATTAGACTCCCACAAACCTCTTCCATAAGTAGCAGCTCTTATTTTACCTGAACCATAGTGGATTTCTAATTCATTTACAATAACATTTGGAAGATTATCGCTGAAAAGTTGCCATGTAGCAAGGTCATCGTTTTTGTAATAAATTCCAATATCTGTACCTATATATATTCCATTGTTAGAGCCATATTCATAAGTAATACAATTAACTGGTAGGTTTGGTAAATTTCCAGAAACATTAACCCAACTAACACCACCATTAATAGATTTATATACTTTATTACCATTGGTAAAGCCTGATATACTTACCCATAAAATGTTAGGGTTTAAATCATGAACCGTAATGTAGGTAATGGCATTACCTGGTAAGCCACTTGTTATATCTGTCCAATTTCCACCTCCGTTTATGGTTTTGTAAATTATGTTGTCTGTTGCAGCATAAATTGTATTGCTGTTTGATGGAGCTACCACTAAAGATTTTAAGAAGGGAGAAGAAAATGAAGAGATGGTGTTCCAGGTATTCCCTCCGTTAGTAGATTTCCAAACATCATTATATCCTACATAAATTGTACTCGGAACATTTGGATCTAGGGTGTAAGGGGTTACCCAAGCTCCAGAACCAGTTATTCCGCCAGTTATTCCATTAAAAGAGTTTCCTCCATCTGTAGATTTATAAATGTTACCATTTTGACTAGTTGAATAGATGATGTTTGCATTGGAATAATCAACCATACATTCCATTCCGTCACCACCAGTTACATGAGTCCAAGTCCCACTTTTTAATAAGGTACACCCGTTATCTTGAGCTCCAACTATTATTGTTCCTGCATCTGTAGCACTTCCTCCCATTCTGTAAAACTGTGAATGTTGAATACCAGCAGTAATGTCAGAAAAATTATTTCCACTATCAGTAGATTTAAATATTCCACCATCAGAACCAACAAATAATGTATTTCCATAAAAATCGATGGTATGAATATCTGCATGAACATACTCATATGATCCAGTAGGCCAATTCCATTTACTTAAACAGTTTAAAGTAGAACCTCCATTAGTAGATTTCCATACATTAACTCCTCCAGTATAAACTTCGTTTTTATTGGTTGGAGAAACAGCTAGTGCCATATCATACCAGCTTTGCCCACCAGAATCACCACCATTAGTATTGTATCCAAAAACATTTGGTGTGTTTGTTCTCAGAGAAAAGCTATTTCCAGAATCAGTAGACCGATATAACCCTAAAAAACTAGCATCGTTTGAGTTTGAAGCTAATAAATAAACATAGTCAGTATCACTCGCAGTAACTGCTATTGATAATCTTCCAACACCAATAATAGGAGTTCCTGAAGAACCATTACTAAATGAGTTACCTCCATTTGTAGATTTGTAAAATTGTGTATTTGTACATGTAAAAACAGTATTAGAATTGCTAGAGTTAAATTCTATATCTCTGATAGATTCTCCTAATACGCTTACCCAGCTCGCACCAGCATTATTTGTTTTATATAGACCAGCACTAGTGGCAACAAATAGTATGTTAGAATTGTTAGGGTCTATAATTATTTTACGCATTACTCTACTTTGAGTAGTACTCCAATTAAGTCCGGTACTATTCCATGTAGCACCACCATCAATAGATTTCATTACACCAATACTGTAAGTGTCATTTCCGTCACCATCACCTGTAGCAATATAAACAATGTTAGAATTATTAGGATCTACTACAATTCCAGAAACACCCAATGAGGATAAATTATCTGTTAAAGGAGCCCATGAGCTTCCATTGTCAGTTGATTTCCAACAGCCACCAGCCGGAGCACCAACATAAATAGTGCTACTGTTACTAGGGTCAACAGCTATTGCGTTTACTCTTCCTATTCCAGGATTCCAACCAATAGAATTCCAACTAGTAGGGCCTAAAGGGATCCAATTGGAAGTTTTGTTATTTGCAGCTCCTTTTGGAGTAGCGTATGTTGCCTTAAACTTATTATATTCATTGTAAGAAAGAGATGGGTCAATAATTCTTCCAGAAGGATAAACTCTTGGTTCCATAAAATATTCCCAACGTTTAAACTGTTTCCATCCTTTTCCTTTTTCATAAGATTTACCTTCCCAATGGTTGTAAAATGATTTTTGAATATCATAAAAGTTAGCATTCTGTTCTTCCATTAAACGAACATATTCTTGTGCTTTAGCAATATTACATACGAAAAGTAAGGCGAATAATAATGTTGAAATTTGCTTTATGATCATCTTCAAAATAATAACTAGTTAGTCTTTGGTAAAGATAATTATTCTTTGAAGAAGAATGTATATTAATTTAACATTCAAGTTGAACTCCTATTTTAACGGAAACCAAGAAGGTATTAGATAGTTTATTTATTGAATGTGTTCTGATTTTTACGTTAAGAATTTTAATCAAGAGAATTCTTCGAAAGCTCTGCTTCGGGGATCATCGTCTCAAGAAATTCTTTTATTTTCAGCTAGGATGCTTTTTTTAAAGAACTGTTGCTTCTCTTTATCCATTAAATTATGGTCTAATTAGGATCTTGAAAATCAGGATTAACAATAAAGTCAGAATCGCTTAAAGAAAGTAGAAAGGCCTTTAAGTCAGCTTTGTCAGAAGGACTCATTTGTGTACCTCCTGTACCAGCGTGTTGCATAAGAGGGTCTATTGTTGATGACATCACTACTCCAGTACTGTAATGATCAATAACTTCATCAAGAGTAGCAAACCTACCATCGTGCATGTATGGAGCAGAATAAGCTAAGTTTCTTAATGATGGGGTTTTAAATTTACCATCGTCTGCACTGTTTCCAGTTACAATACTTCTTCCATTATCAGTAAATGTTGCATCTAACCCATTGTTGTGAAAATCATTGTCCGTCCATAAAGGGTTAGATCCATCTCCATGACAATGGAAACAGTCTCCACCTCCAATATTACCATTGTTATAAATATTAAAGCCACTCAATTCTTGAGGTGTTAATGCACTTTGTCCCATAATATATCTGTCAAATCTTGAATTGGCAGAAATTAATGTTCTTTCAAACTGGGCAATGGCCATAGTTACTAATGTAGAATCTATAGTAGATGTTCCGAAAGCATCATTAAATAATCCTGGATAATCAGGATGAGCTTGTAAACTAGCCATAGCGGTAGGCCAAGTGTTATTCATTTCAATAGGATTAACCACAGGACCCAAAGCTTGATTTTCTAAACTGTTTGCCCTACCATCCCAAAAGAATTTTCCATTCCAATTCCAAGCAGCATTAAATATTGCCATAGAATTTCTGTCACCTTGCTGCATGGTAATCCCAGTACTAAATCGGCTACTATCAGTAAAAGAAAATTCTGGAGAATGGCAAGATGCACATGCTAGTGTACCATCTCCAGATAATATTGGATCAAAAAACAGTTTTCTTCCTAAAGCAACTCCTTCAATTGTTTGTGGGTTGTTAGTAGGTATTAAAGGAGGGTTAATTGTTTGAGCAAATAACTGTGGTATTTGTAAGGGAGCAGGAGTAGGAGTGTTGGTGGTTGGTTCTGGAACGGGAACAGGAATAGGCTCTTCTTTTACTTCTTTTGAACAAGAAGTGAAAAAAGCAGTAAAAATAATTAAGGTGATTAGTGTTCTTATGTTTCTCATTATAGTGGTAAACGAGAATACACAAACAATAGTTGCTTGAGTATTCTCATATTAAATTTATTGTTTTTGAGATATTATACCTAAAGTAAAGGCATTGTATCCGTTTGCTTGCATCATGCTTTGGGCAGTATAGTTCATCATAAGTGAGCTATGGAAAGTATTTAAATCCCATGTGTCTGGATTTTTAAACCATTCAGCAATGTTCATTTTAATTTCTACCACTACATTATGTTGATTTAAAGCAATTCCAGGTAAATTAATAGCAATATGGTTTGCTTCATAAGGAGCCATCATTGTAGGTCTTTTTTTAGCAATATTATGGTAGGCATAAAGAGAGTCAACACCATTTACTTTATACTTTCCTTCAAGTTGCATATTATGATAACCACCGCCCATCATCATAGGTACTCCCCAGCTAACAGAATTTAAATCAATATAGTTTCCTGAATTATCAGTAGTGTCAAAACCAAAATTAAATGACATGTTTGCTAACGCTCCAAATTCAGCTTGACCAATTGTGTAGCTTAACCCAGTGCCATTTGTTACATCAACTAAGTTGTATCCATTCATTGGTAATTCTGTACCACTAGATGTATTTAGTTTTACGCCAGAAACTAAGTATCTTAGCTTAGAAATACTCATCGTATCTCCATTAGCATTAATAAAGTTAAATTGATTGAAGTTGGCTGCAGTTACAGGAATCCCATCAAAATGATGCGTAAAATTAAAAGTAACCGTTGCGGTTGTGTTTTCTACAATTTCTTCTTTGACGTATACACATGATCCATCATCTTTTGTTGCTTCAACATCAAAGTTTTTAGCAGCCGGATCAGTACAGCCTTCATTTTTAGCACAAGAGGTAAGTATTACGCTTAGTATTAACAAAGCAGTAACTGTTTTTAATAGTTGTTTCATTTTTGTTGTTTTTATGATTTTTTGATTTTATAAAATTAATTAAAAGTAATAAGTTAATTGAGAAATAATTTCCCTTTTATTGAACGGTTGAATATGGCTGGTATATTCAATTTTGAGCAAATAAACGGTTTTTTTTATTGAATAGTTATATTATTTTTTGTTGAAATTAACTTGAAGTATACCTGAGTAAGTTTCTTGTCTTTTTGTGACCATGCTACTAAAACCTTATTGTTTTTTAATCCTAAGGCAACAGGATAGGAGCAGTCAACTGAATCAGGTGTAATGTAGAGAAGGTCTTTTTTAGATTTTTCATTTTGAATCGATATTCCGATTCGGCTTCTAAAAATTGAGTCGGTTTTAAAGTCCTCCTCATAAACTAATGCTGTTCCCCCTCCTTTTAAACTTGCAGCTTGAGGGTGTTTAGCTTCCGAATTAATTAGTTTTCTTTCGGTAAAATAATTACCATGGTTATTTGTAGAGGTGTGATAAACTCCTTGTCCGTTACCCATTGTAAACCAATAGAAATTTAAACCATCTTTATCTTCTGTTATTGTTGGTCCTGTGTGTGGGCAACCACTAATAACCCAATTATCTTCACTTAACCTCTTTTGAGAAGAAAATGATTCACCTAAATTACTTGAATAAAGATGAACCATATCTCTAATACTATCATTTATAATATCGCGGTAAGCTACATTTATGTTATTGTTTTGATCTACAAAAATAGCTGTTCTGCAGCACTGGCAAGTTTTATCATCAAGTTCTATTTCATCTTTAAACCCGCTATCATTTTTTGTTTTAGCAAAAAATAAGGTAGCCCCACTTCTAGACTTTTTTCTACCATCTAACCAAATTGCTCCAACTTCTCCATTTGGTAATGTGGTAATATCAAAATAACTTCTACCAATACCTATTGTTGTATCAGCATGTAAATAGTTTGGTTTACTCCAGCTTTCTCCTTCATCAAATGATTGAATATAGTATATAGCGCCAGCAAAACGATTTTCTGGAGTAGGAGTTTTTTTTTGATAAACCACAATAGCTGTTCCGTCAGCTTTAAAAGCAATTTTTGGCATGCTTTCGTGATGAGGGGATAACCCTAAAGTAGGTAAAACTTTAGTTGGAGCATTAAAAGATTGACCATTATCTGTAGAAACAGAATAATAGAAACAGCTTTCATCTTTTTCTCCTTCAACCCAACTAATTACAGGATTTCCTTTGTTATCAGTTGTTAGGTTTTGACAATCGGCTAATCCTTTACCGCTAGAAACTAAAAATGCAGTCTCATTTTCTTTTGTCTTATCTTTATTAGGTGAGTTACAAGCTGATAATGTAATAATTCCACCAATAACTAAAATACTTTTGATCATATTAGATATAAAATAGGAGGGAGAACAAGCTACCTCCATTTATTAATTACTTTTTTTCTTTTTAACAAAATTGTAGCCAATACCAATGGTAACATGTCTTGGGTTTCCTGTTCTATAACTATCTCCCCATCTTGATGAAGAAGCACTTGTAGCGTAGAGTTCTTCTGTAACATTCATAATGTTTGCCCAAATTTCAAACCCTTTCCATTCATAACCTAAGCGGATGTTATAAATATCATACCCTTCATATTCTTTAGTGTTAGCTGCATCCATAAAAAACTGATCTAAATGTTGTATTTCGCCACTAATTCTAAAACCTTTTAAGAAATGTGGTTTGTAGGTTAGTTGAACATTGGCAATCCACCCAGGAGCACCAGTCATAGATTTGCTAGAGTAGTCTGTTCCAGATTCTATATAATCTATAAAAGTATGTTGCGCATTAGTACCATTTAATTTTAGGGTCAACCCTTTGTTAAGTTGGTAGTGCAATGTATATTCAATCCCCTTGTGTCTAGTTTGTCCAGCATTTTGTTTCTCTGTTGAACCATCATCCAAACGAACTGAAATAATTTCGTTAGTTCCATCCATTTGGTAAAAAGCGACTTCTATTTTAGCTTTATTATTAGCTGAAGCCATCCAAAAACCTAGTTCTGAATTGTTGTATTGAGCAGGTTGTAAAGAAGGTACTTGAACACCTTTATAAAGCTCTGTAACCTGTGGAGGAACAAAACCTTGGCTATAATTGGCATAGAATCCACTATTCCCACCAATATCATAAGATAATCCTGCTTTTGGTGTTAGCTGACTGTATTCATCTTTACTATCAGGTACTCCAGAAAAAGCATTGCTATCTAGATTGTTTTTATAATTGTAGGTAAACACATCATATCGAATACCTCCAGTTAATTTTAACTTTTTAAGAGGTTCTATGCTAAATTGAAAATAACCTGCAGTATTCACTAAATCAGTAGTATACTCTGCGAGTAAGCTATCTTGTTTTTCAAAAGATTCATAGATATCTTCATCATTTTTTACAATAGTAAGGTAGTTAGCGATGTATTTGTTTGGACTATAATCCATTGTTCCTCCAGCAGTAATTTTAGTTTTTAAAAACTTAAACGATTGTTTGTGTTGAAGAATTGCGCCATAGCTGTTAAAGCTGTTGTCGTTTAACTCTCCATGAGCTAAATTAGGATCTCCTTGCATTCCTGAAGGCATCCATGGTTTAAAATCGTCTTTTACTCGGTAAGATGGATTCTGTTTGATGGAATTATTTCTATAATAGGCTATTAAAGATGATTTTGAATTTGTATTCCAGTATTGATGTATGCTTAATTTACTTCTAAATGCATCAACTTGTCTATTGGTAAAAGTGTGATTGGAACCATATTCTTTATCAAAGAAATCGGCACTATCTAAAGAGCCAGTCATATCTGCATAATAATCTACGAAAGTGTTGTTAATAGAAATTTCTGTTTTATTTGATAATTGATAGTTTAATGCTAGGCTTAAAGCGATTTTGTTAAAATCGCTATGCTCTATAAAACCATCCTTATTATTAGCGTAATAACCAGCTAGTCTTACACCTAGTTTTTTAAATGTGTTAGAAGCATAGAAATCAGTTCTTTTATAGCCTAAATTATTCCCCTGAAGGCTTATTCCTGTTGTTGGAAGAGTAGAAGGTCGATAAGAAATAAAGTTTACAGCTCCACCAATTGCTTCGCTACCATAAAGGCTTGATGCTGGCCCACGAATAATTTCAACTTTACTTGTGTTGGCCATATTTATTTCTAATAACGCATTGTGGTTAAATATACCTGAACTTCTAATGGGTACACCATCTTCAAGATAAAGGTAAGTTGCACCATAGTTGATAGGTTGTCTAATGCTCATAGTGTGTTGTTCATTACCCAAATCAACCATATAAACTCCAGCTGTTTGATTTAAAACCTGATCGATAGATGTAGGTTTGTTGTCTGCTATTGTTTGGGCCGAAATTGAACTAATGGCAATGGGTGCTTCGGTTCTTTTTTCTAAACCTCTATCAGAAGAAACAACAAATTCATTTAATGATACAGCAGATTTTTTAAGAAAAAGAGCTATGTTTTCTTGCGCTTTAATGGTCATTTTTTCATAGCCAATACACGATATAGTTATAGAATCGATTAAATTTTCTGATGTTAGGATGAATGACCCAGAAAAATCTGTAGATGTTCCTTTGTGAGTTTTTGAGTCAGCAACACTTACAAACGCCAAAGGTTCATTTGTTTTGTTGTCCATTATAACGCCTTTAATTTCTTTAATGTTTTGTGCAATGCTTTGTGTTCCTATCAATAAAATTGATGCAAGGAATACTTGCTTAATAATTTTCATTTTTCTTATGCTAAATTTTATGGTATGTTGATATGCCATAGAGACTAACCGTGTGGGCAGCCAATTAAGTAATATTTTTAATTGAAATTGTAAAATGTCAGTTCGAGTTAAATTCTTGGTCATTGAACACGTTTTGCGGAATGAACAAAAGCAACGAAATGCAAGGGTTTTATATTGAGAACAACATTTTATGAGGAATTATTGATTGTCGATACAATTTTTTGGAGAAAAATCACTCGAACTGACAATAATTTATGGTGTAGGTTAAGCCTTTGGTGGAGGAGTAGTGATGGAATAGAACCCATCACAAGGAATTGTGTTTTTTAAAAAATAATTTGCTTTTTTTAGCTCATCCATTTTTGGCTGAATGTCAATTTTGCTCTTTACTAGAGAGAGGTTAATCTCTAAATTGTAAGAGAGATTGCTCTGAGAAAAAGGGGACTCTTCGGTATTAATTTCTACTTCGGCAAATTGAGTAGCTAAATGACATTTACCATCACATTTCATTATTGGCTTTTCTTTATTGATACAGAATAGCTCAATAATTTCAGTCTGATTAACGAAATAGCTAACTGTTACAAAAGATTTAAAGTTTATCGTGTAAACAAACAATAAAGCAACAATTATTGATGATATTTGGCTGAAGATTTTCAACGGAACAAATGTATAAATTTGTTGGTTTAATTTAAAAATAAAAAATCATTTATTAATGGAAAGCCAAAAGTTAACGGTTATTTTGGGATGCACGGCAACGGGCAAGACTAATGTGGCGGTTAACTTGGCGCATCAAATTAATGGAGAGGTGATTAGTGCAGATTCTCGTCAAGTATACAGAGGTATGGATGTAGGAACAGGAAAAGATATTTCTGAGTTTACTATTGATGGGTTGGCAATTCCACATCATTTAATTGATATTATTGATGCCGGAGAGGAGTACAATGTTTTTGAATATCAAAAAGACTTCTTGGAATCTTATGAAGGAATTCAGCAAAGAAATAATAAAGCTATCCTTTGTGGAGGAACAGGAATGTATTTAGAAGCCGTTTTAAAAGGATATCGTTTATTGGATATTCCGAACAATGAAGCGTTAAGAAAACAATTAGAAAACAAATCAGAACAAGAATTGGTAGAGGAATTGTCTACTTTTAAAGAATTGCACAACACTACAGATTCTATTGAGCGAGATAGAATAGTGAGGGCAATAGAGATTGCTAAGTTTAAGCAAGAAAATAAAGAGTTGATTAATGATTTTCCGAAAATTGATGCAACGATTTTTGGGATAAATTTTGAAAGAGCTGTTATCAAAGAAAGAATTACTTCTCGTTTAAAACATCGTTTAAAAAACGAAGGGATGATTGAGGAGGTTGAGGATTTAATCAATTCGGGAGTTGATCCTGAACGGTTAAAGTTTTACGGTTTAGAGTACAAGCTGATTACGCAGTTTTTGTTGAATGAGATTGATAGGAAAGAAATGTTTGAGAAGTTGAATATTGCTATTCACCAATTTTCTAAACGCCAAGCCACTTGGTTTAGAAAAATGGAACGCAATGGCTTTGATATTAATTGGATAGATGGAAATATGCCTTTGCAAGAGAAGGTTGACTTTATAAAAGAAAAAATATAGCCTTGAGTGGTAGGGTATCCCTTAATAAGGGAGAGTGAGAGGGATTTAAAAACAGTATAATCAATCTCCCTAACCCTCTTCTCCAAGAGGGAATAATAGTAAGACAAATGAGCAACTTTATAACATACAATTCTTCTGCGGGTTCTGGCAAGACTTATACCTTGGTAAAAGAGTACCTGAAAATTGCTTTAGAAACAAAAAGTGCTACCCAGTACAAGCACATATTGGCAGTTACCTTTACCAATAAGGCTGCGGCAGAAATGAAAGAAAGGGTTATTGGAGCTTTAAAAGCATTATCATCTGACGAAGCTTTAGAAGGAACACCAAAATTCTTACAATTAGATTTGTTAAAACCACAAGCCGAAGGAGGTTTGGGCATTGATGCTAATGAGATTAAAGAACGCAGTAAAAGAGTATTAAAATCGATATTACATAGCTATAACGATTTTGGAGTAAGCACCATTGATAAGTTTACCCATAAAATTATCAGAACCTTTGCCCACGATTTACATTTGCCGTTAAATTTTGATATTGAGTTAGACGATAGAGAAGTGCTGGGTGCAGCTATTGATATGCTAATTTCCCAAGTAGGTACAAATGAAAAGTTGACTAAGCTGTTGTTGGAATACACGAGTAAAAAGGCTGAGAACGAAGAAAGTTGGCACATCGAAAAGGATTTGTTTGAGTTTTCTAGAAACCTGTTAAAAGAAGACGGAGAACTCTATTTGGAGAAAATCCGAAAGCTAACCATTAAGGATTTCGATGCAATAAAAACGCAACTGTATAAACAAACCAAAGAGTTTGAGCAGACTGTAAAACAGTTAGGAACTGATGGTTTAGATTTTATCCAAAGCAAAGGAGTGGAGTCAGCGAGTTTCTCGCGTAGCTTTTTTGTAAACTATTGGAGAGATTTGGCAACCTTAAAGAAATTTGAGCCAACCGCTACAACCCTTAAAATTATTGCTGGAGATGCCAATTGGTACGCTGCCAAGGTAGACGATACGCAAAAGCAATTGATAGATACTTTGCAACACGATTTTGTAAGCCAATTTGAAGCCTCTAGAGAATACATTACTCAGTCTGAAAGCGATTACCGTGTAAACAAGCTCATCATAAAGAACTTGTACAACTTGGCTATTTTAAATGAAATTGAAAAAACAGTTTTAGAATTTAAGAAAGACAACAATGTGTTGAGTATTTCTGATTTTAACAAGCGTATTGCAGCCATTGTAGAATCGGAGCCCATTCCGTTTATTTATGAGCGTTTGGGCGAAAAATACAATCACTATTTAATAGATGAATTTCAGGACACCTCCATTATACAATGGCACAACCTAATACCTTTGGTAGATAACTCTTTGGGTAACGGCAAGTTTAATATGGTGGTAGGAGATGCCAAACAAGCCATTTACCGTTTTAGAGGTGGAGAAGTAGAGCAGATTATTAACTTACCCAAGATTTATAAACACAAAAATAATCCGCTATTGTTGGAGCGGCAAGCCGCTTTAACTAGAAACTATGCAGAAGAAACCCTCTCTACTAATTTTAGATCTAAAGCAGAAATAGTTGATTTTAACAACCGTTTTTTCCAGTCTGTAGCAGGTAATTTAAGTGAGACTTACCAACGCTTGTATTCCGATTTATATCAGGAATTTAATGCTGATAATAATGGAGGAGGAGTTAGTGTTGAGTTTTTAGAACCATCTGAAAGAGAAATATATAGAGAAGAAGTTCTAAATAATATATTTAAAAGGATAGGAGAGGTAGTTAGTGATGGTTATCAGTATAGTGATATTGCTATTTTAACCCGAAGCAATGTAGATGGTTCTGAAATTGCTTCCTTTTTATTGGAGAACGATATTAACGTTATTTCTTCTGAAAGCTTGTTGTTAAACAACTCTGATGAAGTAACCTTTTTACTGAACCTGTTCCGATATCTATCTTACCCAACAGATAAAAATTACCAAGTACAGCTCTTAAACTATTTAACTCGTCATAAGTTTGATGATGATTTGTTTGAAGTGTTTGAAATGCACCGCGATAATACGGTAGTCAGCTATTTAAGTACAAAAGACATCCGTATAGACTTTAAGAAAATACAGAACTACTCTTTGTACGAGTTAGCCGAGTATTTGGTAATAACCTTTGGTTTTGATGTCAAGGTAGATGTGTACATTCAGTTTTTATTGGATAAGATACACGAATACGCTTCACGTAAC
The DNA here is from genome assembly GCA_002401955.1 of Flavobacteriales bacterium. Classification (GTDB taxonomy): domain Bacteria; phylum Bacteroidota; class Bacteroidia; order Flavobacteriales_E; family Vicingaceae. The sequence continues at coordinate 28,700 of NVUQ01000022.1, read as the reverse complement.
GATAACTCCATTATAAACTTTGTAGAGTGGTGGGAAAGCAAAGCAGACAGGTTCTCTATTGTTATACCTGATGGGATTAATGCCGTTAAAGTAATGAGCATCCATAAATCTAAAGGTTTGGAGTTTCCTGTGGTAATTTATCCTTTTGCTACCTCTCCTGTTAAAACGAGTGAGGATTTCTTTTGGACCAACGAAACCAATATAGAAGGATTGAGCTCAGCCATTATGCCCATTCGTAAAGAGTTGACTGAAACACGCTTTTCGGCAGTTTATGAGGATGAAATGGATAAATCTAGGTTAGACCTTGTAAATGTGCTTTATGTGGCGTTAACAAGACCAAAAGACCGGTTATACATTATCTCTAAACAAAATAAGAAACCTACAGAAAATGGCTCGGTAACTGATTACTTGTTTAATTACTGCCAAGCCAATGAAGCTGGTAAAGTAGCAGACCATCATTACCGTTACGGTGCATTTGCTAAGAATACTGAGCAACACCAAGAGCCTAACAACGATATACAGTTTAAAAATGTGGCTTACAACAGCTGGAGAGATAAAATACAAGTTAGTTACCAAGCACCAAAAGTTTGGGAAACCGAAAACCCTGAGACAATAGGAGAACGCGGTACGTTAATACATAACATCTTATCTCAAGTAAATGTTATTGATGATGTAGACCAAGCTTTGGAAGCTGCTGTTCGTAAAGGATTAATTACAGCAACAGAACAACCAGAAATAAAAGAAAAAATTGATGCCATTTTCAAAATTGATGGTGTAGCCGATTTGTTTACCGATTTTGATGAGCTAAAAAACGAACGTTCTGTTTTATTGCCCACTGGCGAAGCCTACCAACCAGATAGAGTAGTAGTAAAAAACAACCAAACTTACTTAATTGATTACAAAACTGGAGAGCAAAGTCCAGCGCACGAAAAACAAATTACCAACTACAAAAGCCTCTTAACCCAAATGGGCTACCAAAACATAAGTGCATCCTTATTGTACATTAAGAGTGGTGAGTTGGTTGGGGTTTAATTATCTTCTTTGTGAAATGTGTGAGGACTCATTGAATGAATCAACCCGTTATTTATGGAATAAATAGTTACTGTCGAATCGGTCATTTGATGATAATCTTTACCATCAAATTTCTCCCACTTGTTGACAAAGCTTCCATAAAACAAATCATTTTTGAGATTAGAAGAGAAGTAATGTTCGTATTGACCAGCATCCACAAAAATACTTTCAAGAACCAAGTGATCTTTAAAATTAAGTTTTGAATCAAATGTATACATCATTAATTTAGGAGTGTACTTTCCTTCTGTTAAACATGTTAGCACAATACTTCCATTCACAAACTCCTTAAAAGAAAGAAGGTGTAAATAAATTCGGCCATTTATTGATTTGAAATAATCTTTAAAGATTGAATTGGCTTTATCATCTAACTTTTTACAATTTGTGATGTAACCCTGAGAATTAACAAATTTTGATTTGTCAATTTTGGTCACAATAGAGTCGTTAAAAACAGCAAGTTTAGATAGCTCAAATTTCATTTCATTTTGTCCAAATGTAATTGAAACTGATAGGAGAGTGAGAAAAATTAAAAGAGTCTTCATTAGTGAGCTCAAATGTAATAAAATACCACTTACATTATTGATTATAAAACTGGAGAGTAAAGTCCAGCACACGAAAAACAAATTACCAATTATAAAAGCCTATTAACCCAAATGGGCTACCAAAACATAAGCGCATCCTTATTGTACATAAAAAGTGGTGAGTTGGTTGGGGGGGTAGATTTTGTCAGTTTGAGTGTTCTGAGGGTTGACCAGAGATTATTATAGGGTAGGTCGGAATGTATTGAGAACAAAAAAGCTTATTCCTCTTTTTATTCTTCCTGGTTATTATTCTAAATATAATGATTTACAAACTTAGGTTGGTATTATTTATAGGTTTCAATAAAATAAGCTATGTACTCATGAATTTTAGTTCCTAAATAGTAGGGTAAATTCATTAAGTAATAAGGCTTCTTAGTGGTAGGAGTTATATGCTCTTCTATTTTAAATTTTCCGGCATACATTCTGATAGCGTAGGGATGGTTAGATTTTTCGATAAACTGATGCAAAGATTTTAGCTTACCTTCTTTTCCAGATTTAATTTCGATAGGAATTATTTTATCCATAAACTGAACGATTAAATCTACTTCTGATGATGATTGGGCTTTTTCTCTTACCCAAAAATTAGACTGCTTATATTTTAATGTATTTAAAGACATGATTTCTTGAGTAATTAAATGAGGAATAACTGCTCCTTTGTAAGCTGTATTCAAATCTTCTAAAGCCAACATGTCTGCTTGTATATTTAATTCGTGATTGACTAAACCAGTATCTAAAAACTGTATTCGGGGCGATTTTTTTAAATCGGGGATTATTGGGGGTTCTATACTGGTAGTTGGATAAATGATTTGAATGATACGAGCATCGTTGAGATTCCGCATAGCCTCTCCAACCTCACGAGATTTATAGTTGGAATTACCAAAGTTTTGAAATTTGATACGCTGATCTAAATACAAATGAGCAGTATTCATAATGTGTTTAATTACTCGTGCATCTGTAGTATTGTTCGCATATTTCTCTACATCATCTTTGTAAGTGGCCCAAATCCCTTCATAAATTTCTGATAAATCGGCAATACTTTCGGTAATTAAATAGGTTTTTATTACTTCTGGCATTCCGCCAATAATGGCATATTCATGAAATTGTTTTAATAATAATGAATGTGCAAATGGTTGAACAGGCAATTGATTAATTTGGTCAAAGGCTCCGGTATGGTTTTTTGCTTCTAAAAATTCTATAAAATTGAGAGGGTGTATATATAGGTAAGTTACTCGTCCAACAGGAAAGCTTTTAACTTTACGCATTACATGCTCTAGCAATGAACCTGCTGCAATTACATGCAATTCGGGTATATCTTCATAGAAATAGCGTAACAAGGCTATTGCTTCTGGAGACTCTTGTATTTCATCAATAAATAATAAGGTGTTTTTTGTTTGTTCAGAATTTATACTATGTGCTGCAAATAGCGCATTAACAATTGTTGCAGCATCATCAAAATCTTTAAAGTATTGAATATCAGCAGAACGCTCTAGGTTTAAACTAATACTGTGAGTGTAGGTGTTAGCAAATTGTTTAATTAGGGTTGTTTTACCAACTTGTCGAGCCCCTCTTACTAATAAAGGTTTTCGTAAAGGATTATCTTTCCATTGCTCTAATTTACTGTATATATGCCTTTTAAAGCTCATGTATCTAGTGTTTCCTTTCTTTTTTGTAACAGAATAAGGGTAAATATAGTAATTATTTGTAACAAAGTAAGGGTTAATATTTTATTTTTTGTAACAGAATAAGGGTTAATTTAGTAATTATTTGTAACAAAATAAGGGTTATTTTGTTTGTGATAGTATTATATGATGCTATTTGAGTAGTGTTTCAATTCAAACGTAATTGTGAAAATTATAAACGTTAGAGCCATAATTTGAAGCAATCTTATTATTAGATTATAAAATTGGAGAGTAAAGTCCAGCACACGAAAAACAAATTACCAATTATAAAAGCCTCTTAACCCAAATGGGCTACCAAAACATAAGCGCATCCTTATTGTACATAAAAAGTGGAGAGTTGGTTGGGGTTTAATTATTAATCTATTGTGGCTATTAGTTCAAGTTTACCTATTACAAATCCTCTTCTTTCCTCTGCGGTAAAAGGGTTTATATGACATTCTATGATTTCATTTCGTGACGAGTGAGATAGAATTTCTGTGCTCATTAATTTCAAATAATCCTGAACATTTTTGTCTGCTTTAATGACATCTTCAATTAAATCAACATTATTATCAATTACATAGATAATATCTTCAAAATCATGACTCATTCTTGGATCACTACCTCTGTTATTATAGGCTTCCCATTTTGTTGCTAGGAATAAACTTACGGGTAAGATTTTTATCTCCGTTTTTCCAATTGTTACAGGGTACGCTTTTTCAAACCCTGGTTTTAACCATTTATTTGTTGGTCCAAGAGAGGTTGCTTCATAAGGTATAAAATCAATTAAGATATCTTCAAGAGTATACCTGTACATTACAGTAGAAGTAGTTGCAGGATAAATCTTTTTATTGGCTAATTCCTCTCGTAATTTATTCATTTCTGAATATGAGCTGATCTGAACCGAGATATCAATATCTTTAGTTGGTCTAGGTTGCTCAGCTCCTGCATCAGTAACATATAAACTAACAACTGCACCGCCAACGAATATCACATCCTTATTAAGCTCACCTAATGCCAGAGCTACTTTCTCAACTACTTTTAAGTTGATGGTTTGATTTTTAAGCATGTTCTATTCTTTCTTTTATCATTTCAAGAGCAAGATGTTGTTCTCTTACTTTTCCTACCCTTATTGCATCAACTAAAGCCATTAACTCGTAGTATTTACTATCTTTTAGACAAGCCTCTGCCATTTTAGGATGTAAAGGTTCTATGGATTGCCCTCTAATATTTCCTTTAGCATATGCCCAAACAAATTGTTCTTCGCTCATAATTTGATTATTTAGTGGGGCTGCTGAATGAGCAGTTGCTATACCTCTTACCATTGCTCCAGGTTGTTGTGGGTAAACGTATTTTAATCCAGATTTTATAAAGTCTAATATCGCTAATTTCTTTAATGTTCTTTTGTCACTGCTTATCAGCCCCGATATAACAGAGCGATTGATGCTTTCACTTATTTCACTGGCACTGATTCCCAACTCATAGGCTAAGTCTTTCATGTACCAATTGTTTTGTTCTTTGCTTGCAATTTTGAGGAGAATCGCTATATCGTGAGGTCGCATACCGCTGTGCTTTTTCATTATGTTTTATTAGAATAAGTACAAATATAAGAAATTATTTGCAATTCGCGAATCGCGAATTACGAATTAATGTCTTTTGTAAGATATGTACTTATGAAATAGAACGTTCTGTTTTGCTAAATTATGGAGCCAGATAGAGTAGTAGTAAAAACAACCAAACTTACTTAATAGATTACAAAACAGGAGAGCAAGCCCAGCACACGAAAAACAAATTAACAATTATAAAAGCCTATTAACCCAAATGGGCTACCAAAACATAAGCGCCTCCTTATTGTACATTAAGAGTGGTGAGTTGGTTGGGGTTTAGTTGCTTTTGTTAGATCGAGTGTTGACCAGTGATTATTATAGGAGAAGTCGCAATGTATTGATATTTTATTTCTTCTTTTTAAGTGTTTTAGTGGTTTTGTCAATTTGCTTAATAAAATCCTTTTCAACTTTAGATAATTCGTTTTTAATCTGCCCTTTATATTTTTTATATTCTGTATGTGCTTTATCTAAAGCTTTTTGATGACTAACCTTACCAGAATTTTCTAAAATATTGTTTCCAGTCATTGTTAAAAAATCATCTAATCGACTCGACCAATCGCTCATGTGCATTGGTTTACGGTTTAGTGCTTGCAGTTCAGCCACTTCTAAATAGGCTGTAACCATTCTGTTTAAAATATCTAATTCATCTTTTTGTAGGTAGTTTTTGGCTATTTCACTTTCTTTTTTTGTGGGTTTATCTCCTTTAAAATTTGTTAACCCTAAAAAGGGTTGATTGGCATTTGCTCTTTCGTAAACAATTTCTGCAGCAGTATTTCCGTGAGCAGCCCAGTGCATTTTGTTTTGGATGGTTTTAAAGAATATTAACGAAACTTCTGCTTTAGGGTCATAATCTACACTTGTAGCATAGATGTCTAATACTTTTCTCCAAAATACTTTTTCTGAAGAACGTATATCTCTGATACGAGCCAATAACTCATCAAAATAATTACCTCCGCCTGCTTCTTTTAACAAATCATCATTCATGGCAAATCCTTTTACGATATACTCTCGTAAACGAGTGGTAGCCCATTGCCTGAATTTTGTTCCTTGAATACTTTTTACTCGGTAACCAACTGAAATAATAACATCTAAGTTGTAATACTTAACCTCTTTTTCTTGAGTCTTTCCTTCAATAGCACCGTGTTGAGTGGTGTGTCGGAAATTCCGACAGACCAATTCTTCATCCAATTCTCCTTCTTTAAAAAGATTATTGATATGTTCTGTAACAGTGCTCCTACCTTTTCCGAAAAGCATTGCCATCTGCGACTGATTAATCCATACTGTTTCGTTCTCTAGCCGAGTTTGGATTTTAGTTAAGCCATCTTCGGTTTGGTATATAATTATTTCGGAATCCATTTTCTACTTACTTTAGAACAAAGTAAGGTTAAATTTATTAATTATTTGTAACAGAATAAGGGTTGTTTTGTTTGTGATAGTATTATATGATGTTATTTGAGTAGTGTTTCAATTCAATCGTAATTGCGAAAATTATAAACGTTAGAGCCATAATTTGAAGCAATCTTATTATTAGATTATAAAACTGGAGAGCAAAGCTCGGCACACGAAAAACAAATTAACAAAACCAAAAGCCTGTTAACCCAAATGGGCTACCAAAACATAAGTGCATCCTTATTGTACATTAAAAGTGGTGAGTTGGTTGGGGGTTAGGTTGCTCGCTTTTGTCAGTTCGAGTGTTCCGAATATTTCCCTGAGTTTATCGAAGGGTAAGTCGGAATGTATCGAGAACAAAAAAGCTTATTCTCGATATATTCTTTTACTTCGTGGCTTTTGCTTTTGTAAAACGTACTCAGTATAAACTCATCTCAAAACACTTGAATTGATAGATTTTTCTTTTTTTAATAATTTAACTGCTAATTTTATTTACCCATAGCTTTAATAATTCTGTCTTCTTTTATCAAAACATCCCTCATTAATAATTTATATGGGAACTGTTTATGTTTTTTGGAATTCTTAAAGCCTTCAAGAATCTTTAGTAGTGAAGATGCTGTAATTAAAGAAAGATTTAAGTCATATTCTAGCTCTGTTTCATTGATGAAATCATCACTAAAATCTGGAGCTATTAAAAGACTCTTAATTATTTTACAATCTGCCTTAGTTCCTAATTCTGTATATGATTTCATTTGGCGTGAAACTGAACTAAATTTATTGTAACCACTTTCTTTATTCGTTTTACATTCAATTAAGATAAGTTCATTATTACCTAAGTTAAGGAGGATATCAATTTGATCCTTTTTCGTGTTAAGTTGTTTTTTGAGTTTTTCATCAACGTTAAACCCTAATTGAGAGAAGATAGATTTTGTCAAATCTTCAAATTTTATCCCAAGATTTGCTTCTTTAATTATGATCCCGTTTTCTTTTAAAGAGTTTAAATCTCTGAATCCAATGTTAACATAGTTTTCAAGATAGAGATTTTCAGAATCTTTGTATGAATCAAGAATATTCTCTATATCATTTCCTCTTGTCTTTATTTCTCGTGTTTTGCAGAAGTTCTCTAATTCTTTTACTTGAATAATGTCAAGAATATCTCTTGGCTTAATATTGTAATCGAGTAGGAGACCGCTTTTTAATACATTTTCATCTTGCAACTCAAATTCAGCCATAACTTGTCCATTAAGTTTTGGCAATGTTTCATCAAGTTCTACTAGTAGCTTCTCATAACCATCAATTGAAATTCCGACTTTTTCGTCTTTTTCGATGGCATCAAAATGAGAAATTATATTTTCTAATTTTTCTTCTAGTGTTGTTCCTTTTAAAGCAGGGCTTAGGTTTAGACTTTTACTCCAAAATTCATTTAGAAATTTTTTCTTATCTGAAACGTTTGTTCCATCCTTGTAGATATCCTTAGTTAAAACACCAGAAAAAGAAATTCCTTCATTGATAATTTCTTTTATCTTTTGGTCTAATGTTAATTTTCTATCAATGTTATGTTTTCGCGAAATTAAATTGATTTGAGGTTCTTTGAATAATCTTAAAACTCTTCTAAAGAATTTGTCAGCAACCTCTTTTTCTCTAATCTTTCTGATTACTCGAACCATTTCATCAGCAACGAATATTGTACTCGTTTTCTTTGCGTAGAAAATAATACCAAGGTTTTTCAATTCAGTAATTACAGAATCAATTTCTGCTTTATGTGCAGGTAAAATCAAATAGTTTATCAATTTAGTTTCTTCTTGCGATAGTTCTAATTGATGTGATAAAGTCAATAGAATTGATAATTCATCATCTGTTATTTTTGCTTCTCTATTGTTTTTAATATCGTTATGAAACGCAGTGTGTACGCATGATTTATATATTTTATAATCTCGTTTCCTGTTTTCAGAAAGGTCAGATTTCGGATTTTCAATATCTTTTTGTAATGCTTTTATCTTTTTGTTTATTGTCTTTAGTTCAGTTTCATAAAGTCGAGCAAACCAATCTTGTTTCATTATACAATTTCCGTCTCTTGTAATAATATCAGTTAAGATATCAAGTTGAGAAGAAGTGTTTACAAACTCTGATTTGATTAATTGTGCAAATTCAGTTTCTATTAGGCTGAAAATTTTTGAAATAACTATGTTATCAAGGCTTTTTAACCCAGTATTGTCTGTCTCGGAAAGAATCTTATCAATCGCTTTTGAATTTTTTGGATTATTAGCAATTATGTTATCAATTATTTTAATAAATGAATTCTTTTCTAATGAATTCAAGTTGCCTAAGATCTTTTCTAATTTCATACGATATATTTTTCAATTCTTATTTTCTCTCTCACACCAAATATACTCAATAAACCAGCTCGCCTTACCGCTAAAACATTAATAAAACTGGAGGTATTGTGCTTATTGGAGCCTAGTAATTATAAATGATGAAAATCATAAAAAAAGGCATCAAAAAGAGGGTTTTTTATATAGGTATTTATACGTGTAAAAAGGGTTATTTAAGGGTAGGGTAAGTAAAAAGTAAAAGGTGTATTAAATTAAAAGAAAAATGTAGAAGTATAGCACTTTCAATTCTTTTAGATTTATAATAAATAAATCCATAAAACAATCCTGCTAATGTTGCTAGGGCAATGTATATAGCTCCACCCTTAAAGTGTGCTAGTCCAAATATGGCAGCAGCAATAAATATACTTATAGCTGAAGCGTACTTACCGCTTAATGATTCATGTATTTTTTGTTGTATAAGCCTTCTAAATAAAGCTTCTTCTGCCATACAGGTAAAAAATAAATTAACAAGAATCCAAACAGGAGTGAAGTAGGGTAATTTTGGTTCAAATTTAGAATAGCCTAACACTGTAGCTAAAACAAAGAAAATAAGCCCCATTAAAACAAGGTTTATTATTAAAAGTTTAAAAATGGATAGCAATGCTATTTTCTTATAGTTAAAACTAAAGGCAATTATAAATATACCTACTACCGTTTTATCCAGGTTAAAATACAAGCTAAAAGGGGTAGCGTTATTTGTTATATGGATATTGTGTAAGTATCTATAATTGTTAAAATCTAGAAATGAGAAATGCAATACTAAAGGGACAGACAAGGCTAACACTAAAAAAGAAAGTATGATGTTCTTTTTTTTGTAATAGTAATAGACAGAATATCCAAAAAATAGCGTGTAAGCTAATGATATAAAGGAAGCTTTTTTAAAGGCTATCGCTAAACTGAAAGAAATTGCTAAAAATAATAGCCATAAAGGGATTTTATTAAATAGCTTAAATGGTGCCCACAAAGAAAGAACACTCGATAATAAAAAGCCATATGTTAAAATAATATTAATGTCCAAAACTTCTTATTTATAGCAACCAAATAAGTACACAATTGTACTTATTCAATTGATAACATTTCCCAAATATAGATAATAAAGCAAGTTATTTTTCGGATAAAACATTAATAAAATTATAGTTGTTAGAGCTTAGATTTAATTAATGATGAAATTCATTTTTAAAAAAATATTCAAAAGGCTTTTCTATGAATCAGCGTTTTTTATCTAAAAAAATAATAGGTAGTTCATAAGTTGAGAAAAGTAGAATGTTAAAATACATTAACTGATTTTGTTTGTGTACGAGAAGATTTAGAATTAGATATCGTTAATTTAATAGTTCTTGATAAAGAGCCTGTTAAATGTTGTATTAGAAAGCTTTCAGTTGTATTAGTTCCATTTCCAATCATTAAAAGTCCTGCTTGTGGTTCCCATAAATACTCATCTCCATTTTTACTACAAGAAGCATCTGCGTAAATTGTGTCATTAACAGAATACTGAGAAGCATCGAGTTTTACACAGAAATCAACTGATTTTGAACAGGAATTGAAAGTTGTAATTATAATTATACACAAAATAACAGGAAATGTATTTTTTATAATTTTCATAATGTAAATTATTTATATAAAAAGTAGCTTTAATTTGGTACGTAAATAATTTCGAATAGGTTTCTTTTATTACAATATTAAATATGTAGTGGCTTTGTGGTTTTGGAGCTTAGGGTTAATAATGATAGTAACTCATTAAAAAAAGTAATCTAACTTTCTTGTTTAAAAATAATAGTTCTTTGCGCTTTCTTCTTATACCTGTTCTTAGGAGTAATCTCTCTTTTTGTATTGGGTCGGTAGCTATTAATAGTTGGGTTTAGAATATATTCGACTTGAGATTCAATCATTTTTTCAAAAGGAATAAGAAAATCCTTGGTTTCGCATTGTTCTAAGTCACCTTCCTTCAATAAATTAATAACCGTATATACTGATTCAATAGTACTCAAACAAAGAGGTTGTGGCTGTTGCTTGATAATAAATTTTGATTTTATTTCATTATCAAAACTCACTCTTTTTAGTTGTTGCAAGTTCTTACTTAGTTTAAGCATTTTACGGGCGCAGGGCCATGTGCCATCCAAAATAAAGAGGTGTGGATTAATCTCCATAAATGCATTCATTTCTGAACCTTTTCTTGTAGATAGGTTGAAATTATCCTTTCCGGGATAAAGTAAAAAAGAAGAATTGTTGGGGTTACTCAGTATTTCATTTACACGCTTATTGTTGGTAAAATCAACCCCAACTATAATTTCAGAATTTTCTAACTGAAGCTTAGTCATACGGCCCGTTCCGTTTTTCTCTTTTTTATACTCCTTCGGGTGCATCAAAATAATAAAACGAGTCTTCGTTTGTAAAGGACTAATATGTTTACAAATACATGTGCATGAAGGCTTCATGCATTGGTAACATTTAATTCTTGGATTTGCTATTTCTACTCGCAAAGTGGTTTTCTCTTTATTTTTCTATTTGGCAACGTCTACCTATGGTTAGTTCAGTATTGAAAAGCGATAGTTACTCCAAATGTAGGATTTTAACTCCTCATCTCGTTTTCTAATCTTTTTAAGGTAATCGGTAGGGTTTTTACTTTCCGATAAAACAGCAACCACATCTACCAAAGAATAATACCAATCGTTGTTATGCCAAGCTCTACGAACTTTACTTCCTTGAGATACTACTAATTTATTTTAAGGGTCTATGTTGTTGTCTGATTTGCTCATGTTTTTAATTATAAATAGTTAGTTGTTAATGGTAACAATATCCCTATTGTTAGTCAAAAACAATTCATACTTAATCATTGTTTTTGACCTGTAAATGTTATTGATGGTTTAGAATGATAGTTTTCCTTTTTCCAGAATCTCAATAAAAAATCAATATCATTAAAGTATGCTTTGCCAACATTCTCATTAAAAAAAGGAAGGTCGGATTTACAATTGTCAATACAATACATTGTTAATTCTACTGATAAACTTTCATCCATTAAAAGGCGTAAAATATGATCTTCACTTTCTACATTGCTAAAATAAGGGTTGTTTGCTAAAGGAAAGGCACTATTAACAGCTGAAGCGATTTCTAAACCACTTTTTTGATTAAAGAATACTAAAGCTGTTTTCGAAATTTCTTTATAATTTTTTGCTTGTTCTTCTGTTCCAAAAAAGCCATTATCTTTAGCTCTTTGTTTTGCTTGTTTTTGTTCTTTTGCTGATATGTTTAATGATGCATTGAAGTATTCGGTATAATTTTTAGTGAAATCATCAATTTTTTCTGATGGCATAAATGCAATAGGTAACCCATCGTTAAATGCTAAAAAGGCGTTGTACTGTTGAGCTAATACTTCGTCTACATTTTCTGTTTGATGGTCTAAAAAATTGACTTCCATTCTGCTTTTTTGCGAATTTTTCTCGTCTAAAATTAAATCGGCATTAAAAGGTTGTTGAAAAAATATGCCCGAAAACCACCATTCGTTTTTCCATTTCACAATGCCCATAAATAAGATAGTATCTATTGTTTGAAGTATATCACCGTTATCGAAAGATTTTTTGATTAGGTTAAACTTTTTGCCCGAAGCAATGTGTTCAATAAAAACATTTTCATCATCTTGTCCTTTGTAGAAAAAATAACCTTTTATGCGTTGAGAGATGTTTAAGAAATCATTTTTGAGAGGATGGTTATTCCCAATTATTTCTGCTGCCCATTCTTTACCTGTTAAACTTAATAAGTTAGTGTGGGTTTTGTGTAAGTTTTCGTCTCTGTTGTCGTTCAAAAACATTTGTATATTATCTTTTACTTCAGGATCTTCAGCAAGTGCTAATTCGGTTGCTCTAATTTTTTGTGTAGTGTCAGGATAAAATAAATAAGATTGAAACAATACAATATCTGTAATGGCTCTTGCTTCATAAAAATCGGTTTCGGTTTCGTCTATTTGGTAAAACTGTTTTAAGTATTCGTTTTCGGGAGCATGATCCCAAGCTGTATCAAAAAGAACCATAACTTTTTCGGCAGTTTCAACAATAAAATCATTGAAAGGAGCAATAAATTTTTCTTCTTGTATAGTATTCATAAAATACCAGATTAAGAAACTAACATCTTGTAAGTTTATTTCATCTTCATAATATTCTTCTAAAAAATAAAAAGGGAGTTGCTTGTTGTATAATTCTTTATGTTTTTTGATAAACGAATTCCAAAGCTGGGTTTCAGCAATAAGGTCTTCAAAGTAAGAAGTTAAAAAGCACGACAACATATCTATTTCTTGAGGCTGTAAATACCTTTGCAACACTAATGAGTGTGTATTAGTAGTAATTGCGTGTTTTACCTCATTACTCAATTGCAGGTAATAACTATCTGTGAGGGTTTGATTTTGGTACGGTTTAAAATCTAACCATTGCTGTATGTAAATTCTCTTTTGCTTCATTGTATATTTTTCTTATAGCCCTGTAATTTATTCATTATAAAAATTATAACCCAGAGATTTGACCAGAAAATGCCTTTTGCAAAACACTCTTTTTCATTTCTTCTAAATCGGTTATTTTTTGAGTGTAAATGGCTTCAAGTTTTTTTGTTTCTGCTGATAAGGAATCTAGTTTTTGGACTATTTTTTCTTGTTCTTCTAGATTCGGTTTTCTAAAAGTAAAACAAAATATTTGTTTCCCACTTATGTGAGGCATTCCAATTCCTGTTTAAATATCAATCAGATAATCTGTAAATCCTTTTGATTGAATTATGTATTACCAATTTAATTTCAAAACACCCAACAATGGTTTTTGTATAATGCCGATAGATAATCAAAGCCTGAGAATAAGTGTAACGAAATTATCGGGAATTTTGATTGCAAATCGGTATAATTCTTCCAAATATACTCAATAAAACAGCTTGCTCTACCGCTAAAACATTAATAAAACAGGAAGTATTGTGGTCGTTGGAGCTTAGCGTTTGACAACTGTTAAAAGGCATCAAAAAGTGATGATTTTATTTAAGTAGTATACTTAAGAAATGGGAGGGTGTTATTGGTTAAATGGAAAAAGCACCTATTGTACTATTCGCCCTGTTGGGTGTTTTTTTTTACTTGAATAATGGATAGAACATGTAAAAACACTGCTGTTGGCATTAGGAAACCTGCAATTAACACATATGGGTAAGCCATTGCTACCAAGGGTAATAAGGGAACGTTGCTACCATAAATTTCTGGGTTATAAACTGAGGTTAAAAATAAAACGATAACACTTGCTAATACCGTTAATCCAAGATAATTCCAAAAGAGTATAATTTTTCTTGAGATTGCTTTTTTTGTATAAACTAAAAACGCGACTATAGGAGCTGTTAAAGCAAAAATCATATCAAAATTGTATCCTTCAATTGTAACATGATAATTAAAGATTCCTTCAGCTAAAGAGAGTACAAATAGTATTTCAACAAAAACTCTAAACGACTGGAAATAAATTATCCATTGTTCAGGTATACTATTAATCCATTGTTTATTCCTGTTTCGATACAAAAAGACCCCCGTAAATAAAAATGAAGGTACGATAAGCGTAATGGCGAAAAGTGGCGGAAATTCATATGATTTTAAAATACCAGTTGAAGCAATTTCAAAAATAAATATCTGCCATAATATTAATCCAAAAATAAGTTTCATCTTATCTTTCTTGAGGTTAATACCGCTATCATTAATCGCTTTAAACCCAATAACAACTAAGAATAAAGTAGTTATAACCGTTAATAGAATGTATGCTAATTTAAGATTCATTATTTTTTTGCTATAAAGACATTGTACGTTCCCCAAATATAACAAATAAAGCAGATTTTTTCGCTTTCAAAAAATGATAAAAACTGAAGGTGTTGTCGTTATTGGGGTTTAGGACGCATGGTTGATTACAACTCGTCTTAAAAAACACTAAAAAAGAGGTGTTTTTATCTAAGTAGATATGCTTAGAAAAGGGAAGGTTTTAAATTGTAGTAACTTCTTTTTGATACTTATTTTACCTTAGTTACATTAATGTTTATGGCTAATGGAGAAGGAACTAACATAATGTTTTCAAAACCTAATTCTTCTTGTTTACTCTTTGGTATTTCAGCCATTTTTTCTAAAGCATAGCTCGATATTTCAAATCCTTTTTGCTTTAAGAAGCTATTAATGGGTTTGTAAACATCATGCTTTAACATAATTTTTTTTGTCCATTCATAGGTTTTACTTAGCATAAGAGTCTTTTTGTTCTCTATGTTGTTGTTTGTATCACTATTCCAATCTTCATCTTTATTAAAGGCTTTTACTTGATTTGCTAATACATCTGGGTAATTGTGTGGCGATAATAAGCCAAGGCTGGTAATGTTTATTTTTCCTAATTTTTCTGTGTAATTCCAGCAAAAATCTAAGTTTTTTATATGCTTGCTCAGTTCAATATCTTTATTTTGAATTAGCATTTGGTGTGGCCATGTACCAAAAGAAATGGATGACCAAGCACTGTCTTTATGTACTCTATAGAAAGAAATAGATAAACTATCATATTGCTGAAATGTAATTATTCGGTCTTCTTTATTGATGATATCTTTGATGGGAGTAACCTTATTTAAGGTGTCTTTTAAAGAGTCTTGTTTAACTGTTGCAAGGTCATCAGACTTTTCTGAGCTGTTTTGCTTACAGCTAATTGCAATAAATGTGATCAATATTAAAATGATAGTTCTCATAGTTTATTAGTTATTTTATTAGTTCAACTCCTTTTTTTGTGAGGAAGAAACATGTTATTGAACCCAGTAAATTATACGGAAATGATAATAATACCAATTTAATTTCAAAACACCCAACAATGGTTTTTGTATAATGCCGATAGAGATTCAAAGCCAGAGAATGAGAGTAACGAAATTGTCGGGCATTTTGATTACAAATCGGTATTAATCAACTTATAGTTTTTACTAAGTTAGCATATTTTATGCCTAAAATACAAATTACTGCGCTGTATTGTTGCTGAGGATAAGGGTTTTACAATGATGAATGTCATTATAAATAGGATGTATAAAGGAGAGGGGCTATTTGTTTGATTCTTCTTCCAACATATTCATATATACGTCCTCAACATGCTCTCGGGCCCATTTTGTTTTTCTTAAAAAACCTAGGCTCGATTTCATGTTAGGGTTATACATAAAACAGCGAATATTTACTTCTTTTGCTAAATATTCCCAACCATAACGCTCAACCAAACGCTCTAAAATTTCTTTCAGTTTTACTCCGTGCAACGGGTGGCTCAATTCTTCTTCAGTAGCTTGTCTCCTTTTTTTTCTATTAGGATTCTCTTCATTCAGCTGCTCATTCGTTTTGGCTTTAAAGGCTGCATCCGAAAGCTCATCAGATTGCTTTGGTTTGTTAGATGGCTTGTTATTATCGTTTTCTATATCCATGGTTAAACTATTTTGCCTTCTTGAAATTGTACTTTCCGAAGAGCATCATGGTTATTGCATTTTTGTCTTTGGTGTTGAATTCAATAGAGGCTCCATCATCTGGGTTCACAAACTTATTATTTCCAATAGAAGCCAAGGTGTATTTATAACCATTATCGTTACATATTAATTCACCTTTCACTTCATTAAACACAATCTTCCAATTTTTATTTGAAGGGTGGTTAGTTACGATGTATTCTCCTTCTAGTAGCTTTAACTCCTTAACCGATACTTTCATCTCAGAGGATGTTTCTAATCGTTTTATAACCATAATTCCATTATAGTTATTTGAATCTAATTTTACCGATTTCTTGTAATTTTCAATTGCTTGTTCCTTATTTCCTTGTAATAAAAGAGCTTCTCCATAACTATCATAAACATTAGAAGAATTTGGGAAGGAAAGAGTATTTGATTTTAAAATGACTGTAGCTGCGTTAATTTTATTTGTTCTTAAGTAATTGTAACCTAGAATATTAATATCATTTTCACTCAGCATATTTATCTGAACAGCTTCTTCTAGTAGTTTTAAAATATTAGACTCATCTTCCTTAGATGGGATTTTACTTTCCAATTCGTTTAATGCCGTTTCTAAAGGAGTAAGAATTGAATTTTTATACTTTAATGCTCCAATAGTTGCCATTTCTTTTGCTTTTTCTAATGCCTTATCTGCAGAAATTTTCACATCTGGAATAACTCCTACACCTTCCCAATTTGTTTTAGTTATTGGGTTAATGGTTCTTGCGTAAGGAACTGCAATTCTAAATCCATCTAATAGAGGTATCTGTCTTGTTGGGTGAGCTCCACCACCTGTAACTTCACCTATAATTGTAGCTCTATTACCATGGTTTTGCATGGTATAAGAAAAATCTTCTGCTCCCGAAAAAGTATAATCGCTTGTAAGGATATAAACAGGTACTTTAGGTAGCTTTTTCCCTTTTACATCTGCAGTCATCAATTCTTCTGTATGATCATTAGCTCTGGTATATATGGTGTTTAATAAAAAGTGTTCTTTAAAAAAATAGCTACTTAAATAATTAACGGCCGATATGCTTCCACCACCATTGTTTCTCATATCAATGATAAATGCATCCGAATTTGTTAAAAATTTCATCACTCCATCTATTTTGTCAAGGTGAGTTTGTTCACCACCAAAATACCTCATATCAATATATCCTATATTGTTCTCTAAGGTTTTAAATTCTTTAAACATTGGAGCTTGATTTCTGGGTAGGTTACTAAACAATGAAACCTGATCATTGCTTTCTGAACTGCCTTGTCTTGGTTCACGAACTCCAAGGTGCTTGTCTTTTGTAATTTCTCGCATTTCATCAGTGATAGCCATTGCTAAATCATGAGGTTTAGTGTATGAGTCAAAATACTTCTCACTCATTAATTGGTCTAAATGCTTATTAACTAACTCTGCTTTATCTAAAAAGATATAATTCTCTAACATTAGTTGCTGAATTTTTTTAATAATAGCTTTAGTTTGAGTGGTAGTTAAAGTAGGTATTCTAAGATCTATGGGCTTGGGCATGTTAGTAATTATAGCAGTTGCATTTTCTTGAGTTGCTCTAAACCCAACTATAGCTTTACCATTTTTTTTATTATCAGTAACAAGCCAATAGTGGCCAGGGTAAGTGGGTTGTTTAAATTGTTCACCTGGTTTTAGTTTTTTGTAGAATCTACTTTCTCCATCATAGAATATCCAATTGATAAAAACTTCTTTTTTAAGCTCGTTTATGAATGTAATGGTAGATTCCCCGCCTTCACTTCTTGAAGGATAAATATACTTTTGTGGTATACTTTTTTTTAATGGTTGTTTATCAGTTTGAGTACTATTTGAAGTAGGGGAGTTGGATTTCTTTAAATAAGTTAGAGCTGGGTCCCCTGCATTAACTGTTCGGCAACCAGTAACTACATTATTTTTTCCTCGTAAAAACT
Source organism: Flavobacteriales bacterium (assembly GCA_002401955.1). GTDB lineage: Bacteria > Bacteroidota > Bacteroidia > Flavobacteriales_E > Vicingaceae. Next base: position 10,620 of record NVUQ01000022.1, on the reverse strand, counting down.
GAAGGGTGTAACCAGGATAACCTTCAACCTTGAAAATATCCATCTCAACATTAACCATAGGGTATTCGTTTCCTTCCCAAGTTTGTATTAATGTATTATTTTCAAATTTGAAATTGAGATCTCCATAATCTCCAATAAGCTTCTCTACTTCTTCATTGGTCATTATTCTCTTTTCTTCTTTTTCCAATGCTTCAATAATAGCATCATCTTCTGTTACATCTGTAGATTCAGTCGAACCATCTTGATGATCATAACTTAAAACTCTAGAAATTTTCCACTCTCCATTTTCGAGTAACCATAGATGTGTAAACTTTGCCTCAGTATCGAAAAAACGATGGATTCCCCTCTGAATTGCACCATATAAAATATTCTTATTGTGTAAAGGGTATACTTCCAAGCTGTTTTCTACAAGTTCTCTTCTTGTTGTATTTGTACCAGATTGGCACAATCCGTCTTTTATGGAAGCCATAAAAGATGCTTTAGTTGTATCAGTTCCACCTATATCATGATAAAACTCAAAGTCTTCGGAAGTCAACTTTTCAATTATATCTAAATCACACTTATTAAAACCTTCCTCAAAGAATAGACTATCTTTTGCTTTAAGCGTTAAATGTAATTTTGATGTTTTGGCCACTTGGGCGATTGATATCGATGTAAATAAAAAACTAGTTACTAATAGTGCAATTAATCGAAACATCAAGATGTTTTGTTTTTTAACGTCCATGTTTAATATAGGTTTATTCATCTGTTTTTATTTTTCACTTTCCATCCAAGCATTAATTTTAGCTTCAAGTAAATTTAATGGTATACATCCTCCATTTAAAATTTCGTTATGAAATTCAGCAATATTAAATTTATCACCTAAGGTTTTTTCGGCAGTAGCACGTAACGCTCTAATTTTTAGTTGTCCAATTTTATAGGATAATGCTTGACCAGGAATTGCCATGTAACGTTCAATTTCTGAAGTAATGCTAGCTTCACTTTCTGCTTCGTGGTCTAATGAATATTGTATGGCTTTTTCTCTGCTCCATCCCATAACATGCATTCCAGGATCAACAACTAAACGTATTGCACGGTGCATTTCCATACTTAACATTCCAAAATATTGGTAAGGGTCGGTATATAATCCTAATTCTTTACCTAAAGATTCAGTATATAATGCCCAACCTTCGCCATAGGAGCTATACCATAATATTTTTCTAAAGTTAGGTAGCTTATCATTTTCTTGTTGTAGTGAAAATTGGTAATGATGTCCAGGAATTGCTTCGTGTAAAAATAAAGCCTCATCAGAAAGTACGTTGTATTTTGTTGCATCAGGTATTGGTGTGTAAAAAATCCCTGGTCTAGTTCCATCTTGAGACCCTGGATTGTATTCTGCACTTGCAGAGGCTTCTCTAAAAGTTTCTGTTCTTCTTATTTCAAAAGCTGCTTTTGGTTTTAAATCAAATAACCTTTCAATTTGAGGTTTCATCGTTTCGTGTATCTCATTAAAATGAGCAAGAACTTGATCTGGCTCAGTAAAGGGCATTAGTTCTTTACTGGTTCTTACATGATCAAAAAATGCTTTTAAATCCCCTTCAAAACCAACTTGCTCTTTTACCTTTTCCATTTCAGCTGTAATTCTTTCAACTTCACTTAATCCTAATTGATGGATTTCATCAGCATTCATACTGGTTGTTGTATATAGTTTTATTAAATGGTTATAATAAGTTTTACCATTAGGAACTTCAGCAATACCACTAGATGGCCTTCCAGCATCCAGATAGCTTGCACTCATAAACTGATGCATTTTTTTGTATGCAGGAATAACTCTATCCTTTACCATTGCAGTATAAGTTTCTGTTAAAATTTTCGCATCTGCTTCAGAAATATCAGCTGGTAGAGTTTTTATGGGTTGAAAAAACAAATGGTCTTCAACTTTTCCTTCACTCAATACTTTAAACTGATCGATTGCTTTTACAATTAAAGTTTTAGGTAAAACAGTTTTAAGTGTTATTCCTTCTTCCATTCTTTCTTGGGCAGAATTCATCCAAACGATGTAACCATCTACTCTTTTAAGCCAGTTATTGTAATCTTCAACAGTTTTAAAAGGTTGGGCTCCAGCTCCACTTGCTAATTGACCAAAACTGTTTTGTAAGGTTGAGAATTGATTTATAGGAAGAAGATCCTCTCTAAATGTCATGCGGTTGAGGTTGATATCACAATCCCAATTTAATATGGCTTTACTTAATTGTTGATCTTCTGTAAGGTCTTCATCTTTATATTGACTTAATAAATCTTTGTACTTAGTAAATAGTGCTTTTTCATCCGCTTTAAATTCATCAGACAATATATTTGGTAATAAATCATTGTATCTGTTATCCCCTAAATTGGTAGCGTTAAGTGGGTAAATTTTCAAACTTTCTTGATAATAATCTTCTAGCATTGCTTCGAATGCTTCGTTTTTTACAACAATAGTTTCAGTTAATGTTGCGGTTTCGTTATCATTTCCACAAGAAATGAATAAAGTGATAAAAAAAGAGATTGTTATAATGCGCTTCATAAAAGATGTATTAATGTTAGAGTGTGCGAAGATAGTTTTTTTAATAAAATAGCTCTTATTTCTCTTTAATCAATTTTGCTTTTCTAACTATAAATACAGAACCATAGGTGGTGTCTTTCCAATATAATCGGTATTGGAGTTTAGGGTTTGTGTAGTGATGTGATTTCTTTTTTCATCAACTCAACAAAGTATCTTTTTAATTCTTTCGCATTATAAAGAATAAACAAGCATTATGAAAAAAACAACTTATATCCTTATCGCTCTATTTTTTGGAGCATGCAATAATGAAACAGAAACAATAACTTCAAAATCGGTTTTACCCGATAAAGCTGATGAAACTAGAATGTTCAATTCTACTATTCCTCTAGCTTCATCAGTCCCTAAAAGAGATTCGCTAACCATTAGTGAAGCCGCTGATCAAATACATGAAAAACCCTTGGTTAAAAAGCCAAACAAAAAAAATGTTAGTGTTAAACCTTTTAGTATTCCAAGCGGTTTTGTTCCAAGAATTAAAACTTTTGAAATAAACTGCATGGCAGATACTGTTATTCAAATAAATGGGAAAGGAACCCAACTCCATATTCCTAAGTATGCTTTTATTGATAAAGACGGTTATGTTATTTTAGATAAGGTTAATATTCAATTTCAGGAGTATACGAATTCTGCTGAAATTGCTTTTTCAAAAATTCCAATGGTTATCCAAAAAAATGGTGAAGAATATGGTTTTAATAGCTCAGGAATGTTTTCCATAGAAGGTACATTTAAAGGTAAGGAAATAGGTATTGCTCCAACCAAACAGCTGAGTATTGATTATTTCTTGGCTAAAAAAAATAACGACATTGATTTTTATAAACTGGATGAAAAAACAAATAACTGGAAGGAAGTTCAATCGATAAAGACTAAATCTGATAATTTGGTAGCGAAGGCAAGGAAGCATGGTAATAAATTTAGAGGTGTATTACCTGAAGGGGTTAATTACTGTAGTAAAGCAGGTCATACCTATCCATCTATAATTAAGGGGTTAAATATAAAAGGTTTTGGAGTTTATAATTGCGATCAAATGTATAGGTTTCTTAAAAAAGTTTTTGTTCATGCTACTTACCAAGATGAGAAAGGTCGCAAAATACATTCACCTAAAGTTTTGTCGCTTATCGATTTAAAGTACAATGGAGCCTTTAGTTTCGACCCAATAGCTTTTGCATGCGATACTGAAGGTGAGATTGTTTTAATGCTATTTTCTAAAACTGGAGAACTCTATATGATGGGAAAAGAAGACTTTAAAAACATGAACATTACAGTAGATGGGAGCTATAACTTTGTAATGAAAAACGTTTCTAACTCCATCAAAAGCTCTCATGATTTGGCCAATTATCTAGAATTGTAATTGTTGTTAAGGTGCTGTTGGTGCAACTGGTTGTAAACTAATGAAAATCGTTAAAACATTCAATTATTTCCATTTAATATTACAGCCAATACTTGGTGTTTGATTAGTGATAACCGATTGATTGTTTAATAAGAAATCAATTGCTTTTCGTAAATCAGCACCAGTAGTTTGCACTTCATTTCCTGGCCTCGAACTGTCTAATTGTCCATGATAAGTCGCTTTTAATTTGTCATCAAACAAATAAAAGTCAGGTGTACAAGCTGCATCATAAGCTTTTGCTACTTCCTGGGTTTCATCATACAAGTAGGCAAAAGGGAAGTTCATTTTTTGAGCATGAGTTTTCATAAAATTTGGTCCATCTTGAGGGTGAGTTTCGACATTGTTGCTACTAATAGCAATAAAGCCAATTCCTTTGTTTTTGTAGTCATTAGCCAGTTTTACCAACTCATTATTTACATGAATAACAAAAGGACAGTGGTTACAAATAAACATTATTACAGTTCCATTTTTTCCTTTTAACTCAGTTAAAGATTTGTTGTTGCCAGATGTAGTATCAAGCAAATTGAAATCTGGTGCTTGTGTACCAATTTCAATTGGGTTTGATTCTGTTAGTGCCATTGTAAAGTCAATTATTTTATGATTGGAATATCCGTTTGCCCAAATCTAGTGAAATAATCTAAATTATTTTAACTAAAAACAGCCTCTTTTTTATCTATTAAGCCACTTATTTTTATCGCCTGTTTCTCAAATTTTAAAATAGAATGCCCTGAGATGTATTTCCGTTATTGGATTAGCTGCTTGTAAACTGCTAAATGGTCATTTAACAATCTCTTGTAGATACTCGCCAAGTAGATCCTCTAAATTTTCAAGGTCTTGTAAATGATCGTACTTTATATCACAAGAGTAAAGATCTGCTCTTTGTTGTTCTGAGAGTTTTATATTAAAAACAAGGGTTTTGTATGCATCATCCAAAAGTCCTGTTGGATTTACAATTGGCAAAGAGTTAGAAATAATTTCCGCAGTTTTTACTGCTTTAATTTCGTTGAGCACATGAATAATTTCGGGAGAAAATATCCCAAATGAGGTTTCGTAAAATTCTGCAAAACCACCATTTGTTACCGTTTGATTTAATTTTACTATTAAATAAACCATTTTTTCAGGGTCAGTTAGCCCTTGAACCACCTGATACCAATCCTTCCAACTTTCAATATCAAAGCTAGCATTATCCAATTGATCATTGGCTGAACTATATAGCCGACCAATTAAAGCTCTATTCGAAATCTTCTCCATTATCTTTACTTAGTCAAGATTTTATCGGCAATTTCCTTAGCGTCTAGGCAATATTTATCATCACCTTTTAGTGTCCATTCACCAGTTTTTTCAATGTAAAACCGAACTGTTTTTTCTACAACTTCTGAATAACCACCATGTGATGTTAGTCTAGTTTCTACCTCTTTAAGATAGTCACTCTTACTTAATTCACCATCTTTAACCATAGCATACAGCTTATTAATACGCTTTGATTCCTCTTTGTAAATGGGCTTTATCGTTTTATAAGCCATTAAAAAAAGTGAAAGTGCTTTCGCTTCTGGGGTTGGTTTTTCTGTTTTATTTTCTATGCTCATTTGATATGTATTAAACAATTGAATAAGTAGACAATTGTAATTTTTAGCTTATAATTTCCCCAAAAGTAGTAATTAAATTAGCGTATTTGAGTAGTTAATACTAAGGTTTATTAGTCTTTTCTCTGAAAAAACACATTTAATGTACGACCACTATTAATGTTAAATCCAGTAATTTTATTTTCTTTTGTCCGCTCCACTTTAAGATGCCACCCCCAACCAGCTTTAAATACATCTTTTGTTATTGGTTCTAAATCAATTTTACCTATCCAACGGTGTTCGATTATTAGTTTTTCATCTACTATTTTTAAATGATAAAGTGTCTCTAGTTCTTCGCTCCAATAATCGCTTTCAAATTCTTTTAGCTCTTTATCTGTTGGTTTCCATGCTTCAACTTTGTTGTAGGTGCTTGTTATATCTCCAATTACTTCTAATTGCAGAGTACCATCTTCTAGTGGGCTAATTTCAAATTTACCTCCCCAATTATTAATGCGAAATGTGTTTGTTGATGTTGGAATAAGTTTAGATTCTCCCCAGATAGTTAATGAGTCATCAACCATCTCTATGTGTGTTACATCATTTAGTGTAGGAGCTATATAAATACCTTCATATTTTTTGAGTTTATCTTTATCTATTTCGAACGCTTTATCGTTAATTTTCTCTTTTGATATCATTTCATCTTTTAATAAGAATTCTGCAATTGTTGAGGTATTAATAATACCTTTTCCACCAAAATTAGATACGGTAATAATTCCAATTTCTTGATCGGGGTAATAACGTAATTGCGTAATAAAACTTTCGTGACCGCCAGTATGGCTATATAATTTAACCCCTTTATGTAAGTTAACTTGTATACCTAAAGCATATTCAGAATTAGTGCCATCATTCAATATAAAAGGAGAGAGAAACAGTTTCATGGCTTCTTTACTTCCAACTTTTATGGTATTAAAATTATTAATCCACAACATCAAATCTTCTATGCTGGTATTGATGTCTGCGGCACCAAAAATTGCACGATTACTTTTAGAGTTTCCATAACTCGTACTGTAATTGTAAGATTCTGCTGCATTTGGAATTACTTCTCCTACAAATGACTCTATGTGGGTATTGTTCATTTTTAATGGTTTTAGAATATTTTCTTCTACCCATTCGTCTGCCGGTTGATTAGTTACTTGTTCTAATATTTCTGCAAGAATAACCCAGGCAGTACTGTTGTATATGTACCGAGAACCAGGTTCAAATTCTAGTTTTGGTTGTTTTCTAACCACATTTAAACATTCCTCTCTAGAAAGACGATCAACTCCAACAGTTCTCCCGCTCAAATTAGACATGGTATATGCTTCGCGATAACCACTTGTATGAGTTAGTAGGTGTTTTAGGGTAACTGTTTTATCAAATTTAGGCCAATTTTTAAGGTATTTAGTAACTGGATCGTTAATGTTTAGTTTACCTTCAATATGTAACATCGAAAAAGCATAACCCAGAAATTGCTTACTAACAGAACCAATGTTATAAGCCATTTTTGGATTATTTGGTATGTTGTAAGAAAGATTGGCTAATCCATATCCTTTACTAAAAATAAGTTCTCCTTTATGAATAACTCCTAAAACAAAACCAGGCGTTGTATCATTTACTGTAGAAGGTATGAGTTCTTCAATTTTAGCATTCAATTCATTTTTATTGATGTTTTGACTTTGCAGATTCAGTACTCCTAATAATCCAATGATTATTAAAGCGTATACAGATGTGTGTTTCATTTTAAATAATTAGATCGCCAAATGTAGAAAAATAATACCGCTTAGTTTCGGTCTAAAACACTAAGAATTGAACGGGTATTGTCGTTGTTGGAGCTTAGGATTTAATAATGATGGTAACTCATTAGTTCAACTTCACCGATGCAAGTGAAATAGTTACATTCAATGCAAATCACGTGTATCGGTGATTGTCTTAGTATTTGAAGACTTTAGTTTTGTCACTCACTTTTAATATATAATTATGAAAACAAAACTTACTTTAATCTTTAAGAAAATGAAATTAACTCTACCAAGCTTATTACTAGCGGCTTTATTTTTTGTTAACAATTCTTCAAAAGCACAAATTGTATATACTAACATTACAGATTACACTGTTAATCATTCAAACCCTTCATTCAATTTAGATATTGATCAGAATGGAACCGCTGATTTTGAGATTATACATGACGATGTTTTTGGTATGGTTGCATTTTTCAAATTGAAAGATGGTCCAAATACATTGGATAACAGCGGACTAAAAGACATTTCTGGAGCAGACGCGATGAATTTAAGTGCTGGATATTTGATAGATGTTAATTCCTCAACATGGTACCCAACAACCAGCGGAGGAACAGGTACAGGTCTTTTTATTACACAATATCAGGATTTTGGAAATAACCTTGAAGCACTAGGACAGTGGGTTGGTGGGGCAACCAACAGCTATATAGCAATTTCTTTTGATATTGCTGGTTCAACTCATTATGGGTGGATTCGTGTAGATATAACTGGTGGGGTTCCAGTAGAATTAACAGTAAAAGATTTTGCTTACAATTTAACGCCAAACCAACAAATTATAGCTGGCGACACAGTAAGTGTTGCAACAAGTTTTAATGAAAATAAAGGTGTTAAGCAAAATATAAGTATTTATCCGAACCCTAGTTCAGGATTATTTGTAGTATCGTTTGATGAACAAATAGATGATGTTAATACAATTAGCATCTATAACAACTTGGGACAACAAATTCAACCAAGTGTTACAGTTACCAACGGTACGGAGATAAAGTTAGCCACTGCATATCAGGGTTACTGCATTGTTAGAGTTGAGTCGTCTAAAAGTGTTGAACATATTCGATTACTAGTAAAATAGGGGCAGTTAATTTATACTCAAATAGAGAGCGCTATTCGGATACTTCGTTTAGGGCTTTCTTGTGTGAAATTGATGGGTAAAACACTAAGAATAGAACGGGTATATAGCACCTTGTTGGGTATCTGATAACAACTCATTAAAAATTTAGGCAAGATTGTGAGGGGAGTATAGAGAGCCCAAATCTTTTTGTAAGCAGATTATCGAGCTGCTTGAGGTCAGATATTAATTCTAAATGTTTTTGTTTTAATACTGATTCGTCCTTATTTTTCTGCAACAAGGTATTCAGTTCAATCATTTTAAAGCAAAATGATTGGGATTTTAGTTCAAACTGTAGCATCGATAATTTTTTTTCTATGGCTAACTTTTTTTGTTTAAGCTCATTAATTATTCCAATAGCCGAATCAAAATCTAATTTCTTTTCTTCGTGGGCTTTTAAGAGTTCGCATTTAAAATTGTCACATTGTTTTGGTCTATTAGAATAAATAGTACAACCATCACAATAGTTCTTGCAGGGTTGAATAAAAAATCCCTTACCATCTTCTTCCTCTATCTCCATTATTTCTTTTAATACAGGTAATTCTTCAAGATTTAACCGTACAAATCCAATCATGGTACCGTCACAACAAAGTCCGCAAGACAAACAAATATTTTCTGAATCATTCATTTTTTTGGTATGGGAATACTATAAATTTTTGGCACCAATAAAAAAGCCTATCCGTCAGCTGACGGATAGGCTTTTGCTTACAATTTTGTTTAAGGTAAACGATTAGTTTACTTTCACGTTTATTGCGCTTAATCCTTTTTGACCTTCTTCTACATCGTAGCTTACTTCGTCACCTTCATTGATCTCATCAATTAGACCACTTACATGTACAAATACGTCTTTTTCTCCTGATTCAGGAGTAATAAATCCAAATCCTTTTGAATCATTGAAAAATTTTACTGTTCCGTTACTCATCTTTTAATATTTTATATTTAACTGCAAAAATAAGCTTTTAATTTAAAATCTCGTATTTATCTTCATTAACAACTAATTATTCCGAAATAAAATACTAATATCTGGTCTATTTTTTTCTCCTTTCGCGTTGGTGGCAATGTTCCATTCTCCTGGTAATGTATTCATTAACTCAAGCATTTTTTTATCAACAGTAGGGTGTCCACAAGTTGAGTTGATATTAAAATTAGTTATTGTTCCAGTTTTGGTAACTGTAATACCAATTTAATTTCAAAACACCCAACAATGGTTTTTGTATAATGCCGATAGATAATCAAAGCCAGAGAATGAGAGTAACGAAATTATAGGGCATTTTGATTACAAATCGGTATAAGGAGCAAAAGTTGATTTTTTTGTTTTTCAGCTTAAAGACAAGAATTATAATTAACAATAAAGCATTGATGAGGCTAGATCCATATTATAACTTTAAATACTTGGTTAAGGCTTTAGAATTCTTGAGGGTTTTAGTCACGTTTTCATAACAAAAGTATATTTCCCGTTCTCTGTAATGTTTATTTTTTGAAGTTGACTTTTCCATGAGATAAAGTTCTCCGTTTTTTCCAAACAACAATAACACATTTTCACCCAATTATTTATGATTGGATTTTACTTTGATTAAAACCCGAGTATAGTGCTCAACAAAATATTGAGGAAGTAGTTCTATATAAATAGGGTGTTTGCTGTATAATTATTTCGTACATTTAGGGTTCTATGAAACAATATCCTGCAATAGAATTGGATTCCGCAAAAATTTGGGTTTGCAAGGATAGTATTATTTGGCAAGATTATAAGTTGACTAGAAGTATAACTATTAAAGAGGCTAAAGAGATATCTGAAGCAGTAAATGAAATTGCAGAAAATGTTCCTGATGGTAAAAAATTGCTACTAAGTTCTATGGTGGGCTTGTTAACAATGAGTAGTGAAGTACGTGATTATTTTACTAATTACCCTACAAAATACGATTGGAAAATAGCATTGGTATATAGTAATTCTGTAGCTCATGTTTTCACTTTACTTATTCTTAAAGTTTTAAGTTCTCGCTTTGAGTCAAAATCGTTTAATAATTTAGAAAATGCGATAGATTGGCTAAAGAAAAATAGGTAACATTCAAATACCTGCAAAAGGCTATGGAAAAATAGCAACAGGGCAACAAGTTAAAATTAAACTAGATAATTATCCCTATCAAGAATATGGTCAG
>NVUQ01000021.1 GCA_002401955.1 Flavobacteriales bacterium | reverse complement strand
CTCAGGGGGTGCTTTTTAATTTATGAGTGTTTTAATCTCTTTTTATAACAAATTCAATGCCTTTGCTTTATCTTGAATTTTATTTAGGACGGGATTGGTATAACATCATGAAAAAGCTAAATAAAAACATTAACACAATCTTACTAAATAAGTGTTTAACACTAAAAGAAAAGATTCAACTTTTAAAAATGTTCAAAAACCTCAACAATATCAGAGAAATATTAGCTCGAAATTCAGCAGATCTCGAAGATAAATTAGCTCGAAATTCGGCAGACCTCGAAGAGAAGGATGATGATCATTTTTTCGGTTTAGATAGATTCATTAATAGAAATTTAAATTGATGTTAGCTAAGTTTATAATTATAAAAAATCTAATCCTAATTATTCTTTAAGGTATCTATTTGCTAAACCATATGCATCAAATCACTTCATCCATCGGAATATTTTCTGCCAAAAGGTTTTTACTGGGGCATATTTAGGATCTTTTTGAATTTCAATCAACTGTGCTTCAAACCTCTCCAAACTAATAAACTTAGCCACATTTTCCGCCATATAATCTATCAAACCACGAACCTCATTTGCTGCCAACTCAAGAGCTTCACCCAGTTCTTGGGCTAATTTTAGTTCTTTTTCATGTGCTTGTAAATCCATCTTCATCATAATGAGAATACGCCAAAAATATTTGACCTTATCTTCTCTGGTTACAGGAACCACAACAGGAACATTATCTATATCTTTAGCCAACAAGGCAACCTCAGCATGGTTCACCCCCAAAGTATTGGTGAGCATAGAAATATTCATTTGTTCATAATGATTTACTCGCCCATCTACTCGTGCCATTCTAATTAATGCAATAATGAGCGATGTTTTTTCGTCTACTTCTTGTGTTGCCATATTCATTTAGTTTAAATAAAAAAATATTCATCTAACTAATCTATTTCATAGTTGTCAGATAAATATTAAGGATAGTCTTATGCAATAATTTGCTCTATTTGTTCTGGAGTAATTACCTTATCGAGATTTTCTTTAGTTAGTTTCATAGCTTTCATTACCTGCTCATCTGAAAATCCAATTAACTTCCCAATACTCTTACACATCTCTTCTTCTTCTGGATGAGCATCTGCGTCAATAGCCATAATAGTAAGTATGTCATACAACTGACGTAATTTCCCTTCTTGAGTAGTAGGCAACTCCGTTTTAACAGCCTCTAAATTAAGGGTGATTTCATTAAATTCAGCACTTGTGATATCTAATTTAATTGCTATTGTTTTTACAAATAAGATCTCCTCATGTGTTAATTCTCTATCAGCTTTCGCAATTTTAATAAGGTTAGCAACGTGTGTTTTTCTAATTTCTTTTGTTGTCATAATATGTATATTTTAAATTTATCAATTTTTACTTTTTCTGCTTCGGTAACGATATCCTAAAAAGAATCCTAAACCAAGAATTACCACTATAAACCCAAGTTTAAAAGCGAAACGAAGCACCAAAACAAGGAAGACAATAGCCACTATCCAAATGAGAATATTTTTTAAGTTCGTTATCCTCATCATTAATTCTTATTTAGTGCATTTTTAATTCCAATCAACCCGTCCGATAATGCCTCCATTTGTGAGAGAATCATGGTCATTTGATTTTGATCACCAAAGCCTCTAAGTTTTTGATTTTTAAGATAAGTTTCTTTCATATTTTGCCACCTTTCTAGTTCCTCTGCAGATATCCAATTCACCATTTCCTTAAACTTTAAGAGGTTAGATTCTGCACTAGTTGTTAATGTTTGACTTTCATTTTCATAGGCACTCAAAATTAGCGTTTTGAGTTCCTCATCATTCATTATAGGTATAATCTTTTCTGCAATTTTATTCATGTTCCGATAAGAACCTTGCAATTTAAATGAGGGTTCTACTCTATATTGATCTTCTTGTGCTGCAGAATGAATGTACTCTTTGTTAACTTTTAGAATAATATCTCTTACAAGATTCAATTTTTTAAGAACTGCTACGTAATCATTAATTTCTTCTGATGTATGGTTCGATTCAAAATCAAGACCATTTTTTTCTCCTGTATTTGCCAATTTTATAAGGGTATACAAATCCTTTTGGCTTTTCCCTGAGAGTTTTCTGAGCGTTGTATTTGAGGTTAAGCAGTTTTCTAAATAACTTAATTCAAAAACATCATCACTGTCTCCAATAATATCACCAAGATTATAAATATCAGCTCGATTGGCCAACATATCAGGTATTTTAAACTTATCTCCACTTTCTGTATATGGATTACCCGCCATTACTACACACACCTTTTTCCCTCTAAGGTCATAGGTTTTCGTTCTCCCTTTATAAACGCCTTCAATTTTTCGTTGACCATCACACAAGGATATAAATTTTTGTAAAAACTCCGGGTTACAATGTTGAATATCATCCAAATAAATCATCACATTATCACCCATTTCAAAACCAAGATTCAGCTTTTCTACTTCTTCTCTCGCCCCAGCATTTGGTGCATCATCAGGATCTAAAGAGGTTACATCATGACCCAGCGATGGTCCGTTTATTTTTAAGAAAATAATTCCTAAACGACTGGCGATGTATTCCATCAAGGTAGTTTTACCATATCCAGGAGGAGAAATTAGCAGGAGCATTCCCATTAAATCTGTTCGTTTGTTTACTCCAGCAGAACCAATTTGTTTTGCCAAATTATCTCCTATTAACGGAAGGTAAACCTTATTAATTAACTGATTTCTAACAAAAGAGCTCATTACTTTTGGCTTCAACCCTTCTAATTTTAGGTCCTCTTTATAATTTTCTACAAACTCTTTCTTGAGTTCATTAAATTGTCTGAAAGCAGGAACAGTGATCGCAGAAAACTGTGTTAACCGACTAATGAACTCATGAAAATTCAATAGCAGCTGCTGATTTTTTATTGTGGTGTGAGTTCCATTTAATCCCGATAACTCAACTTTTAAAGATGTATTTATTAAATGCTTTTTGTTTAAACCAACAGTATTTAATACAATAGCAGCTTCGCTCAAAGCTCCGTTAACTTCATAACTACTTGACGACACATATGCTTGTAACCAACTTTTGGTAATTGAATATTTATCGGAATCATTCACCAAGTTTGCAATGGAGCTATTGTAAGATTTTTCGAGACCTTCAACTTTCAAGTAAGTATTAAATACTTCACACAACGTAAATGCATCTTTACTAATACTGAACTTATCGTTGGTGGCTAACTCATAAAACAGATATTTTGCAGCTTCATCAAAATTAGTTTTGCCAAACATTCCTTTATCTTCGTTAAATTGAAATAATTTTTCTCTCAAAGAATTAATCAAGTCATCAAACACTTTTGTATTTGGAAAAGCCTCTAAAATATTTCCCGAACTTTTAATTTGTTTATTTAAAGCTAATTGTTGTTTCTCATCTAAATAAAAATTCCAATAATAGGAGGCACAAGATCTAACATTGGGAGGAAATCTCAATACACCTCCAAAATGAGCCATTCTTAGTAGCTCATCTAAAATAATAACAGCATCATTATCATGTACTCCTTTAACATATCCCTCATCATATTTTGAGCCTAATAACTGACTTACAAAGGCTAAAGTTTCTTTTTCCGTCCATGCTTGTGCAACATCTAATCCAACACCATTTTGGGTAATTTCCAAATATGCTTGCCATGCTAAATACTCTGACCGATATACTTTTTCATTTTCTGAAACGAGATCTTGCTTCCAAACTGCTTTGGTGCTATTAAAATTATCATCTTCTATCCGTTCAAAAAAGTTAGTTCCAGTAATGTGATAATACATAGCATCTCCTTTAGGAACAATTGTTAAATCTAACGATTGATTATTTACAGAAAATTTATGTTGACCAAATGAAATAATATTATCACCTTCATACAGATCCTTTTTATCCCGCAATTGGCGAATTGCCTCTTCTTTTACCGATTTTAGCTTACTTTGAATATCATCCGATTTAACGGTGTCTCCGAGATCAATTAACTCATCAATAATATTTCTGAGTTTATCCACCATAAGGTCAGAAACCATATAGCCATTAATCTCATCTAAGTCGGCCATATCTTCTAACCTACTTGCTACTCCTTTTAAAATTCTATCGGCTGAAGTTTGTAACCTGGTTGTTCTTTTGTTTCTTTTTTCGGTTAGATGCACTTTACGTGATTCAAACGCACTATAAACTTCTTCTCTCTTGTCAGAAATTTTAACCAAATACTCATCAAATTCACTAAATTTCCCTTCGAGCTCTTCTAACTGAATTAACAGTTTAGTCAAATACTCTTCGCATTTCTCAGCAGTATCAGAAATATCAAGGTAATTAACCATGCCTTGATTTATCAGTTTTAATTGAGAAGAAAAAACAGCTTCTCCTTCTACCAATTGAAGGTCTTTTCTTTTTCTTTTTAGGATTGCATTTATTTGATTGAACCTAGAATATACTTCTGAAATATTGTTTATGATTTTAGTAGTTTGTGTAGCATCTTCTATTTTAAGATTACTCACAATTTCTATCAACATTTCTAATTCTTTAGAAGTTTTTAACACTTCCTCTTCCAACTGATTAAGCTCTACAACCTTCTTAAGTTTTTCAATATTCTTATTAAATCCATCAATTTTATCAGTATAATATTGAAGGGCTTTTTCTTTTAATAAAAAGTTAACACATTTATTTGAAAGTAGTTCATTTTGCTCACTTAGTACTTGCTCATATTCTTCAACTAAAGAAAGTTCTACATATCTTAACTCTTTGAGTGAAGTAACTTGACCTCTTATGGTTCTGAGTTGAGCTAATAGCTGAACAAAATGATCAATATGATTAAGTTTAGCTCGTTTAATTTTACCTAGAAGCTCCTTAAAAAGAAGGCTTACCCTATCCTGTTCTTCCTTCGTATTCTTTTTAATTTTTACTACTTTATCAAATTCATCAATAGCTGAAGCTGCTGAAGATTTAATATGTACTAAAGGATTCTTGAGTTGGTGAGTATCTTTTTTATCCAACCAATAATAAGAATCAATGATGTCTGTTGCTTTTTTTACGATATCAACATAAAGGTTAGCATAAGAATCTTCCTTTGAAATAAGATTTAAAATCTCATGGCATTCTGCCATTCCTCTAACAATGTTCTTATTGCCTATTTTTGAAATAAGCGAACCATTTTTAGAAGACAAACCATGTTCAGCAATTTTGTAAGGTGTTTGCCATATTTGAACTGCATGATGATTCTGAGCTTCTTCTTCAGCCATAAAATAACAAAACTCTCCATTGTCAAAAAATGAATATCCATGGCATACGGTTGGCGTAGTAATCTCTTGATCAATTAAATTATATGACAACAACACATACGTACCAGTAGTATTATTGTAAAAAACATACAAAAAATCTTCACCATTGGAAGAGGCAATTGTGCGTTGAAAATGCATTGCACCAAACTCCAACTCAAATACTTTTGACTCTCCAGTTTGTAAATAATATCCTTTAGGAAATATTACACCATGATCATCAGGCAACAATACACAAGAGTTTTCTATTGCATCAATTCTTACCGCTTCTTGCATTTTTTCATTGTAGATGATATACCTAAAATCATCCTCTTTGTATGGTTTGATTTTTAAAAAAATCATGTTCCCTACGATAGCGTAATAAATTTCAGCATCGTCAAGAGTTTGATCTTTATACTCTACAGGTTCTATGTAAATCCCTTTGCCATCATCTGTATTATCCTCAACTTTAATGGTTAAATCTCCTCCTATAGTTTCCACAAACACTCTATCTTCAATAGATATGTGTGGATGCTTCCCTTTTTTGTACATCTCACGAACTGTTCTTTTCCAAACAAATTCATGCTGATCTGGATAAACTACTTCATGATCACTTCTATTATCGATATAAGAGATAGTATCTTTATCAATACTCCACTTAAATGCCTTAATGTCCTTTTCACTTTGGCCTACCTGAAAAATCATATACAGATATGGCCCAATTACAGCAAATTTAGTAAATTGAGTATTCTTATAATACTTGTATAATTCTTCAAAGTCATTATTAAATTTATCATCATTGATTAACGAATAATCTTGTTGATGAAAACCTCTATCCTTGTATTCATAAACACTAAGTACATCACTTAATTTTGTTCCAGACCTTAAGCCAATATGAACATTGTATCCAAAAATAAAGTGTGTACCTAAAGCTACCATATCTCGAGGTACACATTTGTTCTCGGTAGTAATTCTCTCGGTTGTAAGAAGGGTTGTTTCTACTGCTCCAAAAATTGATTTTCTGGAATCGTTTAAGAGGGACAAGCTATTTTTTAACTCATCTCCATACTTGGTTAAACGACCACGAATGATTTCGTAAGTACCTTGTTCCAAGCCCTCTGGTTTATTTTCTATGTCTTTTTTTATCTCTGACATTAATATCTTTTACTAATTAAGCCTAATTCTTGGGTTCGTTTCATAAGCAGAATCTATTTCAACCAATCGTTCCAGAGTAGCAGAGAAGAGCTCAAATAAATATTTAAGTTCATCAACATCTTTCATCACCCCATAACATTCAAAATAAAGTTCATCTACTCCTTCTGGAAAAGATGCACCAAACCAACCCTCATCATCTTTTACAGAAAACTGAATATCATTCTGAATATTGATTAATTCCTGCAAATTTTCATCCTGCAAAAGAAGCCTTACTCGTTCTGGTTGATTTCCTTTTATGATGTATTTATCATCAAAAAACCTATCATTTACCACAATGTCTTGCATACCAAAATATTTCCCTATTGAGCTAAAAATACCCTCTTCATAAATTTCAAATCTTAATCCATCTCTATTCACAAAGGGAACTCTCATTCTGGTATAAGTTGAGTGATTATTATTTCCAGAACTCCGAGTAAAAGTATCTAGAGTTATTTCCCATTGACCACTTTTAAACCTCAACACATCTTTTTCAAACCACCCTTTATCTTCAAACTTGCCACCAATCTCATTAGCCACTTGTTGCCATATCTCATCCTTAGATGGACCAAAAATATCTCTTAGAAAACCCATTTTTAAAATAAATTACATTACCGAAACCAGTATCATTTTTATGAAACCTTCTTATCAACTCCATTTGCAATCCCTAAACTAACTGGTGTTAAATCTCCTATCCCAGCAGACTTAACCGCTGACATTAAACCATTTAGCACACCATGTGTTTTCGTATCTTTAGTTTCCTGCATCATTTTAAAGATCAATGTCGTTACCGAAAGGTTCTTCAAATCTTCTGAACTAATACCAAATTGATTAATAAGGTTTCCAATCTTTTCACTCAAAGAACTTCCTTCAATATTATCTAACAATTGCTCTTTTAAGTCTTTTAAAGTCGGACTGTTTTCTAATACTCGTTCAACTGACTTACCATTAGATATTGCTCCAATAATTTTATCGAAGAATACCGTTTCACCACCAACAATATCAATTTTAGCAGATTCAAGGGCTGTTGAAATAACTTCTGCCTGAGCATCTGCGATGTCTTTTTGTATACTAATTTGAGCCAATTCAACTTCTTTTTCTTTATCTAATTTCAATTTAAACTCTTCGTGATCTTTACCAATTCCGTCTAGCTTTTTCATCGCTTCAGCTTTCTTATGAATTCCTTCGGCTTCAACATCATACTTCTCTTTACTCACTATAGCCTCAGCCAATCCTTTTTTCTGATCTGCAATAGCTTGTGCTTCTGTAACATTTGCTTCAGCTGTTCCTATCTCTACATCAGCTATTGCCTGTGCGTGAGATTTTGCTTCAATCCCCTTAGCTTCAGCTAGTGCTTGAGCTTCAATCACACTTGCCTCAGCATCTCCTTGCTTTTCTCTTGCAGCTGCCTTAGCTTCTAACACTTGCGCCTCAGCAATACCATGAGCAGCTTCTTTTGCTGCAGATGCATCAGCCATAACTATAATTGCTTCCGCTCGTTGAGTAGAAGATTCTTGCTCTGCCTTAGCATCAATAATTACTTGTTGAGCCTTATATTCCGAAGCTTGTTTACCTGCTTCAGCATCTTTAATTTGTCTAACTAAAGCTGCTTCGGCTAATTCTTCTGCCTTAGTAATTGCCACTAACTTTTCTCTATCTGCCTGTGCCTGTGCTTTCGTATCTTTAATACTTTCCTCCTCAACAACAACAGTTTTCTCAATAGCAACACGATCTCTAATTACTTCTTGAATGTTCTTTTTCTCCTCTTCAATCGCTTTTTCTTTCTCAATTTGAGCCAGTGTTACAACACGTTCTCTTTCGGTAACTTCTAACAAACGATCTTTTTCTACTTTCTCTGTTTCAACAGCTGCGGTTCTTTCTTTATTTTTTGCTGCAACAATTACTTCTCTATCCTTATTTTGTTCTGCAATCTGCACTTCCTCTTCTGTGATAATTCGAGCTTTTTCTGATTTTAATCGTTCTTCTTGGGCTACTTTTGCAATATCCGCCTCTTCACGCGATTTAATATTTGCCACCTCACGTTTCTGCTGCTCTTCTTTTTCAGCCAATTGTTTATCTAATTCTAAGATAGCTTCTCTTGCCTCAACATCTTGCTTCCTAATTGTTTTTTGCTTGTTTCTTTCTATTTGATTCGAAGCAATTTTTTCTCTTGAAGTAATATCAATAATCTTCTTAATTCCTTCTGCATCTAATATATTATATTCATCCAATTGATTTAATGGAGTTTGCTCTAAATAATCAATAGCCGCATCATCCAAAATATAACCATTCAAATCCGTTCCAATAATGTTAATTATCTCCTCTCTAAAAGAATCTCGTTTGTTGTATAAATCAACAAAATCAAATTTCTTCCCAACTGTCTTCAACGCTTCAGAAAATTTTGAATCAAATAAATTAGTCAATGCCTCTTTATCTGACGCTCTTACACAACCAACTGATTGGGCTACTTGAATAACATCATCATCTGTTTTATTTACTCGAACAAAGAATGCCACCTTAATATCTGCTCTCATATTGTCTCTACAAACCAGACCATCAGATCCATTTCGTTCAATTAATATCGTTTTTAATGAGATATCCATCACCTCCATACGATGCAATACTGGCACAATCATTATCCCATTAAAAGATACTTTTGTTCCACCAATACCTGTTTTTACCAAGGCCTGACCTTGTGCTGCTTTTCTGTACCATTTTGCAATCATTGCAATTATCCCAATAAAGACAACAACAATAATAATCGATATTACCAACATCGAATTTCCTAACATTTCCATAGTTTTTTGTTTTTTAATTAATCAATAGTTTCATAGGGTTCAACGATATAATGCTTTTCTGTCTTTATATAATTGACCACCAACATGGTTTCCCCTCTTTTTATATTCCCTCTCTTTGTTTTAATGTTTAATCTATAATTAGATCCTTTTATATTAACATCACCTTGACCTATTTTTTTATCATCTGCACCAACAATAACTTTACCTGTAGCTCCCAATAAAGCTTGAGAAGTTTCTGAATCTTTATCCAAATATTTAAATAATTTGATAAAAGGAAAAGTTATTGGTTTAGCAATAAATAAGCTTACAATCATATTTGGTATAAGAAACACTATTGAGAGTAAAAAAAAGTGATTCCCAAAAATATGGTTGATCATTATTGATATTAACCACATAGGGATTATCCAAAAGGTTAAAAATATCATTAAGGGTAATTTATCAATATTAAAAAAAGAGAGTACGTTATTAAACCAAGATACCGAAATTTCTCCTGTTGCATCCGCCTCAGCTTCAGCGTCAAAATCCATTTCTGCATCAGCATCAATGTCTACATCAAAATCAAATGAACTAATATCTAATGCACCAAATATAACCAACAACCAATAAGCCATTACAAACATTAAAAGTATCGTTGGTATTATATTTACCGCAGAAAACGTTGCATCAAATAGTTCTTTCATTTTTTTATTTAATTTTTTAGTTTTTAAAGCCAGTATACTTCCTCACCTTAATCAATAAGTTAATAACAGTAAATGTTTTTTGTTTCTTTAAGTCTCCAGCAACAGTAGAACAATGTTGTTCTACGTTACCAGAATTTTATTCAAACCGGATTAATCTTTTTTATTTAATCCCATTTTAGCCTTTAAAGCAGCCAGACTATCTGAAGTAGTACCTTCTGCATCACCTATAGCTTTGTCGATTTCATCATCTAGTGATTTTGATTCATTAGCAATACTACCATACGCATCGGCAAGTGCCTCTTCTTGCTCTACTTTATCCTTCATCCTTTCCAACATTGAAATTGTGTCCGAAGAATCAATTGAAGCCATCTGTTTGTTTAAATTCTTAGTTGCTGACGCCACCTTAACTCTAGCTTTTAGCGTTTTTAACTCATTTTCCCAAGAACTAATCTTAGATCGTAAAGTTTTTACATTTACACCCAATTTACTAACACTCTCTTCAAGTCGCGTCTGTTCTTTAGATGCTCTTTGCACATGAGAATCGCTCTCCGCTTTCTTGTTCAATGCTTCACCCGCCAATCTATCTGCTTCAGCCTCTTCAACCTGACCACTTTCAGCTCGCTGAAGTAACAACATTGCCTTCTTCTCATAATCAACCGCCTTTTCTTTTTCAGTAATAATCTCATTTCTAGATCTAATCTCTAAGGCCTTAACCTCTGCCAGCGCTTTTAAGCAATTTTCAAGATCCTTTTTCATCTCTCTAATTCCTTGTTCAGTCATTTTAATTG
Organism: Flavobacteriales bacterium; assembly: GCA_002401955.1. Lineage (GTDB taxonomy): Bacteria > Bacteroidota > Bacteroidia > Flavobacteriales_E > Vicingaceae. The sequence continues at coordinate 39,615 of NVUQ01000021.1, read as the reverse complement.
GATCCTCCAACATATCAACTACAGAGTTAGCTTCTGCTTTTCCTAATGTAAATAATCTTTTAAATAAACTCATTTTTATGTCCTCCTAATTTTTTGAAAATTTTATTAATTCATTTGAATATTCTGAAAGCAAGAGAGTTAAAGAATTGATTGATCCTTCTAACTCATTCAGATCAAGATTCTCCACCTGCAAAGTATCTCTAAAAATCAGCTTCTTTCCTGACTCATCTAAGACAAATGCACCATGAATAATATCCCTATTTTTCTGAAGTAATTGCCTGAACACTCCATTATCTGTATTTTTTATTTCTAATATAAATTGCTCCATTATTAAAATTGGATCTAAACAACCAATAACTAAGTTTTTAATCCCTAAGCCCTCATTATCAATAACTAATATCCCATCCCCCTCATCCTCTCTGATAATCGTATGATCTAGATCCGTTAAATAACCTTTTACTTTTTCATAAGTATCTTTCATATTTAATATATTTTATTTTTTATAATCGTTTTTTTTGAATCCCATAAATTTAGAAAAAAAATTCCACTTAAATTAAGTAAAATTTCAATTTCAACTTATGGCGGTGTATGATTGAATATATTAAGATGTTTTCGTTTCATTATTTTTGATTCTGCACTTTTTATGCTAAGTTTGTCATACAATAATACTATTTATTTTAGTAATTGCCAAATTTTTTAGCAATAAAATTAAATTATATGTCTAGAATTGGAAAAAACATTCGAAAGATAAGAGCCACAAAAGGATTGAGTCAAACAGCATTTGCTAACTTATTCGGCATTAAACGAGCAAGCGTAGGTGCATACGAAGAGGAAAGAGCCGAACCAAAAACTGATATCATGCTTCAAATTGCTAATTATTTTAGCATTCCTATAGAAGCCTTGCTAACGGAAGAACTAACGGTTAACCGACTTGCCAAATTCAACATTAAAGCAGTACTGGATAAAAACATCTCAAAACACAAAAAATCCATCCCTCTTATTACCAGTTGGAATTGGAATGACTTCTTTAACAACGAGGATTTATCTGATGGAACATCCATAGATTTTCCTGATAATTTTATTAATGGAGAAATTGCAATTGAAATTACCAATCAAATTCAAACAAACCTTGAAAATGGTACAATCATCATCTGTAATCAAATCACCTCTCCAAACGAAGACACTCTTTACCTATTAATTCTAGAAAACAAGTCGTCAATCATATCATTAACCGAGTTAAAATCATTAAAAATAAAAAAACCAAGACTTTACATTATCAATCAAAAAATAGAGAGCATAAGTCACAACGATAAAAGATCCATGGAGGAACGAATTAACAGCCTTGAAAAAGAAATTAAAACCATTAATAAACAACTAAATGGATAAAATAATTCAATTATTAGAAGCTTCCATTATCGACAACATCCTAACTAGTAGCGAAAAAAAGGTCTTAAAAAAATTAATTATTGAAAAACAATTTAACAAACGGGAAAGGGACTTTTTAAGAAGTAAAATTTTTGACATTGCAAAAACCAATCAAGAACTACTTTCTAAAGAAAATTTAATTGACTGGATAGAAACGGCCAACAAACTAACCTTATCCAGCAACAAATATGAAACTTCAGAAACATACGCTCATTTTAGCCCTGGAAACAGCTGCAGAAATACCATTATCCAAAAAATTAAATCTGCCAAAGATTCCGTAAAAATTTGTGTATTTACTATAAGTGACGATCAAATTTCTCAAGAAATTATTACCTGTCACAAAAGAGGGGTAAGTGTTAAACTCATTACTGATAACGACAAATGTTTTGATCTAGGTTCTGATATTAATCGCATAGAAAAAAAAGGCATCCCAGTTAAAATTGACAGCAGCCCCAACCATATGCATCATAAATTTTGTATTATAGATAAGACTACACTAATTACCGGAAGCTACAACTGGACAAGAAGTGCTGCCGAACGAAATCAGGAGAACATTTTAGTTACTACGGAAAAAGAAGTAACTAAAAGTTATTTAAGGGAGTTTGAAAAGCTTTGGGACAACTTAACGAGTTATTGAATTACAAAAAATCTATTACTAATTATTCTTCTCTAGAAAAACTGAATACAACACTTTCGCTTTTCAAACCCTTACCAAATATAACTACACCTTTATATTTTTTTTGGATCATTTTACTTGAAAACACACTACTCATAATACCCTTTTCATTAAAAATTAAAAAACTCTGAGTCCCTATATTGAGCAAAAAAAAAGCCAGTAGGTAAACTACTGGATTCTAAAATATCGCTTAAAACACAATGTTAGTGGACCGGACGGTGCTGGCTGTAGGTTTCATAGAATATGAGCACCTAGCTCTATACTTCACTAAATATCATACTGAGACGAGGTTAAGACTTTTTAGGTCTTCTAATTTTCTAATAGTTTCATTAAATCCTTAAAATTAGCTGTCGATTTACGCCATAGGTTTTTGAAATTTGGTAATTCATTCTTATTCATTTGTTTGCCTAAACTGGTTTCCCAATCACGTTCAAACGTTTTCATCTTTGGCATTACCTTATCTATAAAATCTTTCGGGTTATGCCCCTTATTTTCTGCCTTCCGCATAAATTCAATGTAAACCTCTTCAAGCTCCATTCCTTCTTCAACCAGGTAGTCAAAATCGTATAAATCTCTTGGAATTGTCCTTCCCATTAAAGCTGTAATTTTCTCAATAAGAACTTCTTTCAGAGAATAAGAATTGATTCTAGTTTCGTCTTCTTCATCAAGATCGCTGTAGTTGTGCAACATCAATCGCTGTTCTACATCAAATTCAATTTTTTCGCCACGTGTAACATCCATTTTAATCTCATCAGAACCATGCGTGGCTTGATAGCTTATCTTAAACTTTAAACTTCCAGACGCTATATGGGTATCAACTGATCCATCAAGAACTTCAATTTTAATTCGAGATTCCTCATAGATAAGATTAAATACCACTCTAAAGTTGTCCAATATTTCTTCATCTGTAACATCATCATTTCTGAGAGTGAAGTCCATATCTTCTGAATAACGGTATTCGTCAAAGTGCATTTTTTTCAAACATGTTCCTCCTTTGAATACTAAATTATCATTTAGAAATTCATTGCGAGCAATCCCCCATAACATCCATGATATAACATAATCCTTTTCAATTTGTTTTGCCCTTACTCCCTTGTCTACGGCTATTCTATCTATTTCTCCTGGTTTTATCATGTATACATTGCTTCTTTAATGGTGTCTATATCTCTGTTGACCTTCAATCCATACCTGGTGTTTATTTTACCTTCATCTGGAGCAGAGGTATCTAACCTTTGAAATGATCCTGTTTGATTCAGTTTCAATAGTTCATCGTGATTTTGTAATAGGCTTTCATGATAAGAGCTGCTTATTTCTAAAAGGTCACAGATAAAAACATATCGTCTCGCTGCAACTTTGCTGCCTGCACTAGTGAAGTAGTTAAAAAGTTTTGATAAGTCAACTTTGTCCCTTGTCTCATGCACGGCCTTAGCTATTTCAATTATTCCACCACTATAATGTGGGTTGATAAATGAATCAACAATCGTTTTTTCGAGATCACTACACTTTACTTTATTGAAATCATCAATCCATGTATTTTTTACTCCGAAAAATCGATTCTTATTATGATAAACAAACTGGAATCGTACTCCTTGTATTTCTATTTTACTTGGTTTAATTTGAATATCAGTTACGACTATTTCTGTTAAGCTTGGTTGAGTAATTAATTTATGTATTTGCATAGCCGAATAATAACCTATGTAGTAGTTCTTATTTCGCATCAAGTATTTCGCAACAAGATGCCAGTTTGGAATAAAATTCGGATTATTATGCTCAAGAGGAACTATGTAATATAACCCCTTTGTAAGGCGAACTAACATATTGTTCTTCACCATACTCATAAGTATGTTTCGTAAATGTGACACACTCACTTGTGTAAACTCTTTTCTGACATCTTCAGTTGAAAAACAAGGTGTATCACTTTGAGAAAATCTTTTTACTATGTCCCATTCTATTTTCATTGAATTTGCTGTTTGTATCCGTATAATCACAAATATTAGTATTACAAAGATATAAAAAACAATTTAGACTTGCTAATCATATCTGAATAACCATCTATTATAGTATTATTACGATACAAACAACAATATTTATAGAGATAACACATTCAATGTAATCAAGCATTAACTATGTTATGACTCCTCATTTAGCATATTCTGGTCAAGCATTTTCACAACATCAACAGCCCTATTCTTAGTAATCTTCCCATATATCTCTGTAGTCTTAATCGAAGAATGCCCCATAAAGAAACTGATTGTTTTAAGATCTACCCCAGAGTCAAGCAATACAGTTGTTGCAAATGTGTGCCTCGCTATATAGTGAGATAGATATTTCTTGATTCCGTCCAGATTGGCCATTGCTTTCAGGTAAACATTAGTTTTCTGATTAGACATTTGAGGAAGCTCATATTCCGAATCTGGGCACCCATCTTTGAACCTTTCATAAATTTGTACTGCTTTACAATATTCAACTGAGACGCTGTTGAGACGTTTGACTTTAGTTGATTTTTACTAAGGTTATCATCCACCTAAACCATAGTCAATTCCTTTAAACTCATTTCATCCTTAGTAAAACTCCTTAATGACAATTTTACTTTCCTCCTGTTTTTTTATGAATAAACGAACTATTTCAAGTATCCAGGAAACACTCATCGTTAAAGCCTTGTATATAATGTTTAAAAGGCTTTAACAATGAGGTATAAAATATAGTGTAAAAACTATGGCTACCCACCTCCTATTATTTATCCCATCAAAGAGTGTCTATTTCCACATTAGACAATGTGCTAGGAGAAGAAGGAGAAGGGGTTTCACATGGGAAACAAATCGCTCTTAGCTCTTGTTCAAACCTTTTTCTTTCTGCCATTTCTTGTTGCTTTCGAGCTATCTCTTTCCGCTTATTACTACTAGATTTAGCTATGTAAGCATTTCTTTTTTCCAATTCCTTCAGCCGTTCAGTTTCCAACATTTCTTCTCTTTTTCTCTTCTCCATCTCTTCTTTTAGATATTCTTCAGCTGTTTTTAGTCGCTCAATAAGCGGAGATGTACTCTGATCAAAAGCCAATAACTTTTCTTTTAAATCTTCCAAAGAAATGAGTGTTTGCTCCACAACAATAGAATCATTTTCATAAGGATTATAGCGTAACGATGACCAAGCAAATTGATCACCATCTCTGGAAATGGAAATGGTATAAGTATCTTTCATCCCTTCTGCTCCTTTTGCTCCTTCTGCTGGAAACACCGCCACTCCCTTGTTCTCAACCATCTTAAGTGGTGTTAGAGTACGGATAATATTTAACCACTGATATGCTTTAACATCCGAAAAAGTATTATTCACAATAACATCAACCTCCTTACTCCTATTATCTAGGTACTTTAAATAGCAATCGATATTTGCCCATCCAAAAGTATACCATGGAGTTGCATAAACATTACTTGTTGCCGCATTAGGGGCAGGGATGTTGCCAGCAATAGAGCTATTGATTCTTCGATATATCCCACCATCATATTCAACACTTGCCTTTATTCTTAATTCATTCAATTCACTATACAGTTGAGTCAATTGTTGCCTATCCTTTTTAGCCAAATTTCTTTTCACCTTTCTAACTGCCTGTTTACTCAACACTTTCTTTTCCTTGTAGAAAGCTGATAAACGATCTTGATATATTTCAGCATCCTTGAGATTGGTTAGTCTTTGAGCAGCAAAAGCATCAAACAAGATCTTATCTTTTCCTGACAATTGTTGTGCTACCAGAATATCTACTTCCCACATTGGTTTTGCCAAATTATGGATATACAATTGCACTAAAGCATCTCCGTTATCCATTCTATGCAACTCCCCTATCCTTTCTTCAAATTCATTAGTTGCGATAAATGTATTGGTGAATTCTTTTGATCGAATAGATTTAACTGTTAAGGGGTCTATTCCACAACTTAACAGAGCTTCAGTCATTACTACTTCTTCAGCAGCCTCATCTCTATAATACCCATCCTGAACCTGCTGAACAAGATACCTTATACTTGAATTGCTTTCTTCAAAAGGTGCCTGCATAATCACCAAACTATCATTTATACTCGATTCATATTCATTATAAAGTAAAGTATAATACAAACTATCTATCTGAGCCTTCGTTTTTAAGTATAATTTGGAATCCCTACCTTCATCTTTTACTAGTTGTTCAAAACCGTCTGGAAGAAAATCTAACTCTTCAAAATCTACCTTCACTAAAAACTTCATTAGCTGAATAGGGTCCTTCCAGTTGATGTTCCCTTCTTCTGTTATTTCCCCTTTAAAAGCCATCATACCTTCCTTTGGTTCTGCAGTTAGTATTTCTACATACAACGGCCTATCAGGATTTATAATAAGTGCTTCTCCGTTCTCCGTTGCATTAGTGTAAAACATTCCTCCGGTCTCTAAAGTTCTACCATCAGCGGTAGTGGTGAGATTATAAAGAATCATATCATCCAATGTTAAAGCCTCTATTAACTCAAAATCAACTTTACCTTCTACGACCTGACCATCTTTATCAAGAAAAGCATGGCTAGGAACAATAATTAGCGTTCCGTTTTTCCCTTCGATTGTAGCTCCATCTACTGCATTTATCGAAAACCGCTGAACCGAAGGTGTCACCCAAGTTTTCAATCCATTAAACCGGTAATCTTCTGTAACCACTTGTTGAACATCGGATAACACCACAGCTGATTTATTAGTTGTATTCATGTAATAGAACATTGTGATAGCCAAAACGACCATCACCCCACCTATTTTTAGCCATAAATTACCACCTCCTTTTCCACTAACTTTTTTGATGTCTGTTTTCAGGTGCTTTCTTTTAATAGCCTTAATTACTAATCTTTGGTTTTCAACCTGTAGTTTCAATTGTTCATCTTGTACAATTTCAGCTTCAAACTTATTTTTATCCTCATCAGACATTTTGCCTAATAAGTATTTTTCTATATTCTCTATCTGTTCTAAATTATTTCTCATGACGTAGGGGATTAAATGGTTTGTGATAATTGAATTGCCTTCTCCAGGCATTTGTATTTCTGCGTTTTTGCAGAATTAATGCTTGAGAAATTAAGTTTATCTGCAATGAATTTCATAGACTCATTATGATAATAAAATAGCTTAAACAACTGTTTACATTTTGCAGAGATCCGATTCATAATGTTCTCTATCGCCAATAATTTTCTTTCTTTTTCCTCGTCATACTCCATATCTTCGTTCGTAACGATCAGTGCATCACTCCACTCCAATTCTTGTCGTTTGTTTTGTCTTCTTAATTCATTCATCCATAACAAACGAGCTATTCCAAATAAATAAGTGGTTAGTTTCGATGTTAACTCAAAATCTGGCTGCTCAACTTTTTCGACTAACAAAAGGAGACTATCATTAAATATTTCTTGAGCAATTTCTTTGGTTCCTCCTGTAGATAGAATCTTGATTTTCACTTTAGGAAATTCTTTGTAAAGAATTTTAAGTCCAACCTCCCGATCTCCTCTTTGGATTTCTTCGATAATTTCTAAATCTTTCATAAGCTTTTTTTCCTTTATATGTCGAAAATTTAAAAAGGTAACCTTTCAAGCGAAATTACTTGTTTAAAAAAGAATATTAAGATTAGTATGAAAAGAGCTAAACCTTATATGGTTATCATATCCTGAAACATTTTCACTCTCACCCTGAAACAAATCCTAAAACATTTTGACGTATTCTGACTTCCTATGACGATTTGTGACAACTTTACTGTCAGTACAAACTCATGGAAACAAAGAAGCCTCATGTATCTATGAGGCTTATTCGCGGTCAGGACAGGAATACAACTATACCTCCCACCCATTTGATACCATTAGTATATTGTGTTATTATTTTCCTGCTCTGAAACATTTAGTCACAAAAAAAGCCCCACTAAAAAGTGAGGCTTTTAAACATTTACTTAAAACGTTGTTGGCGGTCTGGACGGGACTCGAACCCGCGACCCCCTGCGTGACAGGCAGGTATTCTAACCAACTGAACTACCAGACCAAAAAACCATTTAAAAAACATCCAATGAATGTTTTAGGTTTTTTACGATCAACTTCCGTTGAGCGCTTTTATCTTTTATTTCTATTCGAAATTTTTATAAGAACTTTCCCCGTTAAGGGGCTGCAAATATATATTAATGTTTTTTATTATCACAAGAGAATTGAAAAAAAATTACATCATTTTTTTTCTTTTCAGCAAGTAAGTTTCTAATAAAATGTTAAACCCCTGATTTACATCTATTTCTACCAATTCAATTCCAAATTGTAAACAACGAGTTTTTAATCTTGCTGTTCTTTTTGTAATTTCTTCAATATACTTTTCTCTTACATCATTAGGATGAACTTTAACCTCTTCCCCCGTTTCTAAGTCAATAAATTGATAAGGTCTGTTTTCAAATTTAAAATTCAATTCTTTTTCTTTATCAATGGTATGAAATAAAATTACCTCATGTTTATTGTACTTTAAATGTTGTAAGGCTTCAAAAAGATCTTCTTGTCCAGTAACATTCTCCATCATATCACTAAATAAAATAATTAAAGAACGTTTATGAACACTTTCTGCAATAGTATGCAATGCTTTTACTGTAGCAGTTTTTGTATTTACTTTCGGATTGTTTATTAAATTTTCTAATTCATTAGTTAATCGTTTATGATGTATGGTACTTGATTTATCAGGCGTATGCACATCCAACTTATCAGAAAAAATACTCAGACCAACAGCATCCCTCTGTTTTTTCATTAAATTCATAATGGCAGCGGTTGCATAAACCGAAAACTTTATCTTATTAAATGCTTCACTACTATTATAATCTATTTCTGGAAAATACATGGATGATGATCCATCTATAATCATATGACACCTTAAATTGGTTTCTTCCTCGTATTTTTTAATGAATAGTTTTTCAGTTCTTCCATACAGCTTCCAATCAACATGTCTTGTAGATTCTCCGGGGTTATACATTCTATGTTCTGCAAACTCTACCGAAAAACCATGAAAAGGACTTTTGTGTAATCCGGTAACAAAACCTTCTACAATTTGCTTTGCAATTAATTCTAATTTAGAATAACGCTGTATTTGTTGTATATCTATATTATGACTCATCAATTGTTAATAACGATTTTTCGAAATTACTATTCAATCCTCAAACTTTATTATTTTTCCTGAATTATTAGTGGAAATTATGGTTTTAGAATTGATTGATTGGATAATCGTAGTTGTATTTTTAGCAATTACCTTATACATAGGATTAAAGTTTAAAAATAAAGCAAGTGGTTCTTTAACCGACTTTTTTTTAGCAGGGAGAAACTTACCTTGGTACATTGCCGGAATATCGATGGTTGCTACCACTTTTGCTGCCGACACCCCTTTATGGGTAGCTGAAGTAGTTAAAAAAAATGGGATCTCTGGAAACTGGTTATGGTGGAATATGCTTATTGGTGGCATGCTCACCACTTTCTTTTTTGCTAAAATGTGGCGAAAAGCAAATGTATTAACAGAATTAGAGTTTTTGGAATTACGATATTCTGGTAAAGCTGCAAAACTTTTTAGAAAATTTAAATCTGTTTACTTAGGGGTTTTCTTTAACACTATAATTATTGGATGGGTAAACGCTGCAATGATAAAAATTCTTATCATTTTTTTAGACATTGATTACCAAACGGCATTTATGTACATAGGAGTTTTAATGGTCTTAATAGCTATTTATGCTTCTCTCTCAGGATTGTTAGGGGTTGCCATTACAGATGCTGTTCAATTTATTTTAGCTATGGTTGGCTGCATTATTTTAGCCGTTATTATGCTTAATTCTGAAGATGTTGGCGGTGTTACAGGCTTAAAAGAAAAACTCCCCGAATGGCGTTTTGATTTTTTTCCAAACATTAACAGTACGGGTTCTGCTATTGGAACTTTTGGGCTGACTATTGGTGCGTTCTTTTCTTTTATAGCGGTTCAATGGTGGGCAAGCTGGTACCCAGGAAACGAACCTGGTGGAGGCGGCTACATTTCTCAACGAATGATGAGTACCAAAAACGAAAAACACGCTGTTTTTGCCACCTTATTTTTTCAAATAGCACATTACGCTATTCGCCCTTGGCCATGGATTATTGTTGGTTTATGTGCTTTAGTTGTATACCCCAATTTAGCAATGAATGAAGCAGGTAATGGTTTTGTGATGGCTATGCGAGATTTTATGCCAACAGGACTTAGAGGTCTTTTATTTACAGCTTTTTTAGGTGCTTACATGAGCACTATTTCTACTCAATTAAACTGGGGGGCAAGTTATTTAACTAACGACTTATATAAAAGACAGGCTGAAGATAATGGAATAGAAACCAGTCAAAAGAAATTGGTTAAAGTGGGAAGACTATTTACTGGTTTAATTATGGTTATCGCTTTAATAATTACTTCATTTATTGATACCATTGATGGAGCAGCTCGTTTTTTAATTGCATCTTCAGCAGGATTAGGAGCTGTTTTAATTTTACGTTGGTATTGGAGCAGAATTAATATTTGGAGTGAAATTTCTGCCACTCTTGCTCCTATTGTTGGGTATAGCTTAAGCAAATTTGTACTTGCCCCAATGTTTGAGTACGAGGTAGCTCCGGATGAATTTCAGAATAATTTTATTGCTAACGAAGGGATATTATTAAGTACAACTTTATTTACAACAATAATTTGGTTACTGGTTACTTTTTTTACCAAACCCGAAAATGATGAAACATTAAAAAAATTCTATTTGCAAGTTGAACCGGAGGGTGCATGGAATAATATTAAAACAAAACTTAATATTCCTAAAACAAAATCTCAAATTCCTTCACTAATAATATGTTGGATAAGTGCTACAACACTAACGTATTCATTGCTTTTTTTTATTGGAAAAATGATTTTTCAAGATTATTATTACGGTATAATCAACCTAATAATTGCTACAATCTCATTTCTAATTTTGAGATATTTTATGTTTCATACAAAAATATTTAGCGATTAACCGTAAAAACTGCTAATTAATCGACAAAAATTGTTTCTAATATTGAAGTTTTTTTGTTTATTTGTAAGCACAGAAAATTTTCTAAAACAATATCGATGACAAAGAAATATTTTAACCTAAAGAATCAAGTTTTTACTTTATCAGTATTAGCTGTTTTAGCAGTAAGTTGCGGAGGTGAAGAGCCTACTGTAGATCAAATAGAGAATCCTATAGAAGAAAAAGATCCTAACAGCACTCAATTAATGGAAATTGACGGGAAAGTTTTTAGCATCCCCTCTCCTATCCAAACTGCAATGTTGATTAAAAATGCTGGAACAAACTATAACAAGGATATTTTAAATGCTCCATCTAAAGTTACCAACTACTCTACTAGCTTTAAAAAAGCGATTAATCTTGGTATTTATGGTGCTGATTTAGGTTATGTTACCATGTATGATCAAACACAAGATGCTATCTCTTTCTTAACAGCAGTTAAATCTATTGCTGATGATTTAGGTGTAAGCAACGCTTTTGATTTAGAATTAGTTGAAAGATTTGAAAAAAACATTGGAAATCAAGATTCATTATTGGTTTTAGTTTCTGATGCTTACAAATCTAGCGACAGGTACTTAAAAGGAAATCAACAAAATGATATCGGTGGTTTAATTTTAGCTGGTGGATGGATAGAAAGTTTATACTTTGCTACTAGCACAGCTAAAATGACAGGCAACAAAGATGTTATTAAAAGAATTGGTGAGCAAAAAACAACTGTTTATAATCTTATCAAATTATTAACTCCTTATTACAGTAAACCAGAGTTTACTAAATTAATTGACGATTTAATGGAGCTAAACGAAATTTATGAGCAAGTAGAATCAACATATACTTATGTTAAGTCTTCAGTTGATATTGAAAACAAAACAACTACAATTAATAGCACTACAGTTGTAAATATTTCTGACGATCAATTAAAAGCAATTACTGATAAAGTAATGCAAATAAGAATCGAAATTATTAGTTAATAGATATTTAAGAGATTTAAATAAAAACACATGAAAAAGAACAACATATTTAAAACATTAGCTTTAGTAATTGGATTAGTTACTTATACAGTATCTTTTGCACAATGTGATACAATCGCATCTTTATGCGACAAACATATAACTTCAAACTTTATTTCTGATGGACAAGACTATAGGTCTTTATTATTAGATGATGAAATTGCTGAATTTAATATGACACTTTACGGTGGAAGCACATACAGATTTGCGGCTTGTAGCGGCTTAGAAGATGGAAACTTATTGTTTTCTGTTTTCGATAAAGAAAGAAATCTATTGTTTACCAATAAAGATTATGCAAATTCTGCTTTTTGGGATTTTAAAATCACTAACACACTAGACTGCATTATTGAAGCTCAGTTAGACCCTAACAATTTAGCTTCTGGTTGTGCTGTTCTTTTAGTGGGGTTTAAGCAGAAATAGTAACTAAACAATTTAAAAGGCATTATTTATTGATAATGCCTTTTTTTTAGCTACGAATACTAATAAAGAATAATCAAGTACTATGAGTGAAAGAATATTAAAAGCCTTGATGCAATTATTTTCTATTGTATCCGAAGCTGAAGATATTTCAGACAATAGTAGAAAAATTGTTACTTCTTTCCTTCAACAACAACTAAATCAAAAATTAGTTGAAGCATACTTAAAACTCTATGATGAGTTTATTGAAGCAAAAACTAGGAAATCCAAAAGTGGTAAAGCAAAAAAACGTACTTCCGTTAATTCTGTAAAAATTCTTTTAATCTGTACTCAAATTAACGAAGAGCTTGCTCAAAAACAAAAAGTAATTGTTTTAATTCGTTTGTTAGAATTTATTTATGCCAACAAAACTCCCTCAGAACAAGAAATGGAGTTTATTGAAACGGTATCAGAAACATTTAATATTGCTCCAGATGAATTTAATCTTTGCCATGGTTTTGTAGAAAATAGTGATGAAATGGGTTTTGATTTACCTCAAGCTCTTATCATCGATAATAAAAAAGAAAACACATACAAGCAAAGCAACCATATCTATTCCGAAGGAATAATTGGGACACTAAGAATCATTAAACTAGAAACAGTAAATATGTTTTTTGTTCGGTATTTTGGTGATACTGAGCTTTATTTAAACGGTATTTTATTAAACAAAAATCGTTCAAGCATTCTTAATCAAGGTTCATCTATTAGAAGTTCTAAAGTTCAACCTATTTATTATAGTGATATTGTTAGCTGTTATTTTGCAGATGATAATGATGAAAAAATAATTTTTAATGTAGAAAACCTTACCTATAAATTTAAAGGTGGTAACCAAGGTATGCATCCTTTTAGTTTCTCTGAAGAATCTGGTAGGATGGTTGGTATTATGGGTGCTAGTGGTGCTGGTAAATCTACATTATTAAATCTTTTAAATGGTGCCTACACCCCTACCACAGGTCAAATTACCATTAATGGAGTTGATATTCATCACCAACAAGAAAAGATTGAAGGTGTTATTGGCTATGTTTCTCAAGATGATTTACTGATTGAGGAACTTACAGTATTCCAAAATCTATTCTATAACGCAAAACTTTGTTTTGCAAAAATGAATGAAACAAAAATAACAAAACGTGTTATTGACGTTTTAAATAGCATTGGTTTATATGAAGCTAAAGACCTTAAGGTTGGTAGCCCAATGGAAAAAACCATTAGTGGTGGACAAAGAAAAAGATTAAATATTGCTCTAGAATTAATCCGTGAACCAGCTGTTCTTTTTGTTGATGAGCCTACTTCTGGACTTTCTTCAAGAGATTCTGAAAATATCATGGATTTACTTAAAGAGCTCGCTCTTAAAGGTAAGTTAATCTTTGTGGTAATTCATCAACCGTCATCAGACATCTATAAAATGTTTGATAATTTATTGATTTTAGATACTGGTGGTTATCCTATTTATAACGGAAATCCTGTTGATGCTGTTGTTTACTTTAAACAACTAGCAAATCATGTTAACAGTGATGAAAGCGAATGTGTTAGTTGTGGTAATGTTAACTCTGAACAAATATTTGATATTATTGAAGGAAGAGTTGTAGATGAATATGGTAATGCAACTAAGCACAGAAAAGTAAATCCTACCGAATGGTATGATACTTATAAAGAAAAGGTTGCTCAAAATCTTGCTGACTTTGATAAAACAAACGAAGCTTTAAAAATATTATCAAACATTCCTAACAAATGGTCTCAGTTTAAAGTTTTTATCACAAGAGATGTTTTATCTAAATTAACAAATACCCAATACCTTCTAATTAACTTTTTAGAAGCCCCTTTTCTAGCATTTATTTTAGCGTATTTAATGCGTTATTTTAATTCAGATTCTAGTAATGAATTAGGATATATTTTTAGAGAAAATGAAAACTTCCCTGCCTATTTGTTTATGTCTGTTATTGTTGCACTTTTTATTGGTTTAACGGTAAGTGCAGAAGAAATATTTAGAGACCAGAAAATAAGAAAACGAGAAAAGTTCCTAAACCTTAGTAAAGGAGGTTATTTGGCTTCTAAAATTAGCATCATGTTTATCATTTCTGCTATACAAATGCTTTCGTTTGTAATTGTAGGAAACTTAATACTAGAGATTAAAGGAATGTACTTTTCTTACTGGTTAGTGTTGTTTAGTACAGCTTGTTTTGCTAATATGCTTGGCTTAAACATTTCTGCAAGTTTCAACTCTGCGGTTACCATTTATATCTTAATTCCTTTCTTGGTTATCCCTCAATTATTACTAAGTGGTGTAATGGTTAAATTTGATAAGCTAAACCCTACCATTACGGTACAAGAAAATGTACCTTTTGTTGGCGAAGTAATGACTTCTAGATGGGCTTATGAAGCAATTGCTGTTCGTCAGTTTAAGGATAATAAATTCGAAAAACAATTCTTTCAATTAGATAAAACCTTTAAAAGGTTTGAGTTTAGAAAAAATTTCTGGTTAGGAAAATTAACTGCAAAACTAAGTAGTACTGAAAACAATTTTGGTAAAGAAGATAAAGAAGAATTAATTATTGAAAACTTAACATTGCTTAGAAATGAGATAAGCAAGGAACTTAAACGCAACCCAAACATTAAGTTTAGTATGTTAGGCAACTTATACATTGATAAATTAAATAAGAACGTTTTTAATGAAACTAAATTCTACATCTCTGAACTTAATCAGTTTTATTTAACTAAATACAAAAAAGCTTACAATGATAAAGATGTTTTAACAGCCGAGTTAAATAAAGATGCCGCATCTAAAGAAAGCTTCATTAAAATGAAAGATGAATATACCAATGATGCTTTATCTGATTATGTAAAAGATAAAAACTCTCTAAACAAAATCTTAGAATTAGATGGTCACTTAATTCAAAAAGCAGACCCTATCTACCTAACACCAAGTGGGTTTAGATCTCATTTTTACGCTCCAGAAAAAAGA
The DNA here is from genome assembly GCA_002401955.1 of Flavobacteriales bacterium. Lineage (GTDB taxonomy): Bacteria > Bacteroidota > Bacteroidia > Flavobacteriales_E > Vicingaceae. Next base: position 24,058 of record NVUQ01000021.1, on the reverse strand, counting down.
ATTTTTGGATTGTATTTTGATACATTCTTGGTAAACATGTTAGTTATTTGGTTAATGTGTGTTGCTCTTGGAGTTTCATTGTACTATGATTTACTTAGGAAAGGAATTGAAGGTATCGGAAAACTTTTTGAAAAGAATAAATATTAACCCATAACAAAATATCATTTTTAAACGTAAAATAATGATCTACAAAGCCTATTGACGTTATTATTACATTAATGATTAAAAAACTCATATTCTTTTTCCCATTACAACTTCTTTTAGTAAATCTAAAAAGAAACCACCTATTGCTTATTTTATGGCTTATCCTATTTGGTTTTGTTAGTAAATCTCTAGCGAGTAAATATGGTATCTACTACCTTTTTTTAGCCCCAGAATACTTAGGTTCAGTTAGTTTTTGGTCGTATTTTATTATGGGCTTTGCCATTGGCACATTTGTTATGACTTTTAACATCAGTAGTTACATTATGAATAGCAAGTATTTTCCTTTTATTGCTGCTCTTAAAAGTCCTTTTTTAAGGTTTTGCATCAATAACTCATTGCTTCCTTTCATTTTTATAACCTACTATGTATTACAGGTTATTAACTATCAAATCCAAAATGAAAATACATCAAAAGAGACAATAGCACTTTATGTTTTTGCAATTATTATCGGATATGTAATTAATATTATTGGCTCGCTCACTTACTTCTTATCAACCAATAAAAATATTTTCGAAAAACTAGGGATATCATCAAGTGTAGATGATGAAAATCCTACTAACACATTATTTACCAAACAAGGAAGTGTATATGATATTTTAAAAAGTAAAACAAAATGGCATGTCGAAATATACCTTCACACGCCTTTTGTTGTTAAGCCTGCCAGAGACATTTCTCATTATGATGAAAAAATGTTAAAATCAGTTATTTCTCAAAATCATTTAAATGCCTCTTTTTTTGAAATCGTTATTTTTATTTCGCTTATTGTTTTAGGTCTTTTTAGTGAAAACAAAATCTTTGTAATTCCTGCAGGAGCAAGTATAATTCTCTTTTTTACCATTCTTTTTATTTTGATGAGTGCTTTTTATACTTGGCTTAAAGGGTGGACTGCAATTGTTATTCTGTCGCTATTTTTTCTAGTGAATCATTTATCTAAAAATGACAATTTCAGCTATGATAACATGGCTTACGGCTTAAATTACAATACCGTAAAAGCAGATTATTCCATTAAAAACTTAAGTAAACTAAGTAATAATACTAGCAGAATAAAAAAAGATAAAAAAAACGCAATTGCTATTCTTGAAAATTGGAAGAAAAAAAACAATTCAATCTCAAAACCTAAAATAGTATTTGTAAATACAAGCGGAGGTGGTTCGCGAGCTATGTTATGGACTTTTTACATGCTTCAAACAACTGACAGCATCACAAATGGAAAATTATTTAATCAAGCCCATTTAATAACTGGATCTTCTGGAGGAATGATTGGTGCAGCTTATTTTAGAGAACTATACTTACGAAAAAACAATTTAAATCATTCTATTTATTCTAAGAAATACATTAATAATGTTGCTCAGGATTTACTAAACCCTATTGCTTTTAGCATTGCTACCAATGATTTTTTCTTTAGACTTAAAAAACACAAGGTTGGCAATTATTCTTATACCAAAGACAGAGGTTATTCTTTTGAACGACAACTATTACTCAATACTGGCGAAATTTTAGATAAAACACTAAAAGATTACACAAGCCCAGAATACAACGCTGAAATACCTATGATGGTTCTCGCTCCTACTGTAATTAATGATGGAAGAAGAATGCTTATATCATCGCAACCTATTTCTTATTTAACAACTAATGATTATATAAATTCTGTAAAAAATAAACCCATCATTGAAAATGTTGAATTTACACGCCTTTTTGCAGCTCAAGATGCAGAAAATGTAAGATTTACAAGTGCCCTGAGAATGAGTGCCACTTTCCCCATCATAATGCCAAGAGTCTCATTACCATCAGAGCCAAAAATAAATGTAATAGATGCTGGAATGCGTGATAATTTTGGAAAATTAACCACCTACAAATACATCTATACATTTAAAGATTGGATAAACGAAAATACCAGTGGAATTGTAATTATTACATTAAGAGATAAACCTAAACAGTTAGCTGTAAACAAAAAATCTATTAATAGCATTGCAGAAAACTTTCTAAGCCCGGTAGGTAGCTTATACGATAATCTTTTTCCTATTCAAGATTATAATTTAGACCAAATGCTACATTATCTTGGCAACGATTTTACTAAGCCTATTGATGTTGTTGATTTTGAGTTGAATAACTCAGAAAACGAAATTTCTTTAAGCTGGCATTTAACAACCAAAGAAAAAGAAAAAGTAGTCAACTCTATCAATTCCAAAAAAAATCAGGAATCACTTAAAAGATTAAAATTATTATTGCTTTAATAATTCACCAGTCCAATCAACTCTTCTTTAAATCGTTCATTAGGCATAAACTGCTCTTCTAATTGATTGATAAATGGAACTGGAGTATCCATACTTGCTACTCGTTTTATTGGTGCATCTAGGTACTCAAAACAGTTTTCAGTAATTAAGGCACTTAACTCTCCTCCAAACCCATTAAACATGGTTGCTTCATGCAATATAATTACTCTACCTGTTTTCTTTACCGATGTAAAAATTGCTTCCCTATCTAAAGGTACTAAAGTTCTTAAATCAATTAAATCTGCAGCAATATCAGGATTCTCTTCTAAAGCTTCTAACGCCCAATGAACCCCCATTCCGTAAGTAACAATGGTAATATCATTTCCTTCTTTTATCAAGCTTGCTTTTCCTAGCTCTAGTGTATAATAATCATTAGGAACTTCTTCTTTTAGACTTCTGTATAATCCTTTATGCTCAAAAAACATTACTGGATTTGGATCTTCTATACTGGCTGCTAATAATCCTTTCGCATCTGTTGGAAAAGCAGGATATACCACTTTTAAACCTGGTACCTGAGTAAACCAAGATTCATTAGACTGTGAGTGGAAAGGCCCTGCAGCCATTCCTCCGCCTGTTGGCATCCTAACAACAACATCTGCATTTTGCCCCCAACGGTAATGAGATTTAGCTAAGTTATTACATATTTGAGTCATTCCTTCAGAAACAAAATCAGCAAATTGCATTTCTACCATTGCCTTTTGTCCATTAATCGACAAACCTAAACCAGCCCCTAAAATTGCAGATTCACAAAGTGGTGTATTTCTTACTCTTTCTCTTCCGAACTGCTCTACAAAACCATCCGTAATTTTAAATACTCCTCCGTAATCACCAATATCTTGTCCCATCAATACTAAATCATCATGCTTCTCCATGCTCTGACGCAATCCGTCCGAGATAGCATCTACCATCCTCTTTTCTGTTTTCTCTTCAGTTTTTGGTGCTGTTGCTACAAATTGAAAAGGAGCATAAACATCCTCAAACTCTGTTGAAGCACTAGCAACTAAAGCTTCTTCTTCATAGGCCTTATCCCATTCTGCAACTACTTCTAATTTTATTGAGGCTTTTATTTCTTCAACCGTTTTTTCATCCAATACTTTTTCATCTAACAAAAACTTCTCGTAATTGTTAACAGGATCTTTCTTAGCCCACTCATCCATTAACTCCTGAGGTACATATTTAGTTCCTGAAGCTTCTTCATGTCCTCTCATCCTAAATGATAAACACTCCACTAAAACTGGTCTTGGGTTTTTCCGAATAGATTCTGCTATTTGGCTTATTTTATGATATACTTCTAAAATATTATTCCCTTCGATTAACTCCGTTTCTATACCGTAACCAATTCCTTTATCTACAAAGTTTTTAAAAATAAATTGCTCGCTAGATGGTGTGGATAAACCATAACCATTATTCTCTACCAAAAAGATAACTGGCAATTGCCAAACAGCTGCAGTGTTAATTGATTCATGAAAATCACCTTCACTAGCACCGCCATCTCCAGTAAAAACCAACGTAGCTTTTTCATTTCCTTTTAATTTATTTCCTAATGCAATACCATCAGCCACTCCCATCTGAGGGCCTAAATGAGAAATCATACCCACAATGTTATGTTCTTGAGAACCAAAATGAAAAGAACGATCTCTACCTTTTGTAAAACCATTCATTTTACCTTGAAATTGAGAGAACAATCGGTGTAAAGGGATGTCTCTAGAAGTAAAAACACCCAAGTTTCTATGCATAGGTAAAATAAACTCATCCTTATTTAATGCCATTGTTGCTCCAACAGAAATTGCTTCTTGACCAATCCCCGAAAACCATTTAGATATTCTTCCTTGGCGTAGCAATACCATCATTTTTTCTTCAATTAATCGAGGCTTTAATATAGCACGATAAAGGTTAATTAAAACTTCATCTGAATACTTTCTTCGGTTATATTTTAACGACATATTACTAAATTTTGGATAACAAAGTTAATTGAAATTGTGTAACTTTGTTTCTCTGATTGTTTATTTTCTAACAACTGATTAGAGGTATTGTTAATAAATTATTGAATCGAATAAAATGCAAGAAATTATTGTCTTATCAATTGCAACGATAGCATTGGTTTATTTGTTTATGAAATTTATTGCTAACAGAAAATCTCACGATTGTGGCAAGTGTGGTCTGGCTGATAATAATGAATCAAAGACACATTAATTTCATATTCATTAATGAATCAATATTCAAATCACCTTTCATTATTATTAAAAAAACTAGGTATTGCTTTTTTGGTATTCTCTTTATGTAGAATTCTATTCTACATTTTTAATAGTTATCACTTTATAGAAGTGTCTCCTACATTATTTTTGTATGGTATTCGGTTTGATTTGGTTGCCATTTCATTTATCTACTCTCCCCTTATTCTATTGCATTTAATACCTTTTTCGTTTAGAGATTTAAAATGGTACCAAAAAATTTTAACCATTTCTTTTTATACCTTAAACACACTTGCAATTGCTATTAACCTAATAGATATTGCTTATTTCGATTTTACTTTAAAAAGAACTACTACCGATTTTTTTGGGATGGTTGGAGCAGGAGATGATTTCTTTAAACTGTTACCAAATTATATTATTGATTTTTGGTACAATTACATCCTTTTTGCTGGGTTACTTTTAATTTCTTGGTTACTTCACAAAAAATATTGCCAAGCAAAACCTTCTTTTCATCCTTTTAGGAAAAAAGATTATTTATTCCATTCCATCATCTTAGTGATATTTTCTACACTAACGGTTTTCGGAATGCGTGGTGGTCTGCAATACAAACCGATAGATATTGTTAACGCTGGTCAGTATGCCCGTGCTCAAAACATACCCATTGTTTTAAATACTCCTTTTACTATCCTTAAAACCATTTTTGTAGACAACATTCAACCAGTCAATTATTTTACAAAAACAGAAATTGAGACAATTTACACCCCAAAAACGATAATTAATAGCAACCAGACATTTAAAGGAAAAAATGTTGTACTTGTTATTTTAGAGAGTTTCGCTAAAGAATATGTTGGTGGTTTTAACAACAATAAAGGATACACACCCTTTATAGATTCTTTACTAACTGAAAGTTATGTATTTACGAATGCTTATGCTAACGGGAGTAGATCAATTGAAGCACTACCTTGTATTTTAGCAGGATTGCCACAACTAATGGCTACTCCATATGTTATCTCAAATCAAGCAGGAAACCAGCTAGAAGGTCTCCCTCAATTGTTAAAAGAAGAAGGCTACAACACTTCCTTTTATCATGGTGGAGCAAACGGAACAATGGGTTTTAATGGCTTTGTAGGAGCTATTGGAATAGATAATTACTTTGGTTTAAATGAATATCCAACAAAAGAAAAAGACTATGATGGATTTTGGGGGATTTTTGACGAACCTTATTTACAATATTATGCTGCTGAGTTAAACAAAAAACAAGAGCCTTTTTTCAGTACTGTTTTTACAGTTTCTTCTCACCATCCATACACCATCCCTAAAGAACATATAAATAAGTTTCCTAAAGGTAATTTGCCTCTACATGAAACCGTAGGCTATACAGATTACTCATTAAAATTATTTTTTGAAACTGCAAAAAAAATGCCTTGGTTTAACAATACCATTTTTGTTTTTACAGCAGATCATTCAGCACAATCTAATGCAGATAAATATAAAAATAGACTAGGCAGATTTGCTGTTCCAGTTTTTCTTTACGACCCTACAGGAAATTTAAAAGGAAGAAGTAAATCGCTTTTTCAGCACATAGATATTTCACCTACTATTTTAGGTTTAGTTGGGAGTAAAAATGAAATAATATCCTTTGGCAATAATGCTTTTGGTAATGATGAGAAATTTACTGTGCAATACGTTAATGGAACTTATCAAATTACTATTCAAAATATTTTTTTAATCTTTGATGGTGAAAACACCACAAACTTTCATAATTTAAATCAAGATACATTACTAACAAATAACCTGATTAACAATTTAAACCCTCATCAAAAACAACAAAAAGATAAGCTAGAAAAACACTTAAAAGGAATTATACAACAATACAATAACAGATTAATTAACAATCAACTATCCACCTCAAACAAAATGAATCATTAATACTAAACAGAATATATTATTTATTATTAACCCTATTTCTGGTGTTGGAAAACAAAAGGTAGTAGAAAAAGTAATTGCATCTCATTTAGATACTACTAAATTTAATTTTGACATAATTTACACCGAAAGAGCAAAACATGCTATGGATATTTCGGCAAAAAATGTTAACAAATACGACATTATTGCTGCTGTTGGAGGCGATGGTTCTGTAAATGAAATTGGGAAACAACTTATTAATACAAATACAGTCCTAGCAATAATTCCTGCTGGATCTGGCAATGGTTTATCCAGAAATTTAAAAATCCCGATGAACATTAAAAAAGCCATGATGCTTATTAATGAAGGGAAAACTAAAGCTATTGATGCTGTAAAAATTAATGATGACCACTTTCTTGGAACTGCTGGTGTTGGATTTGATGCTTACATTAGTTGGCGATTTGAAGAAGCTTCAACAAGAGGGATATTAACCTATTTAATAGTTGCTTTAAAAGGGTTTTGGACATACAAATCATCAGACTATACAATTAATTGCAACGGTAAAGAAACAACCATCACTAAAGGAATGCTAGTAACGTTTGCTAATTCAAAACAATATGGAAACAACATTTTAATTGCTCCTGATGCCAAAATTGATGATGGCTTAATAAGATTAGTTGCGGTTAAAAAATTCCCACTTATCTATCTCCCTATTTTTGGATTTTACTTGTTAAGCAAACAAATTCATAAATTTAAATTTACAGAAGAGTTTAAAAGTGAAAAAATAACGCTTATCAATCCTGATACTAACATACACATAGATGGTGAAGCAATAAAAATGGAAAATAAGATAGAAGTAACCGTTCTTAAAAAATCATTAAACGTAATAATACCATGAGCAAAAGAAAAAACATCGTTTATTCAACAAATCCTAATTACGATTATGATGACGAAAATGAAGAGCTTGATACGCTAAATAAAAATATGCAAGCACTAAAGGTATTAATTGATCGTAAACAACGCAAAGGAAAATCGGTAACTTTAGTCTCTGGTTTTGTTGGTTGTGAGGATGATCTCAAAGATTTAGCAAAGACTTTAAAATCGAAATGTGGTGTTGGAGGATCTGCAAAAGACAACGAAATATTAATACAAGGAGAGTTTAAAGAAAAGGTATTTGAACTATTAATTAATATGGGCTATAGCAAAACAAAAAAAGTTGGAGGGTAAATATTACTTTTATACGTAACTTATTTCAACTATTATTGTATAACACTAACTAAACATCAATTACTTAAAACACCATACAACTCTTTTTCTTACATTATGTGTAAGTTTTACACTGTTTTCTCAAACGTATAATTTTGAGCATTACAATGTTGAGGAAGGTTTATCCCAATCTACAGTAAATACTATTATTCAGGATAAAAGAGGTCATTTATGGGTAGGAACAGCTGGTGGGGGTCTTTGTAAATTTGATGGAATTCGTTTTACAAACTATTCTGAAAAAGATGGTATTGCAGGTGATATTGTTACTGGTTTAAATGAAGATAATGATGGTAATATATGGATTACTTCAACTTGGGGTGGTGTTACAAAATACAATGGCCGAAAATTCTTCACTTTTACAAAAAAAGATGGTCTTTTAAAAGGCAATGGTCATCGTGTTGTTTTTACTGATAAAAAAGGAAGGGTTTGGATTGGTAGCAACATTGGAATTTCTGTATATAAAAATGGAACCTTTACAAATTACACCAAAGACAACAACAAACTAATTGGTAATATAATAAATGATATTGATGAAGATTCTAAAGGAAACATCTGGGTTTGTACGAACAAAGGAATAACGGTATTTAAAAAGAATGAAATCGTTAATATATCTTCTAAAAATGGGCTTCCTTCCGATTACACAACAGCAATAGAAGAAGATGCTAATGGTAACTATTACATTGGAACAAACAAAGGTATCATTAAACTTCTGGCAGGAAGTATAACTGACAACACTTTTGAATTTGATAAAAAATTATTTAAAGGAATGAATGCTGAAATAACAGATATTCTTTTAGATAAAGAAAAAAACATATGGATATCTACAAATGATGCAGGTGCTTATCTATTAAAAGACAACGAAACAATAACTCATATTAGTAAGAAAAATGGATTAATAACAAATAGCTTATTAACATTGTTTTTAGATAAATCTGGAAACATATGGATAGGAACGGATGGGGCTGGACTAGTAAAATACGGAAACAAGGCTTTTACATACTATAATAAAATCCCAGGACTAAACAGCCCTGGTGTCTTTAGCATTATCCAAGACAAAAATAAAAACGTATGGGTGTCTACAAATGATGAAGGTGTTTTTAAATATGACGGAATAAACTCAACACAATACACTACTAGTAATGGTCTTGGTAGTAATAATGTAAGATCTTCTCTTTTAGATAAAAAAGGAAATTTATGGTTTGGAACTACTCAAGGATTAACTAGGTATAAAAACGGAACATTTAAAAACTTTACTGTAAAAGATGGTTTACCATCAAATAACATTAGAAGCTTATTACTAGATAAAGATGGAAACCTATGGATAGGGACTTATGGTAAAGGGTTATCTAAATATAATTACTCCTCTTTTACAAATTATACCAGAAAAGATGGTTTATCTCACGCATACATCCACTCACTTTTTCAAGATTCAAAAGGAAATATATGGATAGGAACAGGAAATGGAGTTACAAAATATGCAGACAATATTTTTACAAGCTATGAGAAATCAAAAGGATTTTGCAATTCCTATATTGGATGTATAACTGAAGATAAATCGGGAAACATCTGGTTTGGAACAGATAGATGTGCTGTGAAATATGATGGGCTATATTTTACGCCTGTAACAACAGCTGATGGATTATCTTCTGGTATAATATATTTAATGCATAGTGATAAAAAAGGGAACTTATGGGTAGGAACAAATAATGGCATTGATAGAATCACTTTTGATAGTTACGGACAAATTGATAGAATCAAAAACTATAAATCAAAACAAGGCTTTAAAGGTGTTGAATGTAATAGTAGATCCATTTTTGAAGATGATAAAAATAACTTATGGATTGGAACAGTTAAAGGAGTAATCAAATACAACCCTACCCAAGACAAAACAAATGTGTTTGAACCAAACATCCATATCAATAACCTTAAATTATTTTTTGAAAATGTAGACTGGCTCAACTATTCTAAAAAATTAATTAAATGGAATAATTTACCTTCTAACCTTGTTTTAGATTACGATGAAAATCATTTAACTTTTGAATTTTCAGCTATTAACCTGACTTTCCCTGAAGATGTTCAATACCGATTTAAACTCACCCCTTTTGATAGCGAATGGTATAGCTCTACTGAAAAAAATATTGCTACCTACTCTAATTTACCTCCAGGAGATTACACTTTTGCTGTAAGAGCTAGGAATGAAGATGGTTTATGGAATCAGGAAGCGGCTTCTTACAGCTTTAAGATAACAACTCCTTGGTATAAGAAATGGTGGTTTATTTTATCTATTATCATATTTGTATTTTATGTTATTTACAAAGTATCTTCTTTTAAAGAACAGCAGCAACGTAAAATAAGTAAAGATTTAGAAGAAAAAGTGAAAGAAAGAACTGCCTTAATTGAAACTCAAAGAGATGAAAAAGAAGTGCTATTAAAAGAAATTCATCATCGAGTAAAAAACAATATGCAGGTCATCATCAGTTTAATAAGTATACAATCAGGCTATACTAAAGATGAAGTTGCTTTAGAATTATTTGATGAGGCCAAAAACAGAATACGTTCTATGGCTTTGATTCATGAAAAAATGTACCAAACTGGCGACTTAGCTTACATCGATATTCAGGATTACATTATGGCATTAACCAATGATTTAATTGATACTTATGCCATTAACTGCGACATTTTTCTTGACATAAAAATTGATAAAGTAAAATTTACAATCGACACACTTATTCCTTTAGGATTATTACTTAACGAAATTATTTCTAATGCACTAAAATATGGATTTACTGGTACTGATAAAGGAAAAATGGTTATTCATCTTTCATTAGATGACAAAAAAGAAATTCATACTTTATTAATTGGCGACAATGGTACTGGAATGCCAAAAGGAACATTAGAAAAAGAAGATGGTAGTTTAGGCATGGAATTAATTAAGATTTTTGTTACTCAATTAGATGGGAAAATTATCAGACTTAAGGATAAAGGAACATTTTATGAAATTAAATTTCAACCAAAAAATTAAGCCTCAAAGTTTAACACTTCTTTGTTCATAAACTTAACCGATTTTTATTAATTCAACAATAGAATAAAGCATATTTACATTTAGTTATTATTAAATGTATTTAATGCTCCGCCATAACAAAATAGACACTTTAAAATGGTGCTTTATATTTCTATTCATAAGTTGTTTTATCTCATCTTACAGTCAATCTCATAATAAGATATATATTTCAACTTACGCTAAAGAATTTAAACAGGTAAAAAAAACACCTTATAACGTAAATCTGATTTCACTTTCTGATATTAAACCCGATAAAAAATGGAATAGCTACAAAGGAAATCCAATCAACACTACAGATTCATTATTTTATTTTGGAGATCAATTTTTAGCAACTTCTTTTCCAAGCAATGCAGATAAAATTAGAAACGAATACCTTGCTTTTTACTTTTCTCAAAAAACTGCTAAATGCCCTACTCTTTTTAGTTTATTAAATTATTATGAGCCAATTATCGAAAAAAATCTTAAATCAAACAACCTTCCTTTAGAGCTAAAATTATTACCTTTAGTCTGTTCTGCCTTTAATCCAAATTCAGATAATGGGCTTGGTGGTAGCGGTTATTGGCATCTTAATTATCCGCAAGCCATTAAATACGGATTAACTGTTAATCGTTTTGTAGATGAACGAAAAGATTTTGATAAATCTACAAAAGCAGCTATCAACTATATTAAAGATTTATATGCTATTTATAATAATTGGGAATTAACTTTAACTGCATATTCTTGTGGTGTAAGTACTGTAAATAAATTACTAAATCGTCATTTAGTTAAAACCTATAAAGAGATTTATCCTTTCTTACAAAAAGAAACAAAAGACTTAGTACAGGCTTTTGTAGCTATGAATTATGTTTACAGTTACGATAATTATGGAGCCGTAAACCTAAATCCTATTATCAATAGGGATACCATTTTAATTGACAGAAAGTTAAAGTTTGAAGCCATTAACCATGTAATAAAAACTAGTTCAAAAGAGTTAATATTCTTAAACCCCGTACTTAATCAAGAAACTTTTCCGAACAACTTTACAGCTTTTTTTCCTAAAGGATTTGGAGATAAATTCATCGAATTTAAAGACAGTATTTATTTTTATCAAGATTCTGTAATGCTTAAACCAAAAGTTGATGAGCAAAAATTTGTTATCCCTAAAAATGGAGAGCCTTATGTTTACACTGTTCGCTCGGGAGATGTTTTAGGACTAATTGCAGACAGGCATAATGTTCGTGTATCGCAACTACAAGACTGGAACGGTTTAAATGGAACACGGATTAATATAGGACAGAAATTGACTATTTATGGGAAGAAGGCTTCAATTAAGAAAAAAGAACCCCGAGAAGAGAAACAAGATGTCTTAGACAAAACAAAAACAAGTAACGAGAAACAAACAACTAACAAACCCAAAATTCAAAACCCAAAACCCAACACTGGAGAGCACTCAACTTACACTGTTAAATCAGGTGATAACCTTTGGATTATTGCAAAAAAATATTCAGGAGTTTCTGCTCAAAACATCATGGATTATAATGGTATAGATGGAAACTTAAATGTTGGTCAAGTTATAAAAATTCCAAAATACTAATGGAAAACAATAAAAATATAAGTCCATTAATTACACTAATTAGTCTGTTAGGTGTAATGGGATTATTATGTTTGATTATGTTTTTTTTTCCTGCCAAAGGAATACAAATAGGCAGTTCTAGTATGCAATTCCCTACCATTAACGATTTTTTTGTTCCTGATTTAGAAGAAGATAGTTTATCAAAAATGGAAAATGACTTAGCTGAATTGTTTGATTCTACCATAGTTGTTAGTCAAATAGATTCTACAGTTATTCAATATAAATTAGATTCTTTAAAAAGGTTTAGACAAAGCTTACAACTAAATGATAAAGGTAAATCTGACATGCATCGCTTTTTTGCTGCTTTAGATAATGCAAAAAAGAAAAAAGTACGAATAATGCATTATGGTGATTCTCAAATTGAAGCAGATAGAATTACTTCTTATTTAAGAAACGAACTACAAAAGAAATTTGGCGGTTACGGAACAGGTTTATTTCCGATAATACAAGTTGCTCCAAAAATGAGTGTAAACACAGAATATTCAGATAATTGGAAACGATATCCTGGTTTTGGAAGAAAAGATAGTACTGTTAAACACATGAAATATGGAGCTTTAATGGCTTTTTGCAGATATACTCCTATCCCTCAAACAAATATTATTAACGACAGTATTATGATTGAAGGATGGTTAAAAATCAGGAAACCTAGAGCCTCTTATGGAAGAACAAAAACTTATTCCCAATTAAAAATATTTTTAAGTAATTCTCATGCTAATATTAGATATAAAATTTCTGCTGATGGAGTTGATGTTGTTAAAGGAATTATTTCTGCCAACACACCTTTTCAAACCTTAAAAGCAAATTTCGCTACTACTCCAGAAGAAATCATAGTAACTTTTAATGGTAATGATAGCCCAGATATTTATGGAATTTCTTTAGAAGGAAATACAGGTATTGTAATGGATAACATTCCTTTAAGAGGTTCTTCAGGTACAATCTTTACCAAGCAAGATGCAACTCTTTTAAGTAACATGTATGCGAACCTCTCTCCTAAGCTTATTTTAATGGAGTTTGGAGGAAATACTATTCCTTACATTAAAACAGACAAAGCAGCAATCGACTATGGAAGGTGGTTTAAGTCTCAAATCAATTTTATGAAAAAAAGAAATCCAAACGCTGCCATCATAGTAATTGGACCAGGAGATATGTCTATAAAAGAAGGAACAGAGTTTATTACCTATCCGCATTTAGAAAATGTTAGAGACGCCATGAAAGATGCTGCAATTAGCTCTGGATGTGTTTTTTGGGATATGTACGAAGTTATGGGAGGAAAAAATTCTATGCCAAAATGGGTAAATGCTGAACCATCTCTAGCTTCATCAGATTACATTCATTTTAGCCCGAAAGGAGCAAAAAAGATTGCAGAAGAATTTAACGTTAAATTATTTGAAATGTATAATGAGTATAAAGGAATTAAGACCAAAAGTCAGAAATCTAAGGTTGATAGTAGTCAGTCCTCAGTTAACAGTCTTCAAATAAAAAATAAAAACGTTGAATTATAAAATCATTGGCATATTAGATACGTATCGTATTCCCTCTTGGAGAAGAGGGTTAGGGAGATTGATTGTATTTATCTTATGTGTCTCAGCTATAAAAGCTAACGCTCAATCTAACCCTCACCTATTACCAGATCATAATTTTGTAGTTTACGATTCTGCTGATATTCGTTTTTATAATGATAGCTCAAATTACGATACTTTTTTTGGAAAACTAGATGATGTCATTTTTAATGGTAACGGAAAAGTTAGAGTTATGCAAATTGGAGGGTCTCATATTCAGGCTGATATATGGTCAGATCAAATTCGTAAAAACTTTCAAAAAGTATCTCCAAACTTAAATGGTGGAAGAGGTTTTTTGTTTCCTTACCGTTTGGCACACACCAATAATCCTTACTATTACAAATGTACTTCTACAGGAGAATGGCAAGGGTTTAGAAATTCCTTATTAAAACAAGATACAACTTGGGGGCTTTCAGGAATTACAGCTGCTACGCAAGACAGCGCTGCAACACTTAAATTTTATTTTAGAGGTGAGGAAACTCCTTACTATGATTTTAACAGTATTAAGATTTTCCATGATGTAGATTCAACCAATTACTGCATTGAATTGATTTCTGATACCTGTTCATTTATACAAGTAAATAAAGAAATCGGTTATACAGAATTTGTATTTGATCATTATGTAGATTCTTTTGAGTTGAACATTTACCGACAAGATACAGTTGTTTCTGCCTTTAATTTATACGGAATTAGTTTAGATAATAATGATCCTGGAGTTGTTTATACTTCAGTTGGCGTTAATGGAGCAAGTACCAAAAGTTACTTAAGATGCGACTTGTTTACCCAACACCTAAAGGCTGTAATCCCTGATTTAGTGATTTTTTGCATTGGAATAAACGATGCTTACGACCCAGGTTTTAATCCAAAAAAATATGAGAACAATTATGATACTTTAGTTAGTTGGATAAGATCTGTTAATCCAGATGTTGAATTCTTATTTGTAAGCAATAACGATAGCTATTACAAAAGAAGATACCCTAACAAACGTGTTTTCCAAGCTAGAGATGTGATGATAAACTTAGCTACCAAACACAACGCAGGAATGTGGGATATGTTTAATGTTATGGGTGGATTAGGCTCTTGTAATAAATGGATTAAAAATGGGTGTGCTAAAAAAGATAAAATACACTTAACAAAAAAAGGCTATAAATTAATGGGTGATTTAATGTTTTCGGCTATTATGAAAGAGTATTCGGAGTATTTAAGAATTCAGAATGAAGAATTATGAGTAACAAAACAACTTTTAACTTTTTAATATTTCCAACTTTATGAACTCCATTAAGGCTGTAATATATGATATGGATGGAGTTATTATCAACTCCGAGCCTTTATGGAGAGAAGCTTTAATTCATTGCTTTAATCAAGTTGGTTTTGATTTCAGTCAGGATAAATGCCGAATTACACAAGGTATGCGATTAATGGAAGTTGTTGAATATTGGTATGCTCAACAACCTTGGAAAGAAAAATCTTTAGAAGAGGTTGAACAAGCTATTTTAAGAAAAGTTACCGAGTTAATTTTAGAAAAAGGAGAAGCTATGGAAGGTGTTTATACTTCTATCAACTATTTTCAATCCAAAGGATATAAAATTGCATTAGCCTCTTCCTCTGCTAACTCATTAATTAATGCAGTATTAAATAAATTGGAATTAACTCAAGAGTTTGAAGTTATTAATTCTGCAGAACATCTAAGCTTTGGCAAACCTCACCCTGAAATCTTTATTAAAACAGCTCAACAATTAAATATTAAACCTGTAGATTGTTTAGTTATTGAAGATTCTTTTCATGGTGTATTAGCAGGAAAGGCTGCTTTAATGAAGGTTGTTGCAATTCCTGAAGAAGAGAATCATAACAATCCGAAATTTAGTATTGCCAATTATAATTTGAAAAGTTTAAAAGAATTAGAGACTATAGATTTTGATTAGATTAACAACATATAATTGGTTATCGATACATTTTTTGATTTTGTCAGTTCGAGTGTTTCGAAATTCTTTCGAAATGTATCGAGAACAAAAATCAAAAACCATTCGAACCGACAATTATTTCACATTAAAGAATATGTCATTCCGATTGAAGTATAACGGAACAGAGGAATCTTTTGAATTCTGTACTAAAAACTATAAAGATACCTCGGCTGTGCTCGGTATCACATTCAAAAAAAACATTACTAATTGAATGAAATAACAAACATATTAGAATGGTTCTCTTGGTTTTTTAGTTTAGAAAACATTAAAAACATCTTTACTTACAACGAAGGTGAACCATTAATTTTTACTGGATTCTTTTTCTGGGCATTTTTTGCAGCAGTACTTGCTTTCTACTCCATCATTCATAAAAAGAGAGCAATGCGAAACGCTTTCTTATTTTTTGTCAGTCTATTTTTCTACTATAAAACCAGTGGTCTATTTATAAGCATCCTACTATTTTCTACACTATCAGATTATATAATTGGCCATCTAATTCATTCATCAAAAAAAGAAGCTGTTAAAAAGTTATTTGTTGCTACCAGTGTTATCATCAACCTATTTGTTCTTTGTTATTTTAAATACGCTTACTTCTTTACTGACTCTTGCAATGCTTTTTTCCATACCAAATATGAAGTGTTTAATCATTTTGCTCATTGGTGTAATCTAAATGCTGGGGCAAGTTTTGAAGTTAATAAAATATTACTCCCTGTAGGAATATCTTTTTACACTTTCCAAACAATAAGCTATGCTGTAGATGTTTATCGTAAAAAAATTAAGCCCGTTAAAAGTATATTAGATTTTGGTTTTTACGTATCCTTTTTCCCCCAACTTGTTGCAGGACCAATTGTAAGAGCTGCAGACTTTATTCCTCAGCTTTACAAACCTTATCAACTTTCTAAATACAACTTTGGATTAGCTCTATTTTGGATACTAAAAGGATTAACTAAAAAAGTTATTATTGGTGATTATATCGCGGTAAACTTTATCGATCGAATTTTTGATAACCCTATGATGTTTACAGGTTTTGAAAACCTTATGGCTCTTTATGGTTATTCCCTACAAGTTTATGCCGATTTCTCGGGATATACAGACATTGCTATTGGTATAGCATTATTAATGGGCTTTAGTTTACCTAAAAACTTTAACTCGCCATACAAAGCCAAAAACGTTGGTGAATTCTGGAAACGATGGCACATTAGTTTATCTGGCTGGCTAAAAGATTACTTATACATTCCATTAGGTGGTAACCGTGGAGGAAGTATAGGAACTTGGATTGCTTTAGTTTTCATCATCGGTTTTATTGTAATGCTTTCTGGTAAAATGATTGTGTTATACGGATTTATTTGGGCAGCACTCCTACTTACTTTCTTAGCCATTTGGATAAAGTCATTTAGAGCTTGGCTAACAACCAACATCAATCTTTTAATAACCATGTTATTAGGCGGATTGTGGCATGGAGCCAGTTGGCAATTTGTTATTTGGGGTGGTTTAAATGGATTAGGCTTAGTCGTTTATAAACTTTGGCGAAAAATTAGTCCTTATGAAAAGTATGATAATGCTCTTGCATTAGTGGTAAAGGTTTTCGTAACATTTAACTTTATAACCTTTACTCGTATTTGGTTTAGAGCTGAAAACATGGAATCTACTTGGCAAATAATTGACCAAATAGGCACCAATTTCAACGCATCATTAATACCCGAAATTTTAGTTTCTTACAGTAATGTTTTTGCTATGATGTTAATAGGCTTTGTTGTTCATTGGTTACCCGTTAAGGTAAAAGATTGGTACAGAGAAACTTTTATAAGCTTACCATTAACCTTAAAGATAATTATCTCTGCTATAACTGTATTTGCAGTTTACCAAGCCATGTCATCCGAACTACAAGCATTTATCTACTTTCAGTTTTAAAATAAAGGTTAAATAATTTGTTAAAAACAGCAAAAAGCTAAGACCTCCGTATTATCTAGCTTTTATTTATTAAGTTTGATATCAATTTAATTCTAAAAATTAATGAAACATTTATCACTTGTATTATTGTTGGCATTACCAACATTTTTGATTTCTCAAGAAGTAAAAACTGCTAAGGATTTTGAAGTAGAAATAGGCCCTGCATATCCTGTAGTTGATGCTAAGATTAAAGAATACTTCCACCACAACAATGAAATCTTATCAATTAAGGTTGGTGGAGTAATCACTGTACAAAAATTTAATGCAAATGCTCTAGAGCAAACAACAAGAAAAGAAATCCCTATAAAAAAGAATTTACCAAGAGGATTTGTGCATGAAGAATTTGTACAAAATAGAGGTAAAGTTTTTCAATTTTACAATGTTTGGGACAAGCCTAATGAAACTGAACAAATATTTGTTCATGAAATTACCTTTGCCAGTATGCAAGTAGAAAATAATAGGTTGGTTTCTAAAATTAAGGGGAAAGTTCAAAGTACTATGGGTAAAGATAAAATTGATATTTATCAATCATTTGATTATTCTAAATATTTAATGGTTTACCGCAGACATCCTAAAGTAAAAAGTGATAAAGTAAATAAGGATGTTATTGGTATGACTGTTCTTGACGAAAACATGAAACCTATATGGGAGAAAGAAATTACCATGCCCTATACTGAGAAAAATATGGATAATTTAGGTTACACCATTGATTCTAAAGGTAACGCATATTTACTAGCTCGAGTAAGAACTGAAAATAAAGAAAAACATTTAGAGTTACTTAAATATAACAATTCTGGCACTCCTAAAATCACGCGAATTGAAGCTCAAGGAAAAAAATTTCCACATGGGATTACCCTAGAAGAAGGAAAAAATGGAGCCATTTATTGTGCTGGGTTTTATGGCGAAGGACGTTCCTCAAATGGAGTATATGTTTCAATAATTGATAATAATGGAGTTATTACAAATGAACAATTCCATGATATTCCTTTGGAAATTATTAATCAGAACGTTCGAAAAGGAAAACAAGATAGAAATGCTAAAAAAGAGGGGACAAAAAAAGAAGTAGGTATTCATGAGTTGGATCTAGATCATATTGTAGTTAATGATGATGGTAGTTTTTTAATAGTAGGTGAAGTTTATTATGTTACAAAAACAAGTACTACTCAAGCCCGAGGTGCTGTCAACAACCATACTGGAATGAACAGAAGAAAAACAACTTATGTTTATAACTATCAAGATATGTTTATGGCGAAATTAACTGCTGATGGTAAAGTGGCTTGGATGAAAAAAATGGCTAAGCGTCAAAAATATACAAAATCAACATATGGAGGTGGCTTCGGGTTTCATGGTATTACAACATCTTTTAAAAGAAACGGTCCTGATTTATCATACATACATATGACCACAGGAGATAATCATTATCTATTATATTTAGACAACATTAAAAATCTTGATTTACCTTTAGATAAATACCCTGCAGTACACTCTTCTGGAAAAGGCGGTTTCCTAACCGCATATAAGATTAATGATGCTTCTGGAGATGTTTCTAAATTATCTTTATTTGATTTACGTGATGTGAAAGGCATTCCTGTTTATCAATTCAATACAGGTAGAATTATTCAACCTAGTGATAAAGAGATTCTTTTAGAAGTATATAAAAAGAAGAAACAAGACATCTTGCTAAGAATAAACTTGAACTAAATAGTAATTACGAATAAAAAAAGGTTCCTTAATAGGAGCCTTTGTTTATACCCAGAGCAAACGCACTATAAAATTTAAGGGGAGAATTTGTAGTTCGAGTAACTTTTCGAAGAAAAGTTGTATCGAGAACAAAAAATTCTTAAAGAATTTCACTCGAAGTGACATTTTTTGTTAAAAATTAAGTTATACCAATTTAATTTCAAAACACCCAACAATGGTTTTTGTATGATGCGTTTACTCTGTTTTTACACCCCAATAATTATGGACAAAACAACAAACACTATCAATTGGTTTGAAATACCAGCTTTAGATATCGAAAGAAGTAAAAAATTCTATGAAACGGTATTTAACATTAAAATGGAAACTACCGAAATGTTAGGTTGTGAAATGGCTTTCTTTCCTTTTGAACCTGGCTCTGGTAAGTTATCTGGTGCAATAATTAAAGGAGAGCAACACAAACCTAGTACTGAAGGAAGTTTTGTTTACCTCAATGCAAACCCTTCTATGGATGAATCGCTTAGTAAAGTTGAAGCTGCTGGAGGTAAAATTCTTAATCCTAAAACCAGCTTAGGCGATTGTCATGGGTTTTGTGCCTATATTATGGATACCGAAGGAAACTGTGTAGGAATTCATTCTAATGAATAAAAAAGAATATCAAAGATCAATTAATCAAAGCCCTATTAAGGTCTTTTTTTTTACCTTTGTTTTTTTTACAAATCCTATTACTCCATGAAAAAAATAATACTTCTTTTACTCACAATCACATCTATTAATTCTTTTGCTCAAACAGATTCTATTTTTATTAGAAAAATTTATGATGAAGCTTTAGAAAGAGGTGAATCTTATGATAACTTAAGAAGTTTATGTAAAGATATTGGAGCTCGTATCACCGGATCTGCAGAAGCAGAAATGGCCGTTAAGTGGGGAGAAAAATTATTAAACTCTTATGGTTTTGATAACGTTTATTTACAAGAGATAGAAGTACCACATTGGGAACGAGGAACTAAAGAAGCTGCTTGGATTATTAATGAGAAAGGAGAAACGTTAAAACTTGATATTTTAGCCTTAGGCGGATCAGTTGGAACTAAAGGATTAATTTCTGGAGAAGTAATCGGTGTTGAAAATGTAAAGGCTTTGCAGCAACTTTCAGAAAATGATGTTAAAGATAAAATCGTTTTTCTAAATCAGGCTTTTGATAAAAAAAATATAGAAACCTTTAAATCCTACGGAGCATGCTACCCTATTCGTGGAGAAGGAACAAGCGAAGCTGGAAAATTAAATGCAAAAGCAGTTGTTATTCGTTCTTTAGCAACACCAGAAGATGATTTTCCTCATACAGGAACTATGCGTTATGAAGAAGGTGTAAATAAAATTCCTGGAGCAGCAATGAGCACAAACAACGCTACATTACTATCTAAATGGTTAAAACAAGGAAAAGTAACTCTAAAAATGGAAATGGATTGCAAGAAATATGAAAATGTAAAATCATACAATGTAATTGCAGAAATGAATGGAAAAGATGAAAAGATAATTACTTGGGGCGGTCATTTAGACTCTTGGGATGTTGGTGAAGGTGCACATGATGATGGTGCAGGAATAGCGCATAGCATTGAAGCATTAAGAATATTAAAAACATTAAATTACAAGCCTAATCATAAATTAAGATGTGTTTTATTTATGAATGAGGAAAATGGTAATATGGGAGGTAAAAGCTATGCTAAAATTGCATCAGAAAATAAAGAAGAACACATTTGTGCCATAGAAAGTGATAGGGGCGGTTTTTTACCAATCGGGTTTGATGTTAGCGGAACTGATAAACAAGTAGCCTTTGTTAATGAATTTAAAAAATTATTATCTGGTTTTGAACTATATAGATTTAGAAAAGGTTTTGGAGGAGTAGATATCAGTCCTTTAAAAGAATATTATCCTAATATGATTCAATTAGGATTGGCAATTAATTCTCAAGCTTATTTCAATTATCATCACACTCATAATGATGTATTCGAAAACGTTAATAAACGTGAGTTAGAACTTGGCGGAGCAGCAATGGCGACCATGATTTACTTAATGGATAAAAACTTATAATAGAATATGAATAAACTATTAATTGTACTTACATCAGTAGCTCTATCATTTAATCTCACACAAGCTCAAGAGAGTGGATTTAGCTTTGGTTTTTCATATGACAAAATATTGGTGATGAAGTAGGATCCGGGCATTTAAAAGGGGTTAAATTTTCTTACGAACAAGTTAAACAACAATTTGGAAGGTCAGGATCTTGGCGTATTGGATTTAAGTATTCTTTTGGAGAATATTTAAATCAATATCAAGGAATCAAACATGAAAACTCTTATTATAGTCTTCCGTCTTTTATCGCCCTTCCTAATACTATTGAAGTAGATGGCTTAACAAGTTACAAATCATTACAATTTAATCTTATTCAAAAGATGTATTTTGGAAATGGAAATATCCAATATGGAGGAGCTTATGCTATTATTGGTTTTGGATTCAATGTAATAAAACACGTAACAGTATACACCTATGACGAAACAAATTATTCTATAGTTAATGAAAAGGAGAATAATAACGATATTATTCGGCAATTAACAGGTAATTTTGGCGGTGGGTATGAATTCAATATGGAATTCGTTAACATCTTTATAGAAGGAGATCTTAATATGCCTTTCTTTGCAATTCATGACAATGATCTCTTTGAGTTCGAATTTAAAAATTCTAGCCCTAAATTTTGGAGTTTATCAGTCGGTCTTAGAATTCACTTATTCTAGTGAATTTAGGAGTATTCGATAAAGTCAATCATAAAAATCAAAAAAAAGAACTAGTTTTACTAACCCTTTGAATTTATCAAAGAAATAATCAGTACAAAAAGCATGAAAAATACATTATTAATTACAGCATTAATTGGAATTTTAGGAAGTTCTTATGCGCAAAAAACAAAAGTATACACCTCTCCTACTGCATACATAATTAAAAAAAACATTGTTGCCCCTCAAGGAGTTACATTAAGAGGTGATTACCCTGATAAGGATTATATCATTGCCTATAAAAAAGGGTTTATTACTAAAGGAGAATTTATAAAAGATATTCAAAAAGAAGGTGAAAAATACACCTTTAACGTATCTGAAGTTCCTGAAACAATAAATTTAGATAAAGAGAAATTAAACACTATCAATTTCTCTAGATTTAAATACAAAACTGATAACTATTATTATTCAATTTCAGATAGTGAAGCAAAAGTAATAATGGAAAAACTAAACGAAGAATTAGCCGAACTAGGTTTTAAAGTAAACATAGCTAAACAAACTTTGTTTGAAGAAAAAGTAGAAAAAGTAGATTTTAATATAGGAGCCGAAGTTGTATCAACTTTAGTAAAAACATTAGGAACTTCGGGTTACAATATCTCTACCGTTGTAAAATGGATAGTTTATGATATGAATAAAGAAAAGGTAGTCTTTAACAAAACTGCTTTTGGATATTCTAATTCAAAAAAAGCAAAAAAATTTTCTGAAGAATATAAACTTGCTTTAAAAGATGCAATGAATTCTCTAATCTATGATGAAGAATTTCAAAAAATAACTTGTAGTGAGGTTACCGAAAAAGAAGAAAAAGATATGGAAGAAAAACTAGAGATTGATTTTAAAGAAAAACTGACTGAATCTGAAGATGTTTTAACCTATATAAAACAAGCTACTGTTACAATAAAAACAAGTAGTGGACATGGTAGTGGCTTTTTTATCAGCTCTAATGGTTACATTTTAACTAATGAGCATGTAATAGATGGAGGTGGAGACATTGAAGTAGAATTAAGCAATGGATTGATTATAGATGCTAAAATAATAAGAGAAAGTAGTAAAAAAGATGTTGCACTATTAAAAGTAACAGGAAAAGGTTTTAAATCTATTCCAATATTTGAAGATAAGACTAGTGCCGGAATGGAAGTCTATGCAATAGGAACTCCTAAGGACTTAGCCTTAGGACAAACCGTTACTAAAGGAATAATTAGTGGTCATCGAGCATTTAAGGGGAATACATATATTCAAACAGATGTAAGTATTAATACAGGAAACAGTGGTGGTCCATTAATTAATCTTGAAGGTGAAGTTTTAGGAATAGTTGCCTCAAAAATGATTGGAGAAGGAATTGAAGGTATTGGTTTTGGTATTCCTATCATTAAAGCGCTGGAGACTTTAAATATTAAACATTAATATTTCTAAATATCATCGTGCAAAACAAGCAGTCTTATTAAACGTTAACGTAAAAATAAAAGAATTTCTTGAAACGATCATCCCCGAAGCAGAGCTTTCGAGGTATTTCGATCGTTTCATTTTAACCTAAAGGTCAAAACCCAAAATTCAC
>NVUQ01000059.1 GCA_002401955.1 Flavobacteriales bacterium | reverse complement strand
CCTCCGACGGCTACATCAACATCGCGGCGACCGGCGGCCGGATCTGGGAGCGGCTATGCCAGACGCTGGGCGCACCGGAATGGATCGATAATCCCGACTACGCGACGGCGCCGGCACGCTCCAAGAGGGCGCCGAACAACACGAACAAAAAGACAAAATCGGTGGAGACGCCGAGCGGCACCCCGAAGATGCCGGTGGTGGAGAGATATTGATCGGCGATGACGAAGTCGAGCGGAATGCTCTTGTGGCGCAAAATTTCCGGCATATAGGGACCAAGCAGGCTGTAAGCCAGAAAAATAATGCCGAGAATCGGGAGAGCGATGCCGAGCGAGCGGCGCGCCGCTTCGAGCAACAGCACGATCATCACCACGCCGATCCACACATCGGCGCTGCTCGGCAAGCCCTGGCGCATGATGATGCCTTCGTAATCCCACCAGATATAGAGCGCGGCGGCGGCAGCGGCGGTGCCCAACGCAACATCGAAGAGCGGGATGCGGCGGCGCAGCGAGCGCCGCTCTCGCTCATGTACTCGCGGACTTTCAACGAGAGAATCTCGAACGTGCGCTGCGGCTGGAGACGTTGCTTGCACACGAGGAACAAAGGCGAATCGCACGAGTCGAGGCCAAGCGCACGGGTGGGAGTGACGCGGCGAATCCCGCCACGCCGTCTATGCAGACCCGGCCTCGGGAGGGCGAGGTGGACCCGGCTATTCTCGAGCGACAGCGCTTCGATCTGGCGCGGCAGCGTCTCGCTCTGGAGAACAGTTAGTGCTAAATGAAGATTGAGGGTCAAAAGTAAAACTTGTACCAACCCAGTTGGTTGTAGAATATGTAACATTATCGACTTCTATACATGCTAAATTAGGGTTGTTGGTTGCATCAAAACGAGTGAAATTCATATTGTTACCATTCTTAACATTTAAGCAAGTCATATTAGTACCAAAACAATCTAACATTATTAAATCAACGTTACAAGAAATATTTAAACTTGTTATAGGGCAGCCACCACAACCTATGTATAATAAAGATGTGTTTGTACTTACATCTAAATTTGTTAATGGAGTATTATAACATTCTAAATATTGCAGATTTATGTTATTACTTAGGTCTATTTGAGATACATTGGAACCTTCAAAGTCTAAATAGATTAAAGAAGTAAAATCTTCTATACCTGTAAGGTCAGTAATTGTAAATGTTTTTGCACTTAACTCTGTAAGGGTATCAATATTAGCTGTAAGAACAAAGCCATCTGGGACGCCTGAATCCAGGCCTAAGTTAATTAATATTTGTTCAAAAGTAGTATCAGGTATTGCCGTTGTTTGAGCGGTAGTTAAATTCGATAAAGTAATAAGTAGAAAAAAAGATAGTAATGTTTTCATAATATTATTAGTCTTAATGTTTGCCAACGACTACGCTATGTTTTCGTTGTGTTGTTTATCTTTTAATTTTTATAACTTGCAAACAGCACTATAAAATATAGCGATTGTTGGCAAATCGTTATTTATTGTTTTACACAGTATGAAGTTTAGTTAAATATTATTTTACAAAACTGAGTTTTTGTTTTAAGTGAATGCACTTTGTTAGATATTTTATTTGACTTAGAAGGTATTATCATTAAAGGTGCTTCTTCTTCTTTTGCTTTATATAATACGCCTTTTGATTGTTGTCCTTCTTTATTTATTTGAACTATTGATATAATTCCATCTTTTTTGTTGTTTACCCGACTAAAATAGGCTAGTTCATTACCTTCTTTATAGTTGGTATTTTTTGGATTATCATTAAAAATAAAATAGAGGTTATCATTATTCATAATGTGGTAATAAGAGCTGAGATCAAATCCATATTGTTTTTTTGGTATTTTGGTTATCCAGTCAATATCACCATTAGCTAACCTTTTAATTGCAATAATATGATTTGAAGAATGGGTTGAATGAGCGTCAGGGCCATTTAAAGATCCTGCATTATTTGTACTAACGGTAGTTCTTGTTATATTCTCCTCAATAATAAGAATTGTACTACCATCATTATTAATTACTATGTCTGAGACATTAGACCCAAAAAGACTCTGGCTTTTATGTTTTTTTGTTTGTGTAGACCACGTTTTGTGTTCTTTTTCAGTCATATATTGAGTTATAATATCTTTGTCGAATTCATTGTATTTCTCTGTAATTATCTGTTTAGATTTAGAATTAATTTTAATTATGAAGGAACCTGTTCCGACCTTAACTAAACTTCTGGAGTCATTAATGGAGTATAAGCCACTTATAATGATATTCTCATTGTCAGAATCAACAATTAAACTTGAGATGAATTTGCCTTCTTCTATGTTGTAATCTTGAGTTTTTCCATCGGAAAAATAACACTTTATAAGATATGTTTCTTTTTTATGATTATATATGTAGGAAGTTATATCACCACTATTAGAAACTGTGTATGATTGTAGTGTTTTAGGTATTAACTGAATTGATGTTTCGTTTAAAAGGGTGAAATTTTTATCAAATACATAGAGTGGTAGATTCATGTCTCCTCCTTCTGAACGACCTTCATGTTTAGAGTAAGTCGGGTAAATTAAAAATTTAGAAGAGTCTCTTGAGGTATTAAGAGTGAATTTACTGTAAACAAAGTTTGTGTTTTTTGCATAGCTTAAGCTTGCAATTTTTTTAAAGTCTGAATTAGGCTGGAGAGTTTCCTTATTTACTGTTTGGACATACAAATGATTTTGTCTTAGTTTAGGCATATAAACTTGAGAAAATAAGTATAAATCATCATGGTTGAGAAACATAAATTCGGCATATTCCTGTCTTTTGTTTTTCTTTTCACCTTTCTTTACAGCTTGAAAATCATAAGAGTTTTCTAGTTCTAATTTGTTGTTATACTTTTCTATTCTGTATTTCGGCATTCTGCCAGGGCCTGGTGTCCCAGAAAATTCTTTTCTAAATATATAATGTCCAGTTTCAGAGTTTTTAATTACTTGTTCTTTCCAATGTGGGTATAGTTCTGAAGGAGCTTTTTTTAGTCCTTTTTCAAAAGATATATTATCTAGAAAATTTTGTCCAAAAGAGGTTAGCATTACTCCGCAAAAAATGATGCTAATAATTGTTTTTTTCATGTATCTGTCTGTTTATGTAATAATGTTTTTATGTTTGCCAACGCCCAATCTATGTTTTGTCTTGTTTTAAACTTTAGTTTAAAATGATAAAGCTAAAACAATATAAAATATAGATGTTGTTGGCAAATCGTTATTTATTGTTTTACAAATTTTTTTTTCTATTAATATTTTTCTAAACTAGAATCTTTGAGTTTTATCACAATTGATTTAATTGTAAAGAAGAAATGTGATATTTATTATCCTTATATGTCAACGTTATAACTTGATTCTTAAACTTTTTAACGATAAAATACTTCCCATGGTCAATTAATTCAGTTGTATATTCTTCTTTTAGGTTGGAATTTAATTTTGTCAAAAATAAACTTTCGTTATTCTTACCAGCACCACCCCCTTTGACACCGGTTCTTTTTTGTATACTATTAAATAAAACGTAGTAATTATCTTCATAAGGAAATATTCTTGGTGTGAAATGACTATAAGGTCTAACAAATGAAGCTCTATCTATTTTTATAAAATTAATAACAGCATGATCAACTTCAGAAAAAACCCCAAAATTACGCTCTAATGTATTGTGGTCACCATAAATAAAGTGGGTGGACATAAATATGTTTTTACCTTGGTACTTAAGAGTATCACCAACTCTTGCATCAAGTTTTTCAAATTCTTCACAAAACTCTTTTTCACATTTAAAACTAGATGTCCAATTGTTAAAATCACCATTATATGATATTTTATTTTTACTAATTTGACCATCTATTAATGAACAATATCTAACATAACCTCTTCCTTTACTATTCATTGAAATAAGGTCGAAATAGATATTGTCATTATCATCAATCAAGAACTTGTCAAAGACAGGTAAATTATAAGGTTTTACTTTTTCTCCTTCTTGCACATACTGTATTTCTTTTTCGAATTTTAATTCTCCGTTATTATTAAAAACAAACATTAATACTTTTGTGTGGCTAATTCTCATGCCTAATAAAAATCCTGCTTTATTAAAAGCTAGCCTCGAAAATCCTGAGCCTAACAAAAAGTTTCCTCCATTACTAAGGACGTGGGGTCTAGAAGGTTTTGTTAAAGTTAATTCCTTAATTTTTTTTCTTTTAATTTCTCCTTTAGTGTTAATACTAATTAAGGTATAATCAATTACGTACGATTTTGTTTTTATTTCTGCAATATAAAACCAAGTGTTATTCCTAAAGCAAATAAATTTAAGGTGTTCTTTATGCTCTAACCCCTCTTCAATAACTATTTTATTGATCATGTTAAATTGAGCATCTAGCTTATATATAATAAACTTATCATAACCCCATGAAAAACCATTTTTATGATAATTTAATAAATAGGATCCTTCTGACGTAACTTGAAAATCAGCAGATAATTCATCTTCTATTGTAGGAACAAATGAAATTAGAGGTTTGAGGTCTTGACCAAACATAGGAAATGTTATAAATAAGCTGAAAAGTAATACTGTAAAATATTTCATAATCTAATTTTAATGTTTGCCAACGCCTATCTATGTTTTCGTAGGGCGATTTAAAAGTACATATTTTCGTTTAACTAATTAGCCAAAACTTTGGCTTTGGGGTTTAACTTTTTCTGCTGATAAACGTCAAAACAAAGTTTTGGCGGAGTTTATTAATTGCTTTACTGTTTCAAATTACTGCCAACTGCCCTATAAAATATAGATGATGTTAGCTACTTTTATTTTTCTGTGCTCCAAGATTTGTTTAAATTGTTTTGGTAAGTTTTGTTTCTGAAATAATCTTTCTACATTTGACTATGAAACAAACCCTCATAATTTTAATTGTCTTTATCCATATTGTTAATATAGCAAATGCTCAGCGTATTCGAACGCCTATACCAGATAATGCAAGATCTTTAGGGTTTGGTTTAATGCCTGGAAACTGGGAACCAGCACCTAACAAATGCCTAGATATCCTAGAAGAATCTCAGGTGATTGGAAAATATCATGTGGAAGCACATTTTGTAAAATCATTTAGTGAATTCTCTAAAAGTATGGTACGTGCTTCTGAAGCTGAAGTTGGAGCTGCAGGTTTTGGTTCAGCTAAGATAAAATCAACTCGAGAGACTTTTGAAAAAAGAACTTCTAATATGGTTACCCTTGTATTGAAGGGTTACTATATTCATGAAACGAAATATGTAACCTCTGCAACAATAAATGATAATGGGG
Organism: Flavobacteriales bacterium; assembly: GCA_002401955.1. Classification (GTDB taxonomy): domain Bacteria; phylum Bacteroidota; class Bacteroidia; order Flavobacteriales_E; family Vicingaceae. Next base: position 5,821 of record NVUQ01000059.1, on the reverse strand, counting down.
CAAGTGCTCTAGAGAGTGGCGTCCAAGTTTTCGTGGAATCCTTTGGTTCCCACTATATTGAAAGTCAAACAACAGGAAGTATTTCTTATGTTATTCTGCAATACGAATCGCACTCTAAAGAATTGAGAGATGTTCTTCAAAATAGTGGAGAAGCATCTGTTTCTTATAACGGTATGTCTGCAAGTGTTAAGGCAAGTGTAAAAAAAGAGATTAAAAGTAAGCGGTTAGACGAATCGTGTACTACTGTGCGTGGAGATATAGGCCCATCACTTTTTGACCTTTCTGGGGTTGACTTATTAGATGTGGATGCTGTTTTGAGTGTTATAAGAAAAGGAAAACCTTCTTCTAACGAAGAAAGTAGTGCCCCACTTTTTCAGGAACTTAGATCTTTCTCTAGTCTTTTTGTTGCAAATACTGAACAAAGAAATGAACTCAAAAAAGTGAAAAAATTCTGGGATAAAGATCAAATAAAGTTTTATAATAGTATTCAAGAACATGTTGATTCACTACATATTATTGTGGCCGATTGCAATGCTAGATTAAATCGATTCAAAGTAAAACAGACTGGTGTTAGAGAAGAGTATCTTGAAAGTTTAAGAGATGGCAAAAAAGATGTACAAGCCAAAATTGAAAAATTGTTAGGAATATTAGGGAATATTGAAGAACTTGATAGCATAAAGACCCGTCCATCATTCGATTTCCTAAACCATGCGAGTGGAGAGGAAAAATGGATGTACAATATATTAAATCCAGTTATTGATTACGAACTTCGAGGATTTTCTCTTGAAGAAGGAGAGTCTGAGACTTATTATGAGGGAGATTTGGATTTATTTACTGAAGCTTGGAGAGCTCAATTAAATATTTTTACAGATGATCATATTTATATAAAGCCTCCATATAGCAGAACCTCAGAACTTCAATTTATTAAGGCTGCTCAAGTTTTAATATTTGGGCAAAACTCTGGGAGGCAAGAAACAAGCTATTGGCATAAAGATACACTTCCAAAACGCGTGTTCAGTATTAATGCAAAGTTAAAAATGGATTCTGTTACAGAACTTTTGCTATATAATGACTTTTTCTTACAAAATGTAGATCTATGTTATGTTAAAGATGGAAAAGTTTTCAATGTATCTAAAGAGTATCCTGGATTTCTTCAGGGACACAATAGTGTTGGGTTTGTCAATTTAGATATTGGGGCCTTGACTAAAGTCTATTTACCAATTATTTATTACAGAGTTAACGGTCTTGAGGCATATGCACTTCATTATTTAGCCGGAGAAGGAAAAGATACTATAACGATTACAAGTATTACAGAAAATAAAGATACTACTGTAACTCATCAGTACAATATGGACTGGAAAGATATGATTCAACTTAACTACACTAACCGTACAACACCTTCTTATATTCCTACAGTAGGTATTATGAGAAATATGGATCTGTTTCCAGATTTTAAAAGTGACGAACCGTTCTTATATGTTGAGATTAAGGATGTTTTAGGAGGGAAATATTATGTACCGTATTTTCCGATAAATTATTTAGTCTTTTTAAAAGAACATTATCCTAATGGACCTTTTACCTTAGATTAGCTTATAAAATGTCTATGAAAAATATAATAAAAGTTGTCTTTATTAGCAGTTTACTTTTGGGGGTCATTAATTATGGGAATAGTGCAACAGTTAACAAACAAGACAATAGTAATTCATATTATCATACTGAACCGAACACATCTATTGAAGATGTTCAGAAGGATACTTTTCAGGGAACGAGTGATGAATATCTTGTTGTTGTAAACAGAAATGACCTATTATCAGGGGTTGGAGAATTGCTTTTTTATAAAAATGGGGAACTTCAATTTTCAAGTACTTGTTGGGAGAATGCCGGAAATCTTATTCCTGCTAAAAAATATGTAAATTGTTTTCGAAAAAAGATGCCGACCTCTAAGCGTCCGGCATTGTATATACCAGACAATCAAACTGGGAAAGAAGGAATATTTATTCATCAAGGGGTCAGTCAATCTAATAGTTTAGGTTGTATTTGTATCCGGAAGGAAGAAATGTTTTTATTATTGAATGAACTAGAAGAACAAAAAACGATGGTCACGGTTAGTATTACAGATGTACTTTAATAGATAAATATTAAATTCAGATTCTAAAACTTTTTTGATTATGATAGGAATCATTAAATTTTCGATTAAGCTATTGTAGCTAACGACCCGGCTATGCGTAGTGCGGGATTTGAAAAGCGGAGTTTTCAAATTTGCACGTAGCCAAGAGTTTACATTTTGTTTTTAATTTTTTCACTTTAAATACCAAATTAAAGTATTGGCGGACTTCATTAAATGCACTGACCTTTCGTTTAGAAGAAGACCCGCATTACGTATAGCCATTGTTGGCTGTTCGTTGTTTTTTTACGACTTGTATTCATTCATTTTATATTCCAATAATTTTTGCAGTTCGTCAAAGTTTGTCTTTAAAGCGTTTGAAGAAATACTAATTGGTGAACCATAAGTTTTGTAGTTCATTTTCATAGCATTTCGTTTAAGTGGATTTGTCACTTTGTCCAAATAATCTTGTGGATTGCTTACGATAAACATTAAAAATTTTTGGCTCATAACTTGTGACATTTTAATTTCTTGAATATCTGTCCAAGGAATTAGTCCTGCTGACACACCGCTTGAGTTGTCAGTTATACCTTGTTTGTTAATTATTAGCCCTGGTTTTTTGTCTGAAAATTTGCGAAAAATTGTCACTGCTACAAGTCCAAAAAATAGAATTGAAGCAAGTCCTATTATAAAAATCAATGTTGGATTCCCTAACAACCAATGATTTGATTTTGGTGGATTAATTAAAAACCAAAGTCCAAGTCCAACGAATGCAATCGCGCCAAGAAGTGTCAAAAACATTTTATTCTTACTTAGAGGTATTTCAATTTGTTCATTCTGTGAAGTCATATTTTTAATATTTGTCTTTATGATTGTCGCTTTTCAATGACAGCCAACGCCACTGTATGTTGCGTTTGCTTAGTTTATTAATAGCTTAAAAGTAATAATTTTTGTGAGCTTACCCAAGCTAAACAATTGCAAAAAAGCAAACCCTTAGCAAGCCCAAAGCAAGGATGCAACTTGCTAATAATTAACTTAAAAACTACTAGCAAAAATTATGGCACTAGCTGACCAAATTCTCAAGAAACTACAACTGCTCGCAACCCAAATGCAATATTACAGATTGTGCCTGTTGCACAATTGTTGGCAAATCGTTATTTGTTCAGTAATCAATTTTAGGGATAATAATAAGAGAGATGTCAGGCAAATAATTTCTAATCTTTAGTCAGTTCACAAGGATACTCAGTTGTTTCTGTTACACCATTAACGGTCAGGCTCTCATAAGTTGAATTTTCTTCACACTGATTATCAAAGCTATTCAAACCTCCTGGTTCTGATGATGTCAGAGTTGTTTGAGCGTTTACTTGGCCAAGGCTACCTCTGCAAGTACACGTAGAAGTCTTACTACATGATACAAAAATTAACAACATCATTACTAGCCCCGTCATTGTATTAAATCTTTTCATTCTTTTTATTTTTTAATGTTTGCCAACGACCCGGCTATGCGTAGTGCGGGATTTGAAAAGCGGAGTTTTCAAATCGGCACGTAGCCAAGAGTTTATATTTTGTTTTTAATTTATTCACTTTAAATACCAAATTAAAGTATTGGCGGACTTTACTAAATACATTGACCTTTTGTTTAGCGGAAAACCCGCATTACGTGTAGCCATTGTTGTAATCCGTTTACTGTATTAATAATAGTAATGAGTCCGTTTTAATTGTCCCATATACTTATTCATTTCATCAGTATATAAGATTTTACCATATTCATCATAAACGTAATTAGTACTTATTTTTAATTCGTCTTTTCCATTAAACTGTTGAACTGATTTTAATTTTCCTTCTGAATATTCATATTTTTCAATTGAAGATAGTTTTCCCCTGTCTTTTGAGGTTACTCTCGTCAATAAGTTGTTTTGGTACAAATTTGTGTAAACATATGCGGTGTCTGCTGGACTGAAAAATTTTGTCCATCCGAGTTCTTTTCCTTCATTGTCAAACCTGTATATTATTTCATTAAATGCCCCATTATGACCATAAATGTGTTTTTTATTAGTCCGTAAATGGTTAGAATATGTGTAAAGAACTGTATCTGTTCTTGAGTCAGAGGAATAAATAAGTTCTTTTGTCTTTAAATCGGCATCAAAATATTGGGTAGTTTCAAGAAATCGTTTTCCATTTTTTAAATAATTCTGGAATTCTTTTGATCTTTTTAGTTGATATATAGAATGATAAGACATAAGGTTTTTTATGGGGATTCGCTCGTCTAGTTTATATGAATAGATATTAACCAAATTATTTAAACTATCATATTCGTATTCTTGTTCGATAATTCCTCTGCTTGAATGCGTCCAAGTATAACTTATAATTTTGTTATTTGAATATTCCCAAGTTAATAACTGCGACACTCCATACTGAGGGAATATTTTATGGAAAATCAAGTTTTGATTTTCGTCAAACTTCTTGATAACTAATGTGTCCTTTCCACTGAGAGTTATCATCATTTTAACTCCCTTGTCATTTTGGCTAAACACTTCAATTGCTAAGAAGTAAAATAATATGAATAATTTAATTGTCTTCATTTAATGGATTACAACGCCCAATCTATGTTTTCGTAGGGCGATTTAAAAGTACATATTTTCGTTTACCTAATTAGCCAAAACTTTGGCTTTGAGGTTTAACTTTTTCTGCTGATAAACGTCAAAACAAAGTTTTGGCGGTGTTTATTAATTGCTTTACTGTTTCAAATTACTACCAACTGCCCTATGAAATATAGATGATGTTGTAAGCTGTTTTAATTATTTTTCAGCCATTCTTTTTCATCAGGTTCTGCTCCGTAAAACAACCTTGAAACTGCTTTTCCATAATTCTTTCGTAGTTCATCTTGAACATATGAACTGTCTTCAATTGTGAATTGAGCAGTATCTATAAAGCCATAAAAAGGTTTGCTGACATATATACTTTCATTCTGTTTAAACCTAACACGCATTGGAGCTTTATAAGTTCCGGTATATTTTTTCATAAGAATTAAAACAAACTCATTTGGTTTAACGATAATACCAAAGGTGCCATTACCACAAAAATCATAACCTCTTGATTCTATTGGATGCCAATCACTATATTTTTCATTTAATCTTGCTTCTTGTATTCCGAATGTGTAGCTATCTTTTCCTAAAAATATTTTATCTGAATTTGTTGAGTTTACAAAGTAAACTGGGTAATATGATAATAATGTCTTGCTGTGACCATAAGAAACATATCTATTATAATAGATAGTTGTTTTATAATCTACAATTAATTCAAATCCATTAACATCAACACTGTCACCTATAGATACACTTCTATAATCGTCTATGAAGTCATTCCAAAATGTTGAGTCACGATTTGATGGGTTAATATCTAAGTTCTTTGTGAAATTATATTTCCCTACAAATTCAGGGAAAACACCTGTTAAAATTTTAGCTTTAAAGTCAACTTGGTCTAGCGTATCATTATACTGTGAATTGATTAAAGCTGGGATTTCAAATTTTTCTGCATCAGGTCTACAACCAATTAATAATAGCAAACTAAATATATAGAAAAAAAAGTATTTCATATTTGTATTATTTTAATAGCTTACAATGTAAGTATAAACTCAGCTTTAGCGTAGTTTGTTGTAATTAGCCGATTTTATACTTTTTGATAAAATTATCAGCTAATTTAAAACAAATTGAGTTT
>NVUQ01000020.1 GCA_002401955.1 Flavobacteriales bacterium | reverse complement strand
TTTATCTACAACCTAAAAAATAAAGCACCAGAAGATGTGAACAAGTTGTGCTCTCAAATAGATTTATTTCCGACCCTATTTGGCTATTTTAATTGGAGTTATCAATCACAATTACTTGGTAAAGATATCTCTCAAATGGAAACTACTGATGAACGAGCATTTATCGGAAACTATAGAAGTTTAGGGCTTTTTAAAAACAACAAACTAATGGTTTTAAGAGATAAAAAATCAGCGAATTTTTATGAATGGGAAAAAGAAGGTAATCGATTAACTCCCATTAAAACAAACGATTCTTTCCTAAAAGAAACCATTGGGTATTATTATTCTAACGATTATTTTTATCAGAACAATTACTATAAAAACAACTAGCTAAAGTCTATTCTACCTTAATTTTAGGTTTTCTTTTATATGGATTATAGCCGTTATTAGCTACAAATGAAGGGTTTATTAAAAGAGTAATGATTTTTTCTCCAAATGTAAACCCATTTCTCCTCATGCTAATTGTAGCCCTGTGAGCAAGTTCACCAAAAAATGCTCCAAGAGGAGATGTTGTCAATAAATCTTGAATACTAGGATGTTCTGAATAAACTTCAATAACATATTCCCATAATAACGATTCAAAAGTAGACAACATAAAGGATTGAAAAACTGTTCCATCTTGACTTCTTACTGCGTTATAATAAGCTGCTCCTGCGTAGGGATGTCCTATGTAATTTACTAGCCAATCATCTATATCTATAACTGGAGGTTTTGTATAAGCATCAATAACATTAGTGCGTGCATATTTCATTGCATTTGGTGGCCATTTCGAGTATTTTTCAGGAAGGCTTAGTATAATAAGTGCTCCCAAAAATTCAACTCCAGAAATTCTAACTGCAGCAGTCTTAATTTTTTGCCAACCTGATTTATTATGGTTTCGTAATGGGCAAACATCAAAATAAATTCCAGTATCATTTATTGTTAAAGAATTGTTTTCTTTAAGCTTCGGAAAAGAAATAGCGGTCTTTTGCCAATTAATTTTTAAAGGCTGAAAAAAAACTTTACCTATCTGTTGTTGTTGAGAATTAGTTACTAAAGAAATTTTATGGACACCTAATTCATCAAAAAAACGATCACTTACCGAATATACTCGAGAAAAAGAGTTTAGATAAAAAAGAATAAAAGCTAATACAATAAAACCTCTAAGCATTACTTAATACGTTTTAAATTTAGATATAGTGAAATTACGTAAATTTCACAACATTACCATATTACTTTTTAGTACTAAAAACCATTTCTTTTTTTAGAAAGGAGGTTAATAGCTATTTGAAATTAAATTGGTATGATGTTTACCAAAAGTCAGTTTTTGTATTTTATATGTTTTTGAATAATCTGAATATCAAATAAATTTGAAGTAAATTTATACTCAATATGATTTACACCTTCTTTAAAACATTGACCCGTTTAGCCTTAAAAATCTATTTTAGAAAGGTTCATATTAAAGGTCTTGAAAACATTCCTGAAAAAGGCCCTTTTTTAATTGTTGCCAACCACCCAAGTTCTTTTTTAGACCCTCTTAGTATAGGTGTTTTAATAAATCATAAAATTAGTTTCTTAGCAAAAGCCACCATGTTCAACAACAGGTTAATTGGTAGTATATTAAAACGATTTAATATGGTGCCGATATATCGAGCTCAAGATAATCACAAAAAATTAAGTAAAAACAAAGACACTTTTAAAGCTTGTTACCAAAAACTAAGTGATAATGGCGTGATTATGATTTTTCCGGAAGGAACCAGCGAAAGCGAAAGAAAACTTAGAAAAATTAAAACTGGTGCTGCAAGAATTGCATTAGGGGCGGCAAAAGAAAACAACTATAACCTCAATATAAAAATACTTCCTGTAGGATTAAATTACACTAAATCTAGCAGGTTTAAAAGTGAACTTTTTATACAATTTGGAAAACCTTTAGAAAGCAACGATTACATCGAAGAATATAAAAATGAAGAAATTTCTGTAGCAAAAAAACTAACGGAGAACATTGAAAAAAGCATTAAGAATTTAATTGTTGATATTGATAAAGAAGAGTACGTAATCTTAGTAAAAAGAGTGGAAAGTTTATACAAAAAGCGCTTGTTGAAGATTACAAATAATAACCAGAACGATGTTTTTGCTAACGTAGAAGCATCACAAAAAATATACAGTGCCATTAACCTTTTTCAAAAAGAAAACCCAATACTTTTTCAACAAACAAAAACAAAAATTGACGACTACTTTTTAAACTTAAAAACAATGAACCTTTCTGATAGAACAATAGAAAAAGGAAGTCAGCAAGGTAATATTTTGGGTTACTTTATCAAATCCATTTTTATTTTAATCGTTGGTTTTCCAATATGGTTATTTGGCTACATCAATAGTTTTATTCCTTACAAAATCCCTCGACTTATTGCGTTAAAAATAACAGATAGTGAAGCATTTTACGGAGCGTTATTAATGTCTCTTGGTACGTTTTCTTTTGTTATTTTCTATAGCCTAATCACATTCTTAGTTTGGGAATTTACTCATCATTCTCTCTTTACTTTCTGTTATGCGATTGCATTACCATTAAGTGGCTTCTTCACTATTTTCTACACTAGAATTGCTCGAAGACTGTATTACAATTGGCAATTTATTTCTCGTTTTTTCAGTAAGCAAAAAATGTTAGTTCAACTTATGACAGATCGAAACACTATTATTGAAGAACTCGAAACAATCGCTAAAAAGTTTAAAACGACCGTTCGTTAAACGATACCCTCTTATAGGTTTTAAACCCAGTCTAATTCAGTATTTTTTATTAAATTGCTAGCTCTAAACTAACTAAATTTAATTTTCGATGAAAAAAACTACCCTATTACTATGTTGCATTGCACTGTTTAACCTTGCTTTTGCACAAACTCACAATTCTGATTTTTTAGATGGAAAAGTGATGTTCAAATTAAAAAATGATGTATATGTTAATCCTAACTCACTAAACAGAAGTGATGAACATTCTTTTAGTTTAGAAGAGAATATAGAGAAGTATCCTTTAATAAAAGCTGCTTTAGAAGGTGTTGATATTACAAAATTTGAGCGTCCTAGTTACTACACAGGTAAAAAGGAACTAATGAAAATTTATCGAATTACATTTAATGATTTTGCTAAAATTGATGAATTAGTTAAAAAGCTTTCTCAAATAGAAGGTATTGAATATGCTGAAAAAATGCCCATTTATAAAACAAGTTTTGTTCCTAATGACACTTATCATTCTGGAACAAATAAATGGTATCATACTTTAGTTGGGTCTGAAGCAGCTTGGAACATTAGCACAGGAAGTAGTGCTATAAAAGTAGCTATTGTAGATAATGCTGTTTATGCTAATCATTCAGATTTAACTACTTATTTACAAAGAGATGTTTCCGATAATGATAATGATGCTACACCCCCGCAAGATTACAACGCTGATGCAAGTTGGTCGCATGGTACACATTGTGCTGGTTTAGCAACGGCTGATATCAACAATAATACAGGTATAGCTTCTCTTGGTGGTGATGTTGAGTTAATTGGAATTAAAGCAACACCAAATTCTGGATCATCAGGAAGTGTTTATGACAGCTATGATGGTGTTCTTTGGGCGTGTATGAACGGAGCAAATGTTGTAAGCATGTCTTTTGGAGGGACATCATCTAGTGCTAGTTTTCAAAACTTAATAAATGCTTACCCGAGCATTGTTTTTATTGCTGCTGCAGGAAATGATAATAATACTGTTTTACATTACCCTGGAGCTTACAACAATGTAATTTGTGTTGGTTCTGTAGATGCAAACGATTCTCGATCATTTTTCTCAACTTATAATGGAGGAACAGCGTTTGTTGATATTTGTGCTCCAGGAGGTTACTCAAATGGTGGTTTATTAAGTACTGTTTACACAACTACCAATGGTTATGCTAAAATGGGTGGAACATCTATGGCTACACCTTTTGCTGCAGGATTAGTAGGATTAATGCTTAGTGTTAACCCAGCAATGACTCCTGCTCAAATAGAAGCATGCTTAATAAGCTCTGGAGCTACTGTAAATCAAAATATGGGACCAAGAATTGATGCTCTTGCTGCTTTACAATGTGTACAAGCAACTCTTAATGGAGATCCAATCCCTGCATTTACAGGAAACCCTACAAGCATATTAGAAGGACAAACAGTAACATTTACAGATAATTCTTCTGGTGGTGGTAACACAATAACTAACTGGACATGGGTATTTGATGTAGGTGCTAGTGGAACTGTGAGTTGTACAGGATGTACTGGTGCTAACGCAACTTATGTAGGACAAACTCCACCTGTAGTTACTTACTCAACTGCTGGAGCTTATGATGTTTCATTAACTGTAACCAATTCTCAAAATACAGTGCCTTTAACTAAAAGTCAATATATTAATGTTACACTACAACCTTATGGTAACTGGATTAAACAAAACTCTTCTTTTACTACTGCTTCAAGAGGTATTAACTGGATTTCGATAGTTGATGCTAACAATGTTTGGGCTTTAGGATATGACGGAAGTGGCGGTGGAGCAAATGTTCAAGAATTTACAAAAACTACTGATGGCGGTAACACATGGAATTCAAGTAGTATTAATGTTGGGAATTCAGGGTTAGGTATTTCTATGATTTCTGCAATTGATGCAAATACAGCATGGTTAGCTGCCTACCCAAATGCAGGAGGGCAAACTGGAGGAATCTGGAAAACAAGCAATGGAGGTACAACATGGACAAGACAAAATACAGCAACGTTTAATAATGCAGCTTCTTTTACCAATGTAGTACATTTTTGGGATGCTAACGAAGGTTTTTGCCAAGGAGATCCAATAAATGGAGAATTTGAACTTTATAGAACAACAAATGGAGGGACAACATGGACTGCAATTGCTGGAGGGAACATACCAAACCCATTGAATGGAAATGAATTTGGTTACACAAGACAGATTGAGGTTGTTGGTAATAATGTTTGGTTTACAACTAGTGTAGGAAGAATTTATCATTCTACGGATAGAGGTGCTACTTGGTCTGTTTACACGTCTCCTATTGCTGATTTTGGCGGTGCTGTTACAACAGGAACAACTGGTAACCTTTCATATAAAGATGGAAACACAGGTTTAATTGTTGATAATAACGGTATTGTATATGAAACAACAAATAGCGGTTCAACATGGAGCACCGTTACAACTACAGGGACTGTTTTAACAAATGGTTTATGTTACATAGAAGGAACAAATACTGTTTTTACGACAGGTGCTGGATCTTCTTATAGTCAAGACGGAGGAGTTACTTGGAACATTATTGATACAGAACAACATTTATTTGTTGAATTTCAAAATGTTTCTATAGGCTGGTCAGGTTGGTTTAATAATCAAACAACTACATCGCAAGATGGTATATGGAAATGGAACAATACATCTAGTGCTTTATCTTGTGATTTCCAAGGTTCCCCAAGTCAAGTTTGTGTTGGTTCTAGTGTTTCATTCTCAGATTTAACAACAGGAGGAACGGCAACATCGTGGTCTTGGGCATTTTCAGGTGGAACACCTGCTTTATCTAGTGCTCAAAATCCAACAGTAACTTATGCTAATCCTGGATTTTACACTGTTTCATTAACTGTTGATGATGGAAATGGTCCTACAAATAAAACAGATAGTGCTCACATTGAAGTGGTAGCACCAACATCAACACCAAGTGCTATTTCTGGTGTAATCGTTCCTTGTGAGTTTGATATAGAAACTTACTCTGTTACTAATGTTGCAGGCGTATATTACACATGGACATTACCAGCTACATGGACAGGCTCTAGCGGAACTAACTCTATAACTGCTACTGCAGGTTCTTCAGGAGGAACAATTAGTGTAACAGCTGATAATGTATGTGGAAGTAGTTCTCCAAGCACTTTAGCAGTAACTATTTGTAATCCAACAGGTGTTGAAGAAGAAAATGAATTTAAGGTAAGTATCTACCCTAATCCCGCTCAAAATGTTATCACTATAGAAGGTGTTTACAATAGTGTTGAGATGGAGAATAAAGACATTAAAATTATTGATGTGTTAGGAAAAATAATATTTTCAAAAACAATTAATAAAAACAATTTCAACATTGATGTTTCTCAATTAAATAAAGGGATATACTTTATTCAATTAAATAACGGAAGTTTAACTCATAAGTTTATAAAAGAATAATTATTAATTGATTAGTTCACAAAAAAGGGTCTCGAAATAAATTCGAGACCCTTTTTTATTGGTATCACCCTGCCCATCCTTCTCTATCCAAACTTCGATATTGAATAGCTTCAGCCAAATGAGCAGTTTGTATATTTTCTGTTTTTTCTAAATCGGCAATAGTCCTAGCTACCTTTAAAATTCTATCATAAGCTCTAGCTGAAAGACCAAGCTTATCCATCGCTTTTTTCAAAAGATCTCTACCTTCTTGGTCAATCTGACAAATCTCCTTCAGTGTTCTTGAAGAAACCTGAGCATTACAGTGTACCCCTTTATTTTCTGAGAATCTTACTTCCTGAATTTTTCTCGATTCAATTACCCGCTCTCTAATATCATTACTAGATTCGCCAACGGATTTATTAGTTAATTCGTTAAACGAAACGGGAGTAACCTCCACATGTAAATCAATTCTATCTAACAATGGTCCAGAAATTTTATTCAAATACTTTTGTACCACTCCTGGAGAACAGACACAATCTTTTTCAGGATGGTTATAATACCCACATGGACAAGGATTCATAGAGGCTACCATCATAAAACTAGCTGGATAATCTACCGTAAATTTTGCCCTAGAAATTGTAATGCTTCTATCCTCTAAAGGCTGTCTCAAAACTTCTAGAACAGTTCGTTGAAACTCAGGTAATTCATCTAAAAATAATACGCCATTATGAGCTAAAGAAATCTCTCCTGGCTGTGGAAAACCTCCTCCTCCAACTAAAGCTACATCAGAAATTGTATGATGAGGAGATCTAAATGGCCGTACACTAATCAATGAAGTCTCTTTACTTAGTTTTCCTCCTACAGAATGAATTTTGGTTGTTTCTAATGCTTCTTGCAATGATAATGGAGGAAGAATAGTAGGTAATCGTTTTGCCAACATTGTTTTTCCAGCTCCTGGCGGACCAATTAAAATTACATTATGCCCTCCTGCAGCTGCAATTTCTAAAGCTCTTTTAATATTCTCTTGTCCTTTAACATCTTCAAAATCAAAATCGACATTATTTAAATTCTTATAAAACTCTTTTCTTGTATCTATTTCAATTTTTTCTAACGATTTTTCATCATTAAAAAAATCTATTACTTCTTTAATATTATCAACCCCATAAACATCTAAGCCATCAACAACTGCTGCCTCTTTAGCATTTCCTCTAGGTAAAATAAAACCCTTAAAGCCTTCTTTTTTTGCTTGAATAGCAATTGGTAAAGCACCCTTTATTGGTTGTAAACTCCCATCTAATGAAAGCTCACCCATAATAACATAATCGCTTATTTTTTCTTCATTCATTTGACCAGATGCAGCCAAAATTCCAATAGCTATTGTTAAATCATAAGCAGAACCTTCTTTACGAATATCTGCAGGAGCCATATTGATTACCAGTTTTTTACCTGGCATTTTTAACCCTACATTTTTTAACGCAGATTCAATACGGTGTTGACTTTCTTTTACAGCATTATCTGGTAAACCTACCATAAAAAACTTAAAACCTCTATCAGCATTAACTTCAACAGTTATTGTAATAGCATCAACACCAACAACCGCACTTCCGAAAGTTTTTACGAGCATTGGATTATAAGTTTTCTTCTATATAATGAATAAATGAATGAATTATTTTGATATGAATTTCTTGAATTCTATCTGCATATCCCATATGAGCAACTCTTATTTCCACATCACACAAAGCGGCTAATTCTCCACCATCTTTTCCAGTTAATCCAACCACTTTAACTCCTCTTTCTTTAGCAATTTTAGCTGCTTTTATAACATTATTTGAATTTCCACTTGTACTAATGGCTAATAAAACATCTTCAGCTTTCCCTAAAGAATCAACATAACGAGAAAATATTTCATCATAACCATAATCATTTCCTACACAACTAATGTGCGAAGCGTCTGAAATTGAAACAGCTGGTAATGCTTTTCGATTCTCTCTAAATCTACCCGTCATTTCTTCTGCAAAATGCATGGCGTCACACATAGAGCCACCATTACCACATGAAATTATCTTTCCACCACCCTTAACAGCTTCTACCATAATTTTAGCACCTGCTTCAATTTGCTGCAAATTATTCTCATTATTAATAAATTGGTCTAATAATTGACTTGCTTCAAGAAAGTTATTTTTAATTAAATTTATACTCATATTATCATTCTATTTTCAAACTATTAAAATACAAAATAATAGCTATCAAATTTAGAGAATAAATAAAGTATATTTATCTTTATATCCACTAAAATAAAAAACATGAAAAAAATTATACCCATTTTAATATTTACCATAATTGCTTCTCCTTTTTTTTCACAAAGTAATACTGTGCAATTAACTTGCTACTCAAAATATGCAAAAGTTTTTGAAAAAAGAGGCGCTACTAATGTTAGTGACGGAATTTACGACAATGTTATCATTACTATACGTAAAGGAAGTATGGCTGATTGTTTTTACGGAAAAGTAACTGTAAAAAATGGAAATGTTGATTTTAAAAACATGTTTTTAAAATTTGAAGACGATACTTACGAGAAACTAGACATGAAGTTTAAGTACAACGAAAAAGAAGAAGAAACAGAGATAAATGTTGTTAATGGTATTAGCAATGTTATTTTAACTGCTGATGAAGAATTGGTAAACGTCCTTTTTGTGAAAAATATCAAACCAAAAAAGAAAAAATACGCGAAAGCTGCTGAACCTGATTTCGATCTTTAAAAAAATAAACCTATTAAAAGCTCCTAAAATTATTTTAGGAGCTTTTTTTATTTCTTAACGTAAAAAATTCGGTTAATCCTTTCTAGCTGGTATGTTTTTAAACTTTGAGGAAAAGTTGATTCTAATGCTTTTTCTATAGTCAAAACCTGTTGTTTTGTTTCATAATTATAAGCAACATAATTCAGCAACACTTCACCGTTATTTTTGAGTAATGATTTTAAACTCTCAAAAAAATATTGCTTTAAAAATTCCTCAGGAACATTAATTCCTTTAAACAAATCAACCAATATGATGTCGTATTTATTATCTGTTTTTTCAATAAAATTTATTGCATCATCTATCACAACATTTAAATTAGGGTACTGATTTAAGCCAAAATATTTATTACCTAATGCTATTACTTTCTCATCAATCTCTACTGCATCTATTTGAGGATTAAGCCCTAACTCTTTATAAATAATAGTAGGAATACTTCCTGCTCCACAACCCAAAAGCAAAATAGATTTCGAATTATTTATTTCAATCTTATTTAATGCTTTCTGAAAAACACGGTGTAAACTCGCAAAAGAATAATTTGAATTTCTTGTATTGAGTACATATCGACCTTCTTGAATCGCCACAATTAATTCTGAATTATACTCGCTAGTTGTTTTTTCAACTACTATTCGATAAAAATGGCTTAAATATTTTTGAAAGGTGTTCAACTGTTTTTTATTTTTCGAGAATTATTAATTGAATGCCCTATTAAAATTAACACACAAAACGGAATAGAAATAGCAAAAATAAATGGAGAAAAACATCCTCCAAAATAAAATACCATTGCTATCAATGAAACAAAGGCTATTCCTCCAATCCCTATTTTTTGTGTTAGATGTAATTTCATACTATAAAAATTAAACCCTCATTCGTTAGTTAACGAATGAGGGTCAAATATAATTAATTATCTACAGCGATTCGCTGTTACATCATCCCTGGCATTCCTCCACCCATTCCTCCCATAGGAGGCATAGCTGCACCTTCTTCTTCAGGCTCATCAGTTATCACACATTCTGTAGTCAATAACAATGAAGCAATTGAAGCCGCATTTTCTAAAGCTATTCTGGTCACTTTAGTTGGATCAATAATCCCTGCTTTGTACATATTAGTATATTTTTCCGTTCTTGCATCATACCCAAAATCAGCTTTTCCTTCTCTCACTTTCTGAACAACAACAGCACCTTCTCCTCCAGCATTAATAATAATTTGTCTTAATGGCTCTTCTATTGCTCTTCTTACAATTGCAATACCTGTATCTTCATCAGCGTTTAAACCAGTCAACTTATCCAATGCTTTTTCAGCTCTCACCAAAGCAACACCACCTCCTGGAATAATCCCTTCTTCAACAGCAGCTCTTGTAGCAGCCAATGCATCATCTACTCTATCTTTCTTTTCTTTCATTTCAATCTCAGTGGTTGCTCCAACGTAAAGCACTGCAACCCCACCAGCTAATTTTGCCAAACGCTCTTGCAATTTTTCTTTATCGTAATCTGAAGTAGTTGATTCAATTTGAGCTTTAATCTGTCCAACTCTTGCTTTAATGTCTGCTTTTTTACCAGCCCCATTAATAATCGTTGTATTGTCTTTATCAATGGTTACTTTTTCAGCAGTTCCCAACATCTCTAAAGTTGTATTCTCTAATTTAAACCCTTGTTCTTCAGAAATAACATTAGCAGAAGTAAGAATCGCAATATCTTCTAACATTGCTTTTCTTCTATCTCCAAAACCAGGAGCTTTAACAGTAGCTATTTTTAAACCACCTCTTAATTTATTTACAACCAAAGTAGCCAATGCTTCACCATCAACATCCTCAGCAATAATTAACAATGGTTTACCTGATTGAGCAACTGGCTCAAGAATTGGTAAAAGATCCTTCATGTTAGAAATCTTTTTATCATAAACCAAAATGTATGGATTTTCCATATCCACAATCATTTTTTCTGCATCAGTAACAAAGTATGGAGATAAATAACCTCTATCAAATTGCATTCCTTCAACAACATCAACAGTTGTTTCAGTTCCTTTAGCCTCTTCTACAGTAATTACACCTTCTATCTTAACCTTAGCCATTGCTTCGGCTATTAGGCTTCCAATAGTTTCATCATTATTTGAAGAAACCGTTGCTACTTGTTTAATTTTTTCATTGTCGCTACCAACACTTTTTGAAGTCTTTTTCAATTCAGCTGAAATAGCCCGTACTGCTTTGTCTATCCCTTTTTTCAAATCCATTGGATTTGCTCCAGCTGCAACATTTTTCAATCCTGTTGTAACGATAGATTGAGCTAAAATTGTTGCTGTAGTGGTTCCATCTCCAGCATCATCAGCAGTTTTACTTGCTACTTCTTTAACCATTTGAGCCCCCATATTTTCAACAGGATCTTTTAATTCTATTTCTTTTGCAACAGTAACACCATCTTTAGTTACGTGTGGTGCTCCAAATTTTTTATCTATAATTACATTTCTTCCTTTTGGACCTAATGTAACCTTAACTGCATTTGCTATTTTGTCGACACCATTCTTTAGTGCATCTCTAGCTTCTACATCAAATTTTATATCTTTTGCCATTTAATTCTTAATTTATGATTTGTGATTAGAAATTTGAGATTAATTTCTAATTATTTTAATTTCTAATTATACGATTGCGAAAACATCAGCTTCTCGCATAATTAAATAATCTTTGCCCTCAACAGTAACTTCAGTTCCTGCGTATTTTCCGTAAAGCACCAAATCTCCTGTTTTAACAGTCATAGGCTCATCTGGTTTCCCATTCCCTACAGCCACAACTTTTCCTCTTTGAGGTTTTTCTTTTGCTGTGTCTGGAATAATAATTCCACCTGCCGTTTTTTCTTCAGCAGCTGCAGCTTCAATAATTACTCTATCTGCAAGTGGTTTAATTTTAATTGCCATAATTTATGTTTTAATATGAATATTTTTTCTTTCTGAAGCTTGTCACATTTCATACCAATTAGATAAAACAGCTTTAAGCAAGACAATCTTTCTTATTCCATAAAAAAAGTGTCAGATAAATATTATTTAACTGACACTTTTTCATAAAATCTTATTTTTTACTCCCCTTTATCTACTGGTGCTGGTTGTCCAGCTCCTGCAGGAGTTTCTGCATTTGGAAGAGGTATTCCATTTGTTACTGGAGCAGAAGGCATTGCTTTCTCATCAATTTGTTCTGTCATTTTTGACTGAACACCACCATCATCATCTGAAGGTGCAGAAGCAGAACTAGTAACTGCTGCTGATGAAATACTTAAAACTACCAATGCTATTCCCATAGTCCATGTTGCTTTCTCTAAAAAATCTGTTGTTTTTCTAACCCCCATTACTTGATTGTTAGTAGAAAATGCTGAATCTAAACCACCTTTTGGGTTTTGGACTAATACAATTAGTACTAAAAGTACACAAACGATTATTACCAATACTGAAATTATATATACCATTACTTTAACTTTTGTTTCAAAATTTTAATCTGGGATGCAAAATAACTGCTTTTTTTTGGATTTTTCAAGGATAATTTTTCATAGGCGTTAATTGCCTCCTGATAATTACCTTGATCTACATGAATTAGAGCCAAAGTTTCGCTTACAACTCCTGAATCAGTAACGCTTATCCGTGCCATATTGGTTGGAGAATAAAATACTGTTTTCTTTGGTTTTATTCTTGGATCCTCTTGTATAAACTTATTAATAATGTCTTGGTTAAGCTCTTTTTCTTCCTTTAAATCAGCATTTTGTTCTTGTCCACTATAGTGTTTTAACCAAGAAGAAAAAGAATGAGAAATTGAATCATCAAATAAATTCACTTCTTTTTCTTCTATAATTTCTTCTTGAGCATTATCCGACTCCAATAAAATAGTACTACTAATAGCAGCCGTTAAATATTCTTTTTCTAAAATATCTAATTCATCTTTTCCTTCTACAGGAACAAATTTATCGTCAGCAACAACAGAGTCTTTCTCTGTTTTAGTTTCAACACCCTCTTCTTTTTTCTGGGTAATTATTTCTTCTTTTACCTCTTTGCTTAAAGGTGTTATTTCCTTTTGTAATTGAATATACTCAAACAATTTAGTTCTGTCTGGGCAAATGGAAGCTGCTTTTTTTAGTTGTTCTTCAAACAAAATACTATTGTTAGCATTTAATTGAATAGCATACATTAACTGACCAGTCTGGCAATATGGAAACTCTTTAACTACATGAGTGATTTCCTCTTCAGTAACAGCGGAAAGCTTCTCTGGAAAATTTAAATAGTGTATGAAATTATTGACTTGCATTTACCAATTACTTACTGCTTTATTAAAAATATCTTGTGTTAATTGATCATTAATTTCTGTTATCAAACCATCTTCAATACTTGCTAAATTTTGAGAACTTTCATAATCCGTATACCTAGAAAAATTAGTCTCATAATCCAACTTTTCATCTTTTGTGTTGGTAAACTTTACTTTAACAGTAATGGTTAATCGATTTAATGCTGCAGTTTCATTACCTTGTATTGCTACAGATGTCACATTGTATCCAGTAATCGACCCTTCAAATCTTAAATCGCCATCTTTAGCAATCAAATCTAGATTTGTTTGCGATAAAAACTTATCCTTTAGTGCTTCGGTAAATGTTTGACTTATATTAGCGTTCGCCAAAGGTGCATAACTCTGAAATGTTTTTACGGAAACAGTTTTTACATCCTCAGCAATAGATGCTCCAGTAAATGAATAATTTACTTTGCATCCAAGTGCAATAATACAAGCCAATATGTATATTATGCTTCTCAATTATCTATAGAATATTCTTTAATTTTTCGATAAAGTGTTCTTTCTGAAATTCCTAATTCCTCTGCTGCTTTTTTTCTCTTTCCACTATATTTTTTAAGTGCTTTAATAATCATCTCTTTTTCTTTATCAGCTAAGGATAATGACTCTTCAACAACAAGCTCATTTTGTACACTTCGCCCCCCCTCCGTGTCCAACAACTCTTCTTTAGGGATTATTTGTGGGGTATAAATTTTTGGGTCTTCTGATTTTTGTTGTTGTTCATCCTCATATAGACGCTGTACGCTCTGCATTATTGCAGGGTTATTAACAACACTAGAAAGATCACCATCATTGTTCTGAATTAACCCTACTACAATGTTTTTTAATTCCGTTACATCCCCCTTTAAATCAAACAAAACTTTATATAAAATATCTCTTTCCGATAAATCTGAGCTTTCTCCACCTTTGTATATCGTTGGTAAATTTTGATTATGATCTTCTGGTAAATATTTCAACAAAATATTCATATCGATGTCTCTCGAACTCTCAATAACGGAAATTTGTTCAGCAATATTTTTTAACTGTCTAATATTCCCTTTCCACCGATAATTCTCTAATAAACTAACAGCTTCAGCAGACAACTTTACTGTTGGCATTCTGTATTTATTTGCAAAATCTGCAGCAAATTTTCTAAATAATAAATGAATGTCTTCTTTTCTCTCTCGCAAAGCTGGTAATTGAATAGGTACCGTATTTAAACGGTAAAACAAATCTTCTCTAAACTTTCCTTTTCTTATTGCTTCAGGAATATTTACGTTTGTCGCGGTAACAATTCTTACATCAGTTTTTATCACTTTTGATGAGCCTACCTTTATAAATTCACCAGTTTCTAAAACCCTTAACAACCTCACTTGAGTTTGAACTGGTAATTCAGCAACTTCATCTAAAAAAATGGTTCCACCATCAACAACCTCAAAATAACCTTTACGAGAATCGTGCGCTCCAGTAAATGCTCCTTTTTCATGACCAAACAACTCCGAATCTATTGTTCCTTCAGGAATAGCCCCACAATTTACAGCAATATATTTATTGTGTTTACGAGCACTTAATTGATGAATAATTTGAGGCATAACCTCTTTTCCAACACCACTTTCTCCAGTAATTAAAACCGATAAATCTGTTATAGCCACCTGCGCAGCAACCTCAATAGCTCTATCAAGTTCAGGAGTATTTCCTATAATACCAAACCGTTGTTTTATTTGTTGCGTATTCATTTTTTCTAATTAATGATTTGAGATTATTTATTTTGAATCTTTAATTATCAATTTCTAATTATTTACAGCCTTTCCCAATAGAGTTCCTCCAGTACAGTTATCAACTTTAACCATAACATAATCTCCAATTTTATAGTTTTCTTTAGGAAAAACAACCACCGTATTCTGTGAAGTTCTTCCTGCTAATTCTTGATCTGATTTTTTAGATGTTTTCTCCACTAGTACTTCAAAGGTTTTTCCAACATAACCTTTATTTGCTACTAAAGAATGACCTCTTTGTAAAGCAACTATTTCCGACAATCTTCTGCTTTTTTCCTCCTCACTTACATCATCTTCAAACTTCTTAGCTGCCTGAGTATTTGGTCGCTCAGAATATTTAAACATATATGCAAAATCATATTTCACATACTCCATCATAGACAATGTCTCCTTATGCTCTTCTTCAGTTTCAGAGCAAAAACCAGCTATAATATCTGCAGAAATAGCACAGGTTGGCATTACCTCTTTAATCTTATCAATTCTTCCCATATACCATTCACGAGTATAGCCTCTATTCATTTTCTCTAACACTCTAGTATTTCCACTCTGAAACGGTAAGTGAATATATTTACAGATATTATCGTATTTAGCCATCATTTCTAAAAACTCATCCGTAATATCTTTTGGGTGTGAAGTTGAAAAACGGACTCTTAATTTTGGACTAACCAGTGCTACCTGTTCCATCAATTGAGCAAAATTTATGCTTTTTGCCTTTTCTTCTTCTGATAAATTTTTGTAATCTTTTTTTAAACCTTCTTTTCCATACCACAAATAAGAATCTACATTTTGCCCCAATAATGTAACTTCTCTATATCCATTAGCAAACAAGTCTTTTGCTTCGTTTAGTATTGTTTCAGGACTTCTACTTCTTTCCCTGCCCCTTGTATAAGGCACTACACAAAAGGTGCACATATTATCACACCCTCTTGTAATTGAAATAAATGCCGAAACACCATTGCTTAATAACCTTACGGGGCTAATATCAGCGTAAGTTTCTTCTTTGGATAAAAGAACATTTACCGCTTTTTTTCCTTCGTCTACTTGTTTTACAAGATTTGGTAAATCTCTATACGCATCAGGTCCAACAACAATGTCAACCAACTTTTCTTCCTCTAAAAACTTATGTTTTAAACGCTCAGCCATACAACCCAAAACGCCAATAATCATTTCTGGCTTTTCTTTTTTCGCTTTCTGAAATGAACGCAATCGTTGCCTAACTGTTTGTTCTGCCTTTTCTCTAATAGAACAGGTATTTACAAGTACTACATCAGCCTCTTCAAGATTTTTAGTAGTATTAAATCCATCTTTAGCCAAAATTGAAGCCACAATCTCACTATCAGAAAAATTCATTTGACAACCATAACTCTCAATATAAACTTTTCTATTTCCATTCTGGTTTGATTCAAGCGTTGTTGCACTTCCTTGAACCGACTCATCAATAATCTTATTTCCTGTTTCCATAGACATCTTACTTCGGAGAACAAAATTACTTATTTTTTATATTGAATGACAAAATGACATAAAAACAAATATTTGCGTATTAAAAAAAAGTATATTATTTTATAATATAAGAAGCCTAATTTGACAATCAATTTGGATTATCCATTTTTTATTTCATTTCTTTGCAAAAAATAATAATTCTTAAACCCTTAAATGAATGGCGAAGAATCTAGTAATTGTCGAGTCACCTGCGAAAGCAAAAACAATAGAAAAATTTCTTGGAAAAGATTTTACTGTAAAATCGAGTTTTGGACATATCAGAGATTTACCTGGTAAAAATATCTCAGTAGATATTGAAAATAATTTTGAACCAGACTATGTTATCCCTGATGACAAAAAGAAAATTGTTGCTGAATTAAGAAAATTATCCAAAACTGCTGAAACAGTTTGGTTAGCGAGTGATGAGGATCGCGAGGGAGAAGCCATTTCTTGGCACTTGTTAGAAGCCTTAAATCTTAAGGAAGAAAAAACAAAAAGAATTGTGTTTCATGAGATTACTAAATCTGCTATTACAAAAGCAGTAGAGAATCCACGAAAAATAAATAAAGATTTAGTTGATGCTCAACAAGCTCGTAGAGTATTAGACAGATTAGTAGGTTATGAACTTTCTCCAGTTTTATGGAAAAAAATTAAACCTTCTTTATCTGCAGGTAGAGTTCAATCTGTTGCAGTTCGTTTAATCGTTGAGCGTGAAAATGAAATCTTAGATTTTAAATACACTTCATCATATAAAGTAGTCGCAAATTTTGTGGTTAGTAACAACGCAATCTTAAAAGCAGAATTACCACAACGCTTTAAGACCAAATCAGAAGCTCAAACCTTCTTAGAAAAATGTGCAGAAGCTGAGTTTACTATCGACAACTTAGAAACTAAACCTGCTAAAAAATCACCAGCAGCACCGTTTACTACTTCAACTCTTCAACAAGAGGCAAGTAGAAAACTTGGATTTTCAGTATCTCAAACAATGACGGTTGCACAGCGCTTGTATGAAGCAGGAAAGATTACCTACATGAGAACCGATTCTGTTAACTTATCTAATGAAGCAATAGGTGCAGCTAAAAAAGAAATTACTACTTCTTACGGAGAAGAATACTCTCAGGTAAGAAAATTTAGTACTAAGACAAAAGGAGCACAAGAAGCTCACGAAGCAATTCGCCCAACCTATATGAGCGACCATACTTTTATGGGAGATCCTGGACAAACAAGATTGTACGAATTAATCTGGAAAAGAACCATCGCTTCTCAAATGAGTGATGCCAAATTAGAGAAAACAACGGTAAAAATTAATATCTCAACAACAGAAGAAAACTTTGTTGCAAAAGGGGAAGTTTTAATCTTTGATGGATTCTTAAAAGTTTATTTAGAAGGAACTGATGACGAAAACAATTCTGAAAAAGAAGGTATTTTACCTCCATTAACTGTCGGTGAGAAATTAAACATGCAAGAAATTTCTGCAACAGAACGTTTTTCTCATCATCCTGCAAGATATACAGAAGCAAGTTTAGTTAAAAAAATGGAAGCCCTAGGAATAGGGAGACCATCTACATATGCACCAACTATTTCTACAGTACAAAAAAGAGGCTATGTTGTTAGAGAAGATAGGGACGGAAATCAGAGAGATTTTAATACGCTTACTTTAACGAGCGGAGGTATTTCGGACGTAACTGCAAAAGAGAATTACGGCTTTGAAAAAAAGAAAATGTTCCCAACTGATATTGGAACTGTTGTTACAGATTTCTTAGTAGAAAACTTTTCTAAAGTATTAGATTATAGTTTTACTGCCCAAATTGAAGAACAGTTTGATGAAGTTGCTGCAGGACAAAAGCAATGGGACAAAATGATTGGAGAGTTTTACGATCCATTTCACGCAAGAATAGAAGATACCTTAGAAAATGCTGAACGAGCAAGTGGAGAAAGAGCATTAGGAAATGATCCTGAATCTGGAAGACCATTAATCGTTCGTATTGGAAAGTTTGGACCTATGGCTCAAATTGGAAAAACTGAAGATGAAGGCGGAGCAAAATTTGCAAGTCTTTTAACTGGACAAACAATAGCAAAAATCAGTTTAGAAGACGCTTTAGAGCTTTTTAAATTCCCTAAAACCATTGGGACTCACGAGGGTGAAGAAATTGTTGTTGCACAAGGAAGATTTGGTCCTTATGTTAAATTTGGAGATATGTTTGTTTCTATTCCAAGAGATGAAGAAATGGCCAATATTGACTTAACTAGAGCCATTGAACTAATTAAAGAAAAACAGGCAGCTGACGCTCCAATTGATGAGTATGAAAACTTACCAGTTCAAAAAGGTGTTGGTCGTTTTGGTCCATTTATCAAATGGAATGGAATGTTTATCAATGTGAACAAGAAATATGATTTTGACAACCTAACTCACGATGATATTGTTGAATTAATCGAAATAAAAAAACAAAAAGAAATTGACAAATACATCCATAGATGGGATGATGAAGGAATTTCTGTTCAGAAAGCACGTTGGGGAAGATTTAATATCATTAAAGGAAAAATGAAAATTGAATTGCCAAAAACTTTTAAAGTTGAGAAATTAACCTTAGAAGAAGTTCAAAAAATGATTGAAGAAAAAGCTCCCAAGAAAAAAGCAAGAGCGAAAGCTAAAAAGAAAAAATAATTTTTAGAAGTCAGTAGATAGTGTTCAGTAATCAGTGAGCATTAGTTTGTCAAAATCTGACTTTCTAATTTTTACTTATTAATGATTACTTTTTACTAAAAAATGGATTTCTCAGAATATTTTAAACCTGTAAACATTAACGAAGGCGATTTAAACTTTGATTACAAAGACAATCAATTTTTAAATTCTATAGAACTTTTCAAAGACCAAGATGTTTCTGATTTTAACATTGCTATAATAGGCGTTGGCGAAGAAAGAAACTCTAGTAACGAAGGATGTGCTCAGGCGCCTAATCATGTAAGAAAATATTTATAC
Organism: Flavobacteriales bacterium; assembly: GCA_002401955.1. Taxonomy (GTDB): domain Bacteria; phylum Bacteroidota; class Bacteroidia; order Flavobacteriales_E; family Vicingaceae. The sequence continues at coordinate 31,451 of NVUQ01000020.1, read as the reverse complement.
CGCTTAACTCGATTTAATTCAACTGCTAAGATTATAGATCTTGGTAATTTAAAAATTGGAGCTGCCATTGACGATACTTATTTTGCGTTAAGCTCTATTATCGAACACTTAGTAAAGAAAAATGTTCTTCCAATAATTATTGGAGGCAGCCAAGATTTAACCTATGCCAACTTTTTAGCATATAAAAACCTAGAACAAACAGTTAACTTAGTTGCTATAGATTCAAAATTAAATTTAGGTCAAGCTGATGAAGAAATAGATTCTAACAATTTTTTAACAAAAATAATTCTTCATCAACCTAACTTTCTATTCAATTATAGTAACATAGGTTACCAAAGTTATTTTGTAGATAAAGAAGAGGTTGGTCTAATATCTAAACTCTATTTTGACTCTTATCGTTTAGGTCAAGTTCAAAAAAATATTGAAGAAGTAGAACCAATCGTTAGAAATGCTGACATTGTCAGCTTTGATATTTCAGCTATTCGTCAATCAGAAGCTCCAGGAAATAGAAATGCTTCCCCAAATGGGTTTTATGGCGAACAGGCTTGTCAAATAGCTCGTTATGCTGGTTTAAGTGATAAATTAACCTCTATTGGTTTTTATGAAATCAACCCTGAACTAGATATAAATGGACAAACAGCTCATAGTGTAGCTCAAATGATTTGGTACTTTATTGATGGGTTTAACCATAGAAAAAAAGATTTCCCTGTAGGTAGTAGAAAATCTTACCTCAAGTACATGGTGAATATGCAAGATGGTAAAAACGAAGTTGTTTTTTACAAAAGTGACAAAAGCGAACGTTGGTGGATGGATGTACCATTTCCTTCTCATAAAAAGATCAAGTACGAAAGACATGTACTAGTTCCTTGTTCATATAATGATTATAAAACGGCTTGCGATAACGAAGTGCCAAATAGATGGTGGCAAACCTTTCAGAAATTATCCTGATTTACGAGTTGTTAACATCTTATTAACATAATAAAGTTGAAAAAGTTTTTGGTTAAAATAAATATTTAGTTATCTTAGCCGACTAATGAATGCTGAAAAGCAGAATTTATGCACTTGAAAAATAATATTTATATGAAGAAATTACTTATTTCTACCACCTTTTTATTCGCTGGATTTGTGGCTACAGCTCAGCAAGATGTACAGTGGACTCAGAACATGTTTAATCAACTAAGCATTAACCCTGGATCTACAGGTCATAATGGAGGTATCTGTGCTACATTCTTAACAAGATCACAATGGATGGGTTTTGACGGAAGACCTCAAACACATCTTTTTAGTGCTGATGCAAGACTTAGCAAACATGGTATTGGATTAACTGTTTTTCAAGATAAATTAGGGATTGAGAGTTCTTTAATAGCTAAGTTATCATATGCATACCACCTTAATCTTGGTCCTGGTGAATTAGGAATAGGTTTAGATGTAGGAATGGTAAGTAAATCTTTTGGAGATGAATTTGTTGCGATTGATGATTATACGCAAGATCCTTCTATACCAAATGAAGAAAGTTCTGCAATAACATTTGATGCTGGATTTGGTTTGTTCTATAGTATAAAAAACAAGATGTATGTTGGTATATCCACATTGCATATTCCACAACAAGAATTAAAAGCTGCTGCTAATGGAAATACTGATAGTTCGGGAGCTACAGGAGCATTAAGTTATGCACAATCTCTTCATTACTACATTACTGCTGGTTACGATTGGGATTTAAGTGGTGGTGCTCAAAAATGGGTTTTAAAGCCGTCTATATTAGCTAAAACAGATGCATCATCTACTCAACTTGATATAAATGCATTGATTGTTTACAATAAATTAGTGTGGGGAGGCGTTTCATATAGAATACAAGACGCAATAGCAGCATTAGCTGGGGTAAACATTCCCCAAGTACCAGGATTAAAACTAGGAGTTTCTTACGATGTTACTACATCTGCATTAGGTGATCATAGTAGTGGAAGTTTGGAATTCATGATTAAGTATTGTACAGATATTATTAAACCACCTAAGAGAGAGGTTTATCACTCTGTTAGATTTTTATAAGAAAAACTAAATACATTATATTTTAAATTACGATTAAAGAAAAGAAAGTCCGCTTAATTATAAGATAAAGCGGTTTTACTCGGGTTTTTTCTGAGTAAAAATAAAAGAAGGAGGTAATTATGAAACGAGTATTAGTATTATTAGCAGTTGTCATCCTTTACTCTTGTAGTAAAGGTAATGGAGAGTTAGTTGGGGTACAAGGAAGAGAAGAATGGTACCAACCAGATCCTTTTGGAATGTTATTTATCCCCATGGGAAGTTATAATATGGGGCCATCAGACCAAGATGTACCATATGCTTTAACTGCTCAATCTAGAACAGTTTCTGTTCAAGCGTTCTATATGGATCAAACAGAAATTTCAAACAATGAATATCGTCAGTTTGTTTATCACGTAAGAGATTCTATTGCAAGAAGAATTTTAGGTGAAGAAGTTGATGAAGAAGAATTTTTAATCTCCGAAGATGAATATGGAGAAGAAATAGATCCTCCATACCTAGATTGGTGGGCTAAATTTAAATGGAATGACCCTGAGGTTAGAGAGGCTTTAGAGCCAATGTATTTGACTCCTGGAGAGCGTTTTATGCGTAGACGAGAAATAGATGCTCGAAAATTAAACTATACCTATTATTGGATAGATTTTAAAAGAGCAGCAAAAAGAGAAAGTAGAGATGCTTTAAATGGAGAAGAGGGTGCAAGACATGCGTTTAACACTGATAGGTCTTCATTTATAATGAGAGATGTAATCAACGTTTATCCTGATACATTAGCATGGATTCATGATTTTACTTACTCGTTTAATGAGCCTATGACTCAAAATTATTTTTGGCATCCAGCTTACGATAATTATCCTGTTGTAGGTGTTTCTTGGAAACAAGCTACTGCTTTCTGTATCTGGAGAACCAACTTCTTCGATGACTTTTTGATGGATGGTGGAAGTACTATTGTAAATGATTTTAGACTACCTACAGAATCAGAATGGGAATGGGCAGCTAGAGGTGGCTTAGACTTAAGCCCATATCCTTGGGGTGGACCGTATATAAGAAACAGTAGAGGATGTTTTTTAGGAAACTTTAAACCTATGAGAGGAAACTATATTGATGATGGTGGATTTCATACTGTAAAAGTAAATTCATACAACCCTAATGATTTTGGTTTATATTGTATGGCTGGTAACGTATCTGAATGGACAAGTAATGCATTTGATGAATCAGCATACAATTTTGCACATGATTTAAATCCTGATTACCTATATGATGCTAAGGATAGTGATCCTGAAGTATTAAAAAGAAAAGTAATTAGAGGAGGGTCATGGAAAGATATTGGGTATTACCTACAAACAAGTACTAGAACTTACGAATATCAAGATACAGCTAAATGTTACATTGGGTTTAGATGTGTACAAACATACTTAGGAAGAGCTAAGGATGACACTATGTAAAATTAATTAATTACCTATCTATATATTAACTTTAAAACTAAAAAAAAATGGGATGGATTGAATATTTGTTTGAAACAAAAAAAGGTAAAACAATCATGGGATTGCTTTACGGAATGGGAGCAGCTGTTGTAATTATGGGTGCATTATTTAAGATTATGCACTGGCCTGGTGCAGGACCAATGTTGGTTATTGGATTGACTACAGAAGCTTTAATTTTTGCTGTATCATCATTCGAGCCTCAACATTTAGGATTAGATTGGACACTTGCATATCCAGAATTAGCGGGAATGCATGATGAAGACGGTAATGAGATAGAAAATAAAGGTAATGCTGTAGAGCAATTAGACACCATGTTAGATGATGCAAAAATTGGGCCTGAATTAATCGAAAGCTTAGGCGAAGGATTAAGAAGTTTAAGCACTAATGCTAATAAATTATCAGAAATTTCTGATGCATCTGTTGCTACAAGTGAATATACTGATAGTTTAAAAAATGCTTCAGGTAAAGTTAGTGAATTAGCGGATGATTACGCTAGAGCTTCTGAGTCTATAGCGGTATTAAACGAAGCTGCAAATTCTGGTGCTGATACTGGTGCTGAAATGGCAAAAATGGCTTCTACTTTAGAGCAATTAAACGCTTCTTATGCAGCTCAATTAAATGGTTCTCAACAGCAAGCTGAAACGATGAAAGCTATGTATGCTGGAATTACAGAGTTAATGACTAATCTTTCTGATTCAGTTGAAGATACGAAGAGATATAAAGAAAATATTTCTGAATTATCAACTAACTTATCTGCTTTAAACAATGTTTATGGCAATATGTTAACTGCAATGAAATCATAACATAATTATTTTTTGTTTAACTAATTTTTAAAATTATAAAATTATGAGTGGAGGCGATTTACCACCAAGGCAGAAGATGATAGGTATGATGTACCTTGTATTAACTGCTTTACTAGCAATGAATGTATCTAAATCTATTTTAGATGCTTTCGTAAATATAAATACCGGTATCCAATCAACTGGGGCTACCATAGATGCAAACAATGGATTCGTTTACCTACAATTTGATAAAGCCAGAAATACAGGTGGAGCGAATGGCAGATTGTGGGCTGAGAAATCAGATAAGGTTAAAAAAATGGCTAATGACATGTTTGACCATATCGAAAAACTAAAATCAGGTTTAATTGCTGCTGTAGAAGGCGTACCTCTAGAGGTATCTGATACATTAAGTTTAGCTGCAGTACTAGTAAAAGATAATTATGATATTCCTACCCAAATAATGGGTATAGCTGATCCAGCAAATTCAATAAAAGTGCCTGGAAAAGAGGAGTTTAGTGGGAAGACACTAAAAGAGAAATTGAATAAATATCAAACGGGTTTAATTGGAATTTTTGAAACCAAAGAAGTAAAATCTTTGATTAAAGATAAAATTAAGTACTTAGATACACCTGAGATACCTGGTAGTGATGGTGATCAACCATGGGAAGTAGGTCTGTTTTATCATGTTCCTTTAGCTGCTGTTATTACTTTATTGTCTAAAACACAATCTGATGTAAGGTCTGCAGAATCTGAAGTAATATCAAAACTTTATGAAAGAATAGATGCTGGAGGAGTATCTTTCAACAAGATAGTTGGTATGGCAGTATTGCCAAAAGCATATTTAACTCCATCTGATAGTTTTACGGCAGATATTTTTACTGCAGCTTATGATGATAGAGTTAATCCTGAAGTTTATATCTTTTCAACTGAAAATGGTGGAGTAGATAGTGCTTTATTTGCAAGTGGAGAAACGAACATTGAAAAATTAATGAAAGGAACCAAAGGGAAAGAATGGGGAGATGGATCAGATTGGTACCAAATGGACGAAAAAGAGGTAATAAATGGAAAAGGTAAATTAAAAATTAAGCCTTCAATAGGAGCACATAATTGGGGAGGTTTGATTAAATTAAACACTAAAAAAGGTCCTAAAGTTTATGATTTCAAAAGTAGTTTTGAAGTAGGTGTACCATCATTTGCAGTTTCTGCAGATAAGATGAATGTGTTTTATATGGGGGTTGACAACCCTGTTTCTGTTTCTGCTCCTATGCCAAAATTTACTGCTAGTGGACCTGGTTTAAGTAAATCTGGTAAAGGATGGGTAATGCGACCAAGAAAACCTGGAAAAGTTAAAATTAATGTTACAGGTATTGATGAAGCTACAGGTAATAATGTAGCTGTTGGTAGTGCTGAATTTAGAGTAAAACGTATTCCAACTCCTGTGGCATTTATTGCAGGAAAAACTGGAACTGTAACATTATCTAAGAGTCAGTTAGGAAGTGGTGTTCTTCAGGCTAAACTAGAAGGTTTTGTATTTGACTTAAAGGTAAAATGTAAATCTTTTGAATTAGGTACAACTGTTAATGGTGATTACAAGAGTATAAAAGTTAGTGGCAATAGAATGAATAGTAACGCAAAAAACTTAATTAAAAGATCATCAAGAGGGCAACGTTTTTACTTAGAAAAAATGGCTGTAAGAATGCCAGATGGTAGAACTGTAACTATGGGTAACATGACTGTAAAAATAAAGTAGTATTAAATTATTTTATTAATAATAAAGAAGGAGGATATTATGAAAGTACGTAGTTTGATTATTATTGGTTTAATTTTGTTAGGATCAGTATCTGCTGATGCTCAATATAAAATATTGGACAAACCTTGGGTAAAGGAAAATACGCCTACCCGAAGAGTTGTTCCTTATACTCATGTTCGTGAAGCTGATGTAATGTGGCACCGAAGAGTATGGAGAACGATAGACTTACGTGAAAAAATAAACCATCCTCTTTATTTTCCAATACAAGATATTGCAGATAGGAAAAGTTTGTTTACTGTGATAAAAGAAGGGATTACAGAAGGAACGATTACTGCTTATCATGAACAAAGCGATGAGTTTGAAATTCCTATTACATCTGCTGAAGTAGAAGGTATTTTAAAATATCCTGAAATTAAAGAACAGTATGATGAGTATGGTGACGTAATGGAGGGCTTTGCTGATACTGTTTGGAATGAATATACATCTGAAGATATTGTTTCTTATCGTTTAAAAGAAGATTGGTTCTTTGATAATGAAAGATCAATCATGGATGTTAGAATCATGGGAATTTGCCCAGTAAGATTACAACTTGATGAGAATGGTAACTCAAAAGGTAATGTTCCAATGTTCTGGATTTATTTTCCTGAAGCACGTTATGTTTTTGCTAACTATGATGTTTTTAACAGACAAAATGATGCAGAAAGAAGAACCTTTGAAGATATCTTTTGGAAGCGAATGTTTAATAGTTATGCAACTAAAAGATCTAATGTTTATGACAGAAGTAACAAAAAACACCTTGTAGGAATTGATATACTATTAAAGGCGGAAGAGATTAAAGAAGATATCTTTAAGATGGAACATGACTTATGGCATTTCTAACTACCTTATAAACTTATAAAAAAGACCGATTTGTTAACTTACAAATCGGTCTTTTTTTTAAACCAATTTAATATCAAAACAAATGACTAGTAAAGTTTTAGAAAATACGGAGCAATCATAACTATGTTAAGTATATATTAATGTATAAACAAAATAATAAAGGAAATGGTTAATAGGATTGATTCATAACCCCATGTTTGTAGCGATTTAATACAAAGTACACAATAATTTCGTTACACTCTTACTCATGCTTAAATTAACTTTCTGCATGATACAAAAAACATCGGTTGGTGTTTTTTATTTTAAATTGAAATTACTCTTCAGAAAAATCAATCAACATTTTACGGTAGGCATTAAATAGTTTTGATTTTGACACAAACCCAACATATTTATCATTTTCTAAAACCGGTAAATTCCATGCATTAGAAGTTGTGAATTTTTTCATTACCTCATCCATAGAATCATTCACACTAATATAATCACGAGGAAGAACCATTAAAGATTCTATGATTACATCATCATACATATCGGGTTTAAACATAATTTCTCGAATGTGATCTAATGTTATCACACCACACAAAACACCTTCTTCATCTACAACAGGAAACAAATTTCTTTTGGATAAAGAGACCACTTTCACTAAATCTCCTAAAGTAGAATTGGGTGGGATTACGTTAAAATCTTTCTCTACCTCTTTTTTAAGATTCATTAGCGTTAACACAGCTTTGTCTTTATGTCTTGTTAATAGCTCTCCCCTCTTTGCCAATTGCATATTATAGATAGAGTGTGGCACAAAGTATTTTGAGGTTAAATAAGCAATGGTAGCCGTAATCATTAATGGAATAATTAATTCATAGCCACTTGTTATTTCTGCAATTAAAAATAAAGAGGTAAGAGGAGCGTGAAGCACTCCAGCAATTAAGCCTGCCATACCTACCAAGGTAAAATTACTTTCAGACAAATTGGTTAACCCTAAATGGTTGAGTGTTTTTGCAAATACAAATCCTCCTGAAGCACCAATAAATAAAGATGGAGCAAAAACTCCCCCTACTCCTCCTGCTCCAAAAGTTAGTGCCGATGCAACCACTTTAAAAAACATTAACGCAAACAATAACCCCAACATAATGAACACATTATCTTTATAATCGTACAAAAGACTGTTATCCACAATACTCGTGAAATTACCCGAAAACAACATCTTAATCGTAACAAAGCCCTCTCCGTATAATGGCGGTATAAAAAAGATAAGCAACCCTAATAAAGAACCTCCAATCAATACTTTTATAAAGGGTTTTTTTAACTTATCAAAAAGTTCTTCAATAAACCAAAACATCTTATTAAAATAAACAGAAATTAAGCCTGTAAAAATGCCTAACAATATATAAAAAGGGACATCTGAAGCTAAAAAAGCATCTTTAATTTGAATATTAAACAAAACATTATCTCCAAGCATCATTCTTGAAGTAAGGGCTGCTGTAACTGATGCCATAAGAAACGGTATCATAGATGTTAATGTTAAATCAAACATGAATACCTCTAAGGCAAAAACCAACGCAGCAATTGGTGCGTTAAAAATTCCAGACATTGCTCCAACGGCACCACAGCCTATTAACAAAGTTGTTGTCTTATAATCTAATTTAAAAAACCTCCCGAGGTTAGATCCAAGAGCTGCACTGGTTGAAACTGTAGGACCCTCTAGTCCAACTGAACCACCAAAACCAACAGTTAATGCACTAGTAATTACTGATGCATAAGTTCCAAATGATTTAATGATACTGTTCTTTTTAGATATTGAATATAAAACACCAGGGATTCCATGCCCTACAGGCCGTCTAATAATATATTTAATTAAGATTACAGTAAGAAACAACCCTACTAAAGGGAAAACAAAATAGAGATAATTATGAAGATTTTTAGTAAAGCCTGTAGATACCAATTGTTGGATAAAATGAACAGAGTTTTTAATTATTACAGCGGCAAACCCCGACAATAAACCGACTATAAGGCTTAAAAAAATTACAAAATGTTTGTGCTGAATGTGTTTTATTCTCCACAAATAAAACGAGTTCATAAACTTGTTAGAATCCACTATTTATTGTTGAATAACGTGAACATCTCTTTGAGGAAATGGTATTTGAATGTTGTTTACTCTAAACAATTTGTCTATTGCAAATCGTAAATCACTTTTTACAATTTCTGTTTGCCAAGTATCTAATATCCAATAATGAACATCAAATTGTAATGCTGAATCTCCAAAATCTTGAAAAGCCACCATTGGTCTTGGTCGTTTAGAAACCATATCATTTTCTGTAACACATTTCAATAATAATTCTTTTACTTTATCTGTATCCGACCCATAGGCAACTCCTACTGAAACTGTAAATCGTGTCATTTTGGTATTGGTACTCCAATTGATTACTTTTTCATTCACAATTCTATTGTTGGGTACAACAATATAAATTCCGTCTCTAGTTCTTACCAATGATGTTCTCAAATTAATTTCTTTTACCGTTCCAACTAAACCATCAACTTCAAGTATATCTCCTACAGAAACATTTCCTTCAAACAAAATAATAACTCCAGAAATCAAGTCTTTAAATACATCTTGTAACGCAAACCCAATACCTAAACCAAGAGCTGCAAATACTCCTAAAACAAACCCCATATCAATACCAAGGCTATTTATTGCAATAGAAAATCCAAGTATATAAATAATGTATTTAACGATTAGTGTTAAAGATTTACTTCTTCCCTCCACAAAGTCATTAACCCCGTCTCTTTCTAATCGTTTTTTTATTAATAAATCAATGCTATGGTTAATGCCTTTAACAGCAAAATAGATAATAAGCACAAGAAACAGATTATAAACAGACAAGGAAAAATTTGCTATCTTAATCAGTTCAAATTCTAATATGTGTTCTATATATTTCATATTTTAATTTTTAATTTTCAGAGTACAATCCTTTCGCTTTTTTGGCTGATACTGTAATTCCTTTAATAAAAGAAGAACTAAACCCGTTATGCTCCATTTCATTTAATCCAGCAATAGTACACCCTTTTGGTGAGGTTACTTTATCTATTTCATCTTCAGGATGAGAATTATTAGCAATTAATAAACTTGCTGCTCCTTTAGCAGTTTGTGCTGCCATTTTTAATGCTTCATTTGCATGAAAATCAATTTCATTTCCACCTTGTGATGCTGCTCTGATCGCTCTTAAGAAAAATGCAATGCCACAAGCACATAATGCGGTAGCAGAAGTCATTTGCTCTTCAATAATGGTTACTGTTTCTCCAACCAACTCAAACAATTCTTTAACCTCTCCTATTCTAGCTTTCCACTGTTCGGTAGTAGCTATACAAGTCATTGACTCTCTTATCGCAATTGCTGTATTAGGCATTGCTCTTACAATAGGAATATCATTCCCTAATGTTTTTTGAATGTCTTTCACCTTCACTCCAGAAACCAAAGAAATAACCAATTGGTTTTCATTTATTGCTGCTGAAATTTCTGCTAAAACTTCGTCAATTTTTTGAGGTAATACAGCTAAAATAATCACGTTGGCATTCTTTACTGCTTCAACATTATTAGTTGAAATCGTAAATCCTTTTGCTTTAAGGGACTCTAATTTAGCTGCGTTTCTTCTGGTTAAAGTAAAGTTAGATGATTGGTATTTTCCACTATCTACTAATCCTGTTACTAAAGAAATGCCTAAGTTACCTGCTCCTATTACTGTAATTTTTGTTTCCACAATTAAAATAATTAAAGCACAAAGTTACTAAGTTAACTCATTGCCTGCTCAATATCTATAATAATATCGTCTATATGCTCTAAACCAACAGAAATACGAATTAATCCTGGCAATATTCCTGTCTCTAAACGATCTTCTTCTGTTAATTTAGAGTGTGTTGTAGAGGCTGGATGTGTAGCAATAGTTCTGGAATCACCTAGATTAGCGGTCATAGAAATGAGTTTTAGCTTATCCAAAAAATCCCGTCCTTTTTCAACTCCACCTTTAACAACAAAGGTTACTATACCTCCACCAGATTTCATTTGCTTTTTAGCAATTTCATATTGGGGATGCGATGATAAAAAAGGATATTTTACCAATTCTACTTCATTATGTTTTTCTAACCACTGTGCTAGTTTCAATGCACTTTCTGCGTGCCTATCCATTCTTAAGGCCAAGGTTTCTAAACTTTTTGATATGATCCAAGCATTAAATGGAGAAAGGGCTGGTCCAGAATGTCTTGCAAACAGCTTCACCTCATCAATTAATCCTTGTTTCCCAACAATAATTCCACCTAACACTCTTCCTTGTCCATCTAAATATTTTGTTGCAGAATGAATTACCAAATCAGCACCATATTTTATAGGTTGTTGAATGTATGGGGTAGCAAAACAATTATCCACAACCAATAATATATTGTGTTTTTTAGCTAACCGTCCTAACCACTCTAAATCAATAATATCTACTGCAGGATTGGTTGGTGTCTCTATGTAAATAATTCTAGTGTTTGGTTGAATAGCCACTTCCCACTTCTCAGTTTCATTTAAATCAACATAAGTATGGGTTATACCCCATTTTGGTAAGAGCTTAGTTAAAACCGAATGTGTTGATCCAAAAACCGATCGGCAAGATAAAATATGATCACCGCTACTTAATAAAGCCGCAAACGTAGTAAATACAGCAGCCATTCCAGTAGCTGTTGCCCAACCTGCTTCGGCTCCTTCTAGCAAGCACATTTTATCAATTAATTCGGTGGTATTTGGATTAGAGAATCGACTGTAAATATTTCCTTCTATTTCATCAGAAAACATGGCACGCATCTGTTCTGCATCCTCAAATAAATAACTAGATGTTAGGTGTAATGGTGTTGAATGCTCATTAAATTGTGAACGTTCTGTTTGAGTTCTAATCGCTAATGTTTCAAAGTTTTCCATGTTATATAATTGTAAATGTGTTCGTAATTTCTATTGCTTTATCTAAACTTAAAGCAACTGAACAATACTTAGTTAGCGTTAATTCAATTGCTCTTTCAACCTTATGATGATCAAGATCTCCCCACAAAGTAAAATGTAGGTGTATTGATTTAAATGTTTTGGACATATTGTCGTGACGTTCTGCTGTTACATCCACTTGATAGTCAACTAATTCTTGTTTTTGTTTTTTAAGAATTAACCCCAAATCAATACTTGAACAACCAGCAACTCCCATCAATAATAATTCCATAGGCCTAGCTCCTTTTTCTTCACCTCCAATGGCTGGGTTGGCATCAATATTCACTTTTATTTTGCTATCGTTAATAGCCTCATAATGAAATGCTTTATTAACTCTTTTTAATTTTACTTCCATAACATTTATTTTATAAGTGTAATCCGCATTCTGTTTTAGGATTGTTATTCCACCTGCCTTCCCTACCCTTTCCGGGAACTGTACAATGTTTACATCCAATAGAAAAATACCCTTTTGCGACTAAAGGATGAAAAGGTAACTCATTTTCCTTAATGTATTGTTCTCTTTCTTCTTTGGAAACATCTAGTAAAGGATAAAATTTTAATATCCCTCCACGCTCTTCAAAAATATCTAAACTTGCTCTATGGTCACTCTGCCATTCCATTAAACCTGAAACCCAAACAGAAAATCTCTCTTTAATTAATGTTAAAGGTTTCACTTTGTTTACCGAACAACAAAAATTCGGGTTCTTTTTCCAAGTTTCATCTGAAGTGGTAAAGTCATGTTCCCATTTTTCCGCACCTATGTCCTCAACATTTAAACCATACAAATCTGTTAACTGCTTTTTATAAGCTAATGTTTCATCAAAATGATACCCTGTATTGATAAAATATATTTTCTGAGCTTGGTTTTCTTTTGAAAACACCCTCAATAAAAAAGCAGAGGTTGCCGCAAAAGACGAGGTTAACATCACTTCATCTGCACCAAAATCTATATACAATTCTTTTATTCGCTCAGTTACACTTAGCTTATTGTATTTTTTATTTAACCTTTCGATTTCTTCTTTCGAAAACGTTCTTTTTAAAGTTTGTTCCATTTCAATTTAAGTTTACATCATATAAATTAGATTGTTTTCTTAGTTGTTCTATTGAGTTTTTACTCCTCACTAAAACATCAGTAATCTGATTTAATGTGTTAATTTTTGTTTTTAAATCTCCTTTTAAACGAGATCTAATTCTTCCCAAAACTAGGGAAGAGTAATTTACTTCTTCGGGGATAACCTCCTCTAAAATATCCCTTAACCTTTTAGCCAATGTTGGCGAAGCTCCGTTACTAGATACTGCTATCTTAACATTCCCTTTGCTTAAAACTGCGGCAGTGTAAAAATCACACTGATCTGGGCTATCAACCACATTGGTCAAAATATTCCTTTCTTGAGCCAAATCATAAATCTCTCCATTTACCTGATTATTATTGGTGGCAGCAATTAATATTTTAACTCCATCTAAATCTTCTTTTAAGAATCTTCTTTCTGTTATTTTAATGTTGGAGTTTTTTATTGCCAATAAGATTATTTGCGCATGAAAAGTTTCTGAAACTATTTTTATTTTTGCATCAGGGCTTTGCTTTAAAATAAATTGCACTTTTTCTAACCCTACATTTCCAGCACCAACAATTAATACTTGAACCTCATCCAACTTAATAAAGACTGGGTATAAATTATTTGTTTTCATATCTAATTTTTTCTAAAATAAATGCTGGGTTGGTATTCACCACCTCTCCCAACACAATTATTCCTGGTGTTCCTATTTTATTTGCAATTGCTATTTCTGCAATAGTGTTAACAGACCCAACAACTGTTTTACTCGTTTTTAACGAACCATTTTGAATAATAGCAACTGGTAATTCTTGTTTTCCATTTTGTTGATATAATTCAACTATCTTGTTCAACTTACCAACTCCCATCAGAACAACTATTGTGGCATCAGATTTTACTGCCTGAAGAAGATCTTTTGATAACTCTCCTTTTCTGTTGGTGGCTGTTAACACCCAAAAGCTTTCACTAATACCTCTTTTTGTTAATGGAATGTTGGATAATTCTGGAACAGCTATAGCGCTTGAAATTCCAGGTATTACTTCTACATCAATTCCAAAAGAAGTAACATAGTTATATTCTTCATGGCCTCTACCAAAAATATAAGGATCGCCTCCTTTTAATCGAACAACATTACCATAATTATAGGCATAATCTACCATCAATTGATTAATCTCCTCTTGTGTATAACTGTGATTATTGGCTCTTTTTCCTACATAAACCAAGGTTGCTTCTGGATTAGCAAAATCCAATATTTCTTTACCAATTAGGGCATCGTACAAAATTGCTTTTGCATTTTTTATCGCTTTATAAGCTTTTATCGTTAGCAGATCTGCATCTCCAGGACCTGCTCCTACGATTTTTACCGTAGGAGCAGGTTTAGTTGTATATGTGTTATATTTCATATTTATTGTTTTTAAACAAGAACTTCTTTTTCCTTAACCTCAGCTAATTTGTTTACAAGTCCTTTAATTATTCTATTTACTTGAAGTGCATCTGAAAAATATTGGGCTGCAAATTCTTTTTGAGCTACTTCAGTTTTAATTCCCAACACCAATTCTTTAAATGGTTTTCTTAGTTGAACATCATTTTTAATTAATAATTCATTTGCTTCATTTATCACAGAGTTTTGGCTATTGTATTTATCGCCATTACTCAATAACAATAACTTTGCACTGTGTACAAAAATGTTGTATGAATGATAAACAGAATCAGAAAAACGCTTTAACTCTAAGGTTTCTTTTGCCAGTTCAATTTTTTCATCAATCTCATATTGAATGGTTTGAGCCAAATCAATCGTTACACCAGCACATTCTCCAACACCAATACTCATAGCAAATTTTTCCTTTTGACCCCAATCTAGTTGTTCATTTTCTTGAATTGGTGCTGCAGCTAATTCTTTTAAAAGATCATAGAAGTAATGGTTTCCGTTATCGTTGTAATATTGGTTAAACAATAAATTCTTCCCGTTCTTTTTATAATCATTCAAAATAATATCAACTGCATTTATTGCTCTCTTTGTTGGAAGTTTTATTATTTTCTCTGAAATAATTCCATCTCCATTTCCAAGAATTCCACCACCAAGTAACAGTTGAACTGCTGGTATTAGTTTGCCATCTTTCTTAATCGTGCTTCCATGAAACCCAATATTAGCAATTGAATGCTGGCCACAAGCATTAAAACATCCGCTTATTTTTATTTTGATATCTCTATTAAAAACAAATTCAGCATGGTTTTTTTCAATAAATTTCTCCAATTCTCTCGACAAGCCAGTACTGTTTGCAATTCCTAAATTACAAGTATCTGTACCTGGGCAAGAGGTTATGTCTACGGTACTATCAAAACCAAGATTAATTAAGTTTAACTTTTTAAGCTCCTCATATAAATAAGGCAACGAATCTTTTCTCACGTACTTAATTATTAACCCTTGGTTAATTGAAACTCTTAGCTCTCCATTAGAGAAATAGTTAACCACCTTAGCCAATTTTCTGGCTACCTTAGAACTAATGTTTCCATTGGAAATTTTTAATTGTATTGCATAAAAATCTTCTTGTTTTTGGTGATAAATATTAGATTTATACCAAGCCAAGTAATGATTGATGTCCTCAACATTTGTAATAGGAGCAACCCTAACCGAACGCAAACTTGGTTCTTCTACTTCCAAAACTTCTATCTCCTCTTTTTCTACAACCAACAATTCTTCTTCCACTAAACGCAACAACTCTTCAGTCCCAATGCTATCAATCAGGTATTTCAATCTTGCTTTATTTCGTTTTTGCCTTTCTCCATATCGGTCAAATACTCTTAGAATAGCAATTGTATAAGCAAAAATGTCTTCTGCCAAAATAAATGTTTTAGCTGTTTTTGCTAAAAATGGTTTTACACCAAGTCCTCCTCCTATCAATAACTTAAATCCTCTTTTCCCATTTACAATTTTTGGAATGAATCCTAAATCATTCAAAAATGCATAGGCGGAGTCTTCTTCACTTGATGAGAAAGCAATTTTAATTTTTCGACCCATATCTTGATTTACTGGATTTCTCAGCAAATATTTATATAGTGCCTCTGCATATGGAGAAACATCAAAAGGCTCTTTTGGATCAATTCCAGCATAGACCGATGCAGTAATGTTTCTTACAGTATTACCACACGCCTCTCTTAATGTGATTTCATCTTGCTCCAATTCTTCCCACAATTGGGGTGTTTTATCCAAACTCACATAGTGAATCTGAACATCTTGTCGTGTTGTTAGGTGTAAGTTTCCATTGGAATACTTATCTGATACATCAGCAATACGAGTTAATTGATTTGCTAATAACTTACCGTAAGGCAATTTTATTCGAATCATTTGAACTCCCAACTGTCTTTGTCCATAAACCCCTCTTGCTAAACGCAATGCTTTAAATTTATCTTCGGGTAATTTTCCCGTTTTATATTCGTGTATTTTCTGACCTAATTCAATAATGTCTTTTTCAACAACTGGGTCTAAAATATTTTCTGTTTCTGTTCTAAATGTTTTCATGTCTTATACAGCTATCGCTTCATTTTTATTTGAAGTCTGTGTTAATATTTCTATCAATTCATTATCTTCTACTCCTAAAACTGATATGTTTTTTAGCCGAAGATCATATTTAATATTCTGTAACTTTTTAATACTTATAGTAGCAATAAATCGTCTTCCATAAAGGTCTAATGGGTAAAAGCTACTAAATGCAGATTCTAAATTCTTTAAACTAACGCTATCCTCTCCGCTTAAAACAAGTGTGACGTTCTCATTATTATCAAAGTACAAAGATTTGCCACCGAGCTTTTGATAGGAATAACGATAATTAGCATCAATCGCCTTTAAATCCGAGTAAACAACCGCTCCAGTAGGGAAACTTCCTGCTCCCTTGCCTTTATAAAAATGAGTTCCTATATCCTTACCTTCCACTACAACTCCATTGTATTCGTTTTCTACATTATATAATTCATTTTTGTCGCTAACTAATGTTGGCAATACTGATAGATTTATTTTTCCTCCAACAACAGCTGCTTTTGCAAGTAGTTTAATTTTCAAATTGTACTGTTTCGCAAAATCAATGTCTTCCTTTGAAATTCCTTCTATCCCGAAATTCAATACTTGTTCAGGTTTTAGGATAATTCCAAATGCGTGAGCTGCAATTATTATCAGCTTATACAAAGCATCAAACCCTCCTACATCTGAAGTAGGATCTGCTTCGGCATAACCAAGGTTCTGAGCTTCTTCTAGTGCTTCAGCATATGAAATTTCTTCATTAAATAGCTTTGTTAAAATGTAATTAGAGGAGCCATTAAAAATTCCTTTAACTTCAGATAACTGTTCATTAACAAACAAATCATTCAACACTCTAATTATTGGAATACTTCCACAAACTGCTCCCTCGTATAAAAAAGTAGCATCATTATCTTTTTCAATTTTGATTAGTTCTTTTAAGTTTTCAGCGATTAATTTTTTATTTGCTGAAATAACTTTTTTACCTATTTCTAAATTTTCTGCAACGATACCATAAGCTTCTTCTGAAGAACTAATTAGTTCAAGTATTACGTCAACATCTTTATCTTTTATTGTTTTCGAGTTTGTCAATTCTATTATTGAATCGACATTCTTTCGCTTTTTAGAATCGTTTTTTACTATAATTGTGTGTAGTCTTTTAGCATCCTCATTTTTAGCTAAATAGGTTTGAAACCCTTGTCCTACTACTCCAAATCCGTATAATTTAATTTTATTTATTGTTCCCATTATATTGCAATTTTTAAATGTTTAACTTTTGTTTTTACTGTTTTGTTTTTTTTATAAAAAATTTCAAATTCATTTTTTAATTGTTCTGTTTCTATCAAAAACCCATCATGTCCATATAGTGAATGAAGAATTGAGAGTGCCGAATTAGGAATTCCTTCAACTAAAACTTCTGATTCACAAACAGGAAATAGAATATCCGAACTGATAGCTACAACCAATGTTTTTGCTTTAACAAGACTTAAGGCTTCTTTTATAGATTTCCTCCCTCTACCAACATTATGGCTATCCATTGCTTTAGACAAATGCCAATAAGAAAAAGCATTGAATCGTTCTACCAATTTTTCTCCTTGATAATTCTGATAACTTGCTGCTTTATATTCATCAGTTTTAGAATTATCATCTTGCTGAGTCGATAAATAAGTATCGTAATTACGATAGCTTAATAAAGCAATCGATCGAGCAGCTTTTAATCCTTTTAATCCAGCATCATCAGCATAAGAAAACCAGGTTCTATCAGATTTTATGGCCAAACGTTGACTTTCATTAAACGCTTTTCCCCAAGGAGAATGTTGTGCATTCGTTGCAATCAAAAACAAATTATCAATTAAATTTGGTTGCTGAATAGCCCATTCTACAGCTTGTTGTCCTCCTAAAGACCCTCCTAATAATGTATTGATTTTATCAATTCCTAAATGAATTCTTAACAAGTCAATTCCATTTACAATATCTCTAATGGTTAAATCTGGAAAATTATGATAGTAGGGATTTCCTGTATCAGGGTTGTTTGAAAGAGGGCCGGTAGTACCATAACATGATCCCAAAACATTTGCGCAAACAATGAAATATTCTTCTGGATTATAAAATTTTCCTTTCCCAATTAATCCATTCCACCATTCTTCTGGATTTGCATTTGCTGTTAAGGCATGTGTTACCCAAATCACATTATTTTTCTTAGCATTTAGTTTCCCTAATGTGGTATAAGCCAAACTCAATCCTTGTAGTTTTCTACCAGATTCTAACTCTATTGTTTTTTTGTATGTATATATTTTCGTACTCATTATAATCGTTTGATTTTAGATTGTTAATCATTTTGACAACACTTCGACTAAGCTCAGTGTGCAAAATATTAGCCATAGCGAATCCTACTCGAAAGGATTCGAATCACTCTTTATTCAATAAAATTTTAAGAAAAAAGAATGATACTTAGCAGGTGCAACAACAGCACATGCTAAGCATCATAAATTCTGTAACTAAAACAGATTTTTTAGATAGATAGTTAGCTGAATAACCATTTTGGTTTTCAGCTTGTGTTCTCGGTTTGTTAATTGTATTCATTTTGCAATTCTTTATATTCTCACCTGAAACATTCAGGAGATAGGAATTGGCACCTGTTTTCCAATTCGTCAACTGACGAACTTCAAGTTGGTTGCCAGAAGGTCATAGAGCCTAATCTCTCGCTTCTTCTTTATAAACAATTACAAATCACGAATTGTGATGGATAATTGAATTCTGAGACAAATGTAAATATTATTTTGATATAATGCATAAAAATGCTTTTTATTTTGAAATAAAAGCCCTAAATAGTTAAATTCAGAATAATATTCTGCCTCATCACTTTATCGAAAACACCTTATTTATCCACGAATTCGAATTCATAATCTGATTTTGTCGATCAATTGATTCCAAATGAATAGTTGATAAAAATTTAACTACAAAATCTCTGGAAAGGCCTTTCTCATGTCCTTCTTTAATACTTTTATCAAGGATCTCATCCCATCGCGATGTTTGCAAAATTTTCATTCCTTTTGATTTCTTGTAAGCGCCAATATCATCAGACAATTCCATTCTACCTGATAATAAGTCTATTAGTTCATTATCTATCAAATTGATTTTTTGTCTTAAAATGTCCAACTCAACCGTTTGCTCACCTTCTAATTGGTTGGTTTTTCTTACAACAAGTTGATTGACTAATTCTGATAATTCCTTTGGTGTAACCTGCTGTTTTGCATCACTCCACGCTTTGGAAGGATTAATGTGTGACTCTAACATTACTCCATCAAAATTTAAATCCAAGGCTTTTTGCGATACGGTTAATAAATCCTGCGTATTTCCACAAATATGACTAGGGTCACAGATCATCGTTAACTCTGGAAATTTTCTTTTTAGTTCTATGGGTATTTGCCATTGTGGTGGGTTCCTGAATTTAGAAGCTCCGTACTTTGAAAACCCTCTGTGAATAACCCCAACATTTTTTATCCCACTATTAAGAATTCTCTCTACCGATCCTTCCCACAAGGATAAATCGGGATTTATTGGGTTTTTTAACAATACAGTAGTATTTACACCATCCAATGCATCTGCTATTTCTTGCACAGCGAAAGGGTTCACTGTTGTTCTTGCGCCCAACCATAATACATCTACTCCATGGTTTAGTGCTTGGTAAACGTGTTTTACATTGGCTACTTCAACTGCTGTTTTTAAACCTGTTTCTTTTTTGGCTTGCGCCATCCATTTTAAGGCTTCCACACCAACGCCTTCAAAACTCCCTGGTTTGGTTCTTGGTTTCCAAATACCAGCCCTAAGTACATCTACTTTATTGGTTTTTTTTAGTTCAATTGCTGATGTAATTAATTGATCTTCTGTTTCGGCACTGCATGGGCCACTAATAACAATAGGTAATTCTTTATTCCCTTTTAAAATGCTATTGATTGATTTTACTCTTTTCATAACTTATTCTTTTATAATTTTTCTAATCTTATTTGCGTTGGTCATTTTTATTTTTAATTCTTTTTCATTGCTGTTGATAATATCATCTCTAAAAGCACGTAAATAATTGATGTATGAATCTAATGCGGGCAAAACATTTTCTTTGTTTTGAGCAATAATAGCATTCCACATTTCAGGTGAACTTTTAGCTAACCTTGCTGTAGATGAAAATCCACTACCAGCCAAATTGAAAATGTTTTTTTCATCCTTCTCTAAATCTAATACTGTTAGCCCTAAAGCAAAAGATGAAATATGCGATAAATGCGAGATGTATGCTAAGTGTTTATCATGTTCATCTGGAGTCATAAAAACAGTAGACATTCCTATTTTATTAAACATTTCTATAGCAACAGATAAAGCTTGATCTGAACTTAAATTTTTCTCACACACCACTACTTTTTTGTTTTTGTACAAATTGCTACATGCTGCTTTAGGTCCAGAATTTTCTGTTCCTGCTATAGGGTGTGCCGAAACATAATTCCCTCTTTTAGGGTGTGTATTAAAATTGAGACACAATTCTTTTTTTGTTGATCCTAAATCAACAACAACTTGATCTAATGCTTTATCTAATACTTGAGCAATAATGCCAATTGAAGCAGCTACAGGAGTTGCAACGATAATCATATCGGCATCTATAACGGCATCATCAAGGGTTCTAATCTCATTTACTAAATTTAATTCTAATGCTTTTTTGCAATGAGTTGGATTAGAATCAACACCAATAATGTGCTGACTAAATCCCACTTCATTTAATGCAATGGCTAAGGATCCTCCCATTAAACCTAAACCTATAATTACTACTGTCATATCATAAATTTTTTAATTCTCGTTATTGCTTTGTGGATTATTTCTTCACTATTGCAAAGTGATATTCGAATGTGCTGATTACCATTGTTGCCAAATATTATTCCTGGAGTAATGAATACATGGGTGTTGTACAGTATAATATCAGAAAACGTTCCTGAGTCAATTATTTTTGAAGGCATTTTTGCCCACACAAACATTCCTACCTGTTTTTTATCATAAGTACATTCTAAAACATCTAATAATTCCCACACTAAAACCCTGCGTTTTTTGTAAATGTTATTGTTTGCTTCGTAACATGATTGATCTAAATTTAATGCTGTAATTGCTGCATGCTGAATGGGTAAAAACATCCCTGAATCCATGTTGCTTTTAAATTTTAAAATTTCATTGATTCGGGCTTCATTTCCTGATACCCACCCTAAGCGCCAACCAGCCATGTTGTGCGATTTGCTTAAGGAATTTAGTTCTAAAGCAATTTCCTTCGCACCTGATATTTGAAAAATGCTGGTCGGTTCATTATCATTTAAGGTTAAGCTATACGGATTGTCATTACATACCAAAATGTTGTGTGCTTTAGCCAATGCAATTACCTTTTCTAGCAATTTTAAATTGGCTTGTTTACCTGTTGGCATATTCGGGTAATTGAGCCATATTAATTTAGTTCGATCGGTAATTAATGCCTTTAATTTTTCAATTGAAGGGTGCCAGTTATTTGCTTCATCCAAATCATATTTAACCACTTTTCCACCAGCTAAATTAGCTGCCGAGGCATAAGTAGGGTAAGCTGGATCAGGGATTAACACTTCATCTCCAGGGTTGAGGTAAGTCATGCTAATGTGCATAATTCCTTCTTTTGAACCCAATAAAGGCAAAATTTCTTGTGCAGCATCAAGCTCAACATCATAGGTTGTTTTATACCAGTTAGAGATGGCTTTCCTAAGTTCAGGAATACCCTTGTAACTTTGGTAGGAGTGATTATTGGGGTTTTGAGCAGATATAATTAAAGATGAAATTACCGCATCGTTCGGAATCAAATCAGGACTGCCAATTCCTAAGTTAATGATATCCTTATTTTGTGCGTTTAAAAGTGCTATTTCTCTCAGTTTTTTCGAGAAATAGTATTCTTTTACTGTTGCTATTCTATTTGCTGTTTTAATTTTCATTATGTTCCTTTTTTGTAATTACCTAGTATTTTAATAGCTGATGTATGGTGCGTTATTTTGAGTAACATGTTTTTAAAATCACGATAGGACTCATATTCCAAATCTAAATGGAAATAGTATTGCCACACAGCCCCCACAATAGGGTAGGATTGTATTTTAGAGAGGTTGATGTTACACCTAGCAATAACCTCCAATACTTTTGCTAAGGTTCCTTTTTCATGATCCGCAACAAGGTAAATGGATGCCTTATTGGTTGCTTCAACATCTTCAACTTCATCATTACCAATGATTAAAAAACGGGTATAATTATCCTTATTGGTTTCAATGGAAGGGACAATAATCTCCTTATCATAAATAGTGGCAGACAAACTACTTCCAATGGCCGCAACGTTTTTATTGCCATTCAAATTTTTAACGCTCAATGCGGTATCTTCCATTTCCATCAATTTTACATCTGTCATATCATCTAAAAACAATTTGCATTGGTAAATGGCCATGGGATGCGAATGCACTTCTTTAATATCCTCTTTTTTTGATCCTTTTGGTGCAATTAAATTTTGCTCAATGCGTAAATATGTTTCACCTACAATTTTTAGTTGATTTTCTTGAAGCAATTTATAATTCTGCAACAAACTTCCGGCAATGGAATTTTCTATGGCCATAATACCTAAATCGCAACTGCTATCTTGTTTAATTGTTTTTATTAAGTCATCAAACGACAGGCACGGGAGCACATCAACCTGATGACCAAAATATTTATTTGCTGCTATTTGATGAAAGCATCCTTCTATACCTTGTATTGCTATTTTCATAATTCTTAATTTTTTAATACTAAAAAAGGGAGCTGTTAGGCTCCCTTATATTTTTACATAATTTGGTCGCCCTTTTTAATGGTATTTAAAAAAGTATTCAAAAAAATATGTAGTCATTTTAAGTTTCATTTATAACAGTTCTATCCCTGATTGTGCACAAGTTGCTACCATTGTCTCGGGCCAAATACTTGCTTGAACTTCGCCAATATGAGCCTTTTTAAGTAGATACATGCAAGTTCTTGATTGTCCAATTCCGCCACCAATGGTGTAAGGAAGCACATCATTCAATAACATTTTATGAAATAGGTATTTTTTCCTATCCTCTTGTCCAGCAATTTTCAATTGTTTTTCTAACGCTTTTTTATCTACTCTAATCCCCATAGAAGAAACTTCAAATGGTTTTTCTAAAAGAGAGTTCCATAAAATGATATCTCCATTTAAACCATAATAACCTTTTTCTGTTTCGGTTGTCCAATCGTCATAATCGGGAGCTCTTCCATCATGAGGTTTTCCGTCAGATAGTTCTTTTCCTATTCCAATTAAGAAAATTGCACCATATTTATATGCAGCTTTGGCTTCTCTTTGTTTGTCTGATAAATTTGGATATTCCTTCAATAAATCTTCAGCTTGAATAAATGTTATTTCATCTGGTAATTCTTTTACAATTTCAGTATGTTCTTTACTTAGGTTTTCTTCTGTACGTTTATAAACATCATAGATTTTTCGAACTGTTTTCTTTAAATAGTCTAGTGTTCTATCTTCTTTGCTAATTGTTTTTTCCCAATCCCACTGATCTACATAAATAGAATGTATGTTTCCTAAAACTTCATCTGGTCTTAAAGCATTCATATCAGTATAGATTCCTCTGCCTATTTCCATTTTTAAATCGGACAGTTTTAACCGTTTCCATTTTGCTAAAGAATGTACTACTTCTGCTTTTTGTTCTGCCATCCCTTTAATAGGAAAAGAAACAGGGCGTTCAACCCCACTTAAATCATCATTTATTCCTGTACCTGTTAGCACAACAATTGGTGCTGTTACTCTTTTTAGTAATAATTCATCTGCCAAAGCAACTTCAAAATAATCTTTTAGTTTTTTAATTGCCTTTTCTGTTGTTTCTACATCTAGTGTAGCTTTGTAACCTTTCGGTATAATTAATTCACTCATTTTTTTGTTTTTAAATTGTTAAGTAATAAAAAAGCCTTTCTTCAAATAAGAAGAAAGGCTAACATTTTGATATAATATTATCTCTCTTCCTCTATGGAGGATTGTAATTAAAATTGTTATTAAAAAAATTGTTCATCATAATTGTTGTGGTATAAAAAAAGCCCTTCCAAATTGGAAAGGCTTTTTTATATCTATTATTTTATAATAATACCTTTCCGTCCTAAATTATAGGATAGTTAAAAAAGTTATTATTATTAAAATTTCTCATTGTTTATTTATCGGTACAAATGTAAAGACAAAAATAATTGAAAAGCAAATAAAACTGAAATTTATTTTTGAATTTGTTCTTTCGCATTGATACCATTTGACTTTCTCAGTTAAAAACGTTAATTTTGTTATTAACCTAACGCGATAGGTGTCAAACTCCTTATAACAAGTGAATTTCAAATGATTCATTTTATTGCGATAAGACAGATTAAAAATAATAACACATGTTAGATACAACAAGCACAGAGAAAGATGAAAATACGTTGAAAAACGTAGAAATAAGAAGTAAAGATTGGCTTGAAAACTCCCCAGTTTGCACCAAAGTGGTAGATCCGAATTTCAACTTACAATATATGAGTAGAGCAGGGATTGAAGCTCTTAATATTAAGGATGTTAATTTGTTTTACGGAAAATCCTTTCCTTTAGATTTCTATCCTGAAGAATTCAGAAAAACAATGTTTGAGAAACTTCAGGACTCTAAAGATACTGGTGAAGTTAGGGTTCATGAGGGGATGATAAAAACAGATGATGATAAGGAATTATGGTTTGAATCAACTATTTCTCCCATTTATGACAAACAAGGTAAGCTTGATTATTTTATGGTTGTTTCTATGGAAATTAGTGAGCGTATAAAAGCAAATGCAAAAGATCTTCTATTAAAAGAAATTCACCACAGAATTAAAAATAATCTACAAATTGTATCCAGCTTGCTTTCATTGCAAGTTACTGAAATTGATAATCCGGAATTTAAACGCATCATCGAAAATTCAAAACAACGAATCTCTGCCATTTCCTTGGTTCACGAAAAAATGTATGACTCAGATGTTTCGGGAGAGATTTTTGTTAAACCTTATATTGAAGATCTCGTTTCAAACATTTCTTCAACATATATTGATGAGAATAACACATTTGACCAAGATATTAAAATCGATAATTTCAAACTCGACATGGATGTGCTGGTTCCATGTAGTTTAATCTTGAATGAAATTCTTACCAACATTTTTAAATATGGATTTAAATCAAATCCTAATCCGTCATTGCGCATTCATGTAAACAAAAAAGGAAACGAAATTTCCATGATAATTGCCGACAATGGGGCTGGAATAATTAAAAAAGAAGATAATAAAAAAAGGTTAAGCTTAGGCATGAAATTAATAAAGGCATTGGCTATTCAAATTAATGCCAATATTCACATAGACTCTTCGGTAAATAAGGGTGTTTGTTATACGATAAAATTTAATGCATGAAAGTCTTAATTGTAGAAGATGAAATGATCATTGCTATTGATTTAGAATCACTTATTGAGCAGTCTGGAAATGATTGTGTTGGGGTATCTAGTAATCTTGTTCAGGCAAAAAAATTAATGACCAATGATGTCAAAATCATATTTATGGACATTAACCTTAACGGTAAAGATAATGGATTTGAGGTAGCTGAAATATTACGAAAGGATTTTGATTTTTACCTCGTATTTATTTCTGCCAGTAACAACAAAGAAAAAGTTAAAAGGGCCGAATCGTTCAATAATTGCACATTTATTAAAAAGCCTTTTACCCATAACACCATCGAACAAGTTATAGAAAATGCTAAAACTCTTTATTAACTCCAACTCATAATTTACTACCAATAAAAAACAAATCTTTTTCCTCTCAAAAACTTAAGAATTTTATCTTTATACAAACTGTTAAACAAACTACCTTAATATTATTCTACCCAGTTTAGCTGCCAATTGTATTTTTATTTTTTGAAAAGCTTTCTCCTCTTTCATCAATTCTAGCTGTTTATCGTAAGATTTTTCTATTTTAATTTCTTCTTGTTTTTCTAAAATCAAAACCTCAACCTTACTTAATTTAAACGATAGCGTTGTTCTTTCTACAGCGAGGGTTAGCTGTTGATCTTCTGTTATCGTAAATATTTTATGTTTTTCCCAATTCGGACTCAACTCATGTTGTGTAGAAAATATCCCAATAACAAACTGACTAATTTCTTGATCGGTATTATTAATAAAGTCTTGGTGCGATGGTAATTGATCATTCTTTAATTTCTCATTATAAAAATCAAATACTTTTTGATAGGTCTTGTTCTCAAAAAAAATACCATCTCCAATAATATTGTCTATCATATATACCGCGGCAGAAACTTCTTCTTTTACTTTTTCATCTTGCTCGTTAGTAAGTTCTACATGAATTGTTTGATCTCCAAAACTCACCAACAAACGTATAATTTCTTTTTCCCAATGCTGTAAATCACCACTCCCTTTTTCTTCTTTTTGTCCTTGAAACTCTTCTGGTAAAAATAAATCATCTGGAATTTCTTGTTCCTGATGCTGAAATTGCGATGATGATTTTTTAGTTTGCTTAGCAATATTTTTTCTTAAAATATTGTTGGTTTCATTGATTAGTGCTTGCTCAGGAATATCTAACAAACTACTACATTCTTTGGTATAAACCGATCGTTTAATCTGATCTGGAATAATAGCGATACTTGCCACAATATCTTTTATCAACTCTGCTTTTTTGATGGGATCGTTACCCACGTCTTTAATTAAAACAGAAGTTTTAAAACGAATAAAATCTTGTGCTTTGGTTGTGATATAATCTTTTAGTTCTTCGGTAGTATGAGATTTCGCATAAGAATCTGGATCTTCTCCTTCGGGAAAAAGTACAACACGCACATTCATCCCTTCTTGCAAAATCATGTCAATACCTCTAAACGAAGCTTTTAATCCTGCAGCATCTCCATCATATAAAATAGTAATATTGGGGGTAAACCTTCTTATCAAACGAATTTGCCCTTCGGTTAATGAGGTGCCTGAAGATGAAACAACATTTTCTACACCAGATTGATACAATGAAATTACATCGGTATATCCTTCTACCAAATAACAAATATCCTCTTGAGTAATGGCTTTTTTGGCTGTAAAAATTCCATAAAGGACTTTACTCTTATGATAAATTTCAGATTCTGGAGAGTTTAAATACTTGGCTGCTTTGTCGGTCGATTTTAAAATTCTACCACCAAACCCTAATACTCTTCCCGATAAATTATGGATAGGAAACATTACTCTCCCTTTAAATCTATCAAACTTTTTATCTCCTTTTACTATCGTTAAACCCGATTTATCAAGGTATTTTAAATTGTGCCCAGCCTTTTCTGCTTCATCAGTAAACGCAGTCCACCCATCAGGGTTATACCCCAATTGGAACTTTTCAATAATATCTTCTCTAAATCCTCTTTCTAAAAAATAACTTAATCCGATTGCTTTTCCTTCATTAGATTCTAGCAATTGTTTTTTAAAATAATTAGCTGCATAATTAGAAACAATATACAAACTCTCTCGCTCATCAGCAGCTTCTTTTTGATCGTCTGTTAGCTCTTCTTCTTCAATTTCTATACTATATTTTCCTGCTAAAAAGCGCAATGCTTCTGGATACGAATAATGTTCGTGTTCCATTACAAAATTGACAGAATTTCCTGCTTTACCACAGCCAAAACATTTGTAAATCCCTTTGGCAGGTGAAACCGTAAAGGATGGCGTTTTTTCATTATGAAAAGGGCAATTACCTAAATAATTTGCTCCTCGCTTTTTTAATGGCACAAACTCTCCCACCACATCTTCTATAATGGCAGCGTCAAAAATTTCGTCTATAGTTTGCTTTGGTATCAAGTTTAGTGATTAGTGATTAGTGATTAGTGATTAGTGATTAGTGATTAGTGATTAGTGATTAGTGATTAGTGATTAGTGATTAGTGATTAGTGATTAGTGATTAGTGTAAAATAAAAAAATATAAAACCATACACCAACAACCATAAACTATCTTTAATAGTCTTTTTCTTTCACTAATCTGCCTTGTTCATTATAAAAATTCCAATGTCCTACTTCTTTGTTATTCTCGTAAAATCCTTCATACATCAACTGTCCATTAGGAAAGTATATTTTTGCCGTCCCGGTTCGTTTTCCTTCTTTAAATGTGCCTGAACTTTGTATTTGTTTATTCTCAAAGTAAGCATTCCATTCACCATCTCTTTTTCCATTTACAAATTTACCTGACATTTTTAACTCTCCATTTTGATGAAAATGCTTTTCTTCTACTTTCATCTCTTCCCCTCCTTCTTCTTGATAATATGACACCTTTTTAGGTTCATTCCCTGGATATGTTTCTTCTACTTTCTCAATAATTGGACTATCGCAAGCTATTAAAAAAATGAGACTACTAAATAAATAAAATATCTGTTTCATGCTATTTGGTTCTTTCTGTTGTGTAAATTACTAAATCTGCTAAAGCTTTATTGGCTTCATTTTGTTCAAACTCTTTTAATATTTCTAGTGCTTTATCTTTGTATTTGTGCATCGCTTTTGTGGCATATTCTATTCCGCCTTTCTCTATCACAAAATGAATTACCTCTTTTACTTTCTTTTTATTTTCATTATGCTTTTTAACAATCCCAATCATTTTTCTTTTTTCTGATGAGGTCGCATTATTCAACGCATAAATCAATGGCAAAGTCATCTTTTTTTCTTTGATATCAATACCTGTTGGCTTCCCTATTGTTTCACCATCACTCCCATAATCAAACAAATCATCTTTTATCTGAAAAGCTATTCCCGTATATTCTCCAAACAAACGCATTCTTTCAACAATTTCTTTATTTACACCAACGGAATTTGCACCAGAAGCACAGCATGATGCAATTAATGTTGCTGTTTTTTGTCTGATTATATCATAATATACATTTTCTGTAATGTCTAATTTTCTAGCCTTTTCTATCTGTAACAATTCGCCTTCACTCATTTCTTTTACCGAATTCGACATAATTCTAAGTAACTCAAACTCTTCGTTCTCCACAGCTAATAATAAGCCTTTCGATAGTAAATAATCTCCAACTAAAACTGCAATTTTATTTTTCCAAATGGCATTTATGGAAAAGAAACCTCTTCGCTTATTGGCATCATCAACTACATCATCATGTACCAAAGTTGCCGTATGCAAAAGCTCTATCATTGCTGCTGCACGGTAGGTAGAATCTGTTGTTTCACCAAACACTTTAGCTGATAAAAAAACAAACATCGGTCGCATTTGTTTTCCTTTACGCTTAATAATGTAGTGCATTATCTTATCCAACAATGAAACTCTGCTTTTCATTGAAGCTCGAAATCTAGGCTCAAATTCCTTAATTTCTTTTTCAATCGGCTGCTTTATTTGATCTAATTTATTCATTGGGAAATCAAAAGTAATAAAAGCTTGGTTCAATTAAGCATAAACTTTCTTTAACCATTTAGGCAGCAAAAAAACACCAATTATTAAGTAGGGGTAATAACTAAATAAACGCCATAAAACAGCCAACAAACCAGCTAATCCTAAAGGTGTAAAATCTGCTAAAAATCCTTGAAAAGCAAACTCAGCAATACCTGTTCCGCCTGGAGTCGGACTAATTAGCATGATTACCCACATGACCAATTGTCTTCCGTAAACCAATAAATGATTGCCTACAGGCGTGAATGCTAAAAGCAAAAAATTAACTACCCAAAAACGAGCAGTCCAAGAAAACATTGTTGCTCCAAAAGCTTTTAACCAAAATAAAACAGGTTTGCTTTTTAATTCATGAGAAGTAGTAATAATATCAGTTCCAATACTATCAATTTTAGACTCCCATCTACTCAACGGTTTCCAGCTAAAAACCTTAAGCAATAATTTTTTAAATCCTGTTGGATTAATAAAAATTCCATAAATAATTATCAAGCAAAGCAATAAAATAAAAACATAGCCTAAGACAAAAATTCCTTTTACAGAAAATGTAAACCCTAAAATTTCTTTTTGAAGTTCGATAGGAAACAAATATTGAGTACCAATAAATAGGATAACTATTGGAACTGTAATTACATAAAACAGTTCATCTAGTAAGGCTGTTATCATAACAATTGTGGTGCTTTTCCCAGGGCTTAAACCTTCTTTATTTAGTATATACAACGCAACTCCAGAGCCTCCAACTACCGAAGGGGTTATTGCAGATGCAAATTCCCAAAGCATAATTACATCAAAACTGTTTCTCCAACTTATTTGCTTACTCGTTAACACTCTAATTCGGTACATGTAGGCTAAATCTCGAATAGCCATCATAATTAGAGCAATAAATAGCCATAAAAAACATTGAATACTCCATTTTACTTTAGAAAATTCTTCCCAATTGGTTTTGGAATAAAGCAAATATGCAGTAACACCTAATCCGATAATTATTGGAATAGCAATTTTTTTAGCTGTAAATAACTCTTTTACTTTATTATTTTTGCTCATAAATTTTAACCTATGCGAAAAATATTTTATCTCTCTACTTGTTCAACTTGTACTCGAATAATCAAAGAATTACAATTAAATGATTCTTTTGAATTTCAAGATATCAAATCTAATAAAATTACAACTGAACAGCTTGAGCAAATGGGAA
Organism: Flavobacteriales bacterium; assembly: GCA_002401955.1. GTDB lineage: Bacteria > Bacteroidota > Bacteroidia > Flavobacteriales_E > Vicingaceae. Next base: position 283 of record NVUQ01000020.1, on the reverse strand, counting down.
AAATGAGTGGTTCTTATGAAAGTTTATTTAGTAAAAGAGCCATGAAATATAAATCCATGGGGTTAAAAGATAAATCACTAAATGAGAATGATTATAAATCGTTGATCTTAGAAGAATACACGTTTTTAAAACGACCAGTAATTATCATTGATGATAACATTTTTGTTGGAAATTCTAAAAATGTAATCGCTGAAGTTGCACGAAAATTGATAATTGATAATTGATAATTGATAATTGATAATTGATAATTGATAATTGATAATTGATAATTGATAATTGATAA
>NVUQ01000058.1 GCA_002401955.1 Flavobacteriales bacterium | reverse complement strand
ATCATACATGGCAATATCTCTAATATTGTTAGTAGGATTGTAGAAATTACCTCCTATATATAAATTCCCATTATAAAATTCTATTTCATTAATGCCTTGTATAGAATTGCCAGAAGCCAAATCAGGTAGACTATAGACATCGCTCCATTGAGTGCCGTCCCATTTGGCTAAGCTGTTCATGGCAACACTACCAATCGTATCAAAGCTTCCAAATACATACAGCTCATTATTATATTCTTTAAATCCATGAACATTCCCGTTGTTTTTAAAAGAAATAGGTAAGCTATCCCATTGTGTGCCATCCCAAGTTGCAATACCGTTAGCAGGAATATTATCATAATCTACAGACCTAAACTGACCTCCAACATAAATTTTATTTTGATAGCGAGTAATAGCCCAAACGGTACTATATGTTCCACTATCTAAGCCATTCCAAGAAGTCCCATTCCAAGAAGCTATATTAACCGCTAATGTTGTGTCTATAAAAGTAAAATGGCCTCCTATATATAGTAAATCATCAATGGTATCATGAAATACAGTGTTAAGATAATCGTTATAAGCCATACCTTTAGTGGAGGTGCCAAACCCTTGCCAATTTTGGTTCCCGTTTTGCCCTTTTATTGTTGTGGCAAAAACAAATACAGCAATCAATCCAAGTGTTTTTAAGTACTTGGGCTGATGTAATAAATCTATTATTTTAAATTTTATCTTCAAGTTTATTGAATAATTAGCTTTTGATGTAACAACTGATTTTCTCTTGTTTTAACCTGAATGGTATACATACCCATAGGGTATGCCTGAACATTTAAGATTACCTTTTTAGAGTTATTCATTGATGTGTTGCTTAATACCACTTGCCCTAAAGCATTATAAAATTTAACCTCAGTAATATCATCCGCTGTTACTATTGTTACTGAAGCATTGGCAGGGTTAGGGTAAATGAGTATTGAGTTCTGGGTGTTGGGTAAAGGGTTGTTGATACCCACAAGAGCACCACAAGAATCTACCCAATTACCATTGGTGTATTTAGCTATTTTATGAATAGTATCTCCTGCAATAGTAGAAAAACCACCAGCAACTATTAAAGTATCTTTATAAATGGCTAAATCAATTACCGAAGCATTGATGTAAGAGTCATAAGCACACCATTGGCTACCATCCCACCGAGCTAAACTGTAAGCAGGAATAGAATCTTCACCTGCCCAACCAAATTCTCCACCAACATACAAATAATCTTTATGAGCTAATAAGCAACGTGCTTGAGTACCCCAAAGGCTACCACCTACCTCATGCCATTGGCTACCATCCCAACGTTGTATAAAATTACCCACATTGCCTGCCGATTTATAAATAGAACCTGCAACATATAAATCACCTTTATAAATTTCCATATCATGTATATAATTAAGTCCTCCATACATTCCTGGAGCAGGACCAACAGAAACCCAATTAGTCCCATCATACATGGCAATATCTCTAATATTGTTAGTAGGATTGTAGAAATTACCTCCTATATATAAATTCCCATTATAAAATTCTATTTCATTAATGCCTTGAATGGAATTACCAGAAGCAAAATTAGGAAGGTTATAAACATCACTCCATTGACTACCATTCCACTTAGCTAAACTGTTCATGGCAATATTACCAATCGTATCAAAACTTCCAAAGACGTATAACTCATTATTATATTCTTTAAAACCAAGAACATTTCCGTTGTTTTTAAAAGAAATAGGTAAACTATCCCATTGACTACCATCCCAAGTAGCAATGCCATTGGCAGGAATATTATCATAATCTACAGATCTAAACTGCCCCCCCACATAAATTTTATTTTGATAGCGAGTAATGGCCCAAACATTGTCATAAGTACCACTATCTAAAGGGTTCCATTGAGTGCCATTCCAAGCAGCTATGCAAGGAGTAAAATGATTATTTACATTTGTGAAAAGCCCTCCCATATACAATAAATCGTCAATGGTATCGTGAAATACAGTGTTAAGATAATCGTTATAAGCCATCCCTTTGGTAACCGAGCCAAACCCTTGCCAGTTATGGTTTCCGTTTTGCCCTTTTATTGTTGTAGTAAAAACAAATACAGCAATCAATCCAAGAGTTTTTAAGTACTTGGCCTGATGTAATAAATCTATTATTTTAAATTTTATCTTCAAGTTTATTGAATAATTAGCTTTTGATGTAACAACTGATTTTCTCTTGTTTTAACCTGAACAGTATAAATGCCCATAGGGTATGCCTCAATATTTAAGATTACCTTTTTAGAGTTATTCATTGATGTGTTGCTTAACACCACTTGACCTAAAGCATTGTATAATTTAACCTCAGTAATAGCATCAGCTGTTATTATTGTTACTGAAGCATTAGCAGGGTTAGGGTAGATGAGTAATCCGCTCTCGCCATTAATTTTGTTTTCTTCTATACCTATTGCATTGGTAACATCAAACCTAGAAATAGTTCCTGAACCTCCTGCTAACTGAGTAGAAGTTAAAGGAAAATCACACCATTCTTGACCAGTAATACCAGGGCAATCTGTAGGGAAATCTGTATTAAAACTAGAACCAGCAATGTATAAAGATTCCGCATTGTAAACAGAAATGCTCGATCCAACTTCCGAATAGTTTAAAAAACCACCACTTACTGGATCATCTCCACCAAACAAACTTGTCCAAAAGTTATTTAAACCGTCACTAAAAGCTGCAATAAAACTACTGGTAGAGAGAGGACTTCCTGCGTGAGTAGATTGGTTGTAAAAACCCGAGTAAGGAGTTGTGTTAAAATTATCGAAAGCAGAATATGTTGTAACCCCCAACAGGTAAAGAATGTTATTATCATCTACTTCTAAATCAATAAAGTTTCTAGAAAGTCCGTGCTCAGAAAACCCCATTGTACTAGCAATAGAAGATTGCTCAGAAGTAGCACTTCCAAAAAATGTTGACCACCTTAAAACATTGTTATGGTTAAAATGGGTGATAAAAACATCCTGATAACCTGCTGCAGCATTATTTACTTGTTGATATGCTCCAGAAGGTGTTGCAATAGGTAATTCATTAACAATAGGCTGATTAGTGCTTGTGTTTCCAGGTAATGTGGTATTGGTATTTCCTGCAGCAAAAACATAACAATCTCCGTCAACATCTTTTGTATGAACTGCCTGGAAATTATCTACATAATCAAATAGAGTTGACCACTGCATTTTAAAACCAAAGTCAAACTTAGAAATAAAAGCACCCCCATCATTATTGGAAAATCCTGGAGAAAAATATGAGCCTGAAACTCCATCACATAACGGAAAAAATCCGTTTAGAGGAACGGTACATTGGTTATAAGCATTGTGCAGTTGATTGGTTCCGCCAACAATAAATACTTTTCCATCAGTTCCTGTTCCGTCTGTCCATACATCCATGTCCATTACCAAGTCGAATGCACTACTCCCCATAAATGTACTAGCAATAAGGTTGTTGTCTTGACTAAATTTAGCAAGGTAAATATCATAGCCTCCTGCATTAAAGTTTTGATGATAATCAGAATTTCCTGCAGGATCACACAAAGGAAAACTACCATTAGTTAATGCCAAACAGTTATTAGAACCTCCTACAACTGTTTTAGTATTACCCGTAATGTAAACATTGCCTAAACCATCTACTTTTATTGCAACACCTTTGTCATCATCATTTCCTCCAAAATAAGATGCCCAAGAAAGGTCTGGAGATGATAATGAAAGATTCGTTAACCTTAAAATAAAGGCATCAAAATTATCATGAGGAAATGCTGTAGAGCCATGCCCTGTATTTTGATAATAAGAACCATTGTTGGGGTTTGCTAAAGGCTTAATTAATAAATTGGTACTACTAGCAGAACCTAAAGCATATAAATCACCATTAACAGGGTTATAAGCTACACTGTTAAGCTCATCATTATCAGTTCCCCCGTAGTAAATACACCAATCTTTTTCGGCATTAATATTAAACCGAGCAATAAAAGCATCGTAATTACCTCCAAAAGTAAAAGACCCTGCATTAACAGGGAAGTTGTTACCTTGTGTTTTACCTACCATATAAGTATTCCCCACATTATCATTGGTAATACCTAAACTAAAATCGGCAGATAAACCATTAAAGTAAGTACTCCAATCCATATTCCCAATGGCTTTTAATCCTCCTTCAGGGTTTTCCCCCATGTCCATTTGAATAACTAAAGGGTAGTTTTGATTATAGTTCTGAACAGGGAAAGTTATAATGTTACCTGTTATTTGATAACTGGTTTGCCAATTAAGCGGAACAACACCTGTAGGGTTACTAGGATTAACCTGGTATATGTTTGGGCTTTTAAAAACAATGTTACCTAAATCAGTCCCAATAATTAATTCTCCATTGGGTCCTGTAGTTAATGAGTTTGCTCCATTAAAGGTTAATTGTAAGTTACCAGGGCTTTCCTTTACTCCTATTACAAAATTATATTTATAACCACTCTTATTACTCGAAACAAATAAATCGATATTAGAATAAATCTTAGGATAATGTATTCTATCATATCCATTTATATTTTCTCTTCCCCCCTTAATATGAGGCATGTAAAAACTTAATCTATCATTAGAAACACTGTGTGGTATTGGTAATTCAGGGCTATCAGAGTTGTTAAACACCATATCAACTCGGTGTATGCTATCTTGGTTTGTACTGATACTATCTATCGTACATTTAACTAAAGACACTCTATCTTTTAACAAGTAAGTAGCAGGGATAAAATTGTTAGTATGAAATAAAACATTTTTTGCTGTTTGGCCATTTAAATCAACTACTTGCCCTTTATTCTGATAAAAATTAAGTGTATTAGAGACAGGCTCATTATAATAATCTGGTGGTATTAAGGTGTTTTTTTTACCGTATTTTATCGCCAAAAACTGGTAATTAAGTCCATCATAAGTTTGTCCTACCACATAAACATTCCCTAAAGGATCAGCAGCTAAATCAGTTACATTTTCGTTGTTTCCGCTGTTATATAGTTTTTGCCAAATTTCAGCACCACTATTATCATAACATAAAGTGCTAATATTTTGTAGGTTTTGGTCTTCTGTAGTAGCACTTACATAAACACCGCCATTACCATTAGGAAAAAGCTTTGCTTTATAATCACCTATTAATTTTTCATAATGTTTTTGTACCCATTTTTGATTGCCTACAGCATCAAAACAAATGGAGGTTAATTCATAATCACCATTGCTAAGCCACTCTCTTCCTGTAACAAAAACATCATTAGAGTTTTGATCAAACCCTATAGATGTTGCTAAATCATTCTGTTGACTACCATTATAAATGCTTGTCCATAAAGGTGTCCCTGTTGGGCTATACTTAATAGCAATATAATCATAATCACTATTGTTAATTTGTGTATTTCCACAGAGGTATACATTACCTAACGCATCTATTTCTAAATCTTCAACTTGCTCATTTCCATTAAATGAATTGTTGTAACGGTTAGCCCAAACTTGGTTGCCATTATTATCAATAGCAATAGTTGCTATATCACTTTGGGTAGTTACATCATAACTATTACCAGTAATATAAGAAGTTCCATTTAATCCTGTCCTAAAAGAAATAGCATAGTCGTTACCTGAATTGTGATCATAACGGTAGACCCATTGTTGATTCCCTGTAGAATTGTATTTTACAACAGCAAAATCGTTATTTGTACTTGTTCCTGCAGAGGTTCCTCCAACGTAAATGTTTCCTGCAGCATCAAAACCAACACCAACGGCATTTTCATTACTGCCATTGTCATAGTAGTTTACAAATTGTTGGTTTCCATTAATATCATACTTTAATAAAACAAAATCATTTGTGGTTGATGTTCCAACGCTTGTTCCTGCGACATAAACGTTTCCAGAAGCATCAGCTAGTATTCCTGTTGCTCTATCATGGCTGTTGCCTAATCCATTATAGGTTTGGCTCCAAATTACTGTTCCATTAGGATCAATTTTTACAGTAACAATATCTTGTCCTGTTGATGAGCTGTAGGAATAGCCAGTAATGTATAAATTACCATTTAAATCTATTGCAGTAGGGATATTGTCTGTACTATCTTGATTGGAGTAGGTTGCGGCCCATTTTTGAACAGTTGTTGGTGTTATTTGAGCAAAAGAATTAGTACAGAACAATAGTAATATCATTGCAAGACTTTTCGAGTGATTTTTTTTCATGTTTATTGGTATTAAAATTACATAATTATTTTTGAGTTTGATTTTTTTTGTAAGTTTTCAAAAACAGTTCAAGGTGGTTTTCTGTTCGGATTTTTGAAGTGAGTAGGGAAAAAAGCAAATGTGTACGAAGTACTCTTTTGTTTTGTGTGATTGTCAATTATTATGTTTCTGTTCATTTACTAATCGTTTTATTCTACAAGGAATATTTGCCAACTAAGAAATATATAGCATTACTGTTATTTATTTCCATTACGGTATTTAATATTGCTATTGTTTTAATCTTCGTTGTTGCTGCTTGGGTATAGTTTTCTATTGTTTTCTTTTTAAAGCCCAAAGCATTTTTAATTTTGGTTCCCCTTATTTAGGTTGTAAATTATATGCAATAGTATAGAAAACATATCAGTAATATAGAAAAACAATCAATTTCTTGTGTAAGATTTTACATCGTGTATAAATACACGTTTATTTTTCATGTAAGAGTTAATACCGTTTTATAATCAAAATGCCTTATAATTTCGTTTCGCTTATTATCTGGCTTAGATTATCTATCGGCATTATGCAAAAAACATTGTTGGGTGTTTTTAATTTAAATTGGTAGAACACTTAAGCAGGAGAGACGCTAGTCGGCTTAGGTAACTCCCGATCTAGAGTTGTTTCTGTTGTTGAATCCGTACTTGAATCCAGAGCGTTTTGGATGTTATTCCAAATACTTGGATCAACATCCGCTTCAAATTCATCAAAAGCTTGTTTAAAAATTTCGTCTATATTTTTTAATTCTTTCTTCACTTATCTTCTTTCTTCTTTTATTAGTTTTTTCTGTAAATATGCTCTAGAGAATTAAGATTTAGATGTACTGACCGAAATATTGAGTTTTCCAATCTCTGTCGGATATAATTATGTAAAACGCAATAACAAAATCTATCTAAAGCATTTAAATCATACTCACTTTACTATTTTACAATAATATAGAATAACACTTAGTTGCTACTGGAAAATTGCATTACAAAACCTTACATTAAGAAATAAGGGCATTACAAAATCTTACATCGTGTATTTATGCACGTTTATTTTCCATTTAAGAGTATAACCCAGCTGTTTTGCCAGATATAGGTAGAAATAAAAGCTTTTTCTCTTTATTCAATCAACTTGTTGTGTTAGAAAAAATAAGGGGGTTTACTACACAAGTTTTAAAAAGCTAGAAAGCTGGTGGTAAGGTGTATTATATGTAGGGTTTTGTAAAACGGTTTTATTCTATTTTTTGTAGAACTAAAATAGTTCCTTCCTTGTCTCCTTTATTTCTTGCGTCAATTTTAACAAGATTGTCAATAGTTGCTGTCTCTATCACCTCTGTAATAATTATAGATCCTACTTTAATTGAAGATTCTGGAATTGTTACTTCAACAATCTCCGATTCCCATTTGCATTCCGATTTAAATGTTAGTTTTGATTTGACATAATATTTACCATCGTTTACAAAGTCTGTAACGAAACCGTTAGAATACACGATATAGTAATCAGGAGTAACTTTACAGTCAGTCTCTTTATTTACAAATTTTCCAGATTTAATCAATTCACAGTTTGGAATAGAATCTGAATTTACAAGCCAATGTATTTGAGCACTTGCACTAAAGCTACAATAGAATAGGATGGCAATAAAAAATAATTTTTTCATATGTTTTATTCTTTTATAAGTGTTAACTTAAGAGAACCTAGTTTACCAAGATTTTGTAACCAAACCATTTTGTTGTCATTAATTGATTCTATTTTATAATTTTCAGGTCCAGTCTCAGTTTTTTCTTTATTTTTTATGGTCAGAATATTTGATGTGGCATTGTAATTCCATGTTCTTTCTTTTCCATTTTTATAGTAGTTTGATTTTAGGTTCGAGTCCCTATTTTTTAAGAAAGAATAATGAGAAGATAACGCCTCTATTCTTCCTGCATCAATAACTGCTGGAGACAAGTCTGGAGTGTTAGCACTAAATTCTATAACGTTCCATTTTCCTATAATTTTGGAGGTGTCAATTTTAGAACTGCAACTAAGAATGCTTATTAAAATAGTACAAGCAAGGATCAATAATTTATTCATAACTTTTTACTTTAATTTTCTTTTTAACTCTTCTGTTAAATAATACCCTCCAGTTTGTGAAGAGTTACCTTTAAATTCGATTAAATTATTTTCTCGTAACTGTTTGATATATCGCTCAATACTACTGTCTGTCAGTTTGGTAACATCTTTGTAAAATGGAGTTCTTTTTCCCTCTTCATTAATTATAGCGGTTAAAAGTGTAGTCAGTTTTTCTTTTACTCCCTCAGTTGCTCCCTCAGTTGCTCCCTCAATTGCTCCCTCAATTGCTCCGTCATTTACACCGTCAACTGCACGGTCAATTACTTCTTTTGATAAGGGAATGGTCATTTTAAAGGTTTCTCCTTCAATAAAAGTAGGATTATCTTGTCCTGAGTATTCCTTAATAAACTTGTTTACATTAATTACGCCTGAACCTAATTCATCAACACGACCAAGCTGAATAAAAAACTTAGCAATAAGCGGGTTTTTAGGAAAAGGAGAAAAATTATCAACAGAAAGATTTCCAACACCGTGTGGATTGTTGGCATTTTCAGTTTCAACTTTATCTACATAAATAATGAAAGTGGATGGTTGTGCATTGGTGTATTCACGATGGACAATAAGATTAGCTACAACCTCTCTAAATATTGCAGTTCTCAAACTCTTTCTTTGGTCTCCTTCGGTGTAAAATTTATCGGGTAAATGCTTGGCTACAAAACTCATTAATTGCTAATAAGCATCAATTAAATTGGTTTGAATGTACAAACGGTCATCATAACGGTCGGTGTTTTCTATTCTTACCAAAGCATCAATTTTATAATGTGGTAAAACTTGTTGTATAGCTTCGTCTGTTCCGAGTAATAGGATTGCAGCAAGTGTGTAACCCTCTTTTGCTGTTTGGAAATCTCTTTTCCAAAGACCTGCTTTCTTTAATAGTTGTTCGTCTGATAATGCTAGCCAAGGATGATTGGCTTCATTGCTTTTAATGAGGTTGCGCAACTTAGGGAAAAGGGTGGGATTGAAATCAGAAAATTGAATTTCAGGATAGATAATTCCTTCTGTGTAATGTGTTCGTTTTCGGTTATAAATTTCTGCAATTTGCTGTGGTTCATTCACCTTAAAATCACCATCATTACTTCTGTCGAAAACTACATTTGCCGATTTATGCAATTGTGAGCTACAAGGAATTTGAATATGAACAACCGTTTTGTTATCAATTTCATAAACCTGCGGAAAAAGAATAAAAGGAGGGTCTAATTTTTCGGGGTTGTTAGATAGATTAACTAAGTTGGTGGTAATTGTATCTAATTTAGTTTCATCAACCCCTGTAATATTCCCATTATTATTTGCTCCTAATAAAATATCGCCACCATCTCTATTAAGCATTGCACAAATAGACTCAAACAAACTTTTAGGTAATTTAGCATACGATTCTTTGTACTCTAAACGAATGCCTTCGCCTTGCTTTAGCAATTGCTTTACTCTCTTTATGTGTTGACTTTCGGGCATAATAATTTACTCAGTTTTTGTCATTTTTATTATTTTCTCAACAGATTCAACTAAACCCTTCTTTTACAAGCTTTCTTTTTAAATCACTCCAATACCTAGGAGCATTTGAACTCTCAGTTAATACTTGAACTACATCAATGATAGCAAAATACCATTTTTGGTCAGCTTCATTAAATGTAGTTCTTATTTTTTGGTCTTGAAAAAGTTTAATATTACTCATATTCAGTATGCTTTTCTATATGGAAATGTAAAGATAAGTTAATCTTGTGGTTTTCAATTCTTTCTATAAATATTGATACTTTAATCCACCTCATAAAAAAAAGACTATCAATAAATGATAGTCATTTCTATGAAAAATGGAGTTTATCTTGAGCTTGTCGAAAGATATTTTTACTAAGTATTACTCTTTAATAAACTTTTTGCTTACTACACCTTTGTCAGTTTGAACTTGTAAAAAGTAAATTCCTTTTGTCAAATCATAAACATTAATGTTATTACTGGTCGGGATAAAAGTCTCTATTGTTTTACCCCATAAGATCTATAATTACAATTGTTTCAATTTTATCGTCTGTATCAATAGTGATTTGGGATGCGGTAGGGGTTGGAAGGACTGAATCCCGTATCGAGTACGGGACAGGCTAAAATTCTTCTCAAAATTGAATTGGGAGTAATTTCTACATTACGGATAGTTTTCTAGTAGGATTGCAGCCCTTTATGAAAGTAGAGAATAGCATCAGCCGGTGTAAAGAGCGGTTGTTGAGATGGTTATTGAACCGCTCCCGAAAGCTTTCGGGAAGACCCGTACGCTTGGTGGTGTGAGAGGCGCACTGGCGGTCATTTGACCGTCAGCCGTCTACTCGATTATATCCTTTTATTTTATAATCCAGCCAATTTTAAACCCTAGTATAATATTTAACCAAATTCCACCACTACTACTATTGTATATGGATGAATTTTCAGGTTCATATATAATGTATTTATCTTGCTCTTCGGTTAGGGAAGTGTTTGCATTTTTATTTCTTCTACCTAAGCCTATGTAGGAGTCAAAAATGAACCCATTACGAGAGATATTTACAACTCCATATTTGATAGACCAAGCGGAAACAAATTTAGTTAAAGTATATTCTGAAAAGTAAGTTGTTTGATCGGGTATACCTATTGAGTCAGAAACAGAATACGACTGGTCTTTGTACATAAACTCTATTGATAAGTAGTTTTTTTTAACTGTGTATTCATAATGAGTTTTATTTATGTATAGTTTTAATTCAGGCTTGAGAATAACACCTTTAGTCTTCTGTCTGGGAAGGTAATACCAATTATGAATCAAAACACCCGTTATAAAGGCGTGTATCCACGGTTTCCGGACGCTGACGGCGAAGCCGGGTTCGACGTTGATTCCCCGGGACGAACGGCAGGACTGGAGCTTCGAGCGCTTCGACAAGCTGGGCTATAACTTTCGCATGTCGGCGGTGCAGGCCGCACTGGGTTTGGCGCAGCTCGAGCGACTCGACGAGATGGTGGACCTCTCGGGCTTTAGCCCGCTCGCCGAGGCCCTGGATTTTTTCGGGTTCTTCCTCTCTTCGTTGGCCTTCCTTGCCATCGCTGACG
>NVUQ01000019.1 GCA_002401955.1 Flavobacteriales bacterium | reverse complement strand
ATTTCAATCTGAAAATCAATTATGAACTGCCGATAACAGCAAATACTTGTCCTCAAAGGCGTTTACTATCGCCTGGCGATATTCACGTCCGCCCAGGCCAATGATGCGGCGGGACCATTGCAGCCCTTGCTGGATTACCTGATCCCTTAAAACGGTCGGCGCCACAGGTCCGGTGGACTTTCTTAGGAAGGTGACGTCATACATTTCAGGAATGATGAAATCCGGATGGATGAAGCCGTGTTTGGCGCTGAGAATGAGCCATCGTGAGCCCAGGGATTCAGCAAACTTCCGGTTGAGGACAAATGGCGGCCCGACGTAGGAGTTTTTGGCGGTGGTCGGTCCGGCCTGAGGATTCTTGTCCCATATTTTGGCATGTCCGCAGGGTACGATGACCAATTGATCGTCGACCATTGATCTCACTTTCAGGGAAACGCCAACCAGCTGAATGGCCAGTCCGGAAGAGATTCTATAGCTCGATTGTAGCCGCTTGGAGATTAGAGATTAGAGATTAGAGATTAGAGATTAGAGATTAGAGATTAGAGATTAGAGATTAGAGATTAGAGATTAGAGATTAGAGATTAGAGAAAGTTACCATTCCCATAAACACATACACTGATAACCTTATAAACTTTTTAACAAATCTTAGCAAATAAAATAGGTAGTTTTACACTAAATAAAGTTCAATGGAAATAATCAACCTTGGTAAAGACAATTCAATTTTTAATCAGTTTCTATCTGAAATAAGAAATGTTAATGTACAAAATGACAGAATGCGTTTTAGAAGAAACTGTGAGCGTATGGGAGAAATTATTGCTTATGAAATAAGTAAAACATTTGATTATCAACCCAAAGCTATTACTACTCCATTAGGCACTTCTAATATGAATTTAGCAGTAGAGCAACCTGTATTATCTACTATTTTAAGAGCTGGTTTAACATTACATCAGGGTTTATTAAATTATTTTGATAATGCCGATAATTCATTGGTTTCAGCTTATAGAAAACACGAAGATGATGGCTCTTTTGTTATCGAAGCTGAGTACATGGCTAGTCCGAGTTTAGAAAATAGAATAGTTATTTTATCCGATCCTATGTTAGCCTCAGGAGCTTCTATGGTAGAGATATACAAATTATTATTAGAGAAAGGAACTCCTAAAAAATTACACATTGTTGCTCTCATTGCAAGTAAGCAAGGTATTGAATTTATAAAAAGAAACTTACCCGAAAGTGTTACTTTATGGGTTGGAGCAATTGATGATGAATTAACTGCTGAATCCTACATTGTACCAGGATTAGGAGATGCCGGTGATTTAGCTTACGGAACAAAAGAATAAATGGGCTTATCAGAAATATTAGAACTTCTAGGTCTATTTCTTCTTGCAGCAAGTAAATTTGCTGTTGCAGTAGGCATTTTAATTTCTCCAGTAACAAATTACAGTTATTTTGAAAGTGTTTTAATGCTAATTATAGGAGGATTTACTGGGATATCATTCTTTTACTATTTTAGTAATTGGGTAAACAAAATGATTTCTAAATTATTTCAAAAGAAAAAAAAGAAACAAGTATTTTCAAAAAAAGTTAGACGATTTATTAATATCAAAAACAAATATGGATTAGTTGGAATTGCATTCATTACTCCAATAATTATATCCATACCAGTAGGAAGTTTTATTGCTTCTCGTTTTTTTTCTAAAAAGAAACACACTTTATTAGTTATGTTTGCTGGTATCGTTTTTTGGGCACTACTTTTACCTTTAATTAAGCTAACTTACTAGTTTACTCCAAACTCTTCTTATTAAAAATAATGTACCCAAAATGGAACATAAAACTCCAAGGATCTTCAAACTTATCGTAGTAATTAGCATTAAATGCAATAGGCCCTAATGGGGTAGTATATACTAAAGATGATGCATAGATAAAATGTCCTTCATCCCATATTTCACCGTAATATGCTTTTTTTTCATCATCTTGTAATATGTTTTGATGTGGTTGAAACAAATATCCTTCTAACCTTAATTGAATATTTTTTGAAAGCTGATAAATATTTTTGATCCCAAAAGCTAAATAATTATGTGCTCTAAAATTTTCTTGAAATAAGGTTTTACTTTCTGATAGAGGTTCAAAAGCAGGAGCAGCCAAAATTGAAGCAGTATAATTATTAAAAAATGGTTGATTACTATAAACACCTTCTCCAAAAACACCAAAGCGTATTCTTTTAGTCAAACTAAAATATTTATCAAAAGTTATTTTAGCCCTAAACCAATCTACCAATGTATCAAACTCCTCTTTTATAAAGGAAGTAGATCCTGATCGGGTATATTCTTCTCCTTTAATAAAACGGCCACCAAACGAAAGATAACTACCCTTAGAAGCATATTGTTTCATATCTAATGAATTACGCTCAAAATGTAAGCCAGCAGAAAAATTTCTAAACATAGTTTTATCAGTAGTATCTGTAGATAAAAAAGCTTTAGTTTGATAATAATTATTTACCATTTCTCCGGCAGTACCATCAAGGATAACTTTCCCTTTATAAGCTACTGGAAAAGCTAACTCTGATCTAAAATACTCATCATTAATCACTAAAAATGAAGGTTTAGTATCCTCAAAAAATGTAGTACTACTTTTAAAATAATCCCATCCATCAATAGTAAAAGTAGTTTTCCAATAAAATGGAATTCTAAAAGGAAAATCCAATCGAAACCCACCAGAAACAGAATTATGCAGTTTACCAAAATAAGTATTTGCTAAGATTGAAACTGCTGTTTTACCTAGTAAATTATACTGCAAACCAATGTAAGCCTCATTTATCGGCCTTGATGAAAACACTCCTCCAAAAGAAACAAACAAATCTTTTGCCTTTTTGGCTTCCAATTTTAATGTAAACCGTTTGGTTTGTTTATTAAATTCTGCTTCTGGATAAATCTTTTTTATTTTATCATCTGAAGATACTTTAATGTATTCAGATTTCAACTTTTCAGCACTAACAGTATCCCCTTTAAATCGTAATGATTTTCTAACATACATATTCTGTGCGGCTTTCATTCCTGTTACTTCAAGATCATCAAAAACCATTTTAGGCAAGCTATTTCTATAGTTTTTTCTTTTCTCAACCAAATCATAAACGTCTACTCTTTTCTTAATGTCTTTTTTTATTGTTTCTATCTGCTTTATTGTTGCTTCATACCCTATTTTTATTAGATCTTCATTTTTCTCAAAATCAAACAGAGAGAACTCCGATGCTTTTGGCTCTATTAATATTGACGCAACTTCCGAGGGAATACTATATTCAGTATCATCAACAATAATTGTCTTTAGCTGAGAAATTATATTATCCTCATCAGGTAATTCAAAATTAGAAGAAACATTACTTCCAATAATATAATCAGGTGTAAAATCATCAACCATCACATCTGCAGGGAAATTATTGTACAATCCTCCATCAAACAGTAGTTTCCCTTCGCAAGATATAGGAGTTAAATAGAATGGATATGCCAAAGAAGATCGGACAGCTGTTGCGAGCTTACCTTCTTTAAATATATACGGTTTTCTAGAAATGATATCTGATGCAACACAACGAAAAGGAATAAACAAACTATCAAAATTATTATTTGAAGCAGCTGTAGAAGGTGCAAAATATCGCATTAACCCATAATCGATTGCAATAGGAGAAATTAAATTCGTAGGTAAACTTGTTTCTAACAAAGTATCTAAATCAAATTTAAATGTAATCATTGAGGGGTTTTCATCTTTTTCTCTAAGATAAAAAATGTACTTTTCATCCAAATGTCCTTCTGCCCATTGTTTAAACTGATCCGATAAAAAAACTTCTTCGATTTCTTGAGGAGAATAGCCTGCAGCATATAAACCACCAACCAATGCTCCCATTGATGTGCCTGTAATATAATCTATAGGAATATTATTTTCTTCTAAAGCTTTTAAAACTCCTATGTGAGAAACACCACTTGCCCCTCCTCCACTCAATACCAACCCTACTTTTTGTGAAAAAATGTTGGTATAAGAAATTAATAATACCAATAAAAATAATATGTTCCAAATGCTCTTGATAGTCTAAAAATATGGAAAATTAAGTAATTTCGTTTAATAAACTAATAAAGTAGTTAGGAGACCCTAATAATCGTGATCCATACCACGAAAAATACTCGCCATCAACCAATATAACTTTAGATTTAGGAGAAAGAATTTGAAGTGCTTTTATATGGTTTTCTTTAAACGGATAAGGCTCTGAAGAAAGTAATATTAAATCAGGATTTAATGATGAAATTTGATCCTCGCTAATTTCTGGATAATCAACACTTGATGAAATTACATTCTGAAAACCACAACGTTGCATCATATCATTGATAAACCTATTTTGATTAATACTCATATAAGGATTCTTCCAAATTAAATACAAAACTCTTTTCGTTTCAAAATTTTGCTCTGTTAACTTATTAAATTCATATTGAATTTTTTCTGTAATTGAAATAGATTTTTCTTTCGTATTGGTAAGAATTCCTATATCATTAATCATTGCTAAACTTTCTTCTAAATTAGAAATATCACTTGTATAAACTGGATATATTTTTTGCAATTCCTCAACCTGTTCTTTCGTATTCTCTTCTTTATTTGCGATGATTAAATCTGGTTTTAATTCCGCAATTTTAGAAAAATTAATATTTTTAGTACCTCCTACTCTATTTTTATTCCCATACCACTCTTTGGGATGAATACAAAACTTGGTAATTCCCACAACCTTTTCATCTAAACCTAAATCATATAATAATTCTGTTTGTGATGGTACTATAGAAATTATTCTTTTAGGAACCGAATTCAATTCAAATTTATGACCTATTTGATCTGTGAAAATCATAAATCAATCATTTAACGATAAGATAAATACTTTCTTTGTTGATGGAGTAATTTTAAAGCTATCATCAATTCGCTGACCTACCAACCAAATTATTTGACCATTAGATTCTAATACTTTTATATGTTGTTTGTCTACTAATGAAATCTTATTGTCAATTAGGAAATCACTTACTTTTTTATTTCCATTCATTCCTAATGGTTTAAAAGCATCTCCATTTTTCCATGTTCTTAAAACCATAGGAAACTGAATTTTATCAGCATCTAAATAAGCATAGTTATTAGACTTTTCAATTTTCAAATTTGAAATATCCTCTATTAATTCGCTTTTAAATGGAAGGTCTTCAATGCTCTTAATAAGAGTTTTTTCTGTGAATATTTCTTCTATATCATTCAATAATAAAAACTCCCTATCTTTTACAATTTGATGGGTTGGAGAATAATACGATTTCCCCGATTGATTCTCCAATCCTGCAATAATATCAGAAACATCCGTACTATTAAAATTGTAATCTCTCAAAAAATAATACAAGTATGATGTTAAAGGAGTTAATTTTTTAAGCTCCTTAATGTCTATTTTAAAGCCATTATTATTAGCAACAAACAAGCGTTCTTTATCTAGTTTAATCTTATCTAAGATAATCTTTTCATCACCTAAAAACTGATTTGCTTCCGTATTTAAGGTCGCTATAAAAGATGGATTAATCTTTTCTAATTCGGGGATAATTTGATGTCGAATTAAATTTCTTGTGTATTTGGTATCTGCATTAGACAAATCTTCTCGATAACCAATCTTATTTTCTTTTACAAAATCATCAATTTCACTGCTATCAAAGCATAACAACGGGCGAATAATATTGCTATTTTTATTACTAATTCCATGCAAACCAGCCAAACCTGTTCCTTTAGTTAAATTGATAAGCATTGTTTCTGCTACATCATTTTTATGATGTGCTGTTGCGATGTATTGATAGCTATTTTCTACTCTAATCTTCTCAAACCAATCGTACCTCAATTCTCGTGCAGCCATCTGAATAGAAATTCCATTTTCAATAGCATACTCTTGAGTATTAAAAGATACGGTATGATAAATAATCTTATTATGCTCACAAAATTGCTTTACAAATTGTTGGTCTTTTATGGCATCATCTCCTCTTAACTGGAAATTACAATGAGCTACTCCAAAAGAAATATTATTCTGTTTAAACAAGTGCAGCATAGCCATAGAATCCTTACCACCACTAACAGTTAAGAGGATTTTACTTGTTTGATTAAACAGT
The DNA here is from genome assembly GCA_002401955.1 of Flavobacteriales bacterium. Taxonomy (GTDB): domain Bacteria; phylum Bacteroidota; class Bacteroidia; order Flavobacteriales_E; family Vicingaceae. Next base: position 45,488 of record NVUQ01000019.1, on the reverse strand, counting down.
TTATTTTCTTGGTTATATTTCTGAAATTTATTTAGCATTATATTCATAAATACTTAACCGCAAAGAAAGTTAAAATACTTTTACTCTTAAGATTTAAAGAAAATTCACTTCCTTTCTCTGCGAATTCTTAAAACTCATTGCGGTTAGTTTTTTTTTGATTAATCCCCCAACACTTCTAACATTGCTTTTGCTTTTAGTAAACACTCTTCATATTCCTTTTCTGGATCTGATAAAGCCGTAATGGCTCCGCCAACAATAAAGGAAAGGTAATTATTTTCTTGGTTATAAAGAATACTTCTTATCACAACATTAAAATCAAAATCTCCATTTTCATCAATATAACCTACTGTTCCAGAATACAAGCCTCGTTTTGTTTTTTCATATTTCTCAATCAACTTCATAGCTCTAATTTTAGGAGCTCCAGTCATTGAACCCATCGGAAAAGTAGCTTTTAAAATTGCATCAACATCAATATTCTTTTGTACTTCTCCAGAAACCGTAGAAATCATTTGATGCACTTGAGGGAAAGTATAAATACCGCATAATTCATCAACATTTACACTATTCTTAACCGTAATTTTAGACAAATCATTTCGTACCAAATCAACTATCATTACATTTTCGCTGCGCTCTTTTGCATCATTAAATAACTGTTTTTTAAGTACTTCATCTTCATCAGCATTTACTCCTCTTTTAATCGTTCCTTTTATGGGTTGAGAAATAATTTTATCGCCTGATTTTTGAATAAATCGCTCTGGTGAAGCAGACATCAAATACTTGTTATTACATTTTACAAAACACGAAAATGGTGTTGGCGATTTTTGATTTAACTTGATATAAATATCAACAGGATTAACCTCAACATTTTTAGCAAAATATTCTTGACAATAATTTACTTCATAAATATCTCCTAACTGAATATGTTCCTTTAAAGTTTTAACTGTTTCAATATATTCTTCTTTAGAAACCTTAGGAACAACATTAACCCTCTTTATTTCTTGTTGCGTAACAGAAACAGATTGTATCTCCGTTATAATTCTTTCTATTGCAGCATTCTCTATTTCAAATGAAATATTAACCTCAGTCTCTTCTATTTTAAATAGTATTTCAGGAGTAAAAAAGTGTTTTTCAGGGAACTGAATTCCATCAAAATGGCTTGAAGAAAGTTCTTCTATTTGGTTTTTATAATCGTAAGAGATAAATCCAAACTGGTTTTCTTTATTATTTGAATAATCACTATCAGAAACTGCAAAAAGGTTTGTTTTCTCAACATCATTACTATTCAAAAAAACAACATGCTTCTTATCTTTAAAATAAGTTAGTAGTTGTTTTTCAAATAATTTCCTATCTGAAATAGTATGACTAATTGTTTTCATTTACCTTATTAGTATTGACATCAAGAGATATTAGTTAGCTAAAATACTTTTTATTTTTATCGATTAGATGAAATAATTTCATAAAACTATTGTGAGTTAAATCTTTTATCACTTACTTTGTACTTCAAAGTACTTTTAAATGGAAGAAACAAAAAAACATCTCGACTCGCTATCAGAAATTAAAAACCTGATGGAACGCTCTACAAAATTTATCTCTTTAAGTGGAATATCTGGCGTTATTGCAGGAATTACCGCTTTAATAGGAGCCGCTGTTGCTTACCTCAGATTAGATTATTACTTAGGTACAGTATCTATGGATTATTCTACAACCAGGAATGTGACCATAGAATCGATACAAACTTTAACAATAGAATTAATTGGAATAGCATTAGCAGTTTTAGTTGTTTCTTTAATTGCAGGAGTTGTTCTTACCATTAAAGAGACTAAAAAAAATGGACAAAGTATTTGGGATAAAAACAGTATGCTATTATTAAGTAATTTATTAATCCCACTTGGTACTGGAGGAATGTTTTGTTTAATATTACTATACCACAACCTATTTGTACTTGTTGCTCCTGCTACACTCATATTTTACGGATTGGCTTTAGTTAATTCATCTAAATATACTGTTACAGAGATAAAATATTTAGGAATTTTAGAAATTATATTGGGGCTATTGAGTGCTATTTTTGTGGGTAAAGGATTGTTTTTTTGGTCGATAGGGTTCGGTATTCTTCACATTATTTATGGAACCCTAATGCATTTTAAATACAATAAAAAGTCATCATAAAGTTACAGCTTAGATAAAAGTAATGATAGAAGGATTAAATAAATTGTTTGAAAACAGGGTTCGTTTAGGAATTATGTCTGTACTCATGGTAAATGCAAGTATAGATTTTAATACCTTAAAAGATCTTCTTAAAGTTACTGATGGCAATTTAGCCAGCCATATAGCTGGACTAGAAAGACAAGAATACATTGAAGTTATGAAAGAATTTGTAGGTAAAAAACCAAGAACATCATTTAAAGCTACTAGGCTTGGAAAAAAAGAATTTAAAAAACACTTAGCTGCATTAGAAAATTTGCTAAGACATAATAATTAATTTTTTTTATAGTTATACTTTGAAATTCAAAGTACTTTTAAATAGTAAAAACGCTTAAACTAAAACTTATGGAAACAATAAAAACAAATGAAACAAAAAAAGTACAACTAGGATTATTTATACTTGGAAGTATTCTGTTTAACTGGTTTTTCTGGAAAGAAGAGCTTGGTTTAAATTTATTACTCTACAACATTTTTATCATTGGTACTCTTTCTATTATTTATCCAAAATCAATAAAAGAAAAAAGAACTTTATTAATGGTTTCCGCTTGTACAATTACAGCTTTAATGGTTTTCTTTTACGGATCAACAATTTCTAAAGTAACCAATCTAACCTCACTACTTATCTTCATTGGTTATGTGCATCAACCTCAAATTAAATCTATTTTCTTTGCTGGGTTTACATCAATTTTAAATTTCTTTCGTTTTCCAATAAAACAAATTTTTAAATCATTAAATAAAAATAATACTAGCGAAAGTGCAGTTATAACATCTCTTAAAAAGATAAAACTTGTAGTTATTCCCTTAATTTTTCTTTTTATTTTTTATTGGATTTTTAAAGCTGCTAATCCTAAGTTTGACATTATTACAAAGGAATTGGGCGATAAGATTTCAATCTTATTTGAATGGTTATTTTCTGATATTTCATGGATAAGAATTCCTTTCTTTTTATTCGGCTGTATAATTATAGCTGCATTTATTTATCATGAAAACATCACTCTATATTTAAATAAAGAAATTGGGTTTAAAGATATTATCAAACGTAAGAGAAAAAAAAGAGTAGTACTTTCTGAAAATGAAAAACGAATGTTTCAACCTAAGGTTTTCCCATTATCAATTGGATTAAAAAACGAATATCGTTCAGCGATTATTTTAGTTGGCATGGTAAATCTTCTTCTGTTTTTCATTAATTACTTAGATGTTTCTTGGCTTTGGTTTGATTTTGAATACAAAAAAGATTTAAACCTATCTCAATTTGTACATGAAGGAACTTATCTGCTCATTTTAAGCATCCTTTTATCTATGGGAATAATTCTATATTTCTTTAGAAGAAACCTCAACTTCTTACCTAAAAACAAGCTAATTAAACAGCTCTCTATCTTATGGATTTTCCAGAATATGATATTGGTAATTTCTGTAGGATTAAGGAATTTCTATTACATTCAAGAATATGGTTTGGCCTATAAAAGAATTGGTGTAATTGTTTTCTTACTACTTACATTAATAGGATTAATTACCCTTATTTTTAAAATAACCAAACTGAAATCAGCTTTCTGTCTTATTAAAATAAATTCTATAGCAGTTTATTCATCTTTCATATTCTTAAGTTTATTTAACTGGGATATAATTATCGCTAATCACAACCTTAGCAATCTAAAATCTCGAAAAGTAGATGTTACATTTTTACTAACATTATCAGAAAACACCCTACCGTTAATAGATAAACATAGTGCTATTTTAGATACAAAGGGAGTTAGATATCAAGGAGGAAATCATCATTTCACTTTTAACTGGAAGGTTCAACATTTTCTTGAAAAGCAAAAAGATCACAGTTGGTTATCAATGAACTTATCAAAACTAAAAACCATAGAATATTTTAATAACACTAATACTTTCTACTATGAAAACAAATAAAAAAATACTCCAAAAAATACGCAGAACAGTAACATTATTCATCGTTCTTTTAGTGTTAAGTGGTGTTACGGCTTTTCCATTACAAACCGAACTCAACTTTTTAGTGGATTCATTAACGCCTAACTCAGGACTTATTTATCAATGGTTAAGCGAAGTAAGTACCGCAATTAATGACATTAACGCAAACTATCCTTTTTTAGCTTACGGAACAGATTGGTTGGCTTTCTCTCACATTGTAATTAGCATATTTTTTATTGGGGTTTACATAGACCCAGTAAGAAATATTTGGATTACCCATACAGGAATTATTGCTTGTTTACTCGTATTTCCTGTAGCTTTTATTGCTGGTTATATTAGAAATATCCCTCTTTTTTGGCAATTAATAGATTGTTGCTTTGGAGCACTGGGTTTAATTCCACTCATTTTAATTCATAAAAATACTAAAGAACTAAAACCTCAATATTAATTCAACAAAACTATGACAATGAACTATCTTAACAAGCATCTTATTTCATTAGTAATATTACCTGCAATTATAAGTATTGGTTTACTCTTCAGTCGAGTAATATATGCTCAATCTTTCTTTTTTACCTTTTTAGCTTGGAATCTATTTTTAGCATTAATTCCTTTTTTTATCAGCTTAAAACTGATAAAACTTTCACAAAATTCTGCAAGAAAAAAAAGAGTAATATGGTTATTAATGTGTGTTTTTCTATTGTTTTTACCAAATGCTCCTTATTTAGTTACCGATTTAATTCATTTAAGAATTAGAACAGAAGTTCCGTATTGGTTTGATATTTTAATGATTGCCTCTTTCAGTTGGAATGGTTTAATTCTTGGGTTTTTATCTATTTATAATGTCCATGAAGTCATCAAAAAAGAAAAAGGAAAATTAGTTAGTTGGAGTATAATTCTATTAATGATTGTATTGTGTGGATTCGGAATTTACTTGGGAAGATACTTAAGATGGAACAGTTGGGACATTATTGCAAACCCTTTAGATTTGTTTCAAGATATTTTAAATAGAATTATTCATCCATTTCTGCATGTAAGAACTTGGGGAATTACTTTTAGTTATAGTTCCTTTTTATTAGTTGGTTATCTAACCATTAGGAGTTTGATTAACATTAAGCCTGCAATAAAATCTAGTAATTAAGTATTATTTATATTTGGAATATGCATCTGCAAAATGCAATTTATAAAAAGAACCTTAATAGTATTTGTGATTTTAATAATCATCTTGTTTTCTTTTCAAAAATATTTATACAACACTTTTATTACTTATGATTCAATTGGAGTACGTCCTAACTATATAATCAAAGAAAAAAAGCTAATTAATTACATTGATATTCAAAACGAAAATATGAACCTTAAATCAGTTAATGAAGTAATAACTGCTGGACTTTATATAACTACCGAAACATTAAATTTTAGTACTGATAAAAATGATACCGATCCAAATAAATTAATAACCTCAAGAAATGTACACTGCGTTGGATACACCTCTTTTTTCTCCGCTACTTGTAATTCTCTTTTGAAGAAAAGCAACCTAAATGAAACATGGGAAGCGAAACCTCATATTGGAAAACTGTATCTTTTCGGAACAAACATTCACAACTTCTTTGATTCTAGCTTTTTTAAAGATCACGATTTCGTAATCATTAAAAATAAAATAAGTGAAAAAGAAATTGCTATTGATCCATCATTATATGAATACCTATTCATAAGTGAGGTTACTCTTAAAAAGTAATATCAATTAACTTTATCTAAAGTCAATTATTTTTGATAAAACACTTCTCCTAATCGGTTAATATGGTCTATTAATTCGGAATTATTAATTTGAGAAAAAATAGAAATGTCAATTGTGTAAGGCAATAACAAATCATCTAATTTGTCTTCAATAGAAAACATAGTTTTTAACGTTAAATCTTTCCCTTTAAGTGTTAAATCTATATCAGAACCATTTTTAAAACTCCCTTTAACTCTAGACCCATAAATGATAACTTCTTCAATATCTTCATATTCTGAAAACACCAAATTTATCAATTGAATTGTTTTATCGGCTAATCCAAAACTCATTTAATCTTTATTTTCTAAAGTGGTTTGAAGCAAACAAAATTCATTAAAATAAAATTGTTTTATTTGATTAACTATAAGAGTTGATACCTCCTCATTATAAGTATGAGAAGTAAGGTTTCTACTTTTAATCATATCCATCCACACCTCACCATTTTTCAATAATCCCTCCTTAAAAGCCAACCGTGTAGTATCTTTAGAGCCATAAAGGTTTTCTTCTCCTTTATCTTTCAAAAAATCTTTAAGTGTTTTCCAAGCTATTTCATGAGTGTATTCAAAACTTTGTATCAAACCCTGTTCTTCCAATTCATTCAGCTCTCCCTTTTCAATAAACTTTGTAAGTTGATTCAATGCTTTTTGATAATTACTAAACCGCTGTTTCCAGCGTATATCTTGATTACTCATGATTAGTTCGCTTTAGCAGTTAATTGTTCTGTCAACTCAGCTAACCCCTCTTCAAAACTAACAGGGTTGTAGCCTAAATCATTAATTGCTTTATCTAAAATAAAACCTGTTTTTGGTGGGCGTTTTGCTGCTTGGTTTAATGATGCAGATTTAATTGGAGTAACAATAGATTTATCTAATCCATAAAAATCAGCCACGTTATAAACCAAATCAATAATACTCATCACATCTTTTCCTGAAAGATGAAATATTCCTTGAGCTTCTTTTTTAGCTATTAGCCAACAACCCATTGCTAAATCTTCTGCCAATGTTGGAGAACGAAACTGATCATCTACTATGGTTAAAGGATTTCCTTTTTCTAACGCTTCTTTAGCCCAAAGCACGATATTAGAACGGCTCATATCATCTACAATACCGTAAACAATAATTGTTCTGGCTATACTCCATTTAATGTTACTCGCTTGCAATAATTTTTCTGCTTCGTGTTTGGATTCACCGTAATAACTTAATGGGTTTGGCTGGTCTCCCTCTTTATAAGGACCTTCTTCTCCATCAAAAACAAAATCAGTTGATAGGTGTATTAAATGTGAATCATTCTTCTCTGAAGCTTCTATAAAGTATTTAACTGCATTTACATTTAAATCCCAACATAATTCTTTATCAGACTCACAAGCATCAACATTGGTCATTGCTGCTGTATTAATAATCGCATTTGGCCGAAAACCATTTACAATACTTAACACTTCTTCTTTATTGGTGATATCTAACGATTTATATTGATATCCACTTGTATCGTTAACACGATTTGCGCCTTTTGATGTAGCTAAAAGCTCTACATTATCTTTATTAGCTAATAATTTAACTAATTTCTGACCAAGTAGTCCGTTACTTCCAGTAATTAATATTTTCACTTATAAATATTTTAGATGTTTAATAAATTTTGCTGAGTCGCAAATTCTCTAAATGCATCAATCTGTTCTATAGTTCCTAAAACAAATATTTTTGCTTGTGGTGTAATTACTGTATCTGGAGAAGGATTAATAATATACTCTCCTTGAGGAGTTCTAAAACCAATAATATTAGCTCCAGATTTATTTCTAACACCTAATTCTCTAATCGATTTATTTTTTAACTTATCTGGTAAATTTTCAAAAGTAATTTCTTCTAAATTCACAGAATTTGATCCTTGCCCCATAACATAATCAATAAACTCAATTACATTGGGTTTTATCACTAAAGAAGCCATGTGTGCTCCTCCAATTTTATCAGGCATTATTACATTATTTGCTCCTGCTCTCTTTAGTTTCTTATCAGAATTATCTTTAGATGCTCTACTTATAATCAATAAATTTGGATTCATTTCACGTGCTGTTAACACTACAAAAAGGTTATCTGCATCTTTCGGTAAAGTAGTAATTAATGCAAAAGCTGTATGAATCCCAGCTTTTTCAAGATATTTCTCTAACGTTGCATCACCTTCAATAAAAGGAATATCATGTGCTTCACGCATCTCATCGCTCAATTCCTTATCTTGTTCAATCACAACATATTTTCTATGATGCGATTTAAGTTCAGCAGCAGCTTGTGTGCCGTTTCTACCGTATCCACAAATAATAGTATGGTTTGAAATTTTACTCACCTTTTTCTTTATTCTTAAATCTTTAAAATAAAGCTTATACTCTCCATCCAAAATATAATTTGAAATGGATGTAACCGCAAATACAAATGTACTAAAGCTAAAGATAATTAAAAAAGCGGTAAAAACCCTTCCAATATCAGATAACGGACGTACCTCGTTAAAACCAACAGTAGAAATCGTAATTACCGTCATATAAAAAGCCTCTCCTAAGGTATAACCTTCAATAAGTATAAAGCCTGTTATACCCACAAACAGAATCGCAATCAAGAGGAATAATGCAATATAAACTTTCTTGAAATACGTAAAATTGAATAATGTGTGCTTTAAATATCCCAAACAGATTTACGTTTTTTAAACTTAAAATATTCTTTATGCTCCAATAAAAAAGCCATTATCAAATACACAAAAATGGGGGATCCAAAGGTTAAAAAAGAAAGGTAAATAAAGGATATTCGTATTCTACTCGATTTTAATTGGAGTTTCTCTCCCCACCAAGAACAAACCCCAAAGGCTTGTTTCTCAAAATATGATAGAATTTTATTTATCATTGTTGGATAATTTTATTACCAATACTGCAATTTAAACATTTTTTTTGAGAACAATAGTTATTCTTCAGTTCTAACAACGATTGAGTATGCATTGCATTACTCGATTTCACTCCTAATTCAGTCCAATTTTTAATGATAGAATTATTTTCAGCTTTAATGCTTTCTAGCAATTTCAATGCTTTATTAACGAGTTTTTCATCCTGATTTGCTTTTCCATAAACAAAAATAAATGGTACGATAACATTAATAATAATATTGTTTATCGTATTTATTCCAATCTTCTTTTGTTGTTCCTCTTTTCCTAATTCTCCAAATTGATAATGCGTATCCCAATATTCCGAAGCTTGAACATAATATAATTCTTGCATTTCTTTTACAGATTCCGCGTCAATAATTTTAGAAAACACTCGTGTACTCATGCTTAATAGTTGAGCCAGCTGTGCAATTCTTATTGTTGGAAAATTACTTGGTCGTAAACGTAATAATTTCCACAAGCTTTTATCCAAAGGGGTTAAATCAAACTTTGATTTCAAAAAATGATACTCTTTCTTTAATTTTTGATGGTATTCATCTTCAATCTCTTTTGTTAAATAGCCTGCTTGCCCAAACAATAAAGCTTCAATAGAAAATAAACTATTATGTTTTTCTATGATTTTAAGGGAGGTATTTTTTGCTAACAATTCAAATGGTAAAGCATTCACTTTTAATCCAAAATATTTAAATAAATATTGATAAAAAGTTTCTTCCCAATTGTTTTTATTTTGTTGAAGTGTTGCTTGAATTTCTTCTGATTTTCTTTCTAATCGCTCAATAGCTAAACGATTAAGCCAAGAGTTAATCGTAAATTCATCAACCGTTTTAATCTGCTTTCCACAAGGTACTGTATCGGTCTGATGAACAAGTTGTTCGTACTTAGTTAGTAAATTTTTATTAATTAAACTCTTTAACTCGATTGTTGGAAGCTCATTATCATCTTTATCTTCTATAACAGAATCATTATTATAAACAACATGCAAAATTACATTATCATAAGCCTTATCAGTTTGATGCTTGTGTTTTATCCAATCAGAAGAATTGATATGAAGTTCGATATTTCCAGCCCAAATGGTTTCACCAATTTTAACTTTCCCATTAAAAAAATCTGGCCCAGCATCAGTATTGTGTAATCCGAAATTAATTACTTCAACCTCCTCATTATTTTGAGTAAACAATGTTGAAACATCAAATAACTTATACTTCCAAACGTAATGTAGAAAATCCTCTTTCATTTTAAAAATGATACAATGAGTGAATGCGATAATTTAAGAATGTTTGAATAAACTAATCTTCAGTTTTTAATGAACAAACCTTCTTTTATTCTTAAATTATCGCATTGACACTACTCAAAATCTTCTGGATTTACTGAATCACCTCCTTGAGGTCTACGAGCTTCTTTACTCTTGCTATTAGCTTTAGCAAAATCACTAACATTCGTTGTTTTTGTAACTGTATCTACAGCTAATAAACTTGATTGAATTTGGGTTTGTAAATCCCCGACAGTACTTGGGGAATAAGGCATAAAAATAGTGTTTACACCATCTTCGGCTAAACGACTAATCGTATCATAATGTTGGGTCATAAATAACATATTCATAACCTCACGACCTGTAACACCATCTTCCATAGCTCCTCTTACCTCTTCAACAGAGTGTTTTAATCCATTTGCGATTGCCACTCTTTGGTCTGCAATACCTTCACCTTGCAATTTTTTACTGGTAGCTTCTGCTTCTGCTGCTGCTACTACTTTGATCTTATCCGCTTCAGCATACTCCTTAGCAGCTTCTTTCATTCTCTTTGCAGCATTAATTTCATTCATAGCATGCTTTACTTTTGCATCAGGATCAATATCCGTAATTAATGCTTTTACAATTGCGTAACCGTATTCTTCTATAGTTGCAGAAAGTTCAGTTTGAACGGCTTTTGCAATTTTATCCTTTTCACTAAAAACATCATCTAATAACATATTAGGAACCTCTGAACGAATAGAATCGAACACATACGACTGAATCTGACGAGATGGGTTATCGAATTTATAAAAAGATTGCCGAATACCCTCATTACTTTCTACCACATAATATTGAACAGAAACAACCATTCGAACAAATACATCATCCTTCGTTTTCGTTTCTACATCTACAGGTAACTCCATTACTCTTAAATTAATGGTTCCTGCTTTTTGCTCAATTATTGGTATTTTTAAATTAAACCCTGCTTTAGCAATACGATTAAACTTACCAAAACGCTCTATTACAATTGCTGTTTTTTGTTTAACGATAAAGAATAATCCTAAAATGAATAAAATTACAACTACTCCTACTATTATTTTGATTATAAAGTCTGGTCCCATTATTTTAAAAAGTGTTTAGTAAATATATATGTTCTTGATTTCTAACCTAGAAATTCTTCCAACAAGATAGCCATTTCTTTTTGAATTTGCAAGGCTGAATTTCGTGCTGCTACTGCAAAATTTTCATCGCTTCCTGCGTAAATAATTCCTCGTGAAGAATTGATGAGCAAACCACAATCTTTATTCATTCCATACTTACATACTTCTGATAAAGAACCACCTTGTGCTCCAACTCCAGGAACCAATAAAAAGTTATCAGGAACAATACTTCTTATCTCTGTAAACATCTCTGGGCGAGTTGCACCAACAACATACATTAAGTTTTTATCATCTCCCCATTTTTGAGATTGTTTTAACACTCGCTCAAATAATTTTTCTGCTCCATTATCAAAAAACTGAAAATTATCAGCTCCTTTATTGGATGTTAATGCTAATAGAATTACCCATTTATCTTTAAATTCTAAAAACGGTAATACAGAATCACTTCCCATATAGGGAGCAACTGTAACAGAATCAAAATTTAGGGTATTTAAAAAAGCATTGGCATACATTTTAGAGGTATTCCCAATATCTCCTCGCTTAGCATCTGCAATCGTAAAAATATCGTTCGGAATGTAATTAATTGTCTTTTCTAAGCTTTCCCAACCTTTAGCTCCTAAGCTTTCGTAAAAAGCTGTATTGGGTTTGTATGCTACGCATAAATCTTTTGTAGCATCAATAATCTGCTTATTAAATTCAAATATTGGGTCTTCTTCTTTTAATAAATGTTTAGGAATTTTATCAATATCAGCATCTAATCCAACACATAAAAATGATTGTTTTTGTTTGATTTGACTGATTAATTCTTGTTTTGTCATAATTCTCCTTTTTCGTCATTGCGAGAGAAATACAACGTAGCGAAGCAATCTCATTCTATAAATAAGATCCCCAGTCAAGCTGAGGATGACATTTAAGCATCTAATCCTGCTGCTAATTTTTCTGTGTTTTCTGCAATTTTTAATTGATCTACTATCTCATCAATATCACCAGCAATAATGTTATCTAAACTGTATAAAGTTAACCCAATTCTATGGTCAGTAACTCTTCCTTGTGAGTAATTGTACGTTCTAATTTTTGCAGATCTATCTCCTGTAGAAACCTGAGATTTTCTTTCGGTAGCTCTTTCTAATTCTTTTTTGATTACTTCAGCTTCATAAAGTCTCGACCTTAAAACTTTCAATGCTTTATCGTAATTTTTAATTTGAGATCTTCCATCTTGACATTCTACCACAGTTCCTGTAGGAATATGTGTTAATCGTACTGCTGATTCAGTTTTATTTACGTGCTGCCCACCTGCTCCTGAAGCTCTATAAGTATCTTTTCTTATATCTTCTTTTCTTACCACTACATCAACCTCTTCAGCTTCTGGTAAAACTGCAACCGTAACAGCCGAAGTATGAACTCTCCCTTGTGTTTCTGTTTTAGGAACTCTCTGAACTCGATGAACTCCTGATTCAAACTTTAAGACTCCATAAACATTTTCTCCTTCTACACTAAAAGAAACTTCTTTAAATCCTCCTGAAGTACCTTCTTGCATGGTCATCGTTTCTGTTTTCCATCCTTTTCTTTCTAACCACTTAATGTACATTCTGTACAAATCGCCAACAAAAATTGCTGCTTCATCACCACCTGTTCCGGCTCTAATCTCTATAATTACATTTTTAGAATCCTCCTCATCTTTAGGTATCAACATTACCTTCACTTCCTCATCCATTCGAGTCTTTTCAGAAAGTAACTCATCCAATTCCATCTTAGCCATATCCACAAACTCTTTATCTGTTTCTGTAGCTATAATTTCTTTTGAAGATTCAATGTTATCAATAACATCTTTATATCTATTGTAAACTTTTACAATTACTCCTAACTCTTTGTATTCTTTATTAATCTTCACATAACGAGTCATGTCCGAAATAATCTCAGGATCTACAATCTGTTCGCTAACCTGATCATAACGTATATTAATCTGTTCTAACTTCTTTAATAAACTCATCTAATTAAGTTTGAAAGTTTAAGTGATGGTTCCATATTTACTAAACCCACCCCTATCCCCTCCAAGGAGGGGAATAATTATTGATAAATAAACTCTCCAAATTCACTTTTAATAGTTAATTGCTTCTTTCCTTGTGCTTCCACTCTACCAACAATTTTAGCATCAACATTAAATGATTTTGAAATAGCAATAATATCTTCTGCAATTTCTTGAGGGACATAAATTTCCATTCTATGCCCCATATTAAACACTTTGTACATTTCTTTCCAATCTGTACCTGATTGTTCATGAATCATTTTAAACAATGGTGGCACATCAAACATGTTATCTTTTACTATTTGTAAATCATCTACAAAATGTAAAATTTTAGTTTGAGCTCCTCCACTACAGTGAACCATTCCATGAATATCACTACTGTGATTATCCAATATTTTTTTGATGATTGGTGCATAAGTTCTTGTTGGTGACAACACTAATTTCCCTGCGTTTAATTCGGAACCTTCAACACTATCAGTTAAATTATAACCGCCAGAATACACCAAATCACTTGGTACGCTAGCATCAAAAGTTTGTGGATATTTTTCTGCTACAGATTTATTAAACACATCATGCCTTGCCGAAGTTAATCCATTACTTCCCATCCCTCCATTATATTCTGTCTCATAAGAGGCTTGTCCAAAAGATTCTAACCCAACAATAACATCTCCTACACTAATATTAGCATTATCTATTACATCTGATCGTTTCATGCGACAAGTAACTGTGGAATCTACAATAATTGTTCGTACTAAATCACCAACATCAGCAGTCTCTCCTCCTGTTGAGTAAATCCCTATTCCTTGACTTCTTAAATCTTCTAATAATTCTTCTGTACCATTTATTAATACAGCCAAAACTTCTCCTGGAATCAAGTTCTTATTTCTTCCTATTGTTGAAGACAATAAAATATTATCCACAGCTCCTACACATAATAAATCATCAATATTCATGATTAATGCATCTTGTGCAATTCCTTTCCAAACAGAAATATCTCCTGTCTCTTTCCAATAAGCATAAGCCAATGATGATTTTGTTCCTGCACCATCTGCGTGCATAATCACACAATAGTTTTCATCTCCAGTTAAATGATCAGGAACAATTTTACAAAAAGCTTTCGGAAACAAGCCTTTGTCAATATTTTTTATGGCATTATGTACATCCTCTTTAGAAGCTGAGACACCTCTTTGCATATACCTTTCAGATTTATCCATTCCTCTTTAAGTTTTTACAAATTTAATACTCTAATTGTTGTTGACATATAGATATAAAAAAAACATCCTGAAAGTTATCAGGATGTTTTTCAAATATGTTAATAAGCTATTTTGTTCCTTCTGGAGCAACAGCTGGCGGCACAAAATCACTACCAACTACTTTAAAGTCGGTACGTCTGTTACGTTGTAATGCAGCATCTTGTTCTTCTTTTGTTTTTAACGTCTTAATGAACTTCTCTGTTAATATAACCCCGCCCATTCCTTTAATTGGTTCACTTTCACCCATTCCTTTTGCTTTAATTCTATCTGGATGAATTCCTTTTTCTTTTACTAAGTAATCCACACAAGATTGAGCTCTTTTTTGAGCTAATCTCTGATTAGCTTTAGTAGAACCTCTATGATCGGTATGAGAACGCAATTGAATAACAAGCGTTGGGTTCTCCGTCATAACATTATACAAAGAATTTAAAGAATCTTTATATTGATCTTGTAAATTCCATTTAGCAGTTTCATATTCAATAAGTGGTAACTTAATTACAACATCTTCATAAGGTTGTAGGGCATAGTCGTGAAAGAATTTTTTAGACCCTTCTAATCCAACAGTAGTTTCTTTTCCTTTAGCTACTAAATACTTATCCTTTTCAACTATTAAAGAATATGAGGTTGCTGGGTTAATGTATCTATCTGGTCCGTTCTCTACAAAAAAGAAGCTTCCGTTTTCATCTGTTGTTGTTTCTGCAGAGCTACCATCTGTACCTATTAATTTAACTTTTGCATTTGCTAAAACATTTCCAGTTTCAACATCTTTTACAACACCTTCTAAAGCAAATAACATTGGAGGCAAATAAAACTCCCAGATATCATCTCCACCTTTACCACCTTCTCTAGCCGTAGTAAAAAATCCTCTTTCTTTATCTCCTTCAAACACGATCCCAAAATCATGAGCTGCAGAGTTCATTGGTACTTGTAAATTTTCTACTCCACTCCATTGATTAGCTCCAGTACTTGCAGCCTTAAAGATATCTAAACCACCCATCCCTAGATGACCAGTTGAAGAGAAATACAATTCACCATTTTCTCTAATGTAAGGAAACATCTCATCTCCTGCTGTATTAATCTCAGAACCTAAATTGGTTGCTTGAGACCAAGTCTTCGCTTTTTTATTATAAGTGATATACCATAAATCCTTTCCTCCCTGTCCACCTGGCATATTAGATGCAAATACTAATACTTTATCATCAGGAGAAATAGCTGGATGACCAACTGTAAAAGTATCTTCTGTTATTTCTATATATTCTGGTTCTCCCCATTTTTGACCTGCTCTTTTTGCCCACATCAGACCACATCCCATCACACCTTTGTCTTCAACACCACATCGTGTAAAATACATCGTATTTCTTTTCTTATTTAAACAAGAAGACCCTTCACTTGCAGGTGAATTGACTGCTTCATTTAAAACAGCTGGCTCACTCCACTTTCCTTTTTTATCTCTCTTAGTCTTATAAATATCTGAGAAGTTCATTCCTGTAATATCAGAAACTTCCGAACCTGCAGAACCTTGTCTGGTTGATGTAAAATAAAGCTCAACATTCTTTTTATCTGCAAAAACAGGAGAGAAATCATAATCCTCTGAATTTAGTAAAGGCATAGGATTTACAATCGTTCTAGATGGTTCTTCTAACCATTTTTTAGCCATCTCACAAGATTTTACACCGTCTTCAGCTCTTTTATCGCCAGGTTTAGCAGCTTTAAACTTATTATAGTGAACTATAGCCTCCTCATATTTACCTTGTGCTTTGTAGATATCCGCAACGTAATATATTGCAATAGGATCTTCATACTTCGATTTAATCGCTTTATTATACCAAACAGCTGCTTGTGTTCCGTCATTTTTACCCCGATAACACTCAGCTATTTGGAAAAGAATTTCAGACTTCACTTCTTTTTTAGACTCCTTTGTATAGGCTTTCTTATACATTTCAATTGCCTTATAATACTTAAATCCACTAAAAGCTACATCAGCTTCTAACTTATAGTCTTTCTGAGCATTTACAGTTAAACCAAAAACTGCTACTAGGGCAAATACGCCTAAAATTCTTATTATTTTCATATACAAATACGTTAGTTTTCCTTTAACAGCCGCTAAAGTAAAACATCTTTTTAACTAATCAAAGTAAGTTTGATAAAAAAAATTCTTTTAACTTATAGTCCTAAGGGATAAATGAGCATTTATTACTGATTAAACTACCTAGTAAACAATAATTCCCTCAATTTAGGCAATGGCCACAACTCATCATCTATTAATATCTCTAATTTATCCGAATGATATTTTACCTCCTCAAAATATGGCTTTACTTCATTACAATATGCTGCAGCTTTCTTTTCAGAATCATCAATTTTATTTGCCTTTTTCCGTTCGGAAAGCATAGCTTCAGATTTTTCTTTTATTCCGTTTAAATGCACAGAAATATCCTTTAAAATTTGAAGTTGAGTTGCTGCTAATTTAGCAGCATCTTTTCCAAAAATATCCTTCATTCCTTTCACATTTTCAATCAATACATTTTGATATTTTATTGCTGTAGGGATAATATGATTTTGTGCAATATCTCCTAGAGTTCTAGATTCTATTTGTAACTTTAAAATGTAGTTTTCTAATTCAATCTCATAACGAGCCTCAAGCTCAACGTGAGACAATACTCCCATATCGTTAAACAATTTTTTCGTCTCTTTCTTCACCATCACTTTTAAAGCACTTGGTGTATCCTTTAAATTAGACAAACCTCTTCGCTTCGCTTCTTTTACCCACTCATCACCATAGCCATTTCCTTCAAAACGAATATCTTTAGATTCTTTTATCAATTTTTGAAGCTCTTTTAAAATTGCTTCATCTTTTTTCATTCCTTTATCAATTCTCCCATCAACAGACTTTTTAAATTCTTTTAATTGTTTTGCTACAATTACATTTAAAGCAGTCATAGAATGTGCACAATTTGCAGTTGAACCAACAGCTCTGAACTCAAATTTATTCCCTGTAAAAGCGAAAGGTGAAGTTCTATTTCTATCAGTATTATCTAACATAATTTGCGGAATCTTACCAATACTTAATTTCAACTCTGTTTTATCTTCAGGTGTCATTTTTCCTGCTTTCACATTTTTCTCTAGTTTATCTAACATTTCTGTTATTTGTGAACCAAGAAAAACAGATATAATTGCTGGGGGCGCTTCATTTGCACCCAATCTATGATCATTTCCTGCAGAAGCAATGCTTGCTCTTAAAATATCTGCATTATCATAAATGGCTTTAACTGTATTTACTAAAAACGTTAAAAATCTGAGGTTTGTTTTTGGGTTTTTTCCTGGAGCTAATAAATTTACTCCTGTATTAGTTGATAATGACCAGTTATTATGTTTCCCTGAACCATTTAAACTTCCAAAAGGTTTTTCGTGCAATAGAACTCTAAAATCGTGTTTTCGAGCAATTTTCTCCATTATATCCATCAGCAACAAATTGTGATCATTCGCCAAATTTGTTTCTTCAAACATTGGAGCACATTCAAATTGATTCGGAGCAACTTCATTATGCCTAGTAGTAACAGGTATACCTAATTTCAATGCCTCAATTTCATACTCTCTCATAAAAGCTTCAGCTCTACTAGGAATAGATCCAAAATAATGATCATCTAATTGTTGTCCTTTTGCAGGATTATGCCCAACCAAGGCTCTACCTGTCATCATAATGTCTGGACGAGCATTATACAATGCTTTATCAATTAAAAAATACTCTTGCTCCCAACCTAAACTTGCACTTACTTTATTTACATTTTTATCAAAATATTGACAAACATCTACTGCCGCTTTATCTACAGCATGTAAAGCTTTTAATAACGGAATTTTAAAATCCAAGGCCTCACCTGTATAGGCAATAAATACTGTTGGAATACAAAGTGTTTTACCAATAACAAAGGCTGGCGATGTGGGATCCCAGGCTGTATACCCTCTTGCCTCAAAGGTATTTCTAATTCCTCCATTAGGAAAACTAGATGCATCTGGTTCTTGTTGCACCAAATTATCTCCTTCAAATTTCTCAATCGCTCTACCTCCACTAATAGGACTAAAAAAAGAATCGTGCTTTTCTGCTGTAGCTCCAGTTAATGGTTGGAACCAATGTGTATAATGCGAAGCTCCTTTTGTTAATGCCCAATCCTTCATAGATGAGGCTACTTGATTCGCCATCTCTCTATCCAATCGAGTTCCTTTATTAATCGAACTCATAACACTTTTATATGCCTCACTCGGTAAATACTCTCGCATTACCTCTTCTGTAAATACATTTGTTGCATAATAATTAGAAGCTCTATCCGATGGAAATTCCACATGTTTTGGCTTTCTTTCAAGAACATCTTCTAATGCTTTAAATCTAAATGTTGACATTTTTTTATTTTTTAGGGTTATTATCAATAATACAGTACAAATGTATTTTTAATAGGGGGTAAAATCAAAAAAAAGTGTTATTTTTTATCAACAACCCCTAAATATTAGTTTTAAACTAAAATTTGATTAAAATATTATTGTAAAACAAAAAATCCCGAAAAAGAATCATCTTTTTCGAGATTTTTAAATTTTCTAACTTTCTATTATTCTGAAAGTACTGATATTTCAACCCTCATGTTCTTAGTAATATCTTTTTTATCAATTGGCGAATCTGCCCCTTCTATACTTCTTTTAATCCGCTCCTTAGTAATTCCTTTTGAAATTAAATACTTATAAACAGCACCAACTCTTCTCCCGGCAAGCTTATCTACATCTTTTTCTGATTCATCTATATACCCTGAAACACTAAGCTTAGCGTCAGCATTCTTTTTCATAAAAGCCACAATCTGATCTAATTTATGAATAGATTTTTCTACCGAAAATGTTTTTGCAGCAAAAGCTATTTTCATCCCATCAACTTTACCGTTAGTGCTAACAGCTGCCTTAGTAGAGCCAGCTGCTTGAGCAGAAGCAGGTGCTGATTTCTCATCAGCACTAGTAGAGCCATCAGTATTAATTATTTTTACTGTGGTTGTATTCACACTCTTATCACTACTAAAGTCTTTCCTTATTGTCTTTACGTTTTCCATACCAGGAATTACATCACAATCACATTTTTTTACATCTTCTAACGCAATTACAGAAACATTATCCACATAATAATAAGCATCATTGCTTTGTGGTTTTGTGAATCCTCTTGGTCTTTTTACTTTCTTATATTCCAATTCAGCATCATCCGTAAAATTCCCTATAGTAAGATACTCTTCACCTCCTTTTGCCATATACTTTCCACATATTGGAGTCCAATAAAATTGAGTCTCATATATTTTCAACTTTCTACTTTCGATAAAAGATTCAACCTTTAACACGTCAGAGTTATTAGCTGTTACCGCCTTATCTGTAATTGCTACCGCCAAATGATTACATGCATATTTAGATAAATCAGCTAAACTCACATGATATTGAACACAATACTCCTTTCCTGCCTCCAATTTCTCAGTTAACTGAACTTGCAAATAACTTCTCGGAGACTTATTCTTATAACTATACGCCAGAATACCTGCATAGCCTGTTCCTTTCATTGGTTTTTCTTCTCCGTAGGAATTTTCTGGTATTGAAATATTATAATTCTTTGTTTTTTCTACATACAAATCTGCCAAAGCAAGCGTTGGAGAAACCCATGGTGTAGCTACGCTTATCTCGCCCTTTTGCTTTATTTTTTTTTCAATTTTCTCAAAAGTTGAATTTGGAACCAAATTAGTTTGGGCAATTCCAACGGCTGTAAATAAGGACGCAATAATTAGCAATGTATTTTTCATAATATTATTTTAACAGCAAATTTATCAAATTTTATACCGAAAAGAAAAAATGTTTCAATTATTAGATATTCATAAAACAAAAAAGGCCGCCCGAAGGCGACCCTTTTCTAGTTCACACTCTTACCATAAAAGTTAGCCTTAATTAACTCTTCTAAGAGCATTCTTTTACCATTATAAAATGGTGTTATCCAAGCATCTTTTTGTCCTGACTTAATTATTTTTTGCCTTAGCACCTCCGCATCAGCAAGAGTAACATAAGTACCTTGTGTAAATCTTGTAATTCCATCAGGATAATCTAACACTAAAGGCTCTCCATATTGTTTAAGATGAACCCACTTATAGTTTTTAGGAAAACGATACGCAGCAATCTGAATTTTAAACTCCAATCCTTCGGCACAAGAATTACCTCCTTTAGCAATTAATTTATTATAAACTGTTTTATCATTTAAATCTTTTCCTACAAACCAAGAAAAATCTATAACCCCAATTGTACCACAAGGTCCTTTCAACACTTCTTCAACCACTACAACTTCTTCTATTACAGGTTCTTTTAAAGGTATTCCTAATTCTTCACGTTGTTTATCTTCAATATCAGCCACCTTTTTATCTTGACCAAAAACAAATACTGTTATAAAAGCATCTTTTTGATCTGCCTCTTTTTCTTTTAACATCTGTTTAAAAGCTTCAGCCTCTTTAAGTGTTTTAAAGGGTCCAAATGTATAACGTGTCATTCCATCAGGATAAGTTTTAGCAGTTATTTTTCCGTACTTATCTAAATACTGTAATTTAAAATCACTAGGATCTTTTACCGCACCAACTTCTACCTTAAACGTTAAACCTGTTATTGTTTTATTTGCAGCATCTGCAAACTTATCATCAGCAAAGTCAAGGTCTTTAATATCTGTTAAATCAATTGCTTTATCAGAAGAATCTACAACTTGTGTAGTATCTGGGTGGGTTAATTCATCATGAATATTTTTATCTGAAAAATCTGATTTAGTGTATTCAGCGGCATAAAATTGTTGAAACGATTTTTCCACTCCATTATCATTAACCTTAACTTCTAAATGTTTACAATTATCACTCTTTGCAACTAATTTTTCTTTTGCAATTTCTGAAGCCAACAAAGTTTCATAGGGTCCTATTATACTTTTAGTTGTTCCATCTGGATAACTAATAGTATTAATTTTAGCTAAAATATCGGCATCAGTATTATTTGAATCAATACAATCAGCATCTAAAAAATACTGAACTCCCGCTATCTTTTCTTCTCCTCGCTCATTTATAATTTTAGAATGAATCATCTCTTCATAACCTTTTTTCGTATTTTCTTTTTTATACTTTTCTATCTGGTTATCAATTTTCCCTTGAAGGGGATCTAAATCATCCGAAATTCCAACTAAGTTGTCTTTAGAATACAAATTAAAATCATGTTCAACCTCAACATAGGTTGCTAAAGACTCTATATCTATATAATCTATCTTGGTTTCATAACCTTCAACCTCAATAGCAATTTTATACTTATTACCTGGGGTTAATGCTAGCATATACTTTCCACTTGAAGAGTTTGACTTAAACCTACCTTCTAACTCTCCAGTTTTATCATTTGTTACCGTAATATCAGCTTCTTGAGGGCTTCCATCCGCTTGAGTAACACCAACTATTAGTGCTAAAATTGGTCGTTTACCAAAATGACCCGGACTTACTGTATAGATATCATGAGTACCCAACTCACTTCTCCCTGATGTTGAATAATAACCTGTTTTTGCATCGGCAGACAACACATAATATCTGTCATCATCAATTGTATTTACAGGATATTTTACATTTTCTGGTTCATCCCAACCATCTTCCGATAAATAAGTATAAAAGATATCATACCCACCCATACTATTATGTCCTTTAGAACTAAAATACATCGTTTTCCTATCAGGATGAATAAATGGGGCATCATCATCAAATCGAGTATTTATTACAGGTCCTAAATTTTTAATTTCTCCCCAAGAATTATCTGGTTGTAAAACAGAAGAATATAAATCTCTCCCTCCAAAACCACCTTCTCGCTCACTAGAAAAATAAATTGTTTGACCATCACTTGCCAAAGTAGCACTACCTTCCCATTCTGATGTATTAATTTCTCCTTTTAGTTTTTCTGGCTTACTCCATTCTTCACCAATCAAATTACTAAAATAGATATCTCCATTATCCGCTTTGGTTTGCTTATACACAAATAACATATGACCATCTACCGATAAAGCAATACTCGCATCATGTCCTACAGTATTAATATTATCTGCAATACTTTCTGGCTCCAACCATTCATCACCAAGTTTATAGGAAACCATTATATCTTCATAATAATACCCATCTGGATCTGGCTTTCCTGTAGGCCCCAACAACCCTCCTTTACTTCTCTCCCCTCTATAGGTAAAAATCATCATCGATTCATCTGGAGTAATTACAGGAACATATTCTGAATGTTCGGTATTAATAGGAAAACCAATATTCTTAATTTCTACTTGTAAGCTATCTTGTAAGTAAACTTTTGCATTTTGGCAGTATATAATATTTTGCCTTGCTTCTGCCTTTCGCTCCTCCGAAACATCTTCTCCTGCCATATAATCTTGGTATGATGAAATTGCTTCTTCAAATCGATTGTTAACTGCATAGGCCCTTCCTAAATAAAAATTAACTTCATTAAAATTTGTATTTACTTCTTTAACTTTTAACAATGTTTCTAATGCTTCTTGTTTCCTATATTTAAAATAAGAATAACAAATCCCTGTCATTAATCTATAATAAGGGTCTGTTGGTTTATTATTCGCTAATTTCTCAAATAATTTTAAGGCTTTAGGAATGTTTTTACTATCCTCATCATCATAATAATACTCTGCTTTTTCGAGTAATTGTTTCTCTTTTTTACCTGAAAGTTTTTCTTGAGAAAAAGCAGAATTAACAATGACTATTGTTAACAATAATACTAAAACACTCTTCTTTGCAACCATTTTATAATCAGATTTATAGATTAAATCGAAGCTAAAATATAGGAAATAAGCATGCTGAGTTATTAACATAATTTAAGGTTATTAACTTAGTTATTAACACTCTCTTTGATTTTAGTAACCTATATTTGCCGAAATTTTGTTTAATAACAGGGGATGGAGTACAATTTTTTAGAACTTAAAAACGGCATTAGAATCATTCACAAACCTATAAAAAGTGAAGTCGCACACTGTGGTTTTATTGTTAAAACTGGTTCTAGAGATGAAAATATTGAAGAAAATGGGATTACTCACTTTATTGAGCATGCTATTTTTAAAGGGACATCCAAACGAAAAGCTCACCATGTTTTAAATCGAATAGATAATGTTGGTGGTGAAATAAATGCATTTACAACTAAAGAAAAAACAAGTATTTACGCTTCTTTTACTAAACCTCATTTTGAAAGAGCATTAGAATTATTAAGCGATATACTATTTAATTCTACTTACCCCGAAAATGAGTTAAAAAAAGAGAAGGATGTAATTATTGATGAAATCAATTCTTACCAAGACAATCCTTATGAACAAATTTATGATGATTTTGAAGAGCTAATTTTTAAAGACCACCCTTTAGGAATGAACATTTTAGGCACTGTTGATAGCGTTAAGCGTATTAACAGAAACAAGATTTTAGAATTTATTAAAGAGAACTACCTCACCAACCAAATTATATTTAGCATTGTTGGAGATTTTCCTTTTAGCAAGATTGAAAAATTGTGCAAAAAATACCTCAACGAAATTCCAGAGAAAACCAATAGTAAAAAAAGGGATCCCTTTACCAACTACAAAACTATTCAGAAAGAGATAAAAAAAGACATTTATCAAACGCATTATATTACTGGAAATATAGCTTACGGATCTCACCACAAACATAAGAATGGTTTTATATTATTAAACAATATTTTGGGTGGGCCTGCAATGAATAGCAGGCTAAATATGGGTATTAGAGAAAAGTATGGTTTTACTTACAATATAGAATCATCATACACCACTTTTTCTGATATGGGACTGTTTTACATTTACTTAGGAACGGATCAAAAACACATTGAAAAAAGCATCAAATTAGTTCATAAAGAACTTAAAAAATTAAGAGATAAAAAACTCACCTCATCACAACTACAAAAAGCCAAGCAACAAATAATAGGACAAATTACCTTATCGGAAGAAAACAATTGTAATGTAATGTTAGGGATGGGTAAAAGCATGTTGCTTTACAACAAAGTTGATGATTTAAAAGAAACTTATCGTAAGATAAACGCACTAACAGAAGATAAACTGCTAGAAATTGCCAACGAAATTTTTGATACTAAGCAATTAAGTAGCTTAACATTTTCGCCAAATTAATAGAATAAATTATGGATTTTTTACCTGAAGAATTAGAAAATTTCATTCTGAAAAACACAGAAAAAGAACCTTCTGTTTTAGCAGAACTCAACCACGAAACCTGGGAAAAAGTGCTAATCCCAAGGATGTTATCTGGACACTTGCAAGGAAGGGTTTTGAGCATGCTTTCGCACATGATTAACCCTAAAAATATTTTAGAAATTGGAACTTACACTGGTTATTCGGCAATTTGCATGGCGGAAGGATTGCAAAAAGGGGGAAAGATTCATACCATAGATATTAATGAAGAATTAGAAACTATGGTAAATGATTACATTGAGAAATCAAATTTAAAAAACACTATTATTAATCACATTGGTAATGCTATTGATATTATTCCAACATTAACAGAACCGATAGATCTTGTTTTTATTGACGCAGACAAAACCAATTATTCTAATTATTACGATTTAGTTTTTGATAAAGTGAGCACTGGCGGATATATTATTGCCGATAATGTTTTGTGGAGCGGAAAAGTAACTGAAGAAAAAGAAAAATTAGATCCTGACACTATCGCTTTAATTGATTATTCTGAAAAAGTTAACAATGACGATAGGGTACAGAATGTACTGTTTCCGATAAGAGATGGGCTAATGATTGTTAGAAAAAAATAATTACATTTATCCGTATGAAAAACTCATTAAGTATACTGCGTTTATTAGCCTTTTTAGAAGGTGTTTCTTTTTTGGTTCTTTTAGGAATTGCTATGCCCTTAAAATACTACTACAACAAACCTGAGTTTGTTAAGATTGTTGGAATGGCACACGGGGTTCTTTTTGTTCTTTATGTAATAAACCTTCTAATTGTACATCTTCAATTTAAATGGAACATTACTAAAACCATTGGTGCTTTTATAGCTTCGTTAATTCCATTCGGTACTTTTTATGCTGATAAAAAATGGTTTAGAGAATTTGAAAACATAAACACATAATAACCAAAGAAGTGAACTGGTGTACTTATTCGGTTGTTGGCAAACATAAAAATGAATAGATTAATTCTTATTAGCATAATTATTTTTTTCTATTCCTGTGCTCAAGACAATGAGGTTTCAGGAAACACCACCAATTCCAATATAGACACTTCTGAAGTTGCTATTCATACGATAGAAGACAATCCTGACACTTCATATTTCGATTCCGTAACCATAAACAATGATGGATTAATTAGCTGGTCTTTAAAATCGACAGACTCAATGAACGACTTCATAATACAAGAATTTCGTTGGAATAAATGGCTTAACATTGGTACAGTATCTAATAATGGATTAAAAAATTACTCTTTCAAAGCTGACACCACCTGTGGACTATATGGAATTCGGATTCAATCAGCAGGACCTGAAAAGTTGCATTCAAAATCGGTTCCTTATCCAATAAAAAGAGAAATTAAGTCATTATGTATGCTTAAATCAAACAGTTTTGCCTTTACAAGTAAAACTAAATTTGAAATATATAACGAAAATGGAGATAGACTACTGGAAGGTTGTAGTGACTTTGTTAACTGGGACACTCTAAATCTTTCGAGCGGGATTTATTATTACAACTATGCAAATGTAACTGAGGCATTTGCTGTAAAATAAACAACGATTTGCCAACATTAACCATAATATTATTGAAGAAAATAAAATCCCTTATTACTTTTTGTTGTTTCCTAATTGCAACCTCTCTTCTTGCTCAAGAAAAGTTTTCTAATGAAATATTAAACAACGTAAAAAAATATGGTGCAGATGTTGAAACATCATTTAAAATAACAGAAACACCAAACTTCGAAATTGACACAAATAACAGAGTAATTCTAAAAAATGGGTTACGTAGTTCTAAATACTCAAATCCTGATTCTTGGAAATCCATAAAAGAAGAAGTTGAAGTAAATTCGATAAGCATAATCTTCTCAAAATATCCGATTAGAAAAAATGGATATTCGATGAATCATAAACTATTATTCAATCGATTAAAAAACTTATTCCTAATAGACCCTTTATTAAATGATTAATTGATTGGAACATTATTCTTCATACTAATTGTAAAAATGACATACAAGTTGATTCATTATTTCACGGAATAATTATTGAATATAAAAAAGAAAAAATAGATGCTCCTAAGATTTCCAATATAACAGTTCTTGACAGAAGCTATGCATCTGGAGTTGTTGAGACCATTATAGCATTTAACGACTGGCCTGAAGAAATTTTGTTAGATATAAAAGCCAGAAATCCTAAAGAGAAAACGGAGATAATAATCGACTATTTTGAAGAATTATTAAAGGACACAGTCGCATCTGAATTTTCACCTGATTTTTTAAAAAATCAAATAGATATAATAAACCAATTTATTAGAACCTACGGCAGCAATAATGACACTATTGTATATAAAGTTTTTGACCGAAATAGGAAATGGAAAAATGCCTTAATTGTTGCAGATTGGACCGGTAGTATGTATCAACATGGTGCTCAGGCTCTTTTATGGCATTCACTAAACTTTGAAACGTCTGGACTTGAATATTTTACATTATTTAATGATGGAGACTTAAAACCAACTAAATCAAAAAAGATAGGAGAAACAGATGGGGTTTATTTTGAAAAAGCAGACAACATTGATAAAATAATTAAGCTTTATCAGCTTATTATGTTAAAAGGTGAAGGTGGTGATGGTCCTGAAAATGATATTGAAGGTATTTTAAAAGGAATGGAAAAATATCCAATGCACTCCGAAATAATATTAATAGCTGATAATAATGCTTGCGTTAGAGACATGGAGCTTTTAAAATATATTGACAAACCCGTTAGAGTGATAATTTGCGGCTACAATAATATGCAGGGAATAAACCCGCAGTATTTGCATATTGCAAAAGAAACGGGAGGCTCCCTACATACTATGGATTTTGATATACATAATTTACAAGTTGAATTAAATAAAAAAGGCGTAATAAACTCTTTAATAGGCTATGACTTTAAAATTGGTTCATCCGATTGCTATAATTTGAGATCAGTTTATACCGAATCGAATTTTGAGAATCGAATTTATACGAATCTTGATTCAGCAGAAAGTGTTAAAAAAAGAGTTATTTTTCTCGACTTAAGTTCTCAATCAATAGAGGAAATTCCAACTAAAATTGGAGAACTAAAAAAACTTGAAATTTTAGACCTTTCAGACAATACCCTTTCTGAATTACCTAAGCAAATTAGTCGTCTACGAAAATTAAAAACGCTAAGACTTTCTGGCAATAATTTCACAAATGATTACATTGATTACTTAAAGAAAATACTACCAAACACAACTATTGAAAATTAATAACGTGTGGCAACAATTTATATATTGCATTATATTGGCTGATTATTGTAAATTTGGTTTCGACAAAACGAAAACATAGAGTTGTTGTTACCCTTCATAAAATAGAATGAGAAAAACAATCCTGATACTGATTTATTTCGCTACAATTGAAAGTTCATTTGCTTGCTTAAATGAATACAGAACTCTTTTAACAGGAGAAGTGGTTTACACTGACCCATCAAGCGGAAAAGTATGGAATAAAGAAATTGACAGCCTCGAACTCAAACATAAATCAGAAGAATTATTGGCTGCTTATAAACGGTCCGATTCACTGGAATACTATTCTGATTATGCTGCGGCTTTAACATACTTAGGGGATTACCAAAAGGCTAAAACCATATACGAAGAAATAGAGCGATTATCTCCAAACCTTTACACCACAGCTTCAAATCTCGGAACGATTTACGAACTAATCGGGAAACCAGATTCTGCTCTAATTTGGATTAAAAAATCAATAGAACTTAATCCTGATTCTCATAAAGGCTCGGAATGGATCCATATTAAAATCTTAGAATATAAACTTTCAGAATCTCTTGACATTCAAACCTCAATTCTTGGATTAGGATTTGGGAATAGTAAAATACCTTCAAATCCTAACGAATATGATTTAGAAGAATTAAGTAGTCACATATGGCATCAACTGAGAGAACGAACAACATTTGTAAAACCTAAAAATGAAATTGTTGGAAACCTCTATTTCGACTTAGGGAACATTTTAGCTCAGACCAGAGATGTTCAAGCTGCTTTAGAAAGCTATTCAGCAGCAAAGGAATATGGATTTGATTCCAAATTAATGATTCTTAGGTTAAATAAACTAGAGAAATTAGCATTCAAAGCGAACACAAGAGAAAACACTATTAGCTTTTTAAAAGAAAATATAGTAGCCATATTTTGGACTTGTTTATTACTTGGGTTACTTTTTGTATTTTTAATAATATGGCTAATAATAAAAAGAAAAAAAAAAAGGGTAACACTCATAATCATTTCACAACCCTATAATTCTCAAAAAAAGTGTTTTCCTATTGATTTTAAAGGAGGTTTGTTTTTTACTTCCTAAATCGATGTAATATTTTTAAATACCTTTATTAACAAAGTTGTGCAACAGATACACGCACTATAGTTCATTATGTTAAGATTGGTAAAAACAACGACTACTCCTTTGGCTTAATAGAAAGCTCTACGAATGAAAAGAAAAACTGTTTATCTGTTTTGGTAAATTGTACAGATTCATCAATTCAAAAAAGAAAAGACTTGGGAAGAACATAATTACATTAACGAACTTTTTGACTTGATTACGTATTCTGAAAAAGATAACGAGAAAAAGAGCGAAGAAAAGTGAACCAAGGGTATAAGAATCTTTCGTAACTTTACATCAAACCAATAATTATGAATCCAGCAGAAATAAAAATTGACCTATTTCGAAAACTTGACTCATTAAAAGGGGCAAACCTTATAGAAGCTTACGGATTACTATTAAATCACATCAATGGTAGTAATAATTTAAGCGATTGGGATAACTTGACTTTTGAACAAAAAGATGCGATAAAACTCGGTTTAACCCAATTAGATGATGGGAAGGGTAGATCTCATACAGATGTAATTTCAGACCTTCGAAATCGTTTCATAAATGAGTAAACAAATAATTTGGTCTCCTGCGGCAGAAAAAGACGCTGAACAAATTCTTGATTTCATTAATACAAAATGGAATAAACGTGTTACTGCTAAATTCCTCAACAAACTTGATGATAATATTCGGTTAATTTCTGAAACCCCTAAGTTATTCCCTGTTATTGAAGACAATTTAGGAGTCCGTAAATGTGTAGTAACTAAGCAAAATTCTTTATTTTATAGAATCTCTAATGAAACTATTGAGATTATTAGACTATTTGATACAAGACAAAACCCAAAGTCTTTAACATTTTGAACTAAGCCCAACAAAGATCTGTGCCATTAAACAACTATATAAAATGCCAACATAAAGTTGTCGCTATATATCATTATATTGGCTGATTACTGTAAATTTGGTTTCGACAAAACGAAAACATAAAGTTGTCGATGGCAAACATTAATTACTCCTTTATGAAAAGAAAGATCATCCTTGTGACATCTTTAATATTAATTTCTAGTCTATCCCTATTTGTATATAATCGATATAAAACAAAAAGATTAGAACGGTTTATTGGTGTTGAGAAACACAAAGTGGAAGAATTTATAGACATTCAGAAGCATGGTGTTTCTATTGAAAAGATATCCTTCGAAGAAATAGATAACAGAGTTCTAGAAATAATTAAGACTAAAAAACTAAAAACAACTCAACCAATATTACGATATACAAAAACAGGTGAAATTTTTATAATAATATTCTGGCTAATTGATGAAGGAGATGGCTACTATGTTATTGAAGCGATTAGCACGACTAAATAGGCTTTATATTTTGAAATAATTAGTATTCTTCCAGAGCGATCAAATAACCTAAGTAGGTTAAATTAATTATAGTTGATTATAGCTGAAAAATAAATTTAATACTTTACAAGCTTAAGTCCTATACATTATATGCCTAGTTACTAGCTTTTTGAAACTTGACAAGGTTTTCGCTATTTAGTTGGGGCGATTTCGAGCATTTCCTCACAAAAATTATTACTTTTAAAGCATTGAACTAACTAAACGCACATTACATATAGTAGAGTTGGTAATCATTTGTAAATGAAAAAATACCTCCAAGTAATAATGATATTTCTGACTTTGACTGCTTGCGGACAAAAACAGATGAAAACACCTGAAAATGCAATGGACAAATTTGAAGAGTTTAAGGAAAAGGAAAAGTTCATTGAAGACAATACTCTTTTTTACCCTGGAATTGGAGACCCAACTATGCGACCAATATTGACTGATAAAATTAACATAGTAGCTTCTGACTTTAAAGAAGTTGCAAATAGTGAAAATCCCACAGACAAGAAATATCAAGAGAAAATCGAATTAGGACTTAAAAGATTTTCTGATGTGTATTTGAATTTAGACACTGAAGACCGCGAACGCATTTGCAGCTATGTTGAAGAATTGATGGATATAGTAAATCTCGAAAGCTCTGATGGACAATTGAATGACTTTATGTATAGATTTGACCCAACAGAAATAATAAAATAAAAACGGTTACCAACAATCTGGTCGTTGCACAACCCTATAATTCTCAAAAAAAGTGTTTCCCTATTGATTTTAAAGGAGGTTTGTTTTTTTTACTTCCTAAATCGATATCATATTTTTAAACACCTTTATTAACAAAGTTGTGTAACAGGCACAAGCTGTAATATTACATTCTGCTTTAACTTCTTGACAATTTGGTGAGTTAGTGCCATAATTTTAGCTAGTGCTTTTTAATAGCATATTAGCGAACTCCATTATCGCTTTGAAACTTGACAAGGTTTTCGCTATTTAGTTGGTGTGATTTCGAGCATTTCCTCACAAAAATTATTACCTTTAAGTTATTAATACACTAAGTAAACGCGACATACAGTTGTCGTTATAAGTAATTAGTAACACTAATGTTAAACCAATTAGAGAAATTAACAATGATAAAAAAATGGGTTATTCTTTTAGCTCTTGTTATAATTTCTATAAATACTTACTCACAGCAAACATTAGGTCTATTTACAAACACTCCTGAATCATTTGATGGCTACACGTTATTTTCACCGCAAAATAGCAAGGAAACCTATTTAATTAATAATTGTGGGGAGAAAGTTCATAGTTGGACCAGTCAATATAATCCAGGTCTATCCTCGTACTTACTTGAGAATGGTATATTATTAAGAACTGGTAGAATACCAGGTATGGGAGGTGGAAGTGGAATCATTGAAATGATAGACTGGAATGGAAATGTAATTTGGAGTCATTCTGTAACATCAACACATGGCAGGCAACATCATGATATTGAATTGCTCCCAAATGGGAATATCCTATTAATTGTTTGGGATAATCGAACCCAAGCTGAAGTAACTCAGGCAGGAAGTTCAACTTCAAATTCATTTATTAATTCTGAGCAAATTATTGAAATTCAACCAGACCTTGTAAATGGCGGAGCAAATGTTGTATGGGAATGGAAAGCTTGGGATCACTTGATACAAGATACTGATGCTACAAAAGATAATTACGGAGTAATAGCTGATCATCCTGAAAGAATTGATGTCAACTTCTTAAACCATAATTCTACAGACTGGTTGCATTTTAATGGGGTAGACTACAATGATGAATTTGACCAAATAATAATTAGTGTTCATAATTTTAGTGAATTTTGGATTATCGATCATTCTACCACTACCACAGAGGCAGCCGATACTATTGGAGGGATTTATGGCCAAGGTGGTGATATACTTTACAGATGGGGAAACCCTCAAGCATACGACCAAGGTACTCCTGCAAATCAAAAACTATTTTTACAGCACCATACTCATTGGATTCCTAGTTCGTACACTGACGAGGGAAAAATTATCCTGTTCAACAATCAAGCAGGCACCCCTCAAGGACAAAACTACTCTACCGTTAATATTGTGGAGCTTCCTGTTGATATAAATGGGTTTTATTCTTATACAGGAGGTGCTTTTGGTCCAACTAATTTTGATTGGACATATCAGGCCCCAACACCAACTGATTTTTATTCACATATAATTTCTGGTGTACAGCGTTTAGAAAATGGAAACACACTTATTTGTGAAGGGGTTAGTGGTAGATTTTTTGAAATTGACACCAATGAAACTATTGTTTGGGAATACATAAATCCAGTAAATGACCTAGGTCCACAATCTCAAGGTACAATCATATCTAATAACAATACGTTTAGGTGTACACGTTATGCTCCTAATTACCCGGGTCTTATTGGCCAAACTCTAACTCCACAAGGATATATTGAAACCGGATCAACTTTTATTTGCAACCTTTACCCAACTGGTGTTTCTCAATATTGTAACACTGCTGACATTTATGCTAATGATAGCACTAATGCTTATTGTTTTGATACAATTAATAATATCAGAAAATGCTACACCAATGATATTCCTAGTCATTCTTATGGACCATTTGGAGGAAATGGAGCAATTGCCGGACAAGATTTTGATTATTCTATGTGCCTATATCCAGATTTAGACACACTTAAAACTCACTTATTTGAAGATACTACATTACAAGGCTGTGGGGGTGGAATTATTTTTGGGGTATCTGATATAGGCATCAATTATTCGCCTTTTGCTAGGTTATACTTTGTTAATCCCAACACACTTGCCGAAAACTTAAATTTTCACGAAGAAGCAGTTAATACTTTAAACATGGATCTTAATGGAGGTCATGTTAACATACTTGGAAGATACCATTATCATTCACCACCTATAGATTATATTGTAAATGATTTAAATATTAACGGTGCTCAACACTCTCCTTTACTTGGTTATGCGGCTGATGGATTCCCTATTTATTACAAATATTTATACTCAAATCCCACAAACTCAAACAGTACAATCTTAAGCTTTCAAAGCAGTTATTCTCTAAAGAATGGAAATAGACCAGGAAATGGGATAACAGCTCCAAGTGGATCTTATGATGGAACTTATTACGAAGATTATGAATATATTCCTCTCCAGTCTGAATTAGATGAATGTGGAGGTCGATATGGTATAACACCAGAATACCCCAATGGAACGTACTACTATGTATTAACTGACAATTGGCCTTATATTCCAAGATGTTTTAAAGGTAAATTTCCTGATAATTCATTTAGAATTGGACCAAATTGCCCAATTTCAACTGCTTTAACAGACTGTAGCAACAGCCCTATAACTAGTGTTAATATTATTCAAACACAAATAGAATTGAATATATACCCAAACCCTGTAAGTACTTTATTAAAACTAAACATTGAGGGTGACTTATCAAATAAAGTAACAAGATTAGTAATTTATAATTCAAACGCTCAAATCGTTTATTCATCAAATTCCTTTAAAGAAACTATTCAAATAGGAAATCTTTCTAAGGGGATTTATTTTGTACAACTTAATTTTGAAAAAGATCAAGTAACTAAAAAAATCATCATTAAATGACCTCTATAGCTCTCTCTTTAATACTATTAACCACTAATCTGTTACACGTTGGTCAAGTAGCAGAGTATTACTTTTCTCTTCATGAAAATGAACTACAAATGAAGTTTGTAATTGAAAAAGATGAATTATTTAATTTCGAATTCGAAGGTAATTGCGATTTACAAAATACTACTTCTTTATGCATAGCAAATTACATTAAATCAAACTTTACTGTGACAATAAATAATGAAAAAATAAATTTGGACTTAGGTGATTCCTACACTGAAAATGGACATTTTATAGTTTATTTTATGGCTAAGTTGAAAAATGTTGAAATCCAAAACTTAAGCATTCAAAACCAATGCTTCTATGAATTTGACTCAAATTATAAAAACAGAATAATTCTGAACTTAAATCAATTTCAAAAATCTTATCTCTTAACAAAAGAAAAATATGCTATCTATTTAAAGTAATAATGAGATTAGAAGTATAAACACATTATTATTAGTTTGGAGATGACATTGAGTCGATAAGTACCAAATTTATTACAACATAGTTATCTATATATATCATTATGCTGGCTGATTAATGTACATTTGGTTTAGACAAAACGAAAACATAGGTTTTTCGTTGGATTTCCTTAAATTATAGACTCCCAATTATAGTAATAAATACTTTTCACTTGGTGGAAAAAGTAGATTTAAACTATTTGGCTTTATTTTAAACAAAGGTCCTTTTTCAACAACCCTACCTTTTGAGTTTCTTTTAATTAAATGGTCTAATGTAATTACTCCTTGCTCTAAAAGAATATCAAATTGAGAAGCGATAGGCTTTTTTGTATGCTCAACTTCCTTGTATTGAAAATGCTCTTTTCCATCAATTGTAATAGTATCAGCAGCAACCCAAAATGTTTCTTTATGCTTTTCTAATAATCGTTCGTGTAATTTATCTAGAGTCCAAACAACAAAACCCCCTATTCCTTTCTGATCTGAATTTTCAACTAATTGATTAATGTCAGAATCAACTTTTAACGACAAGCCTTGTGAATTAACTGTAATACCAGAAACTGTACAATACAACTTAAAATCTTCTTCTCTCCAATAACCGAAAGCATCTAAAATTTCAGATGAACTTTTAAAGTTACTTAGTTTCCAGTTAGGCACCTGTGCAAATAGGTTCTTACGATTTCCTTTTTTAGCCCTAAATGATTTTAATTCAATTCCTTTGTAATCTGGGAGTTTTGAAGAGTTAATATCAATATTCAAAGCCGTTTCAAGTGTCCTACCTACAGAAGTATCTGCATTTACCATTGATGGAATTGGTGAACCAGCTATTTTTCTCAGCATAACAAGTAATTCGTTTGCTATAGCATTTTCGACCCCATTAATTTCTTGAATAAGTTCTTTTAAAGGATTAATTAATGTGGATTTCAACAATTGTTCAACTGATAATTTCGTTAAATTAAGGATGTGTATTTTCTCATCAAAACATATCAATGCTAATATATCATTAGGCTCTGAGTATTTTGTTAAACCAGAAAACCAAATTCTAGGGTCACCCTTTTTTGTTTGGGGTCTGTAAAGTGAAGTTTTAGATTTAAAAATGGAATACTCGCCATAGATAATAGCATCAATAATTATCTTGTTTTCTGGTCCTTGCAACTGCAAACCGTAATCGTGAAAGCTATTTGTTTTCAGATAATTTCTAACCGTACCAGTCGCATCCATTATGGACTTTGTAAGACCATTTTCTGTAGGCTCAATCAGGGTTAATGAAACAGAATTTTCAGTTAAAATTTTTAAGTTTTGTTCTTCAAAATTATTTAGAGGCCTCATTTAATATTTTTTAAAATCTCAGTAGCAACTGCCCTTGCCAATAACGGAGGTACTGCATTGCCTACTAAAGTATATTGAGGAACTTCTGTTTTTCTATTATTACCACCTGTTGATCGTTTCCCTTGAAAAACAAACGAATCATCAAAGGATTGTAATCTTGCCATTTCTCTAACCGTTAATGATCTTGGTGTGTTGTAATGAATGTAGTCATCAGCTATTGTCAAAACTGTTGGACTTTGACCATCAGGTTTAAGAACATTGTAATTTCTTTTGTTTGTTGAAAGGCCGCAAGCATTTAATTCATTTTGTGCTCTTTTGTAATTTCCCTCTTTTCTGATAATATCTAAACGCTTTATTACCGTTTCACTTTGTTTACTTGTCTTGTGGTTATGTAATATATTGTATTCTTTTACCCCATTTTTTAAATCTTCTGCATTTCTTACATAAAAAGGCTTAGTCGCATTTTTAAATCGTCCATTGAGTCTTCCCTCCTTACTCCAATCTGAGAATGTTTTTCCTTTTTTAGTGTTTGGAACACCTTCAACAGATCGTTTAGATACTAAACTCTTCATTTTTTTTGCTGTCCCATTATACTGTTTAGAAATATCAACTAATTCATAATCTCTGGCATCCTCATCATTTCCAACAAAATCTAAGTCATACAGTGCTTCAAAAACAGTAACTTTTTCTTCCTCTTTAACTGTTGCAGGTATGCCAGAAATAAATTTTTGATCCTTTCTACATCCTATAAACAATACTCTTTCGCGGCTCTGTGGCACTCCATAATTTGAAGCGTTAGCAACAAAAGGAGCTTCAATTTTATATAACCTAATATCTTCAATTATCTCTATAAGTTCTTTATCCTGTTTATTGTTGCAAAACTTTTTTAGAAATTGAATAGTATCATCAAAACCAAATGTATAAATCTGTAGGCCTATCAAAATATCATTACAATCTTTATAGAACTCTTTAGCAACATTTAACCTTTTAAAGGCCTCTTCTATCTTTCTGATAATCTCTTCAGGTGCAAGCTCAGAAAGGAAATCATTAAAGTGATCTACGAAATAGTCATTATCAACATTACAATAATCTTTTTCGCGTATAATTTTTCGTTTTAAGACTTCCCACTCTTTACTTCTTTCTAATAAATTAAACCCGTGTCTAATTGTGCTAATTCTTTGATCCATTTTACTGGTCTTATAATCAACAATTTTAGGAGTTAATAGACGGAATTTAGAATCAACAGTTTTAATGAATGCTTCTTTAGCTTCTTCTGCTTTCTTTTCGCTGTATTGTTCGATCTCAATCCTTTTAATCAAACAATCAATTATAAACTCATCTTCTTTATTTGTCTTTTTAAGACTCTTAATGAATGTAGTAAGTCTTGGAATTTCTTTGATATCAACTATTGAATTAATGTCTTTTATAATCAAATCTTTAATCTTCCCTCCCTCTTTTGTTAGGATACCCTTCACATTCTCCATAACAAAGTACTTAGGCTGTAAAACCTTTATTACTTGAAGATAGTGAGAAAACAAATCGTCCTTTTTATCAAACTTTCGCCTTTTACCTGCTAAACTGAAACTTTGGCAAGGTGGTCCACCACAAACCACATCTACTTTTTTGTCTCC
This sequence comes from Flavobacteriales bacterium, assembly GCA_002401955.1. Lineage (GTDB taxonomy): Bacteria > Bacteroidota > Bacteroidia > Flavobacteriales_E > Vicingaceae. The sequence continues at coordinate 7,915 of NVUQ01000019.1, read as the reverse complement.
AATATTCTCCAATAAATTATCTAAGAAATCAGGTTCAGTAATGTCTTGACATAAAAACTTAGCATCTAACCCTAGTTGATGATTGTATCTAACAACGTGTGTTAATTCACAATTCTCATTTATATCATTTGCAACTAAAAAATCAAAGAATTTGTTATTGACTTCTGCTTGAATTAATCCTTCACTAAAACCTCCAGCACCAGCAAACAAGTCAATAAACGTGAATGGTTTACCGTATAACTCTACTTGCTCCCTGACAATATTTACATTATGATCTTCTTTATAATTTTCAATAAAACCATTCAGTTTGTCCTTAATTTCTTTGTTCGTAAATGCCTTTTTATAAGAACGATTCAATAGTTCATCAGCTCTATCTTTTAAATAAGATAAATAATGATTGATTTCAATATGATTATCAGCATTGTTTTTTACTTCTTGTTTATCCTTATCAAAGTCCTCAACTTTAATTTTACTTCCTGTTGAAGCTTTGATTTGTTTACCATTACAATTGATTCTTAAATGTATTGGAGATAATCCTTTTTTATCAGCTTTATCTAAGTAGTAATTGATCGTTGCCATAGTTTAATTTTAGTTGCGGACGTTTTTACGGACACGGACAAATCTACGGACAGTTTTTTAAATTAACGAAAAATATCAGGAAAATAAATCACTTTAATTATATTGTGAAATAATAACAAAAACCCAACACTATGTATCTTAACGTACATTAAAACTGAACAAAACCAATAGATTAACAAGAATGTCGTAAAAATGTCGCAAATAAACCGTTATCAAAATGATAGTTTCATAAATAGTTTTGCTAAAACGATAAACTAATTAATTATGAAGGAAATTGGAAAAAAAATTAAAGAAGTAAGAAAGAAAAAAGGGTTATCTCAAGAAGAGCTAGCCGAGTCTTCTCAAGTAAATTTAAGAACAATTCAACGGATTGAAAACAATGAAAGTGAACCACGTGGAAAAACTCTAAACTTGATTTGTGAAGTTCTTGGTATAAATGTCGAAGATATTTTAGATTATGGACTAAAAACGGACAAAAACTACTTGATTATTTTTCATCTTTCAGTAATAGCATTTTTGGCTATTCCAGTTGGAAATATAATACTTCCTCTAATTTTATGGCTGACAAAAAAAGATAAAGTAATTGGTCTGAAAAAAATCGGAGCAAATCTTTTGAATTTTCAAATAGTTTGGACTGTTTTTGCTTTTATTTCAATAACTACTTCCGCTTTATTTAAAATTATGCATTATGGATTTTCCGATATTTTACTTTATGTATTCATATTACTTTACGCCTTAAATATAATATTACCGATAGTATTCGCAATTAAAACAAATAGTGGAAAGACAGGAATTTTTTATCCAAATCTAATAAAATTGATAAAATAACTGGCACCAACAAAGATCTGTATATAATATGCTTTCCTGCAAGCAGTTTAAGCTTTATTAAAATAATCGGGACTTGCTTCTGTTGAGCAGCCTCTCTCCTACTTAATTGTTAACTACTATGAAGTACATCTACAAAATTTCATTAGTTTAGTGCTATTAAACAATTGTGTTAAACGCAATATACAGTTGTTGGTAGCAAACATGAATTTTAATGGAAATCATTTTAAATATAATTAAGTGGATATTAATAATTTTATTCTTTCCGATTTCTCTCTTATTTATTGCTTATTTCAAACAAAGAAAAGCCAAAAAAGATTATTATAATAGCTAAGAATGAGACATTTAATAATTATAACACTATCCATAATTATATTTTCATGTAATCCTAAAACCTCAGAAGAATATAATGCTGAAGCTGAATTATTAGAACAAGAAGGAAAATTTGACCAAGCTATTCCTCTACTAGACAAAGCGATTGAAAAAGACCCAAATAATTTATATGCGCTAACAAATAGAGCAGTAGACAAAACAATTATTAAAGATTATAACGGTGCTATTAATGATTACTCTCTTATCATTTCGATTGACTCAAATAATGTATTAGCATATTTAAATAGAGGTCGTAATAAAATTAGAATAGAACAATACTATGAAGCCACTAAAGATTTTGATTTAGCTCTTTTAAAGAAAATCTCATTCATTGATACTTTTAAAAGTAAGTCACCAAAAGAAGCTATGAAAATGACTAAAGAAATTATGAAAATGTCAGAATTTTCCGCCACTACAGAAGAAATTTTATTCTCTAGAGGTAGAGCTTTATTTGAAATTGACAGCTTAAATTCTGCGTTAAATGACTTTAATAACTGTATTAAAATGAATTATAGTTTATCAGATTGTTATTACTGGAGGGCATTTGTTTATATAAATGGCGGCATGAGATTAAAAGGATGTGAAGACTTACATAAATCTCATGAATTAGGCGACTCATTTGCTATGCAAGAAATTAATAAGTACTGCGTAAGTAAATAACGATTTGCCAACAAACTATAATATTTCATTTTTCCTGCAAGCAGTTTAAGCTTTATTAAAATAACTATCGGGACTTGCTTCTATTGAGTAGTCGCTCTCCTACTTAATTGTTAACTGCTGTGTAGCACATCTACAAAATTTAATTAGTTTAGTGCTATTAAACAATTGTGTTAAACGCAATATACAGTTGTTGGTACCTAGCAACTTCAATTTATAAAAATACATGCTCGAACACTTTTTTCAATGTCCTTATTGTTGGTCAGAAATATCTATGTTGTTAGACACATCTATAACGCATCAAATTTATATTGAAGATTGCGAAACATGCTGTAATCCTATTGAACTAAATGTAAGGTTTGAAAACCATGAATTAAGCAATATTGAGGTAAAAAGCATAGAACAATAAATCTTCTTTTTCATGATTTCAAACTTATTTTTTAGGCTAGTCTAAAAATAATCTTAGATTTGTATAAATTAATTCAGTTTTCGATGAAAAAAAGTATCTTTTTAGCATTATCAGCTATTGTTTTTATACACATTACGAGCTGCGACAAGCTTGTGCCTGGTGCTCCAGAACCAGGCGACACCATTGCAGAACCTACCGATGGACTTACTCCTGCTCAAATGGCTCAATTTATAGCTGGAGATGAACTTTTTGCAAAAGTATTTACTCCTGCAGAAGGTTTAGGTCCAATATTTATACAAAATTCTTGTGAAGGCTGCCATGTTGGTGATGGTAAAGGACATCCATTTAATACCGAAACAAGGTTCGGGAAATTAACTCCTACAGGATTTGATTTTATGTTGGATAAAGGCGGCCCGCAATTACAATTTCGTTCTTTACAAAATTACATTGCCGAAACATTACCTCCTGGATATACACATACTTCAGACCGTATTGCACCAATCGTAATTGGAATGGGACATCTTGCAGGGGTTAGCGATGCAGACATTTTAGCATTAGCTGATCCTAATGATTTAGATGGTGATGGAATTTCTGGAAGAGTAAATTATGTAGAAGCAAAAGATTACTTTAATCCTCAACCTTTTCATATTCAAGACCCAACTCAATCTGGTTTTTATATAGGTAGATTCGGAAAAAAAGCCAAAGAAATTACTTTGTTAGACCAAATTGTTTTTGCTTTAAAGCAAGATATGGGATTAACATCTGATTTTGATACAGAAGATTTATACAATTGGCAAATTGCTAACGGAGCAGTAGATAATGTGCCTGACCCTGAAGTAGGTTCTGATGTAGTAAACAAATTATTGTTTTACATGAGAACACTTAAAACACCAACTCGTAGAAACGAAAATGATGCAGATGTTTTGGCTGGAGAACAAGTTTTTGATCAGATTGGATGTGTTAAATGTCATGTAAGCACAATGAAAACTGGCTATTCTGAAATTGAAGCATTAAATAATAAAACATTCCACCCTTATACTGATTTATTATTGCACGATATGGGATCATTATTAGATGATGGTGTTCCAGAAGGAGACGCAACAGGATCGGAATGGAGAACACCACCGCTTTGGGGCTTAGGTTTAGCTGAAGACAGCCAAGGAGGAACTGGTTATTACTTGCATGATGGTAGAGCAACTTCTTTAGAGCAAGCAATAGGTTTTCATGCAACTGGTGAAGCAAGCAACATTGCCAACAATTACTACGCATTAACTCAAGCTGAAAAAGATAATTTAATTGCTTTCTTAAAATCGCTATAAGTCTTTGAAAATGCCAAACCAAACCAGAAGAAATTTTATAAAAACCATTTCAGGTTCTACTGTAGCTTTATGCTGTGGAGGTGTTGGTATGGGAATTTTAATGGAAGGGTGCACAACAATAAAACAGATCAACACCACAATAACCAACAATAAAATAACGGTAAACAAAACTGAATTTGAAGGGAATAAATTTATCATTCTAAACAATGATCAACTTCAAACTCCAATTTATTTGAATAAGATTAATGAGCAAAATTATGCTGCCTTATTAATGCTATGTACCCATAAAAATTGTGACGTAAAACCAACAGGAAGTTTTTTAACCTGCCCTTGCCATGGTAGTGAGTTTGATAATGATGGGAAAGTATTAAAAGGACCCGCTACAGCAAACTTAACAGCTTATCAAACTCAAATAAAGGAAACAACAATTATAATCGATATCAATCAAGCAATCAAATCATGATTAAACAGATTAAAAAAATATTAATACTAAGTATAATTGCTAGTTCTTCGTTGTTTGCTCAAAACGATTCTACAACAATAAGAACTTTAAAGAGAATTAGTGCTAATGATTCTACAGAAGTAACCAATCAAGATGCAATGTTTGCTAGACCGTTTATTGGAATTGGCAAATCTAAAACTGCTGTTGGAGGATATTTAGAAGGAAATACCAATTACTTTGCTGAAGATGGTGTTACAGAGGGTTACTCTATGGAATTGAGAAGGTTTAACATTTTCCTTTATTCTAAAATAAGCAAGAGAATACGTTTTTTAGCTGAAATTGAATTTGAACATGGTGCAGAAGAAATAGCTATTGAAACTGCTTTAATAGATTTTGAAGTTAACCCTGCATTAAATTTTAGAGCTGGTATTTTATTGCCTCAAATCGGTCTTTTTAATGCCAACCATGATTCACCAAGATGGGAAATTATTAATCGTCCATTATCATCTACAACAATAATTCCATCCACATTATCTGAAGTAGGATTTGGATTTTACGGAAAATTCTATCCAGGTAAAAACATAATTACTTATGATGTTTATATGGTAAATGGATTACAACATAACATTGTGAATAGCGAAGAAGGAAAAACTTGGATACCTGCAGGAAAAGATGAAGAAATGTTTGGAGAAGATAACAACGGAACTCCAATGTACAATGCTAGAGTTGCTTTTAACAATAGAAAACTAGGTGAATTAGGTGTTTCTTATTATGGAGGGATTTACAACACCTACCGTTTAGAAGGTGAGGAAGTTGATGACAAAAGAAGTGTAAAATTAATGGCACTAGATTTTTCTACTAAAATTTATAAAGCAACAATACAAGGAGAATTTGTAAGTGCAAGTATTGATGTTCCTAATGATTTAGATGAAATGTATGCAACTAAACAATTGGGGTATTTTGCAGAAGTAATTTACCCTGTATTAAACAGAAAAATGCTTGGTTACGATAATGCTGTAATCAATACCACATTTAGATACGAATATGTAGATTATAACATTGGAACCTTTGCTAGTACAAATGAAAACATAGGTGATCATGTACAAGCTTTTGTTTTTGGGGTCGGATTTAGACCAACAGCTGCAACAAGCATTCGTTTTAATTACCGTTACCATAAAACAACCGATATTTTAGGAAATCCACCAGCATTAATGGGAGGTTTCCAATTCGGTTTTGCTACTTATTTTTAAACTTATTACCCTATGAAAAATAAAATTTACGCCAGTTTATTACTCGCAACTTTATGTATCACTTTAGCACTTATCCCTACAGGTTGTTCTAAAGATAATTTAGAAGACAATTTAAATTGTAATGATTTTGGAACACTTTCTTACAAATCTCAGATAGCTCCATTACTTATGTCAAGATGTGGAACATCTGGTTGTCATATTAGTGGATTTGCTTCTGGAGATTTAACAAATCACGCTGGAGTATTAGCAAAAGTTAACAATGGCTCTATGAGAAAAAGAACATTAGATGGCTCTATGCCTCCAAACGCTACAATTTCTGATGATGAAATTAAAATGATAGTTTGTTGGATAGACAATGGAGCCTTAAATAACTAACCCTCAAGAACACACAAATGTTAACCATTACAGAAGAAAATTATTTAAAAGCAATTTTTAAGAGCAGCCTTAAAGAAACTGATGGTGTTTCTACCAATTCTATTGCCAAAGAATTAGAAACCAAAGCCTCTTCAGTTACTGATATGATTAAAAAATTATCAGATAAAAAATTAGTGAATTACAAAAAATACCAAGGTGCTACTTTAACCAAACAAGGAAAAGATATCGCTGTTTCTATTATCAGAAACCATCGTTTATGGGAAGTTTTTTTAGTAGAAAAACTCAACTTTAAATGGGATGAAGTACATGATTTAGCCGAAGAATTAGAACACATTAATTCTGAAAAATTAACCGAACAATTAGATGCCTTTTTAGAGTTTCCAAAACACGACCCACATGGAGATCCAATTCCCGATAAAAACGGAAATATTAATAGACATAATGACATTACCTTGGCCGATTTACAAGCAAATGAAATAGGAACTGTAGTCGGTGTTAAAGAGCAATCTAAAAGTTATTTAAACTATTTAGAAAACATTCAATTAGAATTGGGTGCAAAAATTACAGTACATAACATTGTTGATTTCGATCGCTCTATGAGCGCATCAATAAATAATGGAAACTCAATTAACATTTCTCACCAAGCAAGTAAAAATCTAATCATTAAGAAGTCTAAATAAATGATGAATAAATCTACATTAAATTTTGTCTCACTATTATTAGTTGTATCTTCTCTTACAACATTTTTTTCATGTCAATCAGATCAAGTAAGCCACACTACTAATAAAAAAATAAATATTGTAGCAACTACAGGAATGATATCCGATGCTGTAAAAAACATTGTGGGAGACAGTGCCGAAGTACTTTCCTTAATGGGCCCAGGGGTTGATCCACATCTTTATAAAGTAACACAGAGTGATATTAAAAAGTTAATGAATGCCGATGTTATCTTCTATAACGGTTTACATTTAGAAGGCAAAATGGGTGAAATTCTGGAACAAATGAGCCAAAATAAACCTGTTATTGCAGTAAGCGATGGACTAACAAAAGAGCAGCTAAGAGCTACCAGCGAATTTCAAGGAAATTACGATCCACACATTTGGTTTAGCGTTCAATTATGGGCAGATGTAGTTAAATTTATTGGTAAAAATATTGCTGAGATCGATAAAGACCATGCGGACTTTTATGACACCAATACAACTAAACATGTTGAAGAATTGAATTTATTACATTCTTGGACTCAGAAACAAGTGAATATTATAACCGAACAACAACGTGTATTAATTACTGCTCACGATGCTTTTGGTTATTTCGGTAGAGCGTATGGAATGGATGTGAAAGGATTACAAGGGCTTTCTACCGCTGCTGAATACGGACTTAAAGATGTAACTAATTTGGTTGATTTTATTACTGAAAATAAAATTAAAGCTGTTTTTGTTGAAAGTTCTGTCTCTGACAGATCTATAAAGGCAGTTATAGAGGGTTGCAAAAACAAAAACCATAATATTGTAATTGGTGGAACACTTTATTCTGATGCTATGGGAGCAGCCAATACTGATGAAGGCACTTATATCGGAATGGTTAAATACAATGTAACAACTATTGTTGAAGCATTGAAATGATTGATAATTGATAATTGATAATTGATAATTGATAATTGATAATTGATAATTGATAATTGATAATT
>NVUQ01000018.1 GCA_002401955.1 Flavobacteriales bacterium | reverse complement strand
CCATTTGTTATGGTGCATCGGTTTCTCTTTTAGGAAACCCTAGTGGAGCTGTATCATCTACTGATTGGTCTCCGACTGGTGCTTTTGCTAATCCAAATGCAACCAATCCTACTGTTACACCTACTGGACCAACAACCTATTACATTAACACCTCTAACGGTTTTTGTAATAAACTAGATAGTATAACCATTAATGTTGCAGGTTCGCCTACAGGGGCTATAGCTTCTGAAGATACAGTATGCCAAGGTACATTAGTTGATCTTAATACCCTTTCAGCATCAGCAACCTGTGGAATAAATTATTCAAATTGTACTGGAGCGAATGTAAGTGCTATTCAAGGAACAAACACAACAGCTTCTACAGTGTATGATCCTTTTTATGGATCAACTTCATCTACTTTAGTTTATACTGCAAAAAGACAATACATCTTTACTTCAGCAGAACTTACAGCGATGGGCTTTACGGCTGGTATGATAACAAAACTAGAACTTGACGTTTCTATCTCAACTGGAAAAACTTATGATAACATGGAAATATGGATGGGATGTACAGTTCAAGAGGATTTTCCTACTACTACCTTTATTCCTACAGCTTCATTAACACAAGTGTACAGTCGTGCTAGATACACCACTGCACTTGGTTGGAATGCTTTTGATATAACTGGCTACAATTGGGATGGTACATCTAGTATTGTTGTTCAGATTTGTTCAAGTAATCCAGATCAAACTGGCTCAGAATCTGCTCGTTACACATCCACTACCCCTTTTTACAGAACACTTTATTATAGTTCTGGATCTGTACCTGCTTGTACCAACGTTACTGGATCTAGAGTTTATAACCGTCCAAATATGAGGTTTACATTTTGTAGCAGTAGTTTTGGAGCTGGAACAACTTACAGTTGGTCCCCAACAACTGTATCAAATTCAAGTATACAAAATCCTACGACTATAGTTGGTGGTAATGCAACTTACACAGTAACAGTTACTGATCCAGCTAACCCTGCATGTGCAACAACCGGAACTGTTAATGTTTATATTGATCCAAGAAATTCTGTTCTAGCATCTAATGATACAACAGTTTGTATTGGTGAACTTGCCTCTCTTAACTCCATTTTTTCTGGACCTGTTCCAACAACAATACCTTGCGGTATGTCTACTGTAGCATGCGCTGGAGCAAACACAACAGCAGTAGTAGGAACAGCAACAACTTCATCAAGTACTTATGGCCCATTTTATGGCACTTATTCTGATGTAAAGTATCAATTCTTATACACGGCTGCTGAATTAACAGCCATGGGATTAACATCTGGTACAATTACATCTATTGCATTTAATATATCCACTAAAAGTTCAACAGGTCCTTTTAATGGGTTTACAATAAAAATGGGATGTACTAGCGCTACTTCATTACTCGCTGCAAATGGATGGGAAGCTACAGCTGGGGTTGTTTATGGCCCAACAAACTATACTACTACAGCTGGATGGAACACATTTAATTTAACAAACGATATTGATTGGGATGGCACATCTAATATTGTAATTGAAACTTGTTATAATAATTCAGCTAGTGTTGGTATAGATAGTTACTTTTATACTGCAACAACCGGTCGTAACACAACCATGCGTGCTTACAACAATGTTGGACCTGGATGTGCTAATACTCCATCATATCAATATGCTTATCATCCAAATCTAAGATTTTCTATATGTGCCCCTCCTGCAGCTGGCTTAACATATAACTGGACACCAACTGCGACATTAAATAATTCAGTTATAGCGAATCCTACAGCTACTCCAATTGCTCCCACAACCTATGTTGTAACAGTTACTGGAGGTATTTGCGATGTATACGACACGGTTAATGTAATCATATGTACTGTATTGCCCACAGAAATACTATCGTTTCACGCAGTTTGTAAAGAAGATAGAGTTATCTTAAATTGGATTACTTCCTCAGAAATTAATAACAGTCATTTTTCCATTGAGAAAAGTACTGACGCTCTTAATTTTACGACTATTGGAACAGTTAATGGTAATGGAAATAGTTCTACTATTATTAATTATTCTTGGATTGATGATAACCCTTTTAACGGAACAGCTTATTACCGTTTAAAACAAACCGACTTTAATGGAGCGTATGAATATCATGAGGTAATAGCTGTAAAATGTAATCAAGATGATAACATTTCTATTTATCCAAATCCGTTTGAAAATAGCTTTACGGTAGAGTTATCAAAAAATACCACCTACCCAATAACAGTAGAAGTGCTCGATTACTTAGGTAGAAAAGTACACTTTCAAACATTAGAAACTAATGTAACAGAAATAGTGTTAGATGAACTACCACAAGGAACCTACTTTGTAAAAGTAGTTGCTGAAACATCACAAATTGTTGAACGAATAGTTAAATTAAATTAACACTTAAATATGATATTCTTTTAACCTTTAATTTAAAAAGACTTAAAAGATAATTAATGGCTGTTTGTGGTAGGGCAGCCATTTTTTATACCATAAAATGATTAACCTATATTGCCGGAAGAAATTTTTGCTACCTCCATTACCAAGGCTAATTTCTTATTCTTAGAATCGTTAAGTTCAAATAATCGATACATTTTCCGAAGAGAAGAGCTAGTACCCTCTAAACTCAAATTAACCTGTCGTGCTAGTTCTTTGTTAACAATCAAAGGATCTTTAAACACAATGTTTAATATATTCCAGTCAGAATCATTTAGTTTACCATTAACCGTTTGTTGGAGTTTTTTCTTGTCCAATTTTAATTCTGATTGTGGGTCAAATTCTAGGGCAGTTCTATTTTCTTTTCCTGTTTTAAGCAGTTCAATTTCTTTCAATAGCCCCTCTGTTTCTAATTTAATTTTGGAAGACCTTCTTTTTAAATAGATAGTTAAGAGAATTAAAAACATCAGAAATACACCAACATAGGTTAGTCTTTCTTTGATGGTTTTGGCTTTACCCTCAGTTATGGTTTTTTCCAATAATAGGCGTTCCTCTTCTTGTAACCTATTAATATATTTGTCCATTAAAAGATTATAGTCCATTCCTGTTTTTCCCAATTCAATTGTATCTCCTTTAGTTGTAATTTTTAATAATCTATACACAGAATAATCTTTACTTGGATTCAAATCTATCTTTTCGAATTTTTTCTTCGATTTGGTAACAACCCCAATAGATTCAACGGTTACAAAATCAATAGCATTATATGTTTTTTGAAGTATTAATGAACTGATTCCTGAAAGGCTAGAAAGTTCCCAGTTTATGTTTACGGTGCTATCTATAATTTCTAAATTAAAGTTAACAAGTAAAGGGCGTAAGCTAGCATTAGACTTATTTTTTGAGCCTAAGGTAAATCTTACTCCATCCGAAATTCCAATTACATCCTTAAAAATAATTGTATTCTCAGGAGTTATTTTCCCTCCTTCGATGGGAAGGTCATTGTTAAAATATCCATCCTTATTTTGATCAATTAACAAAACAACAGAATGACCATCCAATGATCCAAAATCACTTAAATCGAAATGAAGATCCACAAAGCCAACATCAACGGGATGACCAGTATTATCAATTTCAGAAGCTCTCCATTGCCTAGCTAATCTAATTTCAACCCCACTTGGCAAGTCTTTGGTGTTCAATTCAGAAATGGGGGTTTCATTATTCGCCCATAATAAGTACTTATTTAAATCAAGAGTTGAAGCTTTGATCTTCAATATTCCTGATCCTTTACTGGTTAATTGCTCGCTGCCGTCTTCAGCCCTGCCAATTCCTGCTAAATTGTAATCAAAATCTCCCATTTCGGAACTATCATAAGCATAAAGATCTCCTTCTTCTAAAGGGATACTATATTTTGAAGAAAGGTAATTACAAATTAGTCTTCGTTCTATAAGTGAAATTGCCTTGTTGTATAGAATAACTTCCGCAATCTCACCATCCAAATATTCCCCAGTCCAGCCAATTACTAAAGATGAATTGTTCTGTTTAATCGGGCCAATATTTGGATTAATTCCTTGTCGTAAACCATTCTTAAAAAACTCTATATTTTTAGCATTATGATGTAAACTCATAAGCATATATTCTCCCCACTTAAATGGAGATTTGATGCCAAATTTTTCAAAGTGTGTAGTGTACCCAATCAACTCTTGTTTGTCGTTATTAGCAGATATTCCATATCCATCATCCCATTCACTCCCTGAATTTTTAAGAATAAAACCAGCCCATGGTGGATTTTTCTCATTAATTTTTCCAACCACGAACAATGAAATATTATCACTAGAAATATCTTTGTTGGAACGAATAATGAAATTTGAAGCCCATCTAGGATCAAACATAATTGTGGATTGCTGGTTGATCTCATTCCCTAAAAATGCGGCTCCTATACCAGCCTCTAATAATGCGTGATTATTTTTTCCTGAGTGATCCATCCAAAAACTTATATGGGTCCCACTATCCTGAACTATAGTGTTGGCATTTAGCCATAGAGCTAAAGGAGAATTACCACTAGAACTACCTATCCCTGCTGGTCCATTTTGAGAAAACCCAAGTACTGGAAAAAACAATAAGAAAAGAAATTTCTTCATAGTATCGATCAATTTTTAAAATTGAGTCTCAAATATACATGTTGAAAAATCAAAAATATCATGTTTTAACCCCTTTTTAATCTGTTTTTTTCACGGCTGACCGTGAAATTGACATATTTATTTTTAAATCACTTATGTCCGTGAAATTAAATGTTGTAATGTTTGGCACTTTTGTCGAAACAAAAATGAAAAAATAGTATTATGAAAAAACTTTACACAATAATTTTATCAAGTGTTTTAATCACATCACTAAATGCACAAACGGCTCTGACTTTTGACGGAGTGGATGATTATTTGGACTTTGGAAATATATCAATATTTGCTCAATCTGGAGATATAACAGTTGAAGCAAAAGTAAAAACAACGACTGTTTTAGATTATTACCCACTTGTAAACAATACAACAGTAGATTTATTCGGTTTTTATGAGGGTTATTGGTTAGGTGTTGATGATTTTGGTTATGCAACATTGTTTTTAGGAGATGCAGCTACAGTAGGGGATGGTTATTATGTAACAGGAACTACATTAGTAGATGATGGACAATGGCACCATATCTCAGGAACTGTTATCAATGCAAGCTCAGCCTCACCAACTGCGATGTTATATGTTGACGGAGTTTTAGAAACTACGATGACAGTCCCGAATCTTAACATTTTTTCGGGTGGAACTTTTTATGTAGGTGCTGATGAAGAAGATTATTATCATAAAGGAGAAATTGATAATGTAAGATTATGGAGTCGTGCTTTATCAGTAACTGAAATAAATGACAATAAAGATAGTTGTTTAGCGGGTACCGAAAATGGATTGGTAGCACTATATCAATTCGAGACAGGCTCAGGATCAAGTATTGTATATGATGTTACTTCCAACGCTAATAACGGAACAATGACATTGATGGACATCAATCAGAGTTGGGTGACTGGATTTACCTGTTTAACAATTTCAACTTCAATTACTGAAGCAAACAATGATAATAGTGTTGATATTTATCCAAACCCCTTCGAAAATAAACTTTCTTTACAATTCTCAGAAAACATATCTTACCCCATTACAGTAGAGGTGATGGATTATTTAGGCAGACAAGTGTATACTCAGATAATAGAAGATGATGTAATCGAAATATTTTTAGACAAAGACATTCCTACAGGAACTTACTTTATTAAGCTGTTTAATGAAGAAATACAAACAATAGAAAGACTAATTAAAGTAAAATAAGCTGCTTTTAAGTTTTTTCACGGATATCCGTGAAGCATATTTTTTAGATTAGCTTGATATTTGACACGAATTTTAATAATTATTAATGATAAGTTTAAATTATAACAACAACAACACCGTTAGTTTACATATTTCTAAAAGCGAATCAGTAAATTTAATAACTGTTAAAACCTTAGTTAGAAAAGCAAGGCGAATAATTGAGCAGAATAAAGCTAGCTCATTAGTTATAACGTTAGACAAAACATACAAAGTTGATGAAAGAGCTTTGATGTTTTTTAATAGAATATTATGTCGTTCAAATAAATTTCCAGTAACAATACAACATCATTAATGTAGTATATAGTTTTTTACAAATATCCTTTTAGGTTTTTTTAAGTAATTTTCTTAAAAGGTGATTAATGGCTGTTTGTAGTAGGGCAGCCATTTTTTTGTAAGATATATAACAAAAACAAGCAACACTTTTGTTACTTTTGTCCTCCTTAAAAAGGTTTATGCCAGAATATCCAAGTACAATAAAATCAAAATTACCGAAGGTAGGAACTACTATTTTTACGGTTATGAGCCAATTGGCACAGGAGAATCAAGCAATAAACTTGTCGCAAGGATTTCCGGATTTTGAAAGTTCTGAAGAATTGACAGGCTTGGTTAATGATGCCATGAAAAAAGGATTAAATCAATATGCTCCAATGCCTGGAATAATGGCTTTAAGAGAGCAAATTGCTGTAAAAACAGAAAAACTTTACGGAGCAATTTATCATCCAGAAACAGAAATTACAATTACTTCAGGAGCAACTCAAGCAATTTATACCGCAATAGCGGCAACAATTACAGAAGATGATGAAGTAATTATTTTTACCCCTGCTTACGATTGTTACGAACCAGCAATTGAACTAAATGGTGGCAGAACAGTTTTTGTTCAAATGCATGCTCCAGATTATAAAATAAACTGGGAGCAGGTTAAAAAATTGATTAATCAACGAACTAAGATGATTATCATTAATACACCTCATAATCCAACAGGAACAGTGTTGGAGGATGAAGACATGTTAGCATTAGAAAAAATTGTTTCTGATACTGATATTTTGTTGATTAGTGATGAAGTGTATGAACACATAATTTTTGATGGCAAACAACATCAAAGTGTTTCTAAATATCCAGGATTAGCAGAGCGTTCATTTATCATTTCTTCTTTCGGAAAAACATTTCATAATACAGGTTGGAAAATGGGGTATTGTTTAGCTCCTAAAAACCTAATGGTAGAGTTTAGAAAAGCACATCAGTTCATTGTTTTTTCTGCTAATACCCCAATTCAATATGGCCTAGCAGAATATCTTAAAAATGAAACTAATTATTTAAGGTTAAATGATTTCTATCAAGAAAAAAGAGACTTATTTACTGCTTTAGTAAAAGATTCTCGTTTTGAGATTTTACCCTCTTCAGGCACCTATTTTCAACTACTAAGTTACAAAGGAATAACCGATAAGTCAGACACCGATTTTGCTATTGAATTGACTGAAAAACATAAGGTTGCTTCTATTCCCGTTTCAGTTTTTTATCATCAAAAAGTAGATGAAAAAATACTTCGTTTTTGTGTCGCTAAAAAAGAAGAAACTTTAGAACAAGCTGCAGAAATTTTAAACAGAGTTTAAATAAATCATAAATTTCCTGTAAAAAAATCCTTTAAAAATTGTTAATTTCATCCTCTAAATGTTGAGTATGAATCGTTTATTTTTTAGTTTAATAGTTAGTATTTTCTTTATACAAGAGAAAAGTGAGGCTGCTATTTTAACAAAAAAAGATTCGGTTAAAAGTGATGCTTACTACTTTGTATCAAATAGATTTAATACCGAAGGAAATTATACGATGTATAAAGCCCGAACAAACCAGAGTGGAATTTCTTCTTGTTTAGTAAAAGGAAATTTTGAAGTAGAAGGGTTTGCTCACATGCGTAAGGCTGAAATAGCAGTTTATAATATCTCTAATGATGAGTTGGTAGGAATTTATAATACCAATTCAATAACAGGAAATTACCTTGTTATTTTAGCCCCAAACGTAAAGTATGAATTTGTTATTAATGCTTATGGTTATGCACCAATTAAAAGGGTTGTTGAGGTTCCAAGTTTTGCCAGCACAAATGTGTTAGAGGACATATCTTCTCAGAAGATACTGTTAAAAATGGACGGTGAAAAAGTTAGTTTTAGTTTAAATACATGGATAATTGAAGAAAAAGAACCCACCCTGTTTTTATTAACGGTTTACAATGAAGATGAAGAAGAGAGCCATCATGTAGAATTATATCAAGCAACAGATGTTGATTTTGTAAGCACTTCTGATCAAGATAGAAGAAGATTAAAAGAAACTGATTTTGGCAATATTGATGAACTAATAAAGTCTCAAGCACTATCGGAAAGCAAAAAACCTGAAATAGCAGAAAAAGCTTTCTTTAAAAAAGAATATCGTGCAGTTATTGAGTTATATTCTCAATTATTAAGCTTAGATGATGCCGACCCCATTTATAATTATCGAAAGGGAGTTGCATTATATCATACCAACCAAAATAAATTAAGAGCATTACCTTTTCTAAAAAAGGCATCAACTTTTGATAAAATACCTTACGATGTTTATTATTTAATGGCCAAATCATATCACTTATGGTCTGATTTTTCGAAAGCCCAAGTTGCTTATGAAACTTTTAAATCAAAAGCGACAATAAAGGAGGTAGAAACACTAAATATTGATCGGTTAATTGAAAACTGTATTAATGGTAAAAAACTAATGACCGAGCAGTTGAATATGCAGATTGTAAATAAAACACCTTTTGATATAGGCAAGCTCCCTAAAGGGTATCCAAATGCTCTAGTAGCACATAAACTACTTAAAAAAACCTCTTTTTTCATTTCTCCTGTTGATGCTAAGAAAAAAGAAAAAATGTTAATGTTTAAAACCGAACGAAATGAAATGATTCAAACAAGTTATGGATTAGATGAAAAAAACAAAAAAGATTTATTTGTAAATATGTTAATGGGAGGTGATAAATGGGGAATTCCGAAATCGTTAGGAGACAATATTAATACAACTTATGATGAAGATTACGCTTATGTTTCTTTAGATGGGAGAACGTTGTACTTTTCATCTAAAGGACACAACAGTATTGGTGGTTATGATATTTTTGTTTCTAAAAGAAAATCTACAACATCACCTTGGGAGAAACCAAAAAATGTAGGTTACCCTATTAATTCTCCTTATGATGATATATTATTTATGCCAGATTTAACAGGAGAAATGGCTTACTTTTCTTCCAACAGAAGAAGTCCAACAGGGGGATATAATTTTTATGAAATAAAAATGCCAAAACCACCTTTACCTCTTACTATTATTAAAGGTCATTTTATGACAACAGACTCTATTCCAAATTTTATGGCTTCGATAGCTGTTTACAATACGAATAATCAAGAAATAGTTGGGATTTATAATACCAATTCAAATAATGGAAATTTTTTAATGGCATTAATGCCAGGGATTAAATATGAGTTTGTTCTAGAGTGTGAAGGGTTTAAAGAGCACACAGCTTACATTACTGTTCCTGAGCAAACAGAATTATTTGCTTTACGTCAAAACATTCGCTTAAAAAAAGAAGATGCTTTTGAAATTTTAAAAGTTGACAACTTTTTTACTAAACAAGAAGTAGAAAATGCTCCTGAATACAAACTTTCTAAAAAGGATTTTGTTGTAGAAAACAAAACAGTTAAAAAGAGAAAAACATTGCCGCAGTTACATGCCGAAACTAGAAAGCCGAATACCGAACAACAACAATTGATAGCAAGTGCCGAACAATTTTTTATCAATAAGCAATACATCAAAGCGATAAAACAATTTGAAAAAGTTGTCCCTTTTGTTGATTTAACAGCCAAACAAAGCTACTATTACGGAAAGGCGTTGTATAGTGTTTCTAGAGATTTTGAAAAAACATTAACCCATTTAGAAAAAGCAGGAATAGATAAAAATACACCGTATGATGTGTTTTATATGTTAGGGAAAACAAATCATTATGCCTACCGTTTTCAAAGGGCAGTAAAAGCATATGAAAAGTACAGCCAATTTGCTTCAGAAAAAGAAGTTGAAATTAAGGACATTCCAAACGAAATAGGCTTATCAAAATTTGGTAAAAAGTTGGTGAATGAACCGAAACCTATAGAAGTAATTTCTAAAAAGGAGTTTAAGAAGGAACATTTACACACCATATATAATTCGCTAGAATTACGGTCTAAATTTTTATTGGCTCCAGAAGATATGGTTAGTGGACAAGATAAAAAAGAAAATTTTAAACCAACGATGTATTTAAATCCTGCCAAAACACTTATCTACTATTCCAGCTATGGTGTTGATGGAACTAATGGAAAAGATATTTTTATTATGCGTAAACTTCCTAATAATACCTGGACAGAACCTATTAATATGGGGAGTTTGATAAATACACCAGGTGATGAAGATTATCCCTATGTTACTGCCGATGGACAAACCCTTTATTTTTGTTCTACAAAACATGGGAGTATGGGAGGTTATGATATTTGCAAAGCAACATGGAATAACAGAAAAGATAAATGGAATGCTCCAGTAAACATGGGCGCACCAATTAATTCTCCTTTTGATGATCTATTTTTTGTAGAATAATGAACTTAAAAGTTACCGCCATACAATCAGAATTACATTGGGAAAATGTTGATGAAAACCTAAGAATGTTTTCAGAAAAAATTGCCGCTATTTCTGAAACTACTGATGTAATTGTTTTACCAGAAATGTTTAACACCGGTTTTTCTATGTTATCTAAAAAGTTAGCAGAAACTATGGATGGTAAAACGGTTGCTTGGATGAAAGATATAGCGCAAAAAACAAATGCCGTTATCGTTGGAAGTTTGATTGTTGAAGATGTTCCCCTCATGGGAGGGGTTAGGGATGCGTTCTATAATCGTTTAATTTGGGCTCAACCAGATGGCGTAATTTATACTTACGACAAAAGACACCTGTTTAGAATGGCTAATGAGCATGAACATTTTAAGGCAGGAAATAAGCGTTTGATAATTGAATATAAAGGTTGGAAAATCTGTCCACTTGTTTGTTACGATTTACGTTTCCCGGTATGGAGCCGTAATACGGAGTTGTTAGTTGATAGTGATGAGTTGGCGGGAAGCACGAAACCAACAACAAATAACCAGCAACAAACTTCTAATGCTTACGACCTTTTAATTTACATTGCCAATTGGCCAGGAGCAAGAAAGGCTCCATGGAGTAAATTATTAGAAGCAAGAGCGATTGAAAATCAATGTTATGTTGTTGGTGTTAACCGTGTTGGAGAAGATGGAAAAGGTTTTGCTTACACAGGAAATTCTGCGATTATAAATTCTAAAGGAGAGCCAATTTCTAACATTCCAGAAAATGAGAACTGCACAGAAACAGTTTCTTTATCTTTAGATGATTTGAATAGTTTTAGAAAAGCTTTTCCTGTTGGAATGGATGCTGATGGGTTTACTTTGTAATTCTTCTCAACCAAAAGTGGTTTCTGGAGATTGATTTTTCTAAAAATTTAAAGGGATTTTATTATCAATTGTAGTCATTATTTGAAATAAATTTTCTCCAAGAATTTCTTTTTGAATTAGTTTTGATTCAGCTTCAAATTTATCATAATCAATTGTGTGACCAGAATAACTAAAATCTACTGGACGGGTATTTATTTGATAGATTCCAAGAAAAAGACCGAAAAGGAAAACACCAATACTACAGTATTTTTTAATTGTATAAAGAGTTTTAGGAATAAGGTTTAATAAGAGAATTAAAACGATTGTACTAATCATTATTAGGACTAAATCATAATTGTTCCACCACCATATTTTACCATATCCGCCTATATATTCAGAGCTTGGGTAAAATAAATTGACACCTCCCCAAACGCATGCAGGAGTTGGCATATCTTCGATTATATGAAACGTAAATCCAATAAAAAAAGCTAAAAAAGAATACTTTTTGAGAACAAGGTGCTCTTTTATTTTCTTTTTAAATAATGAATTAAATATTATTGAAATAAGAATTAAGAAAATAGGTGCTAAAACTGAATGAAAAGCAGCGTGATGGGAATACCAAAATTTCCCAAAATATATTTGACTACCTGTATGTTCTAGACTTAAGAATGAACCAATCGTAGAATCAAATTTTGACCATAATGAAATTGCATCAAAATCAGGTAAAGCACCTCCAAAAGCTCCAATTAAAATAATTGAAACTTTTTTTCTCCAATTTTCATTAGAAAGGGTTGCAATTAAAGTTCCTACCGCAACCCCTGTTAATGTATGTGAGATAATATCCATTATTAATAACAGTAATTAGATATGCTTACTCCTTAATAATCCAACTAATATCGTTATCCCAGTTGGCTCTAATTTTAATTTCTTTCTCGTAAAAAATTACTTTTTCGGGTTGTAAGCCTTTAATATAATTTCCGGTATTCCATTGCTGATCATTATTACCGTCTATAATTAACTTCATTTTATACTCTCCAGGCAGTAAGTAGTTGTATTTAATATCAGCAGAATCTTGTAAAAAACTTTTTTTAATTAGTTTGTCTTTTTTGTAAAGTTCAATGATGTAGTTTTCAGAAAAATTAGGTGTAACAGTTAAATTGATAATGCCGTAATCACTTTCTTTTTTCGTTTTAAATTTAGAATGAAGTGTATCGTTTTTTAATCCAAGAATATCCTCAAAGGTTCCTGGAAGAATAAAAAGGTCATATTCAGTATTTTCTTTAAAATCATAAGCCAATTCAAATTTTGTTAGTTCGATTGGATTACAAATAGCATTTTGAACTAACACGCTATCTTCATAAAGTAAGATATTACCATTTTTCTCTAGGGTTGATGGTCTGACCATTTTTATGTTTATGTTTTGATTTAAATCAAAACTCCCATTCGCATTTGTTGAAACTTGTAAGGTAGTGTCGTTAAAGTCTTCGCTCTGCATAATCTGAACATTTGCTGTATCGATAACGTTATCACCATCTTTAATTTCTATATCCAAATTGTCAAAAGCATCTTGTACTAACAACCAAAGTGTTAAACTATCACCAGTATCGTTTTTATCTTGAATGTACCATGCCTTTTTAAAGTGTTGATTTAATGGAGTAATAATTAAATTCTCAGTTGGTCGATTTAAAACAATATCAATTTTTCCATATTCTTTGTTTTCAGCTTTATCTAAAAATTGCAACCCACTTTCTTCTTCAAATAAGTAAATAACATTATCAGTACTCGCAGAATCTATCTGAATAGTTTCACTTTTAAATGCAATTTCTTCGTTAGGCAAATCAAATAAATAGTTGCTATTAATATCATTAATCGCAAAAAATTTATACTCACCTTTGGCGATATTCGTAATAGAAAAAACGCCTTCTTTATCTGTTAAAGCAACATATCTCGGTCGTTCTTTTAAGGGTACAGAATCTTCAAATTGATCATAAAGTAACACATATATTTTTTCTTGTGGTTTTAAGTCAAAAGAGTTCACAACCCTTCCAGAGTAAGAAAGAGAATCAATGTAAGAACCAGTAGAAAAAACATATTTATAGTTAGTATCGTTGTTTTCGGTAATGTCTGAAATGGCATTCCCAAAATTTAAGCTGTAAGTTGTATTTTCAGATAGTTCACTTTCAATTTTTATAACCAATTTTTTTCCTTTCACTACAATTTCTGGTGTAGTTTCCATTAATGGAGAAGTAATTAATTGATTGGATAGATTGTTTAGCTTTATAAATTCGTCAAACTCAACAACAATTGTCGTTTCTGTAAAATTTGTAGCACCATTTATTGGTGTGCTTTCAACTTCTTTAGGAGCGTTCACATCCTTATCACCGCCCGTTAACGGAACAATTTGAGCACAAGAAACTAGTATTAACGTCATTGCGAAGAATGAAGCAATCTCAAATAATGGTAAACGAATATTTAATGCTTTCAAATTCAAAGAAGAGGAACTACAAGTTGAATAATTTGAGTTAAATATTTTTGATCAATTTCATTAAAATCATTGAGTTGATTGCTGTCAACATCAAGTATTAACGCAACTTCTCCATTTTTATTAAAGACGGGAATTACAATTTCAGATTTTGAAGCAGCATTACAAATAATATGATCTGGGAATTCATCAACATTAGGAACAATAATAGTTTCTTTTTTATGCCATGATGTTCCACTGACACCTCTTCCTAATTGTATTCTTGTACAAGCAATTGGTCCTTGAAAAGGTCCTAAAACCAATTCACTATTTTTTACAAAATATACTCCAACCCATAACCAGCCAAAGCTATGCTTTAAAGCCGACATCATGTTAGATAAACTTGCTATCAAATCATCTTCACCCTGAATTAAAGCGAATATTTGAGGATAGAGTTCCTTGTATTTTTCTTCTTTAGAAAGATCCGTTGTTACAATAAGTTCATCAGCCATGATGCAAATATAATCAACGGAATCGAGATTAATTGTGACTCGTTATCTTCCTTCGAAAATCATTGTCAGTTCGAGTGGTTTTTCTAAGAAAAAGTGTATCGAGAACAAATGATTTAAGAGGAAGATTGTTCTCGATAATAAATTCTTAAAGAATTTCACTCGAACTGACACTCCCTCTATAAAAAAAGCACTCCCAATTTCTTAGGAGTGCCAGTTGGTAAGTGTTGTGGTTATTGAGTTACTATTATTCAGTCAACAACGCACTTGCTTGCATCTCACTCATTTCTACCAACCTTATAAACTCTGCCCTGTATCCATGATCATCTTTTCCTTTACTGTTTTTTGCCAAATTAATTACTTGTTGGTAAGAAGCTTTAGATTTATGTTTAGAGGTTCTTAAAAGCAACCCAAACTCTGCTACTGCTGCAGAAAACCTAAAGTTATCAGAACTTTTAGATAGTGGTGTAGACTTATCTTTTAGGTGGCGAACTATTAACTTACTCTTTTTACCTTGAGGAGCTTTATACCTGAATTTAACAGTTAAAACCTCACTTGAGTTAGCACTAGAAACAGTTTCATTCTCTTGATACCTTAATGGATCAACAGAAGCAAGATCTTCTTTACTTCCTTTAAGAACAACTTCATATAATGCAG
The DNA here is from genome assembly GCA_002401955.1 of Flavobacteriales bacterium. Classification (GTDB taxonomy): domain Bacteria; phylum Bacteroidota; class Bacteroidia; order Flavobacteriales_E; family Vicingaceae. The sequence goes on along the minus strand of NVUQ01000018.1, from coordinate 36,853 downwards.
TTACAGTATGTCCTGATCCTAATTCTCCAGCATCTTTAGTGTCGTCATTAAAATCCTCATCATTTAATAATCGGTTTTCGTAACCAATTAATTTATAAGAAGCTATTTTGTTAGGGTTAAACTCTACCTGAATTTTTACATCTTTAGCAATCGTGTGCATGGTTCCACCCATTTCGGTAACCAATACTTTTTTTGCTTCTAAAATATTATCGATGTACGCATAGTTTCCGTTTCCTTTATCAGCTAAAGTTTCCATTTTAGAATCTTTGTAATTCCCCATTCCAAATCCTAAACATGTAAGAAAAACCCCTGATTCTCTTTTGTTTTCTATTAACCGAGTCATTTCTCCATCGCTACTCGCACCAATATTAAAATCACCATCTGTTGCTAAAATAACTCTGTTGTTTCCTTCTTTTATAAAGTTTTCTAAAGCTATTTTGTAAGCCAATTTAATTCCTGCACCACCAGCTGTAGAACCTCCAGCGTTTAAATTGTTTAGTGCGTTCATTATTTTTTCTTTCTGATTTCCTGGTGTTGCTGGCAATACTAACCCTGCCGCTCCCGCATAAACAACAATTGCTACCCTATCTTTTTCGGTTAGATTTTTAACCAATAAACCGAATGATTTTTTTAATAATGGAAGCTTGTTTGGAGAGCTCATTGATCCAGAAACATCTAATAAAAAAACCAGGTTGCTAGACGGTAGTTCGTCTGTATCTATTTTTTCTCCTTGTATTCCAATATGTATTAATTTGCGGTTTTTGTTCCAAGGACAATCACTCATTTCCGTAGTAATAGAAAAAGGGTCTTCACCTTTCGGTTGAGGATAATTATAACTAAAATAGTTAATCATTTCTTCAGTTCTAACTGCATCAATTGGCGGGTTCTGACCGTTATTAATAAACCTTCTCATGTTAGAATATGAAGCGGCATCAACATCTATAGAAAAAGTAGAAAGAGGTGTTGCTTTTACATTTTTAAAATCGTTTTCTGGATTGTGAGCGTATCCTTCGGTATTAAAATTGTCTATTCTGCTCTCCATTGGAGCCATTGAATATCCATAAGCCATTTTGTTAGAATCTTTGTATTTTCTATATTTTTTTGTTGATCTAATTGAAGCTGCTGAGCGTCCTGGCATATTTTTAATATGTTCAGAAGTGATTGTTGCTCCTGAAGAAGTTTGATCGTTACTAATCATCTGAACTTCCTGTTCTACTATAGTAAACTCTTCTAATGCTATTGCTGCACCATTTAATTTAATATTAGCAAAAGTTATTTTATTAGCTGTTACAACTATATTTTTAAGTTTAGAAGGATTGTAACCAACAAAAGAAACTTGAACATTGTATTTTCCTGATTTAAGATTTTTAAAGATGAATGTACCTTCAAAATCTGATAATACTCCTGTTAGTTGACTATCTGCTTGTAATAAAACAACATTAGCAAAAGGCAGAGGATCTCCGTTTGCCCCATCAGTTAGTTTGCCTTTTATACTTCCAAAATTGTTTTGGGCAAAAAGGTTAACGGATGAAAATAGTAGTACAACTATAATTGATTGAATTGTTTTTTTGAATATTGTTTGTGCTTTCATGATTGATTTTTTTAATGAGACTTATTTTTTTGTAGTTAGATGAGCGAGATTTAAAAATTCCATAAAATCAGTTGTCATTCTGAAAGAAAAATTTTCCGATTAGCGAAAGCATCAAGAAAAATAAATTGAAGAATCTGCTTGAGAACTATAGATTCTTCATGTCAATTTGTTGCAAAACAAGTTTTTACAAATTATTATTCGGAATGACATTGTAGTGTTAAGGATAGAAGCGGCATCCTAAAATATTCATTGAGCTAGATTTGCGAGAGCAAAATCCTCGAAATGTTAATTTTAGATATAGCGAATAGCCTGTTAAAACACCCAAAACATAATGTTTACTTTTGAAAACAATGAAAGAATTCGATTTTATAATTGTTGGACAAGGGTTAGCTGGTTCTGTATTGGCTTATTCGCTGATGCAAGAAAATCAAAAGGTGTTAGTTGTTGATGAAGAAGCTGCATCCAGTTCTTCAAGGGTTGCCGCAGGATTGTGTAATCCGGTGGTTTTTAAACGGCTTACTAAAAGCTGGATGATTGATGAAGTTTTACCATTTGCTAAAATCTTTTATCGAAATCAAGAAACATTATTAAATGATGAGTTTTATTTTGATGTTCCCCTCTATAAATTATTTGTAGATGAAAAGGAACAAGAGTTTTGGAAACAAAAAAGCAACGAACCTCATTTGTTCGATTGGATAGATCATAAAGTGGAATATCCATTTGATCAAAATTTAATGAATTATCCTTTTGGAGCCTCAAAAACATTACAATCTAGTTTTTTGAAAACAGCAAATTGGTTATCTAAGTTCAAGAATTATCTCATAAACAATAATGCTTATCTTAATGTTAAATTTGATTATGATAAAATTAAGTTAACTGATAATAGTGTTACTTGGAATGGCTATTGTGCCAATAAAATTATTTTTTGCGAAGGATATCAAAGTATTAAGAATCCTTATTTCGATTGGTTACCATTTAAGTTAACGAAAGGAGAAGTGTTAACGGTAAACTTTAAAAACTTAAAAATTGATTATGCCATAAATAAAGGAGCGTTTGTGTTGCCTTATAATGGTAATTATAAGCTCGGTGCTACATATAATTGGGATGAAATAGATGCTGAACCAACCGAAGAGGGGAAGGAACAGCTTCTAAAAAGAGCTGCAAAATTTATCAATGATGAGGTTCTCGTTCTAGAACATAAGGCAGGTGTTAGACCAACAGTTTTGGATAGGAGACCTTTGTTGGGCCTTCATCCTGAACATAAGCAATTGGCTGTTTTTAACGGAATGGGTACCAAAGGTGTAATGTTGGCTCCTTATTTTGCAAATAAAATGGTTAAATTTTTATTAAAAGGCGAAAAAATAGCACCTGAAGTAAACATAGATAGGTTTTAACTTACTAAAATAATTTCTGCCTCTAAAATCAAGCTTTTTGTCACACCTTTTCTGAGAATTCTATTATAGTAATACCGATAGATAATCAAAATGCCCGATAATTTCGAAAGCATCGTAATTTGATTTTTATGTTAAATAACAGCCTAAAAAAGTGTAAACGATGTTTCTTTAACGTACCGTTTCAATTTACTAATAACTGACCTATAAAATATAGATGATGTTGGGCTTTCGTTTTTCCTTCTTTTTGATATTTTTTCCAAAGTTCCATTTGGTAATAAAGGTTCTACCATTTGACCTAAATAATTTTTTGGCACTTTTTCTTTTATACCAAATTTTTCTGGTTCCTTATTAGGACATACATAAGTTCTAAAGATTAGATCCATAATTGGTGAGATGTTAGCATAATTTCCCGTATCTCTTTCGAGGCTGTGGTGCCAATGATGCAATTCAGGTGCCCCAATTAACATTTTTATTGGGCCAATTGGTAATCTAACATTTGAATGAATGTAAATAGCCCAAATCCCTCGAAAAGCTATTACGCCCGCAATTGTTTCCAGAGGAAACCCCATAATAAATGCAGGGAGGTTAATTAATCCTATTGTATATATTGAGTCAATAGGATGTTCTCTATGAGCTGCTAACCAGTCTAAATGCTCAACGCTATGATGAACCTTGTGAAAACGCCATAAAAAATCGACTTTATGCTGTAATCTATGCCCCCAGTAAATTAAAAGATCACTAAATATTAGTGCTTCAAATGATTGTAAAATAATAGGTTGCGATTGAATAAGTGTTTGAAAACTATTGGGGATTACACTAGTCAAAGAATTGTTAAAGATATTTAAAGCCCATAAAACTAATCCACTCCATAATAAGTATTGGCCAAGGAAGAAAGTAAAGTCGAGAAACCAGTTAAGTCTAAATAATTTTTGTTTTGCTTTTGCAGGAAATATTTTTTCCATTGGAACAAAAATCAATATTAAAAATAATAGACTTAATCCACTTGCCTTTATAAGATTTAGGAAGTCCATTTATTTTCTATCTGTATTTACTTTGGGATCAAATATTATTATTGATTTAGAGCTGCTCATTATTCGGATTCTTTCTAATTCTGCGGAGTCTATTTCTAACTGAACCTTAGTGGTGTCTTTTCTCTTCAATGAGTCTGTTTCGATTATATTTATTACGTTACTACTTTTACTAGGTAAAAAAGGCGCATCTCTCTGTCTAAAGAAACCAGATTTATAGCTGATAAAGACCATTATTAAGCCAACAAAAGATACAAGAGTTAGACTTTTTATGAGAATATTTTTCATTATATAGTTTTTAGGAATGATTCCCAACAACCTATCTATGTTTTGGTAGGGCGATTTAAAAGTACATATTTTTGTTTAAGGAATTAGCCAAAGCTTTGGCTTTGATTATCTATCGATATTATACAAAAACCATTGTTGGGTGTTTTGAAATTAAATTGGTATAAGAAGTTAGCATTGATACAGTTTGCAATAAGCTTTTAAAACAGGCTTTTGCAATAGCTAAATCAGAATTATTTTATGATAATAAGTACAGAAGTGTAAATCCAGCTTTAAATTGAAAATAGATGAATTTTAGCACAGTTCTTTGTTGTGCAAATCGTTATTTATTGTTTTACAAACTTGTTAGTTATTGAGCCTTCTTTATTAATGATTTTAATAAAGTAAATGCCAGATTTTAAATTGCTTACATCAATTTTAGCTTCAGAATTTATTCGTTGAACTGTTTTTCCTGTTACATCAATAATTGAAATCCTATTGTACTTTAAATCAGTTTTTATCTCAATAAAATTATTGGCAGGATTAGGGTAAATAGTTAGGTTGTTTTTGTAGCTCATGTTTTCAATTCCTGTAGCAGCAATATTTACAGTTTGAGTAATGGTATCAGAAAAACAACTGTCGGTAGAATATACAATTAACTCAACAGAATAGGTATTGATACTTCCAGCGTAAGTGTGGCTTGGGTTTTCTAATGTGCTTGAATTTCCATCACCAAAATTCCACTCATAAGTAACATCATTGGCAGATGTACTTGTAAAATCTACATTTCCATTACTGGTGTTTACAGTGTAATTAAAATCTGCAGTAGGCCAATTTGCCCCTATTCTCCATAGATCTAAACTATCTAATACCGTATTTGTGGCAACAGTTTGAATAGTTAATGCATCACCAGCACCAATACCAACAGGAACTGAGGTAGATCCAATAGACGATTTTTGGTAGAGTGTTGAGTAAAAAACGCAAGCTGCTAAATAACTTCCATGTAAACTAGGGTGGCTTCCATCTGCACTATATAATTGGAAAGAAGGAAAGCTGTCTCTCATTGTTTTCCACGCTACACCTACAGGAGAAACGGTTGCCTTATTGCTGTCTGCCATAAACATATAGGTATTTCTTAATTCCTGTTGCATGCCAGCATAAGTGCAAACAGGTGGATGTTGTGCACAAAACGAAGCATCACCATTTTCTCTGCCCCAAGTCATAAAAAAAACGGTTTCGGTACAAGAGTTATTTGCTTTAATAAGGTTGTTTAACGTAACACTATGAGGTACGCTGTAATCGTTGCCAACAATAGCTGGCGTTAAAGATGGAATTTGACTCTGTTCTTGTAAAATAACATGATCCCAATCTTGGGCTTGAATTTTAGCTAAACTAGTTCCATTGGTACTATGAAGTCTGTAGGTATGTCCTCCAGGAGTACTGGAATCGTGAGAAATAGTATCTCCAAAACTCAACGCAATATTTTTAATTAATGTTGGAAGATCATTTACATAAGTGTAGCTATTTCCCAAAAATAAAACTTTTTTAACCTGAGCTTGAGCTGATAAAGTAACAGTAATCAAAAAAATAGTCAATAGTTTTTTCATTCTTTTTTATTTTGTTTTCTCTCAGACGAAGAAGAAATAAAAAGGTGGCTTTTTAATTTTTATTTATCACCAAGGTATTGGAATCCTAAAAGTAATAATTACAAAGTACCACGATAATAATTACTTTTATGTTTTTCAAAATATAAAGATTGTGAAAAACGAAAAAGACATGAAATTTGGCACCAAAGTAATCCATGCAGGATTAGCGTATGATTCTGCTACAGGTGCAATAATGACTCCTATATATCAAACATCTACTTATGTTCAAGATGGGGTTGGAAATCATAAAGGGTATGCCTATTCAAGAACATTAAACCCTACAAGACATGCCTTAGAGAAAAATTTAGCGGCTATAGAAAATGGTAAATTTGGAGCTTGTTTTGGTTCTGGTTTAGCTGCTATGGATTGTTTAATTAAAATATTAAACCCTGGCGATGAAGTAATCTCTACTAATGATTTATATGGAGGTTCTTTCAGAATTTTTACTACAATTTTTGAGAAGTATGGAATCAAATTTCATTTTGTTTCAATGGACGATACTACTGAAATTGAGGCTAAAATAAATGAAAACACAAAAATGATTTGGGTAGAAACACCAACCAACCCAATGATGAATATTATTGATATTGAAGCAGTTAGTAAAGTGGCTAAAGCAAACGATTGTTTGTTAGCAGTAGATAATACTTTTGCTACCCCTTATTTACAAAACCCATTAGATTTAGGTGCAGATGTAGTAATGCACTCAGTTACTAAATACTTAGGAGGGCATTCAGATGTAGTTATGGGAGCTTTGATTTGTAATGATGAGAAAATCGCTAAAGAAATTTACAGAATACAAAACAGTAGTGGTGCAGTTTGCGGTCCGCAAGATTCATTTTTAGTATTGAGAGGAATTAAAACTTTACATCTAAGAGTGCAAAGGCATTGTGAAAATGGAGCTGAGGTTGCCAAATTCTTAAAAACTCACCCTAAAGTAGATAAAGTTTATTGGCCAGGGTTTGAAGATCATCCAAACCATGATGTCGCAAAAAAGCAAATGAACGATTTTGGAGGAATGGTTTCCTTTACATTAGTAGGAAACAAATTAGATGATGCATTAAATGTGCTTAAAAAAGTAGAAATATTTGCTTTGGCAGAATCTTTAGGAGGGGTAGAATCTTTAATTGGTCACCCAGTAACAATGACTCATGCTGCAATCCCTAAAGAAGAAAGAGAAAAAACAGGAGTTATTGATACTTTAATTAGGTTAAGTGTTGGAGTAGAAGATGTTGAAGATTTAATTGCTGATTTAGCAAAAGCATTAAACTAAAAAAAATAGGAATGAATTATTATTTTATAACCGGATCTAGTAAGGGTTTAGGAAAGTCTTTATCAGACTTGTTGTTAAAAGACAGTACTAATATTGTTTACGGTTTAGCCAGAACTTGTTCTGTTAAGCATGAAAGATACCATCATACAACTATTGATTTGAGCAACTTAGATGAGGTTCTTAATTATGATTTTCCAGAATTAGAAAAAACAGATAAAATTGTATTGGTAAATAATGCTGGTGTGGTTGGTGATGTAAAACGAGTAGGAAACATCGATAATCAAAAAATAATAGATTGTTACAGTTTAAATTTAATAGCACCAGCAATTTTAACGAATAACTTCATCGCTAAATATGGGAGCTTAGATGGAGAAAAAATAGTGCTCAATATTAGTTCTGGTGCAGGGCGAAACCCAATAGATGGATGGAATGTATATTGCTCAACCAAAGCAGGGATGGATATGTTTAGTCAGGTACTAAAAGAAGAACTTAAAATTGATGGTTCTAATATTAAGGTGCTAAGTTTGGCTCCAGGAATAATTGATACCGATATGCAGGTTAAAATTAGGGGGGCAGCAAAAGAAGAGTTTTCTAATATTGATCGATTTATCGATTATAAAAAAGAGGGGGATTTAGTTGCTCCTGATATTACTGCAAAACAGGTACTTAGATTTATGACCGAAGAAGGACTGTTAACAAATGTTCTTTGTTCAGTTAGAGATTTAACAAACTAGAGGTTTAATGACCGTTTATGGCTCTAAAACGACCGCTAATCGAATAATGTAAAAAAAACGGTTCTAAATTGATTATATTTGAGCTGCATTAAGAAAAAGTGTTTTTTCTCATAAAAACACTTCATCTTGTAAGGATTAAACCACAGTCTATGAAATTTACTAAATTGATATTATTAGCTTTTGCTAGTGCCTTTTTTTTGGGAGTGAATGCCCAAACAGAAAAATCTAGCACTTGGTGTGTAACAATGGAACAAACCGAAGAGTTATACAAAAAAAATCCAGCGTTAATACAACAAGATCTGGATGTAAAACAACAGATTACTGATTACATTAACAACACTTCAGGCGTTGCTAAAAAAGCCTCTCCTTGGATTATTCCAGTTGTAGTTCATAACATTACACATAATGGAGGCCAAGGTTATGTTTCAAAAGCAGACATAGAGGCTCAATTAGTAACTTTGAATGAAGATTTTAAGCGTTTAAATGCTGATGCATCTAGTACCAGAGCTATTTTTTCTCCTTTCGCAGCTGCTACAGACGTAGAGTTTAGATTAGCTCATATTGACCCTAATGGAGACTGTACAGAAGGGATTGTGAGAATTGAAGATCCTTTAAGTAATTTTCCTGTTCCTAGAAATGATGTTAAAGCAGTAAGTTATTGGAATAGTAAAAAGTATTTTAATATTTGGGTAATTGATAACATTGAATCTACATCAGGTGGTTATGTTGCTGGTTATGCACAATTTCCAACCAGTGGTATTAACTCTACTTATGGGGTTGTAATGAAAGCGAATCAGGTTCAAGGTGGTGATCGTACATTAACACATGAGGTTGGACATTGTTTTGGTTTGTCACATACATTTGAAGGTGGTTGCGGAAACAACTGCTCTAACTCAGGAGATCGAGTTTGTGATACTCCTCCTGTAACAGCTTCAACACAAGGATGTAATACTAGTCAAAACTCATGTTCTAATGATACTAATGGGCCAGATCCTTGGTCAGGATCAAATGTTGTAGATCAAATAGAAAACTACATGAGTTATGATAACTGTCAAAATATGTTTACTCTAGGGCAAAGAGATGTGATGGAATATTATTTAAACTCAACAAGTAGTTCAATGGGTTTAGCTCAATTGTCGAATTCCTCTAATTTATCTGCCACAGGAGTTGCTAACCCTTACAATCCTGTAACTTGTATTCCTGTAGCTGATTTTTCTTTTGATAAAGAATACATATGCGAAGGAGGAATAGTAAATTTTACAGATGATTCTTATAATGCGACCCCAACTGGGTACAACTGGATCTTTACTGGAGGAACACCTAGCACTTCGGGTTCTGCTAATCCAGCTATTACATATAACACAGCAGGAGTTTATAGTGTAGTACATCAGCCATCAACAACTGCTGGTAGCGATACTGAAGTAAAAACGAGTATCATTACAGTAAGCTCACTAACAGCCGATTATATTGGACCAATAATAGAAGGTTTTGAAAATACTACTCAGTTTGGTAATGATTGGATTATTAATAATGACGGAGGGTTTACATGGGAAAATAATAGTTCAGCATCAACTACTGGTTCTAGATCAGTAAGAATAAGAAACTGGTTTACCAATACTGATGGTCTCGTTGATGAGTTGATTAGTCCATCTTTTGATATATCTACTACTACAACAAAAACAATGACTTTTAAACAAGCATTTGCAAAGAAAACTTCTACCAATACTGATAAAATGTTCGTATATTACTCTACAGACTGTGGTAGTTCATGGGCGTTGAAATTGCCTTTAACACAAACAATATTAGCTACAGCACCTGATCAAGGAAGTATGTTTACCCCATCAACATCTGACTGGGTTTTACGAACGATAGATTTAACAGCTATTGGTTCATCTACCAATGTGAGGTTTAAGTTTAAATTTACTTCTGGCGGAGGTAATGATATTTATTTAGATGACATTAACATTGGAGGTTCTACGGGGATAAATGATTTTAGTAGTATCGGTAGCTTTAATGTGTTTCCAAACCCTACAAATTCTAGTGCTCAAATTTCTTTTAATCTAGTTAAAGGGGTAAATAAATTAAGTATTAAAGTAAGAAATGCTATTGGACAAGAAGTAACCAGAGTTATTGATGGACAATCATTTTCTCAAGGAAAATATACTTTAAAAATAGATGAAGAAAGAAAACTATCAGCAGGAATTTACTTTATAGAATTTAATGCTGACAATACTATTCAAACACAAAAATTAATAATTCAATAACATATGAAAAAAATCAGACTTACTTTTTTAGCTGTTGCTTCAATTTTTATTATATCGAATGCAACTGCTCAAACTCAAAATAGAATAGGTAATTGGTGTGCCACGACTCAAAATGCAGAACAATTGAAGCAAAATAATCCTGCATTAATTCAACAAGAGTCAAGTTTTAGAAATCAAATAAAGGATTATATAAATAATAACCCGCAGACAGGGGCTGTTAGCAAAACTAGTCCTTACATCATCCCAGTAGTTTTTCATTGTATTACAGATAATGGGGCAGGCTATTGTTCTAAAGCTAGTATTGATGATCAATTACTTACTCTTAATGAAGATTTTCAGCGTATGAATTCTGATGCAAGTAATACACGTGCTCAATTTCTTCCTTATGCTATGAGCATGAATATAGAGTTTAGATTAGCTCATAAAGATCCTAATGGAAACTGTACAGAAGGTATTGTTCGTACAGATTCACCATTAAGTACTTCGTGTGTACCGAGAGATGCTGTAAAAGCGGTAAGTTATTGGGATAGCAGAAAATATTTTAACATCTGGGTAGTAAATTCAATTGACCCTAATGGAAGTCCAGGAATTATTTTAGGTTATGCTCAAATTCCATGGTCAGGAATAAATACTACCTATGGAATTGTGATTGGTAATAATTATGTGAGTAGAACAGATAGAACCTTAACACATGAAATGGGACACTGTTTTGGACTTTTACACACCTTTGAGGGTGCATGTGGATCTAGTTGTCAAAATTCTGGGGATTGGGTGTGTGATACACCTCCTAGTATTACTGCAACTTATGGTTGTGCCACTTCTCAAAACACATGTGCTAATGATGCTACAGGAAGTTCTGTATATTCCTCAAATGTTGTAGATCAAATAGAAAACTATATGAGTTATGATGCCTGCCAAAACATGTTTACTCTCGGGCAGAAAACAACTATGGAGTTTACATTAAACTCATTAAGTGTTTCAACTGGTTTAGATCAATTAAACACTCCAGCAAATTTAGCAGCAGCAGGAGTAAACAATCCCTATAACCCTGCAATTTGTGTTCCAATTGCTGATTTTTCTTATGATAAAGAGTTTATTTGTGCAGGAAGTTCGGTAACATTTACTGATGATTCTTATAATGCTACTCCAACAGGTTGGAATTGGTCATTTACAGGAGGAACTCCTTCAACTTCACCATCACCTAATCCTACAATTACATACAATACACCAGGGGTCTATAGCGTAACAAATAACCCATCTACTTCAGCTGGTACTGGTAGCATTACAAAAAACAGTATTATAACTGTAAGTTCATTAACTGCCGCTTATGCAGGACCTGTTGTAGATGGATTTGAAAACACTACTCAATTTAGTAATGATTGGTGGATAAATAATGTTGGTGGTGGCGGATTTACATGGGAGAACAACAATGCTGCTGCAGCTACAGGATCTAGATCAGTAAGAATTAGAAATACTTTTACAGGTACTGATGGTTTGGTTGATGAGTTAGTTAGCCCATCTTTTGACCTCTCTACATCTGCTGTAAAAACAATGACTTTTAAAGTAGCTTACGCTAAAAAGAATAGTGCGTCTTCAGATAAGATGTTTGTTTACACTTCTATAGATTGTGGAGCTACTTGGTCTTTAAAACTTCCTTTAGTTGCTAATACAATGACAACAGCTCCAGATAATACAGGGTCATTTATTCCATCTGCTTCACAATGGGCGCAGAAATCGATTGATTTAACAAGTATAGGAACTTCTACTAATGTGAGATTTAAATTTAAATTTACTTCTGGAGGAGGAAATGACATTTATTTAGATGATGTTAATATTGGAGGAGCTGCTGTTGGAATAAATGATTTTAATAACATTGCTAGTTTTAGTGTTTATCCTAATCCAACTAACTCAAGTGCTCAAATCTCTTTTAACTTAGTAACAGATGTTAAAAACTTAAGTATTAAAGTAAGAAATGCTGTAGGACAAGAAGTAACAAAGGTTATTAACGGACAATCATTTACTCAAGGTAAATACACTTTAAAAATAGATGAAGAAAGAAAACTATCAGCAGGAATTTATTTTGTAGAGTTTAATGCTGATAATAACGTTCAAATTCAGAAATTAATAGTTCAATAATCAATTACAATTTAGCACATTAAAAAAGCCATTAAGAAATTTCTTAATGGCTTTTTTAATGTGCTATTCAAACTAGATTAAGAATGATTTTTATTTAGTTCATCTTGTAGTTTACGCATGGTCTCTTGTTCTTTTGTAAGTGCTTTTTTTCTGAACGTTTCAAATTCGTTGTTTATTTTTTCTAAATCATTTTGAGCTCTTACTGTGCTGATGTTACATTTCTTGTACAAACCAACAAATATTAATAAACCTAAAAGTAACAGTCCAATAATTAACCATACAACACTATTGTAACTAGCTTTACTTAAAGGAGCTCCCAAAAAGGAAATGCTATCTACATCTTTTGAAATGGTTTCAATTTCGTTTTTTAAAGTTGTTACTTCTGTTTCTAATTGAGAGATATTGGCTTTAGTTTTTGAAGTAGAAGAAGTAACGGCTACTAAATCTTTTTGAATCTTTTTTAAAGAATCTAAAGTGTGAGCTTTAATTTTTAAAATTGAAGATTTTCTAATTAACTGAAACTCTTTGTAGCTTGTAGATTTTGTAATAATATAATCAAACTGTTGCTCAATAGTTCCAGAATCTAGTTCGGGTTGTGCAACACTATTGTTTTGACTAATAAGAGTTGTTGATGTTAATAATGAAGCAGTTAAAACAAGATAGGTTATTTTTTTCATGATCTTTTATGTTTTATAAATAATAAGCGTTAAATACTCATTAATTATAAATGGCATTGCCATTTATTTTTTTCTCATAAATATTTGAATAGGAACACCAGAGAAATTGAATTTCTCTCTTAATTTATTTTCTAAGAAACGTTTGTAAGGATCTTTAACATATTGTGGTAAATTACAAAAGAATGCAAAAGAGGGTGCATGAGTAGGTAACTGAGTAACAAATTTAATCTTTATCCATTTTCCTTTAAGTGCTGGAGGTGGGTTTCTGTTAATTATATCCAACATTGTTTCATTTAATTTAGAAGTAGGAATTTTTCTTGTTCTGTTTTCATAAACCTGAACAACCTCTTCTAACGCTTTATGTATTCTTTGTTTGTTTTGAACTGAAGTAAAAATGATTGGTACATCAGTAAAAGGAGCAATTTTTTGTTTAATAGACTCTTCAAATTTTTTGGCTGTATTTGTTTCTTTGTCAACCAAATCCCATTTGTTCACTAAGATTACAATACCTTTTTTGTTTTTGATAGCTAAGTTGAAGATGTTCATGTCTTGAGCCATCATACCATCTAAAGCTTCAATAAGTAATACACAAACATCTGAGTTTTCAATTGCTCTTACCGAACGCATAACTGAGTAAAACTCAATATCTTCGTTTACCTTTCCTTTCTTTCTAATTCCAGCAGTATCAATTAATTTTAAATCAAAACCGTAAGCGTTATAATGGGTTGTAATAGAATCTCTTGTAGTTCCAGAAATGTTGGTTACAATATTTCTTTCTTCACCAATTAAAGCGTTTAAAAGAGATGATTTTCCAACGTTTGGTCTACCAACAATTGCTAATCTCGGTATTCCGTCATCATTTTCGTCTTCAGGTATAACCTCTAAATTGTTGACTACTTCGTCTAATAAATCACCAGTACCACTTCCGTTAATAGATGAAACATTAAAAATTTCATCCGCAATACCTAAGCTGTAAAAAGCACTTGAATCTATAATTCGTTCATGATTATCTACTTTGTTAGATACGAAAACAACTTTTTTATTGGATTTTCTAAGAAGGTTGGCTACAGTTTGATCAAGGTCAGTAACTCCAGCAGTAACATCAGCTACAAAAATGATTAAATCACATTCTTCAATAGAAATTATAACTTGTTTTCTAATCTCGTCTTCAAAAACATCATCAGAACCCTTAATGTATCCACCTGTATCAATTAAGGTGAATTCCATTCCATTCCAATCTACTTTCCCATAATGTCTATCACGAGTTACACCACTAGCCTCATCAACTATTGCGCTACGCGATTCTGTTAACCTATTAAATAAGGTTGATTTACCAACATTTGGTCTTCCTACTATTGCTACTATATTTCCCATAAGAGGCGGCTAAATTACCTAAAACTATTTATTTAGGTATCCAAATCGTTTTAATTGTGTTTCGTTATTTCTCCAATCTTTATTCACTTTTACGTAGAGTTCAAGAAATACTTTCTTATCAAAGAATTTTTCCATGTCAATACGTGCTTGTGTCCCTACCTTTTTTAAAGGTTTTCCTTGGTGTCCGATAACAATTCCTTTTTGGGAATCTCTAATAACCATTATTACAGCTCTTATTCTAATGATTTTCTCTTCCTCTTTAAACTCTTCAATTTCTACCTCGCACGAATAAGGAATTTCTTTTTTATAGTTCATCAGAATTTTTTCTCTGATAATTTCTGAAACAAAAAACTTTTCTGGTTTATCTGTTAATTGATCTTTGTCGTAAAAGGGTGGAGACTCAGGAAGTGCAGCTTTAATTTCCATTACTACCTGATCAACATTAAAATTATGCAAGGCAGAAACGGGGAATACTTTAGCATTCGGAACTTGTTCGCTCCAAAAATTTACTTTTTCTTCTAAAAACTCTTGTTCTATCTCATCAATCTTATTAATGATTAAAATAACAGGAGTATCAGTTTTTTGAACTTTTTCAAGAATTTTAGGGTCTTTAAACTCTTTTTCTTGAGCTTCAACCATTACCAATAATACATCAGCATCAGAAATAGCCATGTTTACGAAAGTCATCATTCCTTCGTGCATTTTGTATGCAGGATCAATAATTCCTGGAGTATCAGAAAAAACCATTTGGTAATCATCATCATTTACGATTCCTAAAATTCGATGACGAGTAGTTTGAGCTTTAGATGTGATAATTGATAATTTTTCACCAACCAAAACATTCATTAAGGTAGATTTACCCACATTAGGGGCGCCAATAATATTTACAAAACCTGCTTTATGCATTATTTTATTTTTTTTAAAGTGCAAAGAAACGCAATATTGTTTGAACACGCCTTATTATTACTCGATTAAGGTTGTGTAAGTTAATATGCTGAATATCTGATTATCATTTATTTAGAGATGTATAGTGCTTTATTATCTAAATAAACTGCTGTAATATCTCATAGGAGCGAAAAAAGAGTTACATTTGCAGCCGATTTAAGATAAAAAAGTTCTTTTAAAAATATATCGCGGGGTAGAGCAGTTGGTAGCTCATCGGGCTCATAACCCGGAGGTCGTCAGTTCGAGTCTGGCCCCCGCTACTAAGGAGAACCATTCAGTAATGAATGGTTCTTTTTTTTTGTCCTTCTGAATCCCTTGCTACACCTCTTTTATTCTATACTTTAAGGTTCTTTCATTAATTCCTGTCATTTTCATAATCTCAGTGGTGGTGTAGTACCCTTTTTGTTTTTTATTGGAATAATAATCTTGTAGTTGTTTATCGTAATTCATATTTAATCTCTTATTCTTTTTTATATGACAGGATGAATAAAAACATTTGCCTTTAACATTAAATACAAACCAACCATGCAAAAAAAATCGATGCTCATGAAGAAACTTTCAATAAAACACCGTATCAAGTCTTAATTCATCGTTTTGAATCGAAAAATAATTTTCTACTACGGAAAATATTACGACCCTTTGTCTAAAAAAAAAGAGATAATGTTGTTATCTTGTAGCTTTTATCATTTGCATGATGAAAAAGGAAAGACTATTGCAATAGAAGTCATTATAGAGTAAAGGACTTTTAATATTTCTAATCTATTAGGTGTGTAGAACAAGCATCAACAATAGATAATAAAAAGAATATATTATGAAAAGTAAAATAGAGAAGCTTCAAGAATTACAAGAGTTATTTAAATCAGAAGCGATATCCAAAGAAGAATTTGAAACGCTTAAGAAAGAAATATTAGAAGATAAATCAATTCCTAAAGAAAAAGTTGAAGCCAAAAAAGAACCTCAACAATTGGAAAAAGAAGAAAAAAAGAAGGGGAAAAAAGTAATTTTAAAAGGGTTTTACAATTCTAAAAACTCAAGGGTAGAAGCACCTAAGATTGTTTATCTTGATTTTGACGACATAAGTGACGAGGAAATTAAACTTTTGAAGCCCTTTATAAAAAAGAAGTATTCTGATGCACCTTCGGAAATGACTCCAGATGAAATATCAATAGGGGATAAATTATTTTCTTTTGGTGAAATTGATAGAATAAACGCCAAAAGAGGTGGCTTTAACTATGCTTTTGAAAGTATCTTTTCGTTGGTTCTTGCTTGTTTTGCTCTTTTCATAATGCTCTTTCTTCCTTGTTTAATATTATTGGGCGGAGTTGGAGGAACGATTGCTGCTATTGTTATGGCATTAATGGTAGTTAATAAATCAGATGCTACACAATTAGATAGAAATTTTTCATATGCGGCTTTAGTAATTGTAGCTGTTTGTATCTTTTTATATGTAAAAGACCCTTTTAATGGACCATTACTTGACAGTACGGAAAGTAGTTGGTTTTCAAGTGGTTCTAGTGACGAAAACTCAGAGGTAGCTGAATTGTTGGATTGTTCTCAATCAGTAGGATACTATGAGGAAGGTTATGCAAGTGGTAAAATGGTCTTAACATTAGGAGGTTCAAGAAATTGCGAAACTTACGTTGAAAAAGTAAATTATGAATCTGGTAGAAATATTATGGTTGCATCAGATTGTTTTTGTGCTGGATTTGATGAAGCAATACATCGAAAGGAAGAAAGGTATGCAGAGGCTTTGAATGAGGCTGAAAGTCAGCCTAAAAATAGACCTGCCGAAGAACAAGGTTATGATAAAGGTGATGGAGCACCTTCTGGCCCTTCTGACGAAGAATTAGAGCAATACCAACTGATGTCAGATGAGGAGGTTGATTATTCTGTTGATAATTTAATCGTAGGCCCTAAATACTCTAGTTATAAAGGCCCTATAGACCAAAAAGAGATAGATGTTAAAGGAATTGATTCTGTTTATATTGAAACTTATATGCACAAACAGCATGGTGGGGAAGCTAGAATTTACTCTGATAAAATGATTTGGAATCATGAATCTTCAAATCTTAGTGATTCTTCAGAAAAGAAAATTCATAAAATTGACGTAAAACAGTATTCCAAGATATTGCTAGAGTTTTCTTGGGATTATGAATATTCATGTGACGGCTACATGAAAGTTATTAAGAAAATTTAAGCTTCAATAATCTTAATAAATAGCGGAATAACATTTTATGATGAGTGGTACTTATATTAAGCTATCAATATTTTTTTTTGGACTAATTGCCATCGGGATTGCAAGTTTAATACTTTTCCAAGTATTCGGGATTGGGTTGACATGCCAATACAAATTAATTAATGGAGTAGAATGTAAATCCTGTGGTTTGACAAGAGGCTTGTCTGAATGTATAAAAGGTAACTTTGAGGCAGCAAACACTTTTAATCCACAATCTATTTTATGGATGTATTTTTTAACAGTTCAATTACTCTTTAGACCCTTTGTTATAGTTTATTACTGGATACAACCTTTAAGTTTTAAAAGACAGCTTAAAAAAATTATAATACTAGATGTATTTATACTATTAGTTTTCACCTTAACACTAATCATTAATCATGGATAAAATAACAGAACTAAAAAACTTGAAATTGCTTTTGGATGAAGGAGCAATAACAAAAAATGAATTTGAATCGTTAAAATCGGAAATTTTAAACAAAGAAGTAGTTGAAAAACCTATTAAGGAAGTAATTTTAGAACAACCTAAAGAGACAGTAAAAAAAGTAAAAGGAGCTATCAATATTAGTTTTGAAGGTCAATATTTTTTATTTGACACTAAAACAAAAATATTCATTGATGGAGTAGAGCATTCAAGTCATTCAACGAAATCTGGTTTTTCAGTTGACATACCTATTGAAAGTGATATAATGAATATCAAAGTTTCTTTAGGTGGGGTGAAGTCGACTACTTACGACTTAACTGAACTCGACTTGTTCAAAAAATACTATTTAAGACTGTCTTACGATACTACTTGGGGAAAATACAGTAAGAAAATAAATTTTTCGGAAAATGGCTAAAATTGAAGTAAAGCAATCGATAACAAACAAGCCAAAATACTTTTTAAGATTAATAGTATTTGCAATTGTAATAGCAGCTGGATTTACTATTTACCCAAAAATTATGTCTCTTTCTAAAAATATAGATTCATCTTCTATGGATGAGGTTAGGATAAGTAATAATTTAACCGTTGAAGAGTGGAAAAAATTTATGGATGATGAGATAATATCTAAAATGCGTGATTGTTTAAAGGCCAATCATACATACAGCTGTATTATTGAATTTGAAGAAAAACTTAGTAATGAAGATTTAGCCTTAAAGATGTTAACGACTTTAAATCATAATGAAATAAAGGAAGTAATGAGATATGCTCAAAATGAAATGCAGAAAGTAGCTGATAAGGTAAATACTAATCAATAGTATGGCTATGCATTGATACCACCTCAGCAATGTCCCATGCGAGTCGGTTAGATAATTGGTCAGCTTGTCCTACTAAGAAAGACTCATCAGTTATTTTACTGATGGGTCTTTTTTTTTGCCTTTCTGTTTCCATTGTTATTGTTGAAGTTTTTAAGCATTATCTAAGATTATATTGACGGATTCATCTACTATGCTTCGTAAATCTTGCAGATGTTCAAATCTATCAAATAAAAAAGACTTTGTATCTTTAGAAAATGGATGATATTATAAATCAAGGAGGAAAATTAATAGAACGAGTACAAACTAAGGATGTTCATACTAGAGAAGTAGTATTATACACTCTTTCAAAAGCAATTGAAAGAGCAGCTTATTACGGTATGAGGGGATTGATTGTTTTGTACATGATAAGTGAATCAATTGGAATGTCTCATAAGGAAGCTCTAATGATTTATGGGTGGTTCACAACAGCACTTTTGTTTTCTATGGTGATGGGTGGCTTTTTAGGTGATTTGCTTATTGGAAATAAAAACTCGATAATTCTTGGTGGTATTTTACAGGGGGTAGGAGCTTTTGCACTTTGTATACCTTCGAGTGTCGGAATATATATAGGGATTGGATTAATCACATTAGGAGGTGGTCTTTATTCACCAAACCTTAATGCACAATTCGGGAAACTTTATCTTAACAAAACAAAGTTGTTAGATGCTGGATTTACAATATTGTACACTTCTGTTAATGTAGGATCGTTTATTGGTGTTTTGGTTATGGGTTATTTGGGAGGTATAAATTTTGCATTAGGATTTATTGTTAGTGGGATTTTAATGTTTGTTTCAATTGTGTTTCCCTTTTTTATAAGGGAAAAAGAAATTTCAAATCAAGAAACAAATGAGAATAATATTGGAAGAAATGTGATGTATGTAATAATAGCTGCTGTTCTTATTGGAATATTTTGGGGTGTATATGAAGTTGGAATTACAGGCGTTTATGAATTACAAGTAGGTTCTTCGAAATACACACCTTTTTTACACTCTATTAATTCATGTTTCGCAATAACGTTTGGTATCATTGGATGTATAATTTGGTCGTTCTTTTACATTAATCGAATTCTCAAAATAGGCATTGGTTTTATTATAGCCTCAATTTCATTTGCCATACTTCTACTATTGACCGAAAATAATACAGATAATTATGTTATTCTTTTAATTTTTTCGGGAATAATATTAAGCTTCGCAGAGATGCTTATTGCACCAGTATTTAACTCTATTGTAACTAAAAAAACAAACCCCAAGTACTTAGCAATAGTTTTTAGTTTGGTGTTTATTCCTGCTACAATATTTAGATATTTGGCGGGTATATTTATCTCTTTTTATTACGACAAACCCTTTGTTAATCTTGGGTTTAGTTCTGTTATGTATGGATTAATTGGTGTTGGATTGATTGTTACTTTAATTATTACGACAAGAATAAAGCTAACTCGGAGCTATAAAAATAGTGTTTAACCTATTCCAAAATAAAGAAGTTAAGTGTCCTGTTGATGAAGAGATGAGGGGATGGATTGAATATGCAATGCAATGGTTGATGTTGGAATTTGGAGAAGAGTTCTTTCACGAAGTAGCTGTTTATTCAAATATGAAAGAGCTGTTGAATGCTTTCGATAAAGAGACTGCAACACTTGATGAGTTAGGAGAGATAGTATCTTACATAATGTTTCTTGATGAAGAAGATATAATATACACGGTTTATGATGAAGGGGAAAATAGAATTGAGACAGGAACAGGGTTTTTTCCTGTTAATGCAGTTGAGGGTGAGGTAACAACAGGGGGAATGTATGTCGGGAAGAACGAGGATAGTAAGTATGATGTCGGAATTGAAAGAAAAGTACTACAAAACCCTGTACATTTAGTTTCTACAATTGCTCACGAACTATCGCACGTTTGGTTATTGGGTAAGAAAGAGATGGATGTTAACGATGAATACTTGACTGACATGCTCCCTATCATTTTTGGATTAGGTGTGTTTGGTGCAAGTAGCTGCTTCTCTTTCTCTCAGTCGAATAGTGGATGGGCAACTCAAACTAAAGGTTATTTTAACCAGATGGAATGGGGGTATGCTTTAGCCGTGTATTCTTGGTTAAGAAAGGATAAGAATCCTGAATGGGTTAAATCTTTACCAAGGAATATCCTATCCGATTATAAACAGAGTTTAAAATTTATGGAGAATAATCAAGATAAACTTTTTCAACAGGAAGTTTGATTTACCATAGGCTTAGAATGAGATTGTCTGGTTCCTATAACGAAATTTGTAACATAATCAATATAAGACACTAGTCTTTCGCAGTTCGGTTTTAGTTGTTGAGTGAAAAGTATTTTGTCTAAGGGTTTGTAAATTAGATGTATAAACAATAGTTGAAAAATTAATTGAAATTAGTTGTCATATTTTATTCTTTGGTGTAACTAACCTAATAGACAGCAACAAATAAAATGGAAATTAATGATAGAAACCGACAAAATATTTTTGAGTGCTATTGAGAAAAACAAAGATTCTTTGTTCAGATTGTGTCTGGCTTATTCATCTAACCAAGAAGATGCTCAAGACCTTTATCAGGAAGTGCTTATAAATATTTGGAAATCACTTCCTGGGTTTAAGGAAAAATCAAAAATCAGTACATGGATGTATCGAATAGCATTAAATAATTGTTTGAGAGAATCACATAAACGAACAAAAAAATTAAAGCTTTTTAAAAATATAAAATATGTTGATATCGAGAACCTCGAAGTTAATATGGATGAGGATAATTCATCTAGACTTACTATGCTTTATAATTGCATAAAAAAACTAAATGATTCAGATAAGTCTATCGTAATGTTATTCTTGGAGGATATGTCTTATAAAGAAATATCTATGGTTACAGGCTTATCTGAAAATCATATTGCAGTAAAAATGAAGCGAATACGAACTAAATTATTTAATTGTTTTAAATCCTAAAAATTATGCTAGACCAAGAATTAAAAAATATCTGGAAAAATGCAACTCAACAAGAGTTGGTGAAATTTGAAATGTCAAAATTATTGATGGAAATGAATCAAAAATTGAAGAAATTTGATAAGAGTATAAAAACTAGAGATAGCTTAGAAATAATAGCCGCCTTTATTGTTATATCTGTGATGATATATTATGCAATAATTATTCCTTATGTTCTAACTAAAATAGCTTCACTACTAATTATTCCTTGGGCGTTGTTTGTTGTTTATAAGCTTCGTAATGTTAAAAAACATAAACCAGCTAATCTCGATTTAAGTTTTAGAAATTACCTTGTTCAGCAACGCTCCTACCTAAAAAGGCAAATGATTTTGTTGGACAATATTTTATACTGGTATATTCTACCACCTTTTGTTATTGCTATCTTGTTTTTTATGGGGCTACCATTAACAACTATGATGTGGATAACAAAAATGGGATTTGTCTTATTGGTTTCTATTGGAGTCTTGTATCTAAATAAGCGAGCAGTAAAAAAACAGTTTAAACCCTTAATTAAACAGCTTGATGAGACCATAAGTAATCTTGAAGATTAGGGATAGGAACGATGTGGAGTTGTGAAAAATTCCAGATGGCTAGGAAGTTATCAATATACTGCTTTGATAATCTAATGCTTCGGTCTACTAAGAAAAAGCCTGAATCATATGACTCAGGCTTTTATTATTTAAATTTATATCCCCTCAACAAAATCTAAAAAGACTTTTTTATGCAATTCTAAATCCATATTGGCAGAAAGGGCTACACGGGCAATATAATCTTTATCGCCTTCTTTAGTAGTTCCTTGAGTTGATGTAGCGGGTATAGTCCAATAACAACCTTTTAACTGACCATAGCTCACACAGTACTTGCTTTCATTTGGAATCTCATTAATCATTAAGTTGATTAACTTTAGATTTAAGTCTCTTTTGTAAGTTTCTCTTTCTTCATCAGTGTTTCCTTTTGTAGGTAGGTCTAAAGAAAATACCGAAGGAGTAAACCCTTGTTCGGCTAGTTCTTCCGAAACAAAATTAATTTTTGCTTCAGGTAAAGTTTCGTTAATGAAGTTTACAAATTCACGAGTGTATTTGTAAGCATCTTCAATTCTTTGAATCATTGAAGGCATTTGTTTGGCTAATATTTCATACTGTAAATCAGTAGCTTCATTATCACAAAGGTTTAGATGCAAATCTATTTTATCCATTAAACCTTCAGCTTTTTTATTCGCTGTAGCATAACCTGCAGTACATTTACCACCACTAGGGAATTTTGAACCACTTACATAAGCTATCGTTCTTACAGAAGAAAGAATCTCATTTTCACCTAAAAAGTGAACGTTTGGACAAAATGTTTGGTCCAATATAAATACGGGGTCAATAGCAGTTTCACCTGACTTAGTTTTACGAGTTGCACTAAGCACATCTCTTAATTTTATTAAATCAGGAACTTCAACTCTAGGGTTTGTTGGAATTTCAGCAATGATATAAGGAACTGCATTTTCGTTAGCAATTTGTTCTAAAACAGTGTCAATGCTATTTACCATATCATTACCACCATCAACGGGCAAATCCATTACTTCTACATTGTCAAGACAAGCAGCAATACGTCTAGCTTGGTCGTTTGTACCACCATAACAGTTTGGAGGAACAATAATTTTGATGGTTTTTCCTTTGTGATTTTCATTTGCATCATGAACTAATCCCATTACAATAGCATATTGTATAGATAATCCGCTAGAACCAACTACTGCTTTAGTATTTGCTTCAGTAATTGTTTTTATGGAGTTTAATACACTTTCTTTGTCTGATGCTGTGTTGTATTGAGTATTAGAAGATTCTCCAGTTAGTTGTTTTAATGCAATAAGGGTATTGGCAGGAGTCATTGCAATGGTTTCTCTTCTTCTTACATGCTGAATTTCTGAGATATACTCTTCATTACCATTTGCCAATAAAATACTTCCCAATTGGTTGTTGGTATTTACAATGAAATCAATAGTTGAAGCAATTTTAAAGTCGTAAATATTCTCTTGTTGTGAAAAGAAAATGCTACTACCATTAAAATCAGAAATTTCATTAACACTTTCAACTTTCTTTAATTCAAACTTGTAGCCATAAATATTTCTTACTACTTCAGCATCAAAACAACTAGGTAAGTTATCGGTATATAAAATTTGGGTGTTTTTATTGGTTAATAAGTTTTTTCTAAGGATAGCTAAAACAGGAATTGTTTTAGATGAAAAACTAATTACATTTTCGGGGTTGGTGTTATTTAAGTTGGCAATTGTCCATTCTAGCAAACAGGATAAAGGATGTCCTAATCTGATATAATCATAAGCAGTAGGTAATTCGCTTAATGCCGATGCTTCAGAATTGTTGTTGTTAAATAAGTCCTCAAATTGCTCTAAAAATTGAGTTTTAGCTAATGATTCATCATAAATATCTAAACGATGAGTTGTTAGATTTAGCCAAGAATTTGGCATGTTTTCTAAAACAGCTTTAATATAATTTACCATTTTATTGTCTTGCATAATTTCCTCTTTGAGATCGCTCAGTAACATAGATTATTGGTTTTATGATTGATTCATTTTTAATAAACCAACTTCTTTATCAGATAAGAAACGCCATTGACCACGAGCCATATCTTTTTTTGTTAGTCCAGCAAAATAGACTCTATCAAGCTTAACTACATTGTAGCCTAAATGCTCAAACATTCTTCTAATAATTCTGTTTTTACCAGAATGTAATTCAATACCTATTTGATTTTTTTTATCCCCATTCGAAGTTACATAAGCAGCAACATCAGCTTTGGTAAATCCATCTTCTAACTCAAAACCATCACATAAATGCTCCAAGTGAGTAGAAGTTACATTTTTATCTAAATGAACGTTGTATATTTTCTTAACTCCAAATTTAGGGTGAGTTAATTTTTTGGTTAAATCACCATCGTTGGTTAGCATTAAAACACCTGTTGTAGCCCTGTCTAATCTCCCAACTGGGTAAACGCGTTGTTTTAATTTACCTAGTAATTGTAAAACTGTTCTTCTTCCAAAAGGATCATCCGCAGTAGTGATAAAATCTTTAGGCTTGTTCATTAACAAGTAAACTTTCTTTTCACTTTTAATACTTTCACCACCGTAGGTTACTTTATCTTCAGGAGAAACTTTAAACCCCATTTCGGTAATTATTTTACCATTAACGGTAACAACTCCTGTGCTAATTAAAACATCTGCTTCTCTACGAGATGCAATACCAGCTTGAGCTAAAAATTTGTTTAAGCGTATTTTTCCATCATCTGCTTTGGTGTGCGGATTATTTTTAGGAGTATTGGGTTTCTTAAAGTTGGGCTTTCTTAAAGGAGCTTTTTTGTAAGTTCCAGCTTTCCTTTTCGGTTTTTCACCTTTGTTGTTGCTTTTCTTTTCGTTCATGTTTTTTTTAGATTGTTAATGGATAAAAAGCTATTTTTAAAATAAGTCAAAAATATCACCATCAATGTAATGGTTGTCAACAAAGAAAACCAAGTAAAAGTTGTCGTGTATTTCTTGTATGAGTTTGTGTGATGGCGATTTTTTATCATAGATGGTTGCCCATTCTGTTAACCAAAGGTTAAAAGCATCTTCTTTCCAGATTAAAAAACTCTCATAATCTACAATGGTGGGTTGGATGATTTCTGTATTTGGAAAAATCCCCCAAGTAACAGCAATGGTAGCTCCCTCACAATTGGTAATGATGTCTCCTTTTTTATTTACCGCACAATAGGAAAATCTTTCGGTATCAATTCCCGATAAAATGTCATCTAACCTATCTTTTGAAGCAAATAATTCAAGGTAGGCTTTTTGATACAAGTAACCATTAGATCCTCCCCATCCATCAGGATGATTGGAAGGCATTCCATTTACATTTGGCTGACTGTTAATGGTAAAATAGCCCTTTTTGTTAAGCTCAACCAATTTGTTATTGATTACCGATGTTTCATTTGCTAGGTTATCGCACCAAGGAATGTATTTGATGTTAAAATTTAAAAAATCAATAAAAACCTGAGCAACATCGGTTAAACTTTTAACCTCTCCCCACATGGCTCTTTTGTTCTCAACACTCCCTAAACTAATGCTAAAAAGGTGATAGTCTTGAATTTCTCCGTATTGCGATTCATGTATGCTTCCCCACCTGCCATTTGGAAATTTCTCCCAGTCGGAAGTTCTTTGTAGGTAATACTCTATGGTGTTGTTCCAGAAAATAGGCCGCACATTTTCATCGCTTCCTATTCGTGGTTTCCATGGGAAAGCTCTTTTTTCATGTAAATCTTTGGTTAAATCCAAGCCTTCAATAATTTTAACACAACTGCTTTCTCTGTTAAGAGTGTATAGGTGAAGATAATTGATGTTGTTGTCAATTAATTTTTGACACATTTTAATGGACAATTGAATGCCGTATTCCGCTACTTTTTTGTCGTCATTTTTTATCGGTTCTAAATCAGCTAAAATATATTCAGGAATTTTTATTTTACAAAATTCAGTCAGTTTTTTAAAGTTGTCATAGTTTACGATGGGGAGGATTCCAGGTAAAATGGGGCAATTAATGCCTATGGCTCTGCAGTCATCATGAAATTTTAAAAACAAATCAACATCATAAAATAATTGTGTAATCACAAAATCAGCACCTGCATCTACCTTTTGTTTTAAAAAGTTGAGGTCAGATTTATAATCGCCCTGAGGATGCCCTTCGGGATATCCTGCTACACTTATTCCGAAATAATCACCATAGTTTTTTCTGATGTATTTTACCAGATCAATGGCGTATTTAAAATTTTGATCACTAGCTTCCCAATGATCGCTTCCTATTGAAGGATCGCCTCTTAAGGCTAAAATATTACGGATGTTATTTTCTTTGGCTGTTTCTAGGGTTTGTTTTAAAACATCTTCGTCAATATTGGTGCATGTTAAATGCATTTGAGATTCTAAACTCAAAATGTTCTGAGTGTTCGAACATATTTCCATGGTTAAATCAGAGGTGCTACCTCCTGCACCCCAAGTAACGTCAATAAATAGGGGTTCCAATTTGCCCATTTTCTCCAGTTTGAAGTACAGATTTTGTTTGCCCGTTTCTGTTTTAGGCGGGAAATATTCAAACGAATAAAATATTTTATCGCTTTTAAGTTCTTTATTTATTTTATCAATAATCTTCATTGGTTATTCTTCGGATTTATTGTTTTTAATTTCTTTGGGAGGGTAGTTTTTAGTTACATGATAATTACTCTTAGAAAGAGCTTCAGAATTTATTAGATTTAATGTTAAGATAACTTGAGCTAAAGGCATATGGTAAAAAGTAGCTGTTTCCCAAGAGTCAATATTTCCGTCAATAGTATATTCTTCATTCGTTTTAATAGGGTCAAAGCTTGAATCAAGAACCATCATTTTCTTATTAAAATCCTTTATTTTTCCCCTTAATGTTATGCCGCTATACTCTTCGAGTCCTTCTACCTTTTTAGGGGATACGGGGTCTGCTAGCCCCATAATTTGTGTCGGCACATCATAGTTGTCTTTGCTCCAAATGTTTTCTAATGATATAGTATCAGCTACTTCTTGAGGGAGTCCATCTGTAGCTTCATATAACTTGGATTTTAAATTTTTAATGTGATCATGTAATTCAAATAATGCTTCATGGTAGGGCTTAGCATGGGGGGAATGAACTAAATGAAGGTCTGATTCAATAAGAGAATTGAGTATAATAGATTCCGCTTTTTGATTATTATTAACAATCCGGGTTAAAATACTGTAGGACGGACCCTGAACAGATACTCCGAATGCCAAAATACCAAATGCCATAACTGAAAACAAGGTGCCTGATCTTAATTTAAGTGTTTCCTTAGAAGCAATTAAAGAAGCGATAAAAAGCAAGAGAGCAAAAGAAGAAAGAGTTATTCCAACGACAATCATAAGGCCTGAACCTGGCCAATGCATAATTTTAAATAAAAATCCAACGATTAAGATTGAGCTAGTGAACGCCAATATGCCGTTACAAATTGTAGGCAAAACCTTATTCTTAAAGTTTATTATGTTTTGGGCTGCCGCGAGGTAAACAAAGAGAGTTAATAAGCTTGCACTTAATACGATCATAGGGCCCGAACCTGGCCAGTGCATCATTTTAAATAAGACACCAAATAGTAAAACTATAGTGATAAACCCTCCTATTATGGTATTAGCAATTCTCATGTTACCTTACCTCTCCACCGTTGTCAATTACTTTTTCAGGGGCAACAAAAGCCAAGTCTCCTGCATTGTTTTCTGCCATCAAAATCATTCCTTGAGATTCTATTCCTCTAATTTTTCTTGGTGCTAAGTTAATTAAAACAGAAACTTGTTTTCCAATTACATCTTCAGGTTTGTAGTGTTCAGCAATACCAGAAACGATGGTTCTTTCATCAATCCCAGTATCAACAGTCATTTTTAATAATTTATCAGCATCAGGGTGTTTTTCGGCAGTTAAAATGGTGCTAATTCTAATGTCCATTTTAGTAAATTCATCAAAAGTAATTTCGTCTTTCATTGGTTTTGCTTTTGGGTTTGATTGATTAACAGCTGTAGCTTTTAATTTTTCTATTTGAGTTTCAATAGCAGCATCTTCTATCTTTTGATACAATAATTCTGCTTTGTTAATTTCATGATTTTCTGGTAAAATAGTTAAGCCATTGCTATTTAGCATTGATTTTAATTTTTGACTTGTATTTGGTAAAAAAGGAATAAAAATTTCGCTTAAAGCATTACTTAATTGCAAAGCAATGTTCATAATAGTTTTTACTCTTTCTTCATCTGTTTTAATTAGTTTCCAAGGTTCAGTATCGGCTAAATATTTGTTCCCTAAACGAGCCAAAGTCATGGCTTCAGTTTGGGCATCTCTAAATTTATAAGAAGCTAATAATTCATCAACTTTAAGTTTGGTCGATTCAATTGCGGCTAAAACTTCTTTGTCGTAATCTGTTAAAGATCCTTGAGCAGGAACTTTACCATTGTAATATTTGTGAGTTAAAACAACAGAACGGTTTACAAAATTCCCGAAAATGGCAACTAACTCACTATTTACTCTTGTTTGGTAATCTTTCCATGTAAACTCACTGTCTTTTGTTTCTGGAGCAATAGAGGTTAGTACATAACGTAATTCATCCTCTTTGTTCGGAAAATCTTCTAAATATTCGTGTAGCCAAACCGCCCAGTTTCGTGATGTAGAAATCTTATCCCCTTCTAAATTTAAAAATTCATTAGCTGGTACGTTCGTTGGTAAAATATAATCTCCGTGAGATTTTAAAATAATTGGAAAAATAATTGCGTGAAAAACGATGTTGTCTTTTCCTATAAAATGAACCAATTCAGTATCGTCATTTTTCCAGTAATCTTCCCAGTTTTTATTGTTGTCTTTTGCCCATTGTTTAGAAGCAGAAATATATCCAATAGGAGCATCAAACCAAACGTATAATACTTTTCCTTCACCACCTTTAACAGGAACTTTTATTCCCCAATCTAAATCTCTGGTAATTGACCTTGGTAATAAACCGTTATCTATCCATGATTTGCATTGTCCGATAACTTGTTTTCTCCAAGTAGAAGCATCGTGTTGTTGAACCCCATCTAATTTTCCTGTTTCTATCCATTCTTTTAACCATTTTTCGTGGTCGTTCATGGGTAAAAACCAATGTGTTGTTTCTTTTAAAATAGGAACATTTCCACTAATTGTAGAAGTAGGGTTTATTAATTCGGTAGGACTTAAAGTTGATCCACATTTCTCACATTGATCACCAAAAGCACCATCAAAAGAACATGTAGGACAGGTTCCAACAATGTATCTATCGGCTAAAAACTGCTTATTTTCTTCATCGTAAAATTGCTCAGTAGTTTTCTCAATAAAAGCACCTTTTTGGTGCATATCTTTAAAAAATTCACTTGCCGTTTCGTGGTGGATTTCTGAAGAAGTTCTGTGGTAAATATCAAACTCAATTCCAAAATCGTTAAAAGCTTTTTCGATAATTGCATGATTTTTATCTACAATTTCCTGAGGAGTTGTATCCTCTTTTTTTGCTCTTAGTGTTATTGCAGCTCCATGTTCATCAGAACCACAAACAAAAAGTACATCCTTTCCTTTTCCTTTTAAATATCTCGAATAAATATCGGCAGGCAAATAACATCCAGCAATGTGGCCTAAGTGTAAAGGACCATTTGCGTAAGGTAGTGCTGCTGTGATTGTATGTCTTTTAGCTTCTTTCATTTAAATGTCAGCTCAATTTGTTATTTTCGTTTCTCAATAATTGCCAATCCGTCACCGAGAAAATTCGGTGCAAAGTTACATTTTATAAAGATTAAAAAATGCAAAAACCATCCAATTTAAAACAAGGCGATAAAGTAGTGATTCTTTCTACTGCTCGTAAGATTTCTGAATCAGAAATAGTACCAGCAGTTAATGTTCTTGAGGGTTGGGGTTTGGATGTTGTTGTGGGGGCTAATTTGTTTAATGAAGAAGATCAGTTTTCTGGTACTACTGAACAGCGGACTTCAGATTTACAGAAAGCTTTAGATGATGAAAGTATTAAAGCTATTTTTTGTGCAAGAGGTGGTTACGGAACAGTTAAACTTATTGATGAAATCGATTTTTCTATTTTTAAACAAAACCCCAAATGGTTAGTTGGTTATAGTGATGTAACAGTCTTGCATAATCATATTAATCAGAATTTTAATATGCAGACTTTGCACGCAACAATGCCTATTAATTTCGCATCAAATACAAAAGAGAGTTTAGAAAGTTTGAAAAAAGCATTGTTTGGTGAAAGCTTGATTTATAAGTTTGATGCTCATCAAAAGAATAGAAATGGAATTTTAGAAGGAGAAATTGTTGGGGGAAATTTATCTATTATTTATAGTTTGATGGGAACTAATTCTCAAATTAATACGAAGGATAAAATATTATTTATTGAAGATTTGGATGAGTACCTCTATCATGTTGATAGAATGATGATGAATTTGAAAAGGGCAGGAATGCTTGATGGGTTGGCAGGATTAATTGTTGGAGGAATGTCAGATATGAATGACAATACAATTCCTTATGGGAAAACAGCTATTGAAATTATTACTGATGCAATAAAAGGATACGATTATCCTGTCTGTTTTAATTTCCCAGCAGGGCATATAGATGATAATAGAGCTTTAATTATGGGAAGAAAAGCAATTGTAAATATTGGAGAGAACTGTAGTTTGAAATTTGAAAATTATCCTTAAACGTAGCAACAGGGTTACATTTTAAACTCTTGATAACCAGCAGGTATTTTAAATTTGTTAGGGTTAATTTTTTGTCTAGTCATTTTGGTAGTTTCTAACTTTGATTTAAGTTTCCCATCAAATCCTTTTTCTTCACCAATAATCGGAAAAAACCCAGCGTTTTCAGGTATTTGCATAAAGTATAAAGCTTCTTTATCTTTTCTGTTAAGTGCTGTTAAAAGATCTTTAAAGAAAAAATAATTGCCTTTTTCTATTACCCAATAGGTTGCTTTCGATTTAAAATCAGGATTACTTACTGTCCACTTAACACAGTTGTACCCAAGAATATTTTTCTTTTCAGTTGTTTTAAAGATTTCGGAATTACTTAAATCTTTAACACTTGGTTTTGATTCTATGTTCATGTGTAATTTTCTATCATGATTGATAGCTGTTACTTTTTTCGATTTTAAATCGATAAACATGGTGCCACTGATTTCCCCATCTTTTTTAAGTTCATCAATTCTTACTTTTTTTGTGGTAATGTAGTAGATGTATTTGGTCTCGTCAAAGTAGTTTTTCTTAGTAAACTCAATAGTTCCTTCAAAACTTTGAGCCATTATAACTGTGGTAATAATTAGGCAAAGGGTAAGGGTAAATGATTTTAAAAAATTCATAATAGTTAATTTAAGGAGAACAAGATTACTAATAATCAGACTGATTGAAGAAAAAATGCTTTTAAAAAAATAAATACTTTTACACATATTGTTGATACAAATATGGCAGAACACAATCAATTAGGAGAAAAAGGGGAGAAGCTGGCAGAAGTGTATCTTAAAAAATTAGGGTATAAAATTATTACGACCAATTGGAGAGAGCGAAAATTTGAAATAGATATTATTGCATTTGATGCTGAAGAGATTGTTTTTATAGAAGTAAAAACACGTAGTACTGCCTTTTTTGGAAACCCTGAAGAAGCTGTTACAATAAAAAAGCAACAGCACTTAATTAATGGTGCAGATTTTTATATCCAACAAAAAGAGATAGATTTAGAATGTAGGTTTGATGTAGTTGCTATAGTTTTTAATTCTAATCAAGAAGAAATAAAACACATTAAAAATGCTTTTCAGCCTCAGTTTTAGGTATAGTTTTTCGCCAATAAGTTGTTTTTTTTGTAGGGTTCCAGTTTTTTTCTTAAAAGGTTTTTTATAGCAAATAACCTTTTTAGGTTACTTTTCAAAACCTTCTGGTAAAGCTAATTTTCGAACTTATTTTCCAATTAAGGATTCAATTTTCTTCATTGAAATAAACTTTTTATATGTTTACTAAATCGTTTTATAAAATGGTAAATTAGCGAACAAATAATTCATCAAATGACCAATCAGCAAGGATATAAAAGAGCATTTATCGTTATTACCTCCCTTTTTTTTATGTGGGGGTTTATTACCGTTTTGGTGGATTCGCTCATCCCCAGATTAAAGGAAATTTTTGAGATTGATAATACTCAAGCTGTATTAGTTCAATTTGCATTTTTTGGAGCTTATGGTTTACTTTCTATTCCTGCTGGTAATTTACTTCATAAGATAGGCTATAAAAAAGGAATTATGCTTGGTTTAGGCATTATGGGCTTGGGGAGTTTGTTGTTTTTACCTGCTGCATCAATGCGACTATTTTCATTGTTTATGTTGGGTTATTTTATATTAGCGGCAGGGATGGTTATTTTACAAGTTGCAGCAAATCCATATGTAGCAGCATTAGGTGATGAGAAAACAGCATCTAGTCGTTTGAATTTAGCACAAGCATTTAATTCATTGGGAACGACTATCGCTCCTATTTTAGGAGCTATTTTTATATTAAGTGATGATATAAAATCTTCTGATGAGATTAAGGTTTTGGGTGATACTGCTAAAGAAATTTATTTTTCAGCAGAAGCTGCTGCTGTTCAAATGCCATTTTTAATTTTGGCAATTTCCTTATTGGTGTTAGCAGCAGTTGTTTTTAAATCCAAGCTTCCTCAGTTATTAAATACTGCAATTAAATCAAATTATGGACAAGCACTAAAGCATACACGATTGCGTTTGGGAGCAGTTGGAATATTCTTTTATGTTGGAGCTGAAGTAGCCATTGGTAGTTTCTTAGTAAATTATTTTTTAGATATGGAGTTGGCTGATGTAATTCGAAACAATGGCTTTATGAGTAGCATTGCTTCATTGTTTCATGGTGATGATTTGTCGATGGTTGATGATAAAGGTATTGTAGGAAGTTTTAATGTGCTTTATTGGGGAGGAGCTATGGTTGGAAGATTTATAGGGTCCTATTTAACAAAAGTTTATCAGCCTCAAAAAGTATTAAGCTTATTTTCTATGGCTGCAATTTTATTAATAGTCATTTCGATGTCAACATCTGGTTTAATTGCATTGTGGGCTGTATTAGCTGTTGGATTATTTAATTCAATTATGTTCCCAACTATCTTTAGTTTGGCAATTGAAGGCTTAGGAGATTTAAAACCACAAGGTTCTGGATTACTATGTACCGCCATTGTTGGAGGGGCATTTGTCCCATTATTATTCGGATACCTTTCTGTTGAAGCTAATTTTAAAGTAGCTTTTATTTCAGCCATTTTATGTTACGCATACATCTTCTTCTTCAGTAAAAAAGTAAGTGTTTTATGAGACAGTTTTTATTTCTAACATTAAGTGCGTTATTAGTATTTGGTTGTGGTTCAGATAAAGAACAATTAGCAACGGTGGATGCTTATGAAAAAGTAAACCCTTTTATTGGAACGGGCGGACATGGACATACTTATCCAGGTGCAACTTTGCCTTTCGGGATGGTGCAATTGAGCCCTGATACCCGATTAGAAGGTTGGGATGGTTGTTCGGGATATCACAATACCGATTCTATTATTTATGGATTTAGTCACACTCACCTAAGTGGAACAGGAGTTGGCGATTATGGTGATGTATTGTTAATGCCAACGCAAGGAAAAGTTCAATTTGACAATGGTTATAAAACAGGAACTGAAAATGGTTACTCTTCTTGGTTCAAAAAAGAAACAGAAAAAGCCAGTCCAGGGTATTATGAAGTGAAACTGGAAGAACATGATATAGATGTTCGATTAACTGCAACAGAAAGGGTTGGGATACATGAGTACACGTTTAATAGAGCAGATACGAGTAACATTATTTTGGATTTAACTCATCGGGATAGGTTGTTGGACTTTAACATTAATGTAGTCAATAATAAAGAAATTGTTGGGCATAGAATTTCAAAAGCTTGGGCTGAAGAACAACATGTTTATTTTGTAATCCAGTCTAATGTTGAATTTGAATTTGGTGATTCATTGTCTACAGATTTGTTTTGGGGGAAAGTATACGGACAAAATGGGAGATTGAAAAAAGCTGGTTTGAGATTCATAGTGAAAGAAGGTCAAAAAATAATGCTCAAAGTCGGAATTTCAGCTGTCAGCATAGAGGGAGCTCGAAAAAATTTAGAAGCAGAGGCACCGCATTGGGATTTTGAAAAGTATTTATCTGATGCTAAAACTACTTGGACAAAAGCATTGGATAAAATTAATGTTAAAGGTGGTTCAGTAGAAAAGCAAGAAATATTTTATACCGCTTTATACCACAGCATGATCGCTCCCAATGTGTTTAGCGATGTGGATGGAAAATATAGAGGGACAGATTTAAAAGTCCACCAATCAGATGATGGACCAGTCTATACGGTTTTCTCTTTATGGGATACTTTTAGGGCTACCCATCCTTTGTTCACGATTATAGAGCAAAAGAAAACGAATGAGTTTATTAGAACGTTTCTTAAACAATACCAATACGGTGGACAACTGCCTGTTTGGGAATTAGCGGGTAATTATACTGGATGTATGATAGGCTATCATTCGATTCCAGTAATTACCGATGCCTATGCAAAAGGCATTAAAGATTATGATGATGATTTGGCTTTAGAAGCTATGTTGCATAGTGCTAGAATGGATAAGTTGGGGTTAGCGTCCTACAAAACCAAAGGATACATTCCGGCTGGAGATGAATCAGAATCAGTATCTAAGACTTTAGAATATGCTTATGATGATTGGTGTATTGCTCAAATGGCGAAATCCATGGAATTAAAAGAGGTGCATTATGAATTTATACAAAGAGGGCAGTATTATAAGAACATTTTTAATGCAGAAAGTGGATTTATGCAGAGTAAAATGAATGGAGCGTGGAGTAGTGGTTTTGATCCGGCAGAAGTGAATTTTAATTTTACCGAAGCCAACTCTTGGCAGTACAGCATGTTTGTTCCGCATGATATTAAAGGGTTAATTGCCATGCATGATGGTGCTGAAAAATTTGAAAAGAAATTGGATGAATTGTTCGCCACCGAAATGGAATTAACTGGTAGACACCAATCAGATATTACAGGTTTAATTGGGCAATATGCACACGGAAATGAACCAAGCCACCACATGGCATATTTATACAATTATGTAGGTAAACCATATAAAACCCAAGAACGCGTTCATCAAATATTAACTGAACAATACACCACTCAACCAGATGGATTATCAGGTAATGAAGATTGCGGTCAGATGTCTGCCTGGTATGTGTTAAGTGCTATGGGCTTTTATTCGGTAACTCCGGGCTTAGACTATTACGCCATTGGAACTCCATTGTTTGATGAAGTAACAATCAACTTAGAAAACGGAAAAATGTTTAAAGTGGTTGCGAACAATGTTTCTAATCAAAACAAATACATACAAAGTGCGAGCATCAACGGAAAGGAGTTGAACAAAGCAGTCTTGTATCACCAACAAATTATGGAGGGAGGAGAGTTAGTATTCGAAATGGGATCAACTCCAAATGAAGAATGGGGAGTACAAGAAATGCCTGTTCCCTATATTAATGAGGAAGAACAAATTACTCCAGTTCCTTATTTTACAAGTTCATCACAAACTTTTGAAGATAGTTTAATGATTGATATTGAGATATTTAATAATGAGGGGGAGATTTATTACTGTTTTGATTTAGGGAAATTTATAAAATATTCAGGACCATTTAACATATCAAAATCAGCAAGCATAATGGCTTATGCCTTTGACAATGTAAGAAGCAAAACAGTAACTGCAGAGTACAAAAAAATAATAGGTGGTAGGTCTATTGAAATCTTAACGGAATATGATAACCAGTATAATGCGGGAGGAGACAAAGCATTAATAGATCATTTAAAAGGAAGTGCCAATTTTAGAACAGGTTTTTGGCAGGGCTATTACGGTAAAGATGTGGAGGTAATTATTGATTTAGGAAAACAGACTAATTTCTCTAAAATTTCAGTTGGCACTTTACAAGACATTAAATCTTGGATATTTTACCCCGCAGAAATTGAGTTTTGGGTGGCTTCGAATAAGAATGGACCATTTAAAGAGCTTGGTAAAGTGAAAAATGATTTTCCAGATAATGAATATGGTGCGTTTACCAAAGAATTTGAAAGAAGTTTTAATGGTTCAATTCAGAGCAGGTTCATTAAAATTCGTGCAAAAAACTATGGCGTTTGCCCAACATGGCATTTAGGTAATGGTAATGATACTTGGTTGTTTTTGGATGAGATTACCGTAGAGTAAAATCGATTTTAATCAAAATGTCCGAGATGTCGCAATCTTTTTTATTTTCCAAATGCTACTTTAGCACTATTTCGTTTTTTCTTTATGAACTGCAACGATTTGCTAAAACCTGTTTTAATATAGTTTAGGTATTGTTCTAGAATGCTCGTGTTTATTAACTGTATGTAATCAGCGTCTTTTTTTTTTTTTTTTTTTTT